>CAZXGD010000058.1:0-1607 GCA_964640485.1 uncultured Isosphaeraceae bacterium | reverse complement strand
TCGCCGCGCCAAGCCGCTGGCAGTTCTCCTTCAATACCTGTAACCGCCCGGCATGACGGTCCATTGCCACGATCTGACCACGATTCGACATCAGGTCGGCCAAATGAGTGGCCTTTCCCCCAGGTGCCGCACAGACATCCAGAATGCGTTCGCTCGGTTGTGGATCCAGTAGGAGTGGAACAAGTTGCGCCGCTTCGTCTTCGACATAGAATAATCCCTCTTGAAACCCCGGGAGCGTCGTGACGGCTCGGCCTTCTTCGAGGATCACCCCGACGGAGCTGACGGTAGTAGGACGGGCGGCAATCCCCGCGCCGACGAGCTGTTCAAGCAACGCGTCGCGAGTCACGCGCTGACGATTGACGCGCAGCGTCAGGGCCGGAATGGCACTCACAGTCTGACAGGCAGCCTCCGCCCGCTCGACTCCCATCTGTTCGACCCAGCGGGTGCAGAGCCACGGCGGCACCGCATAGCGGATCGAGAGCGCCATGGCCGGATCAGGTTGAAGCTCAGGGAGCGGGCGTTCCGGCAAGCGCGTCACGGTCCGTAACACCGCATTGACCAAGGCGCTCCAGTCCCTCCCCAGCTTTCCTTTGTTCGCCCTTGCCAAATTCACCGATTCATTCACCGCTGCAGAAGCCGGCACGCGATCCATGTAGACCAACTGGTATATCCCCATGCGCAGGAGCATTTGCACTATCAGCGGAAGCCGCGGCAAGGGTTTCTTCAAGGCCGGTTCCAAACGCCAATCAAGCGTCTCCTGGCGCCGTAGCACCCCATAGGCTAACTCCATCGCAAAGGCGCGATCGCGGCCATCCATTGTCTGTCGATCCCACAAACGATGGCATACTACATCGAGTGGGTCGCCTGATTTGTGCTGAATCAGCAGCGCCGTCAGCGCGCAGGCCCTGGCAGAAGGAGAGAGAGACTGTTTTGAGACGGAAGGAGAAGACATGGCGTGGCCGATCACGCCGGAGATTCTGATGGCGGCGGCTCTGCCTCGAAACGTTGGCCTGCACTCACGCGATACCCTGCCAGGTATTGCGCCACAGTGAGTCGCTTGCTATTGGACGGTTGAATCTCATTCAGTGCCAACACACCGTCGCCCGACCCCACCTTGTTAGACTGCTTAGTCAACTCAATGATAGTACCGGGTGCAGCACCGGCCCCCACCGAAATCGCTGTCGCGCTCCACACCATCCAACGCTCGCCACCGAAATACGTATAGGCACCGGGCCATGGCGAAAGCCCACGGACGCGATTGGCAATGGTGCTGGCGCTCGTCGTCCAGCCAATTGCCCCATCTTCCTTCTTCAAAGGCGGGGCCAGGGTGGCCAATGCGTGATTTTGAGGCTGCGGCGTAATCGTTCCCGCCTTGAGCCGCGCGATGGTCTCCACCAACAACCTTCCTCCAAGCACGGCCAGGCGCGGAGCCAGTGACCCAGTTGTGTCTTCAGGAACAATCGGCAGAGACTCCTGTAGGAGCATGGCTCCCGTATCCATCCCTTCATCCATCAGCATGGTAGTAATGCCGGTCTCGGTTTCTCCGTTGATTACTGCCCATTGGATTGGCGCCGCTCCACGATATTTCGGCAGCAGCGAACCATGTA
>CAZXGD010000057.1:0-2339 GCA_964640485.1 uncultured Isosphaeraceae bacterium | reverse complement strand
CTTTGGCGCCCAGTTCGACTTCTTTCAAGATGCCAACGATCTGGCTTTCACTGAACTTCGATTTCTTCACGTAGAGACTCCGTTTCATTGAATTCTCTACTCCCAGCTGGATCAGGTTTTCGAGGTGGCTTCACACTCACTTTATTTTTGATAATACGGTTCCTGTAACGCCAGTTTGCGTTCTTAAGGTCGTTGCCAAAGGAATTAGAAACTAGGAGGCGCGGTGGGCTATTTTGATACTGATAGCGACACACTACGATTAAGTTTACATCTCGTTGTTATGGATAGAGATAGGCATATGCGACAGTTTTGGCATCGTTCGCGCCATCCATGGATCAATTGCTTTTCGGCGTCTGAAGAGATGATAGGGTCGCAACCGGTCAACTCTGTATTGATTGCACCATGTAGATATTTGCTCTTGTTCTTGAACAGCGCTTTCGAGACCGGTTTCAGTCTTACTCGATGCGTTTGGGCTCCCTCAGAAGTTTGCCAAGCAGCAGTACGGTAGTGCCTTGTGCTCGAGATATACATCGCAGGAGTGCGAAAGAGGGTGCGATCTGGTCGCGGACTTGGGATTCCCGTTCAATCTATTCCACTCGGCGTCGAGCCGGATATGGTGGTTGTCCCAGCACTTAGCACCACAACCCCCGATAGCTTGGTGCCCGCGCTCGCGGGACGTGACGTCCTCGACGCCGCGGAGCAACTGCGAGCATGGCACGCATCGGGCTCGGCGATTGCCGCTTCTTGCGTTGGAACATTTGTGCTCGCGAATGCAGGTCTCCTCGATGACGGTGAAGCTACAACCACTTGGTGGCTGGGTCCGCTATTCCGGCAGCGCTATCCGCGCATACTCCTAGATGAATCGCTAATGATCGTTTCGTCTGGCCGGACGGTGACGGCAGGCGCATCGATGGGGCACCTTGACTTGGCGCTCTGGTTGATTCGCGGTAAGCGTCCGGCAATCCCATCTTGAGATAGACCCAGTGTCGAGGCATCGTGTGCACGATGAACATCACGCACACTATGGCGAACGACACGATCGCCCAGCGCCCCAAGCGGCACTACTACTCCCCGGAACTTAAAGGCCAGATCGTGGCCGAATGCCAGGTCTCCGGCGCGTCAGTGGCCGGCGTAGCGCTTGCACACGGAATCAACGCCAACATCGTTCATCGCTGGATGCGCGAGCAAGCAGACTCCCTGTTGCCAGCGCCCCGGAATGAGTTCGTTGCGCTGAATCTGCCTCCACCAGTTGAACAGCTCCCAGCAACCGAGACCAGCTCGCCGCCCGTGTCGCGTGCGATTCGCGTTGATGTTCGGCGCAGCGCCAGCGTAGTCACCGTGAACTGGCCCCTGGAAGATGCAGCGTCATGTGCAGCGTGGCTGCGCGACTGGCTCCGATGATCCGCATTGATGCGCTGTGGCTCTCCACCGAGCCGCTGGACATGCGAGCAGGCACCGAGACGGCGCTCGCCCGGGTAGTGGCTGTCTTTGGCGCAGCGCGCCCACACCACGCCTATCTGTTCGCCAATCGACGAGCCAACCGCATGAAGGTGCTGGTGCACGACGGCATCGGTGTCTGGCTGGCGGCCCGGCGCCTGAATAGCGGCAAGTTCGTCTGGCCGCGCGATGCCGCCACCACCGCCACACTCAGCCGAACGCAGTTCGATGCGCTCGTGCTGGGCCTGCCCTGGAAGAACGTCGGCGAGGCTGGAGTCATCACTGTACTTTGAGTGCTCCGGTCGTTGGCCAGGCAATCAGCGCTTGCACCGATGCGCGAATGTGATGTTAGCCGCATCATCTTCTCCCGTGATCACCGCAGACCACCTTGACACCCTGGAGCCGCAGCAGATGCGAGCGGCCCTGCTGTCGTTGATGGGTGAGCTGGCCGAGCGAGACGGCGTGATCGCACGCCAGGGCCAAGAGGCGGTCTTCAAGCAGGCGCAGATCGACAAGCTCACGCACGAGAACGCACTGCTCAAGCGCATGAAGTTCGCCGCACAGTCGGAGCGCTTCAGCGCCGAGCAGAAGAGCCTGCTCGATGAATCGCTGGATGAGGACCTGCAGGCGGTGGCCGATGAGATCGAGCAGGCCACGCCGCCAGTGGCAGGCCGCCAAGACAAGCAAGTCCCCAAACGCGCACCCCTGCCGGCCAACCTGTCGCGGCGCGAGATCCGCCACGAGCCCGAGTCCACCACCTGCGCCTGCGGTTGCCAGATGAAGCGCATCGGCGAGGACGTGGCCGAGAAGCTGGACTACGCGCCCGGCGTGTTCACGGTGGAGCGCCACATCCGGGGCAAGTGGGCCTGTGCCCAGTGCGAGACGATTCACCAGGTGCCTGT
>CAZXGD010000056.1:0-2715 GCA_964640485.1 uncultured Isosphaeraceae bacterium | reverse complement strand
GCCGACACGCTGAAGTCACTGTCGGCGGTGCCAACGTCATGATTGCACGGCGCACACCTTGGGTAGCGATTGCATTCGTGCTTGCCCTGTGCTGCTGCGCACCCACCGCTCATGCACAAGTGCTGCCGCACCCGCAACTGGTGACCTTGGACGTCGTGACACAAGCGCTTTCAGACGCGCGCGCACCTGTCACGGCTAGCGATGTGCTTCAGGCCTACGCGCACTACCTGCATGGCTATGAGGAAGCGCTGGCGGAGTGCGATGCGGCGTTCGCTCAATTGCGCACACAATCGCGCGTTGCACCGGGGGCCTTCCTTGGACCAAACGATGCCACCAAACTCATGGCGATTGAAGAGAAGGCGCAGCAGGCCGAACAAGCCTTGATTCAAGCGCTGGTTGATCGACTTGCCTCGGCTGCGCCTGGCCATGAAGCCCAGTTTGCCGCCGCCCGCAGTTTGCTTGAGCTCCGAGCTTGGTACGCGCACTTCAGGGGTGGCGCGACGAACTCCTTTCAGGTCTACCTTCCGGACGACAGCAGCATGATGCTGGCGTTCACCGTGCGCACGGGCGGCAGCACCCCCGGCGAGTTCGATGAACTAGCACGGGCTGCTTCGCTGTCCCACTTAAGTGAACGGCTTTCTGCCATTCGCGACTACGCCAAGGCTCAGCGAGAGACTCGCATGCACGCTGCACGCTTGGCAGAAAAGAGCGGCTTGGTTGGGCGAACATGGGAAGAAGCCATGGCCTTGGACGGCGCCCGCGCCAATGAGGCGGCACGCGCGTCGGATCCCCAGAAGTGGGATGCCGCTGCGTACCAGGCCGCCTGGGATGAGTCCGCTGCCCGGCAACTCACGCGCATGGCCACCGGACTTGCGCCAGATCATCCTTCTTGGTTGCCCCTTGCACGCGCTCAGTATCGAGCGTTTCAGGAGGTTGAACCTCGCCTGCCCGCGCATGTGATTGTGAGCCTGGAACGCACATGGCTCCCCGCGCTGCTCTGTGGTCTGAGAGCGGGAATGTTAGATCAACTCCCTCTGCCTGCAGGTGCGTACGCCAATTCTCCGGCGGACTACGCGCACCTTTTGATGCGCATTCAAGACGTGAGCGAAGAGTCCCGCAAACAGCTCAAGCAGCTAGGCCTTCAATGGATGGCCGACGACCGCGCGTTGATCCGCCAAGCACTGCAGAAGTCATTTGAAAGCGGAGTGATGCAGGAGGTCACGACGGCTCGCAACGCGCGCGCCAAGGAAGCTGTAGCAGCGGCCGCGGCAGTGCTGGGCGCACCCGAGATGGTGCCTTCGCAACCCGGCGGAAGCGTTGCATTTCCCACCGTGACACTCCTGCCAAACCTAAGCCCCCAGGAAGAGCCGCTCTATGGCCGGGCTCCGGCAACGACAGATAGAAGGCCAGCAGCAACGGCACAACTCGGTTGGGGCGACGCGACCATCCTTCGCCCCAATGCTCTGCCGCCAGATTCGGCGGACCAGTTCGCAACGTGGTTGGAACTTCAGGATGCTCAGCGACCCACACTCAGCGCCATAGTTTCTGATGCTCAGGAGCGGTGGAAGCAAGTGATTCAACCGCTCATCACCAAGGCCGATGAACCCGCACCAACGTGGGGTGGGGGTTCCACAGCGCAACGAGCGAAGTTCTGCACAGATTTATTGGAGGCCCACACAGCGGCTGTGCAGGCATTCAAGGCGGCGGCAGAGTTCGATGCCGCCCTCATTTCGGACATTCGGGCGGCAGTGGGAGAGCAGGCCAACCCACACGTGCTTTCAGTCTTTCTAGCAGCAAGGCGTACCGCAGAAGCGGTTCGGCTGCGCTCATGGTTCAACAGGCGCTCCACTCAAGCGGTGCCTGTGGATGTGCCGTACGCGGTGCTTCACGCGCCGCTCAGCACAGAGGGCCGACAGCGCGCCCTCTTGGCGCTGGCCCCTGCTGCGGGCGAGTGGGCGGAACTCGGGCGTAAGTATCAAGAGTGCGCCACGTACGGCCGCGTTCTGAATCAACTGAACCACCAATTGACCGATTACGTAATGGAAGGCGACCAAGCCGGTGCGCAAGAGCGTAGCAATCGTGCACAGCAGTTCCGCGAGGACATTCCCATCAATCTGGCCGAGCGCGAGCGCCTTGAGGCCGCGTGGATCACTGCGGAATCACGAGCGCTCCCAGCGGTAGCAGGAGTGCTGAGCCCTAGCGACGTACTGGCCTGGCAGGGCTGGATACAACGGTGTCAGTGGCCCAGGATGTACCCAAACCTTGCGGCCTGCGGGCAAGCGGCAGCTGCCTACCAATCAGAAGCAACGGACCCTGAACTTGCGCAACAAGTTGCCACCATGGTGCAAGAAGCGCAACGCGCGGCGCAGGCGTGTGGTGATCGAGGGGTTCGCGCCATGAAATCCATTCAGCCACAGGTGGTACAAGGGCCTGCCGGTCAACGGCCACAGTTGCCGGAAAACAGCGCGCGCATGGAGGTGTTTGCAGCTCTCTTGGCGTGGCATGAAGCACTGCTCGCCGAACGTTTGCGCCTAGTGCTTCCACCCGAGCACGCCGCAAGACTCCCACGAACGCGCGCCACCAATGCGATGGACAATCTCGTGAAGGTGAGCGCACCATGAGACTTGTTCGCCAATTGGCGACCGCCTGCGCGTTGTCCTTTGCGTGGTGTATCGGCGCTCAATCGGCCCACGCCCAAGCGATGCCCCGCCCAGG
>CAZXGD010000055.1:0-2892 GCA_964640485.1 uncultured Isosphaeraceae bacterium | reverse complement strand
CATCCCCGAGGCAATCGCCTTCTCGATCATTGCGGGCGTTGATCCGAAGGTCGGTTGTTGGCGCCGATTGAATCTTGACAGTGTGTGCCGATCCAACTTTGATAGGGGGCGTGTAGCCAGCGTTGGTTAGGCTGACTGTGGATAACTATAGTCTCCTACTGGGCTTGCACCTCCAGACTGGTTTCGGTCTTTCTGTTCAATTCCCTGGATTTGATCTTTCCCTTGGCCTCCTTGGAGCTGTGGCGGAAGCGGTAGGACTCATTGCCAGTTTCAACGATGTGGCAGTGATGGGTGAGCCGGTCCAGAAGAGCCGTTGTCATCTTGGCATCACCGAAGACAGCAGACCACTCCGCGAACGTCAGGTTGGTGGTGATCAGAACGCTGGTGTGCTCGTAGAGCTTGGACAGCAGATGGAACAGCAATGCTCCACCGGCCTGGCTGAATGGCAGGTATCCAAGTTCATCCAGAATGACCAGGTCCATGCGCATCAAGCTCATGGCTATGCGCCCCGGATTTCCCTTGGCCTTCTCTTGCTCCAACGCATTGACCAGATCCACCGTCGAGTAGAACCGCACACGTTTGGAATGGTGCGTCAGCCCATTGATTCCCAGCGCCGTTGCCAAGTGGGTTTTGCCGGTGCCAGGACCGCCAATCAGGACAACGTTCTGCGCATCATCGGTGAAGCTCAGGTCCGCCAGCCTCTTGATCAGCACCTTATCCACGGGTGAGACCTCGAAGTCGAAGCCAGCAAGATCCCGGTGAATCGGGAAGCGTGCTGCTTTCATCTGGTGGGCAATCGAGCGCATGTGCCGATCCACGTCCTCCGCTTGAAGCAGGTGCTCGATCAACCAGCGCGAACTCTGAATCGTGGAGCCGCCATCCTGCTCCATAAGGTCAGCCCAGGCGCTGGCCATGCCATTCAGGCGCAGGGCCTTGAGTTCGCTTTGCACATCGCGTTGGGAATCAGGCATGGAGGGCTCCTTGATCATCGTTATGGGTGGGGCGCAGACGGTCGTAGCGTGCCGTATCTGCTGTGGGCAGGTGGGTGAGTTGCAGTGAGGTCTGTGCGTATTCCGGCAAGGGCGGCGCATTGAGCCGTGCCAGCACATTGCGTACATGCTCGGCACTGACACTTCCATTGGGCGTGGCACCTTCAAGTACAAGATCAACCGCCACCAATACTGCGTCCAAGCCCGCCTGCGGCACACTGGCCAGCACTTGGGCCATGGTGCGGTCGCCGCCGGGATGCCTCAGAAGGGATTTGCGCAAGCGCTGCAAGGGCTCAGGCAAGTCCAGGAACGGTGCGCCGTTGCGCAGTGCACCGGGCTTGCGCTGCACCAGTTCAATGTAGTGCTGCCAGTCATAGGTGACTTGGCCACTGCCCGGCGTGCGGGCGTGGCTGGCGATGATGGTTTGCGCGCAAGCAATGTCCACCCGATTGGGGTACAGACGCGTGCTGACCAGGTGCCCAGCCCATTCGCAAGGAACGGAGTAGCGATTGCGCGCCACCGCCACCAGGCAGGTGCTACTCACCCGCGCCGGCTTCTCCACATACCCATCAAACAGCACAGGCACGGACATGAGGTGGGGCCGTTCCAACTCCAGCATCTCTGCCACCGTGAACTGCTTGTGGATCGGATGCACGGTGTCTGCCCACACTGAGCGGCAACGCTCGCCCAACCAGACATTGAGTTCGGCAAACGATCCGAAGCGCCTGCTGGCGGCCTCGATCCAGATCCGCCTGCGACTATCCTGCACGTTCTTCTCCACCACGCCCTTCTCCCAGCCCGAGGCGACGTTGCAGAAGTCAGGATCAAACAGGTAGTGGCTACACATGGCCGAGAAGCGAGCGTTGACGATGCGCCCCTTGCCCTTCTTGACCTTGTCCACAGCCGTCTTCATGTTGTCGTAAATGCCACGCCTGGCAACGCCGCCCAATGCCTGGAAGGAGCGGGTATGGGCATCGAACAGCATCTCGTGGCCCTGGCCAGGGTAGGCCACCAGCCAGAAGGCGCGACTGGCGCAGAGCTTCAGATGGGCCACTTGCAGTTTGTAGAACACTCCACCAACCAGCAGCCCCTCCTCGCTCCAGTCGAACTGGAATGCCTCACCCAGCTCGAAGCTCAACGGTACAAAGGCCCTAGCGGGATCCTTGGCGCTCTCCACCCGCCATGCACGAATGAAGTCGGTTACGGCGCTGTAGCCGCCCCGGTAGCCCTGAGCCTGAATCTGTGCAAACAGTGCCTTGCCACTGCGCCTGGCGCTCTTGGCCCGGTGCGCATCGGTGCGCAGGGCCTGCTCCAGCACCGCCACAAATGGCGTGAGCTTGCCATCAGCCTTCTTGCGCTCGTACTTCGGGGTTATATCGCCGGGGGCCTTGAGCCACTTCTTGACCGTGTTTCTGGCCAATCCCGTTCGTCTGCAAATCTCTCCGTCAGAGAGCTGGTCGCGCCACTTCATGCGCCTGACCTTGCCAATCATGTCCATGGTGATCACCTCTTACATCCCTGCTGAAAAATTCAGCAAGGCAGTTGAACACCCCTGTCAATTTTGGATCGGCACAATCCCTTTCAGACTGTCAATTTTCGGTCGGCGGCAACAGCTTTGATGTGCAATTCCTGTATCCGGTCAGCGAATGGGCCCGCGGGCGTCGCGATGCAGACATCCGCCAGAGTTCCTATCGCAGATTCAGCATTGCCAGTCAGCGCAATGACCGACATGCCGCGCTCTCGGGCAGCTACTGCGGCGTTGATGACATTGGCGCTGCGGCCGCTGGTGCTGATCGCAAACAGGCAGTCGCCGCTACGCCCGTGAGCAGCCACATACCTTGAGAAGACCTGGTCGTAGCCGAAATCGTTGGCAACGCAGCTGAGGTGCCCAACATCGCTGATC
>CAZXGD010000054.1:0-3172 GCA_964640485.1 uncultured Isosphaeraceae bacterium | reverse complement strand
CGAGCAAGTATCGGCCTTGATACACAGTCCGTCCATTAGTGTTAACACGCCCTAGGAGACCAACAGAAACTCAAAGCGTGACAAGCACTTACGCTCGCCCCTGGAGCAGACCCCGCGCCAATCCTCGCTCTGCGGGGAGGCACGAACCGTCACTTTCTGCACTGAAATCAAATGGACCCCTTGACTGGGGAAGGGCCCTGTCTTATGATCGGTGATAAATGCGAATGTACAACTCGCATAGCGAGTTATACTCGATTTCTTGAGAGGATGCTGCGTGAACACAAAGTTGATGGAAGACAAGGTGGTGGTGGTGACGGGTGCGGGCCGAGGCATCGGCCGCGCCATCGCACTGTTGATGGCTGAGCACGGAGCCAAGGTCGTGGTCAACGACCCTGGCGTGAGCGTCAGTGGCGAGTCGGGTTCCGAACGCCCGGCCGATCAGGTTGTCGCCGAGATCCTGGCAGCGGGTGGGCAAGCTGTGGTCAGCACCGACAGTGTGGCGGAATGGAGCAGCGCCCAGCGCATCGTGCAGGCGGCCCTGGACAATTTCGGACGGATCGATTCGGTGGTGAATAACGCCGGAATTCTGCGCGATCGCATTTTCCACCAGATGACGCCAGAGGAGTTCGAGGCGGTCGTGCGCGTGCACCTGTTCGGCAGCTTCAACGTCAGCCGCTTTGCCGCCGACCACTTCAGGAAACAAGAAAGCGGAACGATGGTCCACATGACATCCACCTCCGGCCTTATCGGCTCGCTGGGCCAAGCCAACTACGCGGCGGCCAAACTGGGGATGGTGGCGTTATCAAAATCGGTGGCGATGGACATGGCGCGTTACAACGTGCGCTCCAACTGCGTCTCACCTTTTGCTAACAGTCGCATGGTAGGCACCGTTCCGACAGCGGGTGACGAGGCGCGCCGGGCAAAGGTCCAGACCATGACCCCCGACACGATCGCGCCTATGGTCGTGTGCCTGGCCAGCGAAGCGTCTAGCGGCGTGAGCGGCCAGATCTTCGCCGTGCGTCGCAATGAGGTCTTCCTCATGAGCCAGCCTCGCCCGGTACGTTCCATGCACCGCGGCGAAGGATGGACGCCACAGACGCTGGCTGAGCATGCACTGCCGGCCTTTCGTCCGTCGTTTACGCCGCTGGAGCGCTCGCGTGAAGTTTTTCCCTGGGATCCTGTCTGATGGCTGCAAACCGTGAAGCTGTGATCGTGGGCGTTGCCGATGCGGCGCTGCGCGACGGAATGCTGGCTCAACCGATGACGCCGTTGCAAGTGCAGGCAAAGGTGGCGGCCGCGGCCGTTGCCGATGCCAAGCTGTCGCTGCGCGATGTGGACGGACTTCTGACCGCAGGTCAATGGGGTGTTCCCGGCGTGGGCCAACTCCCCACGATCTCGGTGGGCGAGTACCTCGGTATCGTGCCGCGTTTTTGCGATGGCACCAATATTGGTGGCGCCGCATTCGAGAGCCATGTGGGTCATGCCACCATGGCGATCGAGCGCGGCATGTGCGAGGTTGCGCTGATCACATATGGCAGCACGCAAAAGAGTGCGCGCAGCCGCACGCTGGGCGGGCGTCCGCCCGCGCTTACGATGCAATACGAGACCCCCTGGGGTTTGCCCACGCCAGTGGGCGGCTATGCGATGGCCGCGATGCGGCACATGCATGAGTTCGGAACTACGAGTGAGCAACTGGCCGAAGTGGCTGTGGCCGCACGCGCCTGGGCAGGACTCAATCCTGCCGCCACACATCGCGAACCGTTGAGCGTTTCCGATGTGTTGGCCAGCCCCATGATTTCGGATCCCCTGCACTTGCTGGACTCCTGTCTGGTCACCGATGGTGGCGGCGCCATCGTCATGACCACAGCCGAGCATGCTCGCGCGCTGGGCGTGCAGCCCATCCACGTACGGGGTTTTGGCGAAGCGCACACACATTGGTCCATTGCGAACATGCCGGATCTGGCCTGGCACACCGCAGCCGAGCGGTCCGGACGCGATGCGCTGCGCATGGCTGGCGTGGGCCCGAACGCTATCGATCTTGTGGAGATCTACGACTCGTTCACGATCACGGTGCTCATGACGCTGGAGGCTCTGGGCTTCTGTGGCCGCGGCGAGTCCGGGGGGTTCGTCGCCGAAAGCCGAATAGCGCCTGGGGGCAGTTTCCCGATGAACACCAATGGCGGCGGCTTGTCCTATGCACACCCGGGCATGTACGGGATATTTCTTCTTATCGAGGCAGTGCGCCAGTTGCGGCACGAGTGCGGCGAGCGCCAGGTTGCCGGCGCTTCCACGGCGCTGGTGCACGGAACCGGTGGCACGCTGTCCAGCAGTGCTACTTGCATTCTTTCCAGGAGCTGATCCATGTATGACAAGCCCCTGCCCGTAGTCGACCACGATTCAGTGCCTTTTTGGGATGCATTGCGGGAACAGCGTCTGCTCATCAAGCTGTGTGCCAACTGCGCGAAGTACCATTTCTATCCCCGCATCCTGTGCCCGCATTGCCATTCCGAGCGCGTCGAATGGGTGGATGCCAAAGGTCTCGGAACGATCTACTCCTTCACGGTGGCTCGCAGGCCTGCCGGCCCATCATTCAAGGATGTGGTGCCGTACGTCGTGGCATTGATCGTCCTGGATGAAGGTCCGCGCATGATGACCCGCTTGCAGTGCGATTCGCCCGAAGCCATTCGAATTGGCCAACGCGTACAAGTGAACTTCGAGCGCGTGACGCCCGAGTTCACCCTCCCGCATTTCAGGCTCATCACACCATGATCGATCGCAAGTTCATTGGGCTGGCGCTGCCCGAATTCAGTGCGCAGGTCGAAGCGGGCGCCTTGCGATTTTTCGCCAAGGCCATCGGTCAGACTGATCCCATCTATATTGACGAAGCCGAGGCGCGGGAGGCGGGCCACCCGGCTCTGCCGGTTCCCCCAACGTATCTGTTGTCGCTGCAGATTCTTCAACCTTCCACAGCCTGGCGCCAGCAGCTGGGCATCGTGCCCCAGCGCGTTCTGCATGGAGAACAGTCCTTTGTCTACCACCACATGGCGTATTGCGGCGACACACTGCGCTTTCTCGGTCGCATCACCGACATCTACGAGAAAAAGGACGGTGCATTGGATTTCGTGGCCCGTGAGACCCAGGTGTTCAATCAGGCCAATGTGCTAGTGGCCGA
>CAZXGD010000053.1:0-4950 GCA_964640485.1 uncultured Isosphaeraceae bacterium | reverse complement strand
GCAAGGAGAGTTGGCTAATATGATGAGCGTGTCCACCGGCGCTGGGGAGCTCCAGACTGTCGAAAAGGTCGGCAGAATTGTCTCCAAAGGCCCAGATTGCGTCGTGCAAATTGAGCGCACGCAACCCACCCATGTTGGTCTCCTCCGGGAAGATCCACGGTGCAAGTGTGCTGGTGTGATAGCTCCAGAAGCCTGTCCCCACCTGTTCGGGATACTCAAAGACCGCGGCCTGGTAGCTGCAGCCACACTGCGTTTGGTTGTAACACGCGTCCACCAACCAGCCTACGCTCGACACCACGTTGGTTCGTTGCGTCCCGCCCAGGTCTAGAGCCGCGCGCACCGCGTCATACGCGGCAAAGACTTGCAGCACTCCTGGTGTTGGGTCGTTGAGCAGGTTCCGCGTACCGCCACTTTCGTCGCCCAACAAGCCCTCCTCGATCGGCCTGCGCGTGCCGCGTGGAGCGGCGCGTATCCAAGGAAAGTCCGCCCAGTGCTCTTGATCCGCTTGCCAGCCGAATGCGTCCCAGTCCCACTGCATGGCCGATGCAAATCGGTCGCATTCTGCCTGCACATCTAAAGGATCACACTTCAGATCGCCTTCCCACTTTCCGATTGCGCTGAAAGTGAATTGGCTTGCCAGGAGGTCTGCGGTTGTGTCCCTGACCCACCCATACGCACATGTCGTAGACCACCTCTGTGGAAGCGGTTCCTGTGGCGGCCCGGCCCCATAGTCCACCCGGCACTCAAACGGCTCGGCACAGTGGATGACGGTTGTCTGACCAACATAGTTGGCTTGCCCTTCCGTTCGAAGCAAAAAGGCCGCAGCGTGTGTGCGGGCGGGGCGATACTGACTATCGCTCACGGGGAATGCGCACCACATGCCGACACTTCCGCAACCAAGTGCGAAGTAGTGGCCGGGCGCCTGGGCCTCCACCAAGCGGAAGTCACGAATCACGCTCTCATCAGCGATTGTGCCAGCGCCATCGATGACGATAGGAACCTGCACAACACCCATCGGCGTAATAGGGCCCGCGCCCGAGTAGGCGCCTAGTCTTACGCACCAAGCCGCCGCGTGCGGCTTAGCGCACGTGTCGGAATTCGTAGCCGTGCACGCCATTGTCCTCTCGCCACCCACCATCAGAACCCAATCGCCGCGCTCATCGATGTAGGGCTCGCTGAGTGCGGTCGCGACGATATTTGTCCCAGCTTCCCCCGCCGCCAGATCAAGCTCGTATCTCGTCCATGCGTTGCCTGCCCAGTACCAAATGGCGGGGCGCAGGCCTCCGCCAACTCCAGAACCGTTGGGCTCGCGGTAATAGGTACCCGCAATCACCTGATGCTCGTTCATGCGGTAGCGGTAGTCGGTGGAGGGCCACATGGCTCGCAGAGCTGCGGTACCGAACTCGGAACCAAACACGTTGGGATCAAATCCCGGCGCAAGCGATCCGACCTCAACCAGCCGGTACGGACGCGAAAACGCCAGCGCTGCGGCTTGCGCAGTCGCCATTGTCTGACACGCCACGCTCACGATCTTGGTGTACGAATTGGAGCCAGTCTCAGGCGGATCAAACACCACGCGATCTATCGTGTAGTCATCGACGGAGTCGTTGCAGGGCGTCGCGGCAACATGAGCTGCAAGTGCGCTCAGATTCAAGAGCATGCCGCCGACCGTGGAATTGGGCTTCAGTGCGACTACCGTGACGTATTCCGAATTACCGCCGCCAAGGTCTCGACGGTGTTGAAATCTAACTCCGCAGGACTGCCCTTGAGTCGGTGCATACAACTGAACCCACACCGCGCGCATGGGCAGACTGAAGTCGATCCAAGCCGTCGGGTGGTTGCCAGTTTGCACCCCGACGGTGCTGAGGCCCAAGAAGTCGTCGGTGGCTGCGATGGATGGCCCTCCCGGACCGTCTGGATCATCACCTTGAATTCTGTAGCCCCGAAACTGGTGGAACGTAGAGCCGGTGCCGCCACTCGCTCCGAGTGTCATGAGGCTGTCGTTCCACAAACTCGATAGCACATCATCACTCACATTCGTCCACGGGGAAGAGGCATCGCGTTCCAGTTCGTCACGCCTTGCAAAGCATCCTCGGCAGTGCGAACTCGAATGGGGCTTCCGGTCAGGGAGTGCCACGCCCCAAACTCGACCGGAACGATGCCGGGACCGCCGCACATTTGGTCTTGTACAAGTGTGATCCAAGGCGCGCTTGTCGTTCCGGCCTCGGCGCATGTGCAGCCACACGCGGTGCCAGTTCCGCAGGGGTCGTAACACGGGGGCGGATCAAGGGAGAGTGCGGATCGCGCAGACGCAAGTGCAACCACACATGGCAGCATCCGACAAACGACTGACCCGAAAGTTGAGCACTTCATTCTTGTCCCTTTTCTTGACGACCCGGAACTCGACCTCTCTCTACGGAGAAACCTAACCCAATTGAGCGCCAAAGCAAGCCTGTCTGGGCATGATTGGCGGCTTATTGGGCGGTTTTGGCGTCCAACCGCGCCGCATCACTATGTACGCAACAAGTGCGCGATGACATCGGTGAGTCATGCGGTTTGGGCGACAAGAATTCGGATGCTTGCAGCCCGAGTCAGCATGGACCCCACGAACCGAGCAGCACGCCCAGATCCGCCCCATCGACGCGCCCGTCGGCGTTCAAGTCCGCCCACCGTACGCTCTAGTTTCACGCGCATCCCGATGGGTACAGACTGTCCTGGTCGTGGATCAAGCTCTCTCCGCTCCACCCGCACATTGTGGCGGCAGGCCTTGTGGTGCTGCCTATCTGGATGCTCGCCCTCGCTCCAGCGGCATTAGCGCTGGCCGGCTCGTGCGCGAAGCGCTGTCGTGTGAAGCTGGGCGAGTGCGCGAAGTGCCGGTACCCGCTCGGTGGTTTGGCAGTCTGCCCGGAATGCGGGCGCTCCGCGCCGTCCAACTGAGCGTTCGTGCCGACACGCGAGTGCGGTCTACACTCACTCGCAAGGGCTGGCGCCCTCGGCCGCACTCGCGTGCGGCACAACGCAACGTTGGGTCTTAGGCGCTCACTCGGCCCGCTGCAATTGAACGAATCGCTTCGGCGCGCACACTTGCGAGCGTTGGTGGTGCTTTGGAGGCACCCGCCAATGCCAGCGAACCACGCAATGTGGCAGCATTGGCGTTCTCAAGGCGGATGGCCTCAAAGATCTCCTTGCGATGAACCGCCACTCGCGGCGGTGCGTTGACGCCAAGGCGAACCTTGTCGCCTCGAATGTCAACCACCACGATCTCAACGTCCTCGCCGATCATGATGGCTTCGTCGCTGCGGCGTGAGAGTACGAGCATGGGAACTTTCTATTCGGGCGCTTAGGCTGACATGGCGGCGGCAGCGCCGGGAAGTCGAACCAGTTCGTGGCGAGTGCTCCACTGCCGGTCGCTCATCACCACTTGGACACCTGTCCGCGTGGCGGGATTCACAACAAGTGGCCCTTGCAGGTTGGCGGTGATGGCTCCCTCACGCTGATTAACGATGGCAAAATAGGTAGCGCCCTCAGGGGAGTCCATGCCAAGAGTCTCCAGCTCAGAGGCGCGAATGGGCACCTGATATCCCGGACACCACGAGGTGGGTTCGGTCACCACGAACGCAAGTTCTGGGTCTTCAACGCTTTGCAGCCAGTAGAAGACCCCTCGTTCATCAGGTTGCAGGAGCACAAACGTGCGGAAACGCGCAAATCCGAGGAGCCCCTGCGGAAAAACAAGCAGGCGACTGGGGTCAATCTGAACTTCTCCAAATCGCGTGGTGTTCACTTTCATTCGCGTCGTCCTATGGGGCCACTATCGGCCGCCATGGGCGGCGCGCATGAGCCATCGGGTATGGGAAGATGCGGCTCGTGCGCTCCCGCGGTGTCATCCACGGCTCTTGGATTTTGGTGGCGCTTGCCGCCTTGCTGCTCAGCGTGGCGCTGGCGGGAGACCCCGAACGGCTCCTGAACCTGGATGTGCTGCGAGCCTGGGTTCGTCACGGCACCGGCGCGTTGGCGGTTGGATGGCTGCTGGCTGCACTTGGATATGGGCGCGTACTGCAACGGTGCCTCTTTGGTGCCATGCCACCAGATGACCAGCGAAGAGGCCCCCTCGCCCTTGCGCTGGGCGTGGCCGCATTGCTGGCGCTTGACTCTGTGCTGGCGCGGACTGGTGGGTTCCGCGCGGGTGGCGCATGGGCGATGGCTCTTGCAGCGTGGCCCTTGCTGGTGGGCTTGGCATTGCTGGCGCCCTGGAGGTGCTTGCGCGTTCGCGCTCTGGGTTTCAGCACGCCTTGGGCCGCGTGGTTGGCTTTGCCCGCATTGGCAGCACTGGCACTTGCGGCCGCGGTGCCCCCCGGACTTCTGTGGTCCACTGAGTTTGGCGGCTACGACGCGCTGAGTTACCACCTACAGGTTCCTCGCGAGTGGTTGGAGCTGGGCGCCGCCACACCGCTTCGCCACAACGTGTACAGCGCGCAGCCAAGCTTTGTGGAATGCGCCACGCTCAACTTGTTTGCCCTGGCGCAATGGAGCGAGCCGCGCGCGGTTGCTCACGCCGCGCAACTGCTGCACGCGCTCTTGGCGGTGGCCGCCGCTTGGATTGCGGGGAGCGCTGCGGGTGCGGTCACCCGCTCGGGTGCTGATCCGAACGACACACGAAGGTCAGTGATTGCTCATGTGGTGACCTGGTGCTTCATGATGGGAGTGCCGTGGATTCTGGTCACGGGAAGCTTGGCATACAACGAAATGGGGGTGCTGGTGTGCATGGGCGGCGCCCTTCTCGCTTGGCAGTGTCAGCAGGACCCCCCTGCAGGTGCGGTGCGTCCTGGGTTGGCTCTTGGGCTACTGCTCGGCGCGGCCATCGGCAGCAAACTCACCGCCGTGGGGATGGTTGTGGCGCCTGTAGTGCTGTTTACGCTTTGCTTTCGCAAATCCGGCACACTCAAAGTGGCA
>CAZXGD010000052.1:0-5368 GCA_964640485.1 uncultured Isosphaeraceae bacterium | reverse complement strand
TGCCAGGCACCGACTCATGTGCCTAGCCAGCGGAATCGCTGGCGCTGCGCTCCTGACAGGTGCCGATGCGTTGCGTCAGTTCATCGACCTAGGGGGGGGTCGACTGCCCGTGGGTGCGTTAACGGCACTTCTCGGTGGCGGTGCATTTTTGTGGCTTCTTCGCCGCACCGCCGGGGGATGGAGCACATGACTGCGCAAGATCCAAGTTGCAGCGGTCTCAGGTTTGTGAATGCCAAGTTCTGCCGTGGCTCGTTTGCCCTTTCGGTGCCCGATGTGCACCTTCCTGTCGGAAAGGTCAGCGTGCTCTTGGGCGCAAACGGCAGTGGCAAGAGCACCGCGCTCCGCGCTGCGGCGGGGCTTGAGCGCCCATTCAGCGGTCAGGTGCTCGTTCACGGCACCCCAATTCACTCCCTGGCCGAGGCAACGCGTGCACGAAGAGTGGCGTACGTACCGCAACGCACCACCGTTGGGGCACCGTTCACCGTCCGCCAGGTGGTGCAGCTGGGCAGACATTCGCTGCAATCTGACCCACAACGGGTGATGGCGGCACTTGAACTGGTCTTGCTTTCTCACATGGCGGATCACGCCTATCACTCGCTTTCAACCGGTCAACAGCAACGGGTGGCTATCGCGCGTGCGCTGGCACAGCATCAGCCGCAGGGGCTGTTGCTCCTCGATGAGGCCCTTGCGGCCGTGGACCTTCCTCAATGCCACCATTTGGTGCAGGTCATCCAGAGGCTCGCCGCAGATGGTGCCACGGTGGTCATCTCCACGCATGACTTGTCATTGGCGGCGGCCATCGCAGATCACGTCTGGTACTTGGCACACGGACTGACCGTTGCACTAGGTCCGGCGCGTGAGGTACTGGGCAGCGAACGACTGACAAACCTAGTGGGTATTCCGGTGGTGACAGCCCCCGGATTTGCTGGAGGGCTGCCCGTTCCAGACCTGACCGCTATGCTGCGTCACGAGCCATGACCACCACCATCATTGCTGCCATTCTGATTGCGCTTGTCAATGGCGCGGTGGCCATCTACAAGGAACGCGAAAAGAAAGCCAAGGCCGCGGAAGAAGCTGCGGCACAACGCGGCTTGACTGGGACCAACCTTTCCCAACCGCCGGTGACGCATTCGGAAGCCAATCGGCGCCGAAACTCTCAGACTGGCGGCAAGGGGGGCGGGGCGGTAGCCACTGCCGCCACAACGACGGAGCGCAAGGCGCGCAGAAAGGCGGCTCGCAAGGCCGCGCTCAAGGCGTTCATGGAGTCGCTCACAGAGGAAGGGCGCGCAGCCAAGGCGGCAGCGGATCAATTGCTAGCCGCCCAACAGGCGCACAGTGCTCAGCAGAAGGCGCCACCCGTTCCTGAAATCAAGGTCGCACCAGTTCCTGCCGTGCCGCCGCGGATACCCGCTCGAGTGCTCCACGGCGTGGCAAGCAAGCCCATTCTGGGAAGGGATCCGCGGCTTGGGGCTGCCAAGCCTGCATCCAAGATTCCCACCAAGATCGCTGCATCCGCAGCGCCTGCGGGCTCGCGAGAGTGGACCTCCCAAGACTTGGTTCGTGGTTTCAAGATTGGCGTGGTATTGGGTGCACCCCGGTCGATCGCCGGGTGGTCCCCGCCTGACACGCAGCGGTGATAATTGCGGTGAACATCAGCGAAAGTGGTGGCTATTGCGGCGATCGCGCCAGCATTGCTGCTGCTACACTCCCCGCCCAGCCATGATTGACATCCGAAAACTCAAAGAACTCGTCCGCCTGATGCATACCAGCGACCTGACCGAATTGGACCTGCGTGACAAGGAGGAGCAGGTGACCATCCGCCGAGGCGGATCCGCGTCCCCCCAGGTCTTTCATTCGGGCCCGGCCCACCATGCTGCCCCACCCAGCGGTGGAGCTACTGCATTGGCCGTGCCCCCAACTCCCGCCGTTGCCGCCGCTGATCTTGCAGATGCAGGTTTGGTTGCGATCGAGAGTCCCATGGTGGGCACCTTTTACGCATCGCCCGGACCGGAGAAGCCAGCGTTCACTTCAGTGGGTGCGCAGGTTGGCGCTGACAGCGTGGTGTGCCTGATTGAAGCCATGAAGATCTTCAACGAAATCAAGGCTGAGCAAAGCGGCACCATCGTCAAAGTGCTCGTGAAGAGCGGGCAGGCTGTGGAGTTTGGTCAGCCGCTCTTCATGATCAAGCCCAGCTGAAGGAATCCACATGTTTAAGAAGGTTCTCATCGCGAATCGCGGCGAGATTGCGTTGCGGATCATCCGCGCGTGCCGCGAACTTGGCGCCGCCACAGTGTGCGTGTACAGCTCTGCCGACAAGGAGGGGCCATGGCTGGAGTTTGCCGATGAGACGATCTGCATCGGACCGCCCGCCAGCAAGGACAGCTATCTTCGCATTGAGCGGATCATTGCGGCCGCCGAGGTGACTCACGCTGATGCCATCCATCCCGGCTACGGGTTTCTCAGCGAGAACAGTCACTTTGCCGAAGTCTGCCGCGAGAGTGGCTTTGAGTTCATCGGCCCCAGCCCCGAAGCCATGCATGCGCTGGGTGACAAAGTCAATTGCAAACGCTTGGCGCGAAAGACTGGAACTCCTGTCTTCCCCGGCACTGAAGACGCGATTGAGGACGTCGATGAAGCCGCCAAGGTGGCGTCGGAGGTCGGCTATCCGGTCATTGTCAAGGCGCGCGCCGGCGGAGGTGGTCGGGGAATGCGCATCGCCCACGATGAGCCTCAACTTCGTGCCGGCATTGAGGCGGCCCGCCAAGAGGCGATGGCCGCGTTTGGCGATGGCGGGGTCTACATCGAGAAGTTCCTCGAGAATGCCCGTCACTTTGAAGTGCAGACCATCGGCGACAAGCACGGTCACGCGGTGCATCTGTACGAGCGTGATTGCTCCAGCCAGCGCCGTCACCAGAAGCTGGTGGAAGAAGCGCCCGCCCCCAAAGTAGATCCAGCCAAGCGCAACGCGGTCTGTGAAAGCGCGGCCGCGCTGATCCGTGCAGCCAACTACAGCGGCGCGGCCACGGTTGAGTTTCTGATGGACGGCAAGCAGAATTTCTACATGCTTGAAGTGAATACCAGAGTGCAGGTTGAGCATCCCATTACAGAGATGATCACCGGAGTGGACATTGTGAAGACCGGAATCCGTGTGGCTGCGGGGGAGCCTCTGCCTTTTCAACAGAAGGACATTCGCATCAACGGCCATGCCATCGAAGTGCGCATTAATGCCGAAGACCCGGATCGCAACTTCATGCCTCAAGCGGGGCTCATTGAGACGTATGCGCCCCCCGGAGGGCCAGGCGTACGCATCGATTCTCATGCCCGCCACGGATACCGAATTCCTCCAAACTACGACTCCATGATTGGCAAGCTCATTGTGCACGCACCTGATCGTGAAACGTGCATTGAACGAATGAAGGGCGCGCTTCGGGAGTTCAAGATCGGTCCGGTGAAGACCACGATTCCGCTGCATCTGCGCATCATGGACAATCAAGATTTCCGTGATGCCACGCACGACATCCACTTTGTGGAGCGGTGGCTGAAGAACTCCTAAGGGTGGAGAGCTGTCGGGGGGTAGCCCAATCTGAACGTGCGCCGAACGCTAGTCCTGGTGCCCGCGTTTGCTCGGCAGCAAACTCACACCCACAATGGCGCCGCCCAAGATGGCCATGAGGGCAAAGCCCCATACCGCCCCGGTGAGACCCATGCCTCGCGATGGCGACTCCGGAGGCGTCACCGAATCTTGAAGTGCAAGAACCCACGGGCTGGTGGTCACATGAAACATCAGTGCGTGAAGGGTTGACATGGGTTCCTTACTGGTCCGCGATCTTGACCTTAAAGTTCAACGTGTTCAACACGCGCAATCCACTGGGAGTGTCCAGCGCCAAGTACTGCAACTCTGCGCCATTGGGGGCGCTGAAGTACAGCAAGAGTTTTTTGGGTGCGCCCAGTGTCTGGATGGGAATGTCGCGCAGGCGCAACGGACGTCCGCCTGAACTCGTGACGGTGAGGTACTGCGTGTCGTCTTCGGCAAAGCCTGTGGCAAAGAATTTGTTGCCCTCCGAATCCACCACCGCAACTCGAGCATCCTGCGCCTCTGCGCCTGCTTCGCGAACCCATTGATTCACATCTGGAAAGAGGCGAGCGCCACCCTCAGTCGCGCTGCAATCGATGCGAATGATCCGAGTGCCTTCCGGCGGCTTGAAGCCACGGATGCGAAGTTCAGAACCCACACTTGAGTTGCTCTGCCGGTCGAACCGCTCGGAGCCATTGGTGATGTAATTGTCCTTGTCCAGCGTCAGGTTGCCCTTGCTGTTGGAATTCAAGGTCACCGGAAGCGAATAGGTGGGATCCGGAGAGACCACCAGCGCTGAGCTGAGCATGTTGGCATCTGGATCTTCAATGATCTTGGCGGTGGCGGTGGATGCCGAATCTGCCATGCCTTCCGCATTGGTTGACAGTGCAGGAAGCTTGAATCTCACACCCTTCAACTGCAGATATCGGGGATCCTGCTGATCAAACGCCGCTTTGGGAAAGAGCAGCACGAACGTGGCTTCGCCGGATCCCGGCGGCTGACTGGTGGCGTAGTTTGCCGGAGAGTTAAAGTAGAAGGACGTGAGCCCGGACTTGCTGTTCTGCTTCCACGCGGATGGGTGAACCGCCTTGGCCACCCCGTTTCGGCCCGAACTGATCAAACGTGCTTGGCTTGCAGAGAGAATGAATTGCTGGCCATTGCCGTCGTAGGCGTCCTGTGACACCGTGAACATGACGGCGTATGCAGGCACCGCTTGCGCGCCCACCCCGGGATCGAGTGCCACGTCTCCTGCGTCAATGAACCGTAGCCCCGTGACCGATGAAGGGCTGATGCCCACGCGGCCTTGACCTTCCAGGTAACTGTCGCGATACAGCGAGAGGCTGTTCTTGGTGAGTTCGGGCTGATGGATGTTCAGCGGTCCGCCACCGAGCCAAGGAGTGAACGATCCAGCGGACAAATGCGCGTAGAAGTTCACCGTGAGATTCACCAAAGACAGCACGTAGGCGTTGTCCGACCCGATGGTGGGGGCCTTTGGCTCGTCGCTGCGGCGAACGTAGCCGGCCACATCACCGATCTGTACAGAACTTTGGATGTATCCGGCCCCGATGATCACCAGACCCATGGTGAGAACGCCAGATACCAAGCCGAAAGCGGCGCCCAGAACCATGCTCGCGGCCTTGGGTGGTTGCAGATTGGCAGGAACCAGCCGATCCATGGCGATGCGAAACAGCAACAACAGAACGAGAAACAGACCCAGCAACGTGACTCCGAACGCGTAGCCATTGAAGCCCTGCGCCGAGAGCATCATGTACGCCAGAGGTTCCCAGAGCCCCA
>CAZXGD010000051.1:3140-5661 GCA_964640485.1 uncultured Isosphaeraceae bacterium | reverse complement strand
CTTGGAGGCGCGCGGGCCTCGACCGAGTGACGATCAGCATCGACACGTTGCGCCCGAATCGGTTCGCGAGCCTCACGCGATCGAGCGTTGACCCGCAGACCGTGCTTCACGGCGTGCAGGCATGCTTGGACGAAGGGCTTACGCCGCTCAAGTTGAACGCGGTTCTGCTCCGAGGCGTCAACGACGACGAATCCGCGGAGTTGGCGGGGTTGGCGCGCCAGTTCGCCTGCGAAGTGCGGTTCATCGAATACATGCCGCTTGATTCCGGGCACGCATGGGATGCCAGCAAGTGGGTATCCGCGGCCGAGACGCGGCAGCGCATCGAGCGCGTTTTTGCGCTCACGGCGTGCGGGGACGACGACGTTAACAGCACGGCGCAAACGTATCGGTTTGCCGACGGAGCGCCGGGCCGCGTTGGGTTCATCGCTCCAGTCAGTAGCCCATTCTGCGGCGCGTGCAGCCGCCTGCGTCTCACCGCAGACGGCAAGATTCGGCCGTGTCTGTTCAGCACTCGCGAGTGGGATCTACGGGCGCTGCTGCGGAGAGGAGACCAGCTCGTCCGAGATTCAGACGTCGCTAGCTTCCTCATTGATGCCACGTGGACCAAGCAGGCGGGCCACGGTATCTCGTCTCGTGAGTTCAAGCAGCCGGCGCGGCCGATGTCCGCGATTGGCGGCTAGCTGCGACCGGAGCATTTCAACTCGTGCCCGATGAACACCTCCTGACTTTGGCAGCGCTGTTCCTGATGGTGGGGGCGCTGTACTCCGCAGTGGGGCACGCGGGTGCGTCGGGCTACCTGGCGGTGATGGCGCTCGTCGGTGTGGACTCGACGGTCATGCGGCCGACCGCACTTTCCATCAACGTGCTTGTGGCGATCATTGCGTTCGTGCAGTTTGCGCGCGCGGGGCACTTTAGGTGGCGGCTGTTCTGGCCGTTTGCGTTGGCGTCTGTGCCAGCCGCATTCCTTGGCGGAAGCATCCAGGTTCCGGCCGATGCGCTGCGCATCGCCATCGGCGCCGTGCTTCTGATCTCGGCCGCGCACATGGCGTGGACCAGCCGTCGCGCCGCGCCGACGAAGGATTCTCAGCACGAGCCGGCGCTACCCGCGGCGCTTGGATGTGGCGGTGCAATCGGTCTGGTCTCGGGTCTGACCGGCACGGGCGGAGGCATTTTTCTTAGCCCGGTCATGCTGCTCCTTAACTGGGCGGACATCAAGCGCACGGCCGCGACTGCGTCCTTGTTCATCTTGCTGAATTCCATGGCGGGCCTTGCAGGCATGGCAAGTTCTGGGTGGACGCCCGGCCCGTGGCTTGCAGTGCTGGCAGGTGCGGCGTGCGTTGGAGGACTGGTTGGGGCGTATGTGGGCAGCCGTCGACTGGCCAACCGTCCGCTACGAATGCTGCTGGCGTGTGTGCTGCTGATCGCGGGCGCAAAGCTGGTGCTGGGCTAGCGGGATGGTCAGGGCGAACCGTCGAGTGCGAGATGGTGCGGCTCACGTGGCCAGACCGGGGTCTTCCAAATGGGAACATCGCGCTTCATGAGGACGATGAACTCGGCAAGCCCCGCAAGCGCTTCGGCGCGGTGAGGCGCGACGACGTGCAGTACGAAACTCACAGCGCCCACGGGCACGCGCCCACGGCTGTGGAACACAGACACGCTGCGCAGACCGTGGCGAGCGGCGACGTCTTGCGCAAGTCCTTCCAGTTCGCGCTGGGTCATGGGGTCGTACGTCTGGTACTCAAGCGCCAGCAACGCGCGGCCATTCTCAGTTCGACGCACGATGCCGTCGAATCGCAGCGCGGCGCCGACTTCACCGGAGTCGTCGTGGCGCAACTTGCAGCAGTGGTCCTGCGTCACCGGACCGTCGACAATGTTCACGCAAATGTTCACCCTCCGCCCACCAGGGCAATCAGGGCAACTTCGTCAGTTGCGGAAACGGTGCCTTCGCTTAGGGCAAACGCGTGATTCACCGCGATCCGGCCGTGTGAGGCGGCGTGCAGGAGAATTGGATGCTGCTCGCCAAGTGCGGCCAGAATGTCGCGGACCGAGGGCGCACCCCCCTCAACACGCACCGTCACCCGGTCGGACTTGACGGCTTGCGCGGCGGCACCAAACACCAGCACTTCGATGGTCACGTGGCAAGTGTATGGTGCGCGATACCCCCAATGGCCACAGGCTTTCGCGGCGAGTCGTACGTCTTTCAATCACCCGCCGAAGCGGTGGCGGGAATGATTTCGCAGGTGGACGTGGTGGGCGGAATTGAGCGGATTACCATCGATCGTGCGCTTGGCCGAGTGCTCGCAACTTCGATCGCTGCCGATCGGGACAGTCCGGCATTCGATCATTCCGCGATGGACGGCTACGCAGTGCATGCGGCAGGCCTGAGTGCTTCGCATGAAATCGTCGTCGAAGGCGAGGCGCGAATCGGTCACGCGCCTCCCGCGCTGAGCAAGTCATCGAGCGCCGTGCGCATCTCCACCGGTGCGCCGATGCCTAGTGGCTCCGATGCCGTGCTGCGGCG
>CAZXGD010000051.1:0-3040 GCA_964640485.1 uncultured Isosphaeraceae bacterium | reverse complement strand
CGCACTGCAAGGCGCGATTCAACGCGCACTGGAAACGTGCGACGCCGTTGTCCTTACCGGCGGCGTGTCGATGGGACACCGCGATCCGGTGCGCGCCGCGATCGAGGACAACGCCGGTCGAGTGATCTTTCACGGCGTGCCGCAGCGGCCCGGCAAGCCCATGCTTGGGGCAATCGCGAACGGCGTGCCAATATTCGGGCTGCCCGGCAACCCGGTGTCAGCGATGGTGACGTGCGTGCGCATCGTGCTACCGGTGCTGGCGGCGCGGTCCGGCGCCACCGCCATGCCAGCATGGGCATTTGTGGAAGTCGCGAACGCAGACGGTGCACGTCTTGATTTGTGGTGGCATCGCCTTGTGTGCATGCGGGCCGACGGCCGCGTAGAGCTTCTGGATGGCCGAGGGTCCGGGGATCTGGTTGCTGGCGGGCGCTCTGATGGGTTTATCGAAGTGGCACCGACCAGCGATGCGAAGCACTGGGTTCCGTTCTACGCTTGGCCATCCTGAAAGCACACGCATGCCCCGAGCTCAGCGCAAATCTCCAGCTCCGGCCAAGAAGCGCTCCAAGTCCACGCTCAATCACGTCGATGCGGGCGGGCGCGCACGCATGGTCGATGTCGGTAGTAAGCCCGTCACAGAGCGCTCGGCGACGGCTGAGGGCTTCGTGCGTATGTCGCAAGAGCTCGCCGCGCGCATTCGCGCGAACTCCATCGCCAAGGGGTCGGTGCTCGACGTGGCGCGATTGGCGGGCATTCTTGCAGCCAAGCGCACTGATGAGCTCATTCCGCTGTGCCACACGCTTCCGCTTGATGCGATCGAGGTTTCCGTATCTCTCGTGCAGGCAAGTGTGCGAGTGGTTGCCACCGCGCGCACGCGGTCGCGCACCGGCGTCGAGATGGAAGCGCTTACCGCGGTCGCGGTGGCGTGCCTCACTATCGTCGACATGGGCAAGGCGGTGGATAGGTCCATGGTCATTGAGGGCATTCGGGTGCTGGAGAAACGGGGCGGGCGCAGCGGCACCTACCGAGCGAAACGCGCGATACATCATGACGGAACGTGAACCGACCACCTTGCAGCGGGCACCCATTCGCGCCGCGGTACTGACCGTCAGCGACCGATGCTCGCGCGGCCAGACGGTGGATACATCGGGTCCGGCGCTCGCCCAAATGCTGCGTGATCAGCTGGGTGCGCAAATCGTGGCCACAAGTTGTGTGCCCGACGATGTTCCCCAGCTGTCTGAGTGCTTTGTGCAGTGGTCGCGCGAGTCGATGGCCATCGACCTAGTGGTGAGCACGGGAGGCACCGGTCTGGCGCCGCGAGATGTCACGCCCGAAGCGGCCAAGCTCGTGATTGAGCGAGAACACAGCGGATTGATGGAACTGGCGCGAATTCGATGCCTGTCCAAGACCCCGCGCACGTTTCTTTCACGCGGCATTGCCGGCACGATCGGTCGCACGCTCATTCTGACGTTGCCGGGATCTCCGCGCGGCGCCACCGAAACGCTTGAAGCGTTGCTTGACATCCTGCCGCACGCGATCGAGACGCTGCGCGGCGAAGTGCAGGACGATGGCCGACCTGACGCAAAGTCCACCACCGGCAAAGTCATTCGGCACGAGCAATGAACGCCGATCATGCCGTTCCCGCCGACCTGTTGGCAAAGATCCAGCCCATCGTGCTGGTGGGGGGAAAGAGCAGACGGTTCGGGCGAGACAAGTTGGTGGAGCCGTGGGGCGATTCCCACCGAGTACTTGTGGATCACCCAATTGCCGCGCTGCGTCAGGTCTTTGGCCCGCGCGTAAAGGTGGTGGGGCAGTGTGACCCCGCCGTTGCTTCTCGTGCCGATGGGGTGATCAAGGACGGCCTTCCTGGCATCGGACCGATCGGCGGAATCGTCTCGGCGCTCGCAGCGTGGGGAGGGGCGGTGTTTGTGCTTGCGGGCGACATGCCCACCTTCGGTGCGAGCGATGTCGAACGCATTGTTCGGTGTTGGAACCCCGATGATTGTCGCACTCTCGCTGTGCTGGCTGAGACGCCAGATGGGCTTCATCCGTGCGCCGGGCTGTATGCGGTTGCATCGTTGGCCGTGCTTCAGGCGCGGATCGCAGAAGGTCAGTATCGGATGACCACAGCACTTTCGCATGACGCGGTGATGCGGGTGGTGTGCGAGACGGCCTCGGTTGTCAACGTCAATGCGCCGGAAGACGCGTGAACATCCTATTCCGCGCAATGGCGTCTACCCATCAAGCAGATTGCCGCAAGCGGCGGGCTTGACGGATCGTTGATGGCGGCATTGCTGCTCACCACGGAGTGCGCGATGGTTGAGCAGAAGGAGGGGAAGAAGGTGGCTGCTGGCGGTGGTGGGGAGGAGATGGATTACTAGGGGGTTGGATTCGTAGAGAGCCGCGAAGGCTCACCGCGACTCACCCGCCCGCCCCGCAAGGGGCGGGCTTTTGTTTTGGGGGGAGGGTGGGAGTGGTGATGGCGGCCGCCGCCGGCTTCCCAAGCTGAATGTCGCCGGTTCGAACCCGGTCACCCGCTTTTGTGAGGACAGATGACAGGCGTTGACTGGGGCGGCATAGTGGCGACGAGGGCGCGAGTTAGGCGAGTGGTGCCAGCGAGCTGCGCGCACGCGATTGGGTCGGCCCTGCGCCAAGGGATGACAGCGATTGACGGGAACGGTCGCCTGTTTGTGCAAGCGGTGGTGCAAGCAGTGAATCCGCGCGGCGGCCTGGAAGCCGCCATGTCAAAGTAACACGGGCAGGCCCCTTAGCTAGTTAACGGTTGGGCGGCCACGGAGTTCCTGGGGGATGCATGAAGAACCGAATGCCGGAATCTCTGCCCAGTTCAACAGCCAACTCAATGCAGAGCTTCATTGTGTCCGTCATCAGGTCACTCCAATCATGGGCCATGGCCTCCTCGCCGGGGGCATCGGCAACACCGTAAAGGCGCTTCGCATCTTCCATCCACCACCAAAGCGTCCAAGGACTACACCATAAGCGCATCAGTATCAAGAGTAAGACTGGCACCTCCTCCAGCCAACAA
>CAZXGD010000050.1:0-8645 GCA_964640485.1 uncultured Isosphaeraceae bacterium | reverse complement strand
TGACCACCGTCTGGCAAGATCTGTTCAGGAATCTGCTCCGTCAGAATGGACGCACCTTCCCTCAGCCACTGTTCCGCTTCAGACCCCTGAAAGAAGAGCCCCGCCATCACCAACGCCTTGGCGTTCACAAAGAGGTGATTGCCCTGAATGTGCCACTCCAAGCGCTTGGTCAGCCAACGAACCTGCGTGGCAAGACTCTGTGCTGCCGAAGGAGTGAGCGTGTGGCCCGCCAGCGTCCACTTGATCCAGTTGCAGATTCGAAGCGACGTGGGATACGGCTCCCATCCGTTGCCCGCGCCCGGCTCGTTTTCGCGAATCCATCGTTCGATCAGTTCCGCGTGCCAGGCACTGCGCTCATGCGCGCCCTGCGCGCACAAGTCGGCAAAGTAGTGCAGGTTGTAGACCCAGAGTTTGGGCACATGCGCGGGGTTCCAGCCCAGTTCGCGTAGCGCATGCTCTTGGTTCAGAAAGCGAAATGAGTCGGAGCCCGTCATGCAGGCGCGACCTGCTGCGGGTGCGGTCCACGACCCCACCTCGCGGCGGTCTGGCGCGGGCGCGGTGTCTACGCGCGGCCGCGAGACCTTGAACAACACTCGCCCGTAGAGTTGCACGGGCTTCAAGTGCCGCAGAGTGTGCCAGTAGCGGGTTGGTCCAGCCACGGGCATCAGTTCCTCAGGAGCTTTTCCAGGGCTTGAACAATGCGCTCGCTCGTGCGACCGTCCCACAATTCGGGAATGGATCCGCGCTTCCAGTTGCCCGCAAAGAGCCGGTCCAGCGCGGGCTTTAGCGCCGCGGGGTCGGTGCCCAGCAACTCATTGGTTCCAATGGTGGTGGTCTCCGGGCGTTCCGTGGAGTTGCGAAGTGTCATGCATGGAACTCCCATCACGGTGGTCTCTTCAGTAATGCCGCCGGAGTCCGTGATGACCGCCTTGGCGTGCTTGACCAAGTAGTTGAATTCCAAATACGGCTGAGGCTCAACAAACTTCAAGTTGTCGGGCAGCGTTGTGAGTTCACGCAAGGTCTTGGCGGTACGCGGGTGCACCGGAAACACCACCGGCATTCCGCGCGTGCCCTGCCCGACAGCGGTGAGCATCTGCGCAAATGAGTCCTGCGTGTCCACATTGGCGGGCCGATGCAGCGTGAGTACAAAGTACTCGCCGGGCTGCAGCGCATGCTCCGCCCAGAACGGCGGTTGCTTCAGCCGATTCATGTTGGCCAGCAGTGTGTCGATCATGGTGTTGCCCACAAAGAACACACGCTCGTCGGGAATTCCGGCTGTACGCAAATTGGCGTTGGCAAAACTGCTGGTCGTAAAGAAGTAGTTGGTGATGGCGTCCGTCACCATTCGATTGATCTCTTCGGGCATGCTCCAGTCCCCTGACCGGATGCCCGCTTCAACGTGCGCCACCCTCACACCGAGTTTCTGCGCAGAAATGGCGCACGCCATGGTTGATGTCACATCGCCCACCACCAAGCACAGATCGCTGCGCTGCTCGAGCAACAGCTTTTCATACTTGGTCATGATGCCTGCAGTTTGCTCAGCTTGCGTGCCTGAACCCACTTCAAGATTCACGTGCGGCTCAGGAATGCCAAGCTGCACAAAGAAGTCCCCAGACATGCGCGCGTCGTAGTGCTGCCCCGTGTGAACGAGGCGGTATCGCAGCGGCCCGCCCTGGGCGCGTCGCGCCTCGATCGCCCGAATGATGGGGGCGATCTTCATAAAGTTGGGGCGTGCGCCCGCGATGATGTCGATGAGCTGTGTCTTCACGGTTCAGTGCTGGTGCTGGTTGGCAATCTGAACCGTGGCCCGGGCCACTTCCAGAAGTTCGGGCATAGGAATAGGTGACGCGGTTCCATGCTGGATGGCCCGCACAAAGGCGCTGGCGCAAGCCTTCTGGCCCTTGTCTTGACGCCAGAGATTCATCTTGCTGAATCCCGGCCAGGCAAAACCGCGAAGTTTGCGGAAGTTGTCCAACTGCAACACACGCCCCGCCGCAAAGACTTCCAACCGCTCCTTGGGGAACGCCTTGGTGCCATTGGCAAAGTAGTGAACGGTACCAATGGAGCCGTCCTCCAACTGCAATTGAATGGTCACCGTGTCTTGTGTGTTGGCTTTCATCGTGCTCACGCTGTGAGCCACGATGGGCGAACCCGCCAGAAAGCGAATGAGATCAATAAAGTGGCACGCTTCGCCAACGATTCGCCCGCCACCAGCGAGTGCATCCTGTGTCCAATGGTCCGCCGGAATCGCGCCGGCATTCACGGTCATGATGAAGGACTTGGGGGTGCTCACCGCGGCAAGCAGCGTCTTCATACGCTGAATCTGCGGCGCAAAGCGTCGGTTGAAGCCCACCATCACAATGGGCTTGGAGCCACCCGCCTGAGCGCGTGCGTAGGCCTCTTCAACTCGGTCAATCTGCTCAAGGGTCAACGCGAGAGGCTTTTCAACAAACACATGCTTGCCGGCGTTCAGCGCACGGCACACCATGTCCGCGTGGTTGTCGTGCCGCGTGGTGATGACCACCGCGTTCACCTGTCCGTCTGTAAAGACGCTCTCTGTATCCGTGGTGGTGGCGGCAAAGCCAAACTTGCGAGCGGCATGCAGCCCACTCACACCCCCGCTCGAAGCCACCGTTCGCAATGTTGCGCCGGTTTCCTTGAAGGCGGGAATGAGCGCGCCAACGGCGTAGTTGCCTGACCCGATGAAGGCTACGGAAGCTTGTGTGGAACCCGTACCGGACCCGCCCGATGTGCGAGCACCGCTCGCACCAGGCAAGGTGACCGTTTGCGCGGCAAGTTCGCGCGCGGCCTCACCGGTTTGCTCCGGGTACTCCAGCACGATGCCCAGCGATGGAGCCGATCCCCCGATCAATTCATACGCCTCAAGCGCGTTGTCAATCTTGTACCGGTGCGAGATCAGCGGCTTCACGTCCAGCCGGCCGTCAGACATCATGTCAAGCACCGCTTCAAAGTTGCGCTGTTCAGTCCAGCGCACAAATCCCACGGGGTAATCGTTGCCCTTTTCTTCGTAATTCACGTCGTACCGTCCAGGGCCGTATGAACAGGACACCTGAAAGGTGAGTTCCTTCTCGAAGAAGTCCGCACGCGAAAGTTCAAGACCTGTCACGCCCACCAGCACAATGCGACCGCGCTTGCGGCACATGAGCGCGCCTTGGTGAACCGGCTCGTTGCTCTTGGTGGCGGCGGTGATGATGACGGCGTCAACTCCGCGGCCTCGCGTAAACGCCTGCGCGGCAGCCACGGGATCTTCGCCTTGCGCCAGATTGACCGTCTGAGCACCAAAGGCGCGAGCCATCGCCAGTTTTTCCGGATCAAAATCAAGCCCCAACACGCGACAGCCGTGAGCGCGCAGCAACTGAACGGTGACCAGCCCGATGAGTCCAAGGCCCGTCACCACGACGGTCTCGCCCAGCGTGGGCTGCACGAGGCGTATGCCCTGCAGTGCAATCGCCCCCAACACGGTGAAACTGGCTTCGCTGCCGGAGACTCCATGAGGCACCTTTGCGCACAGGTTCACGGGCACGCTCACCATCGCGGCGTGCTTGCCGTTGGAAATCACCCGGTCGCCCACTTCAAAGCCCTTCACGCCTGCCCCCACCCCCGTCACCACACCAAAATTGCAGTACCCAAGGGCGATCGGTTGATCCAGCTTGTTCATCACACTCTCGTAGGTGGCGAGCAAGCCGTCAGTCTTGATTTTGTCCAGCACCATCCGCACCTTGTCGGGCTGTTGGCGGGCCTTCTCAATCATCCCCGCCTTGCCAAACTCCACGAGCATTCGTTCCGTACCAGCGGAGACCAACGTGCACTCAGTGCGCACCAGCAAGTGGCCGGATCGAAGGGCTGGGCAGGGAACATCTGCCACTTCCGTGGCACCGGTCTTAAGGGATTGAAGGATCTGTTTCACCGATGGTGCCAACGATTGAATGTGCTGAAAGCGGAAGCAGCCGATGCTACTAAGGCCACGGACGATGGTCTGTTCACCGCCTATCGGCGCAATTGCCCGGGCTCTGGATGGAAGGTCCACTAAAACAGTCCGTCACCCTCGGGAACCCAAAAAACGCTTGCCAATCGCTCGGAAAACGGTATTTGAAAGCTCCCGAACCTCTGGATCTGAGATACGCGCCACCCAAAGGGAAAGCACAAGACTCAGCGGCCCCACCACCGCCAACGACGCAATGTCCCCCCAAAGCCCGTAACCGCCCAACCATTGGGACGCAAAGTAGCCACCCACAAAGATGGGTCCAGCCAACAACCAGGGCCGCACAAAGATCATCAACGCTGATCCAAACGAACGCGGACCGGCCGCCTGAATGCACATCCACACGCCGATCGGCGCGCTGATGGCCCACACCACTCCACTGGCCAATGCTGTTCCCGCGGCGGCAAGACCAAGATCATCCCTTGCGCCAAGTGTGGCGCCCAACCAATAGACGGGCGCAGAGACAAGAAACTGCACGCCCTGCCACTTGAGAAAGAGCCCAAACCTGCGCTGCGCACGCAGGCAAGACATGGTTGGCCCAGTGGCAAAATAGAACGCTTGCGCCAAACTAATGATCTGAAACACCACCACGGCAGGCTGCCACTTTTCATTGAACGCCACGCGAAAGAGTGGTTCCGCCAACATGGCCTGCGCCAAACTAATGGGCACGCACACCGCGCCTAGCACTCGTTGTGCGCGCATGAAGCCGCTCACCTGGCGCGCGGGGTCGTCCTGCAATCGCCCAAAGATCGGCTGAAGCACGAGGCCAAGTTGGAATGCAATCACTGAGTTTGCCTGCGCCGCAATGGTGAACGCAAATGCAAAGAGGCCCGTTTGATAGTCACCAGAAAGAAACCCCAGCACCAAGACTTCCATCATCACAATTACGTTGTGCAGGTACTGCGCGGCGGCGGCGGGCATGAACCCGCGCATGAGCAACCCTGCCAATCGCTTTCTGTAGCCCCCAGTTTCTGGATCAACGCGCGTGCGCCGGTACCACAAGGAACGCACTCCCGCGCCCGCCACTTGAGGCACCACCAACGCCGTTGCCTTTCCTCCAAACACCGCCGTAACCACCGAGACAAGGGTCACCCCGAACTGCACCACCCCGTCAATCACAGCGATTCTGCGGTACTCCAGCGCCAAGCGCAATCGTGACACAGGCACCACCAGCGTGGCTTCAAGAATTGGGCGCAGTGCCAGCACCGCCAACAGTCCACCCAGCCACGCAGCTGGGTACTTGCCATAGATCCAAATCATGAGCGGAATGCTCACCAGAATCACGACGCTCATGGCCACGCCGATCATCAACGTGAGCCGACGGGCCGTAGGAACCAGCGCCGCAAATCGCGTGGGGTGGGCGATGAGCACGTCCCCCATGGTGAGGGGCGAAAGCACCACCAAGAATGAAGCGATGGCCAACGCCTGCCCCGCAACACCGTAGGCATCTGGATCTAAGAAGTGCGCAATCACCAACAGTGCGGCTGCCGTGGCCACCTTGTTCAGAAGCCATTGCAGTGAGTTCACAAAAGAACCGTGCATCGCGGCCGCAGCAAGCGAACCTTGTGGCACGGCCTGAGCCACAGACCCCGCCGCTGTCGGCGCAGTCAGGCCTGTACCGCCTTCATTTCCGGGCGCGCCGCTCATGGTTGGCCGATTGGAAGGCGGGAGTGGCGCATTCGGTGGGAATCCTAACCTCGTGGCCAGATACCGCCCGCACGTGCCTGTGGTTCGTCGCGTGGTTCCGTTGGCGCGTAGTAATGTGCCGCACATGGGCAACTTGACCGACATGCGCGTGCTTCTCACTGGCGGCGCAGGTTTTCTTGGGCAATCCGTCAACGCCGTGCTTCAATCGCGCGGGGTCACGCAGGTCACGGTGCCGCGCCGCAGCCAGTTTGACTTGACACAACAGGTGGATGTCGCACGGCTGTTTGCCCAAACGCGCCCACAGGTGGTCATTCATCTGGCTGCCGAAGTAGGCGGCATTGGCGCCAATCAACGCAATCCTGGGCGCTACTTCTACGCCAACATGGCCATGGCGCTCAATCTCATCGAGCAGTCGCGCGTCTCCGGAGTGACGCGCTTTGTGCAAGTGGGCACCATCTGCGCCTATCCCAAGTTCACCACCGTGCCATTCAGAGAAGAGGAGTTGTGGAACGGGTATCCCGAGGAGACCAACGCTCCCTACGGCATTGCAAAGAAGGCGGCATTAGTGATGCTGCAGGCATATCGCGACCAGTATGGAATGAAGAGTGCGTATCCGTTGCCAGTGAACTTGTATGGTCCGCGTGACAACTTTGACCTGGAGACCTCACATGTCATTCCAGCACTGATCCGCAAGTTTGTTGAAGCTGCACGAAGCGGCGCCAAGAGCGTCATCTGTTGGGGCACCGGTGCGGCCAGCCGAGAGTTTCTCTACGTGGACGACTGCGCCCAGGCGGTGGTACGAGCGGCGGAGCGCATTGACAATCCCGTGCCCATCAATCTGGGCACCGGCGCGGAGATCACCATTCGAGACTTGGCTGAAAAGATTGCGGCGTGTACAGGCTTCAAAGGCGAAATCGTGTGGGACACCAGTCGCCCCGACGGCCAACCAAGACGATGCCTGGATACTGAGCGCGCGCGAACTTTGTTGGACTGGCAGGCCACCACCACGCTTGATCAAGGACTGAGGAGCACGGTGGAGTGGTTTGAGATGCGGGGAGAAATGCCACGCCGATCATCATCGTGAATTCAACCGGGCCCGAATCCGCAGAGATCGATAGCGCGAGGTGTATGGAATCGCTAACGACACTTGCTTACCCCGTAACTTGTGGACCGTCTGTTTGGCTAGGTTTATCACCGTATCGCGACGAATACGGTTGAGTTGAACGATCGTGAATCCGGCCTCTTCTAGGTAACCCTTGATGTGACGCTCGCCGGCAAACACGAGATGGTCCGGAAGATCGAGTTGTGCAGGTACTTCGTGAGGACTGCTGAGGTCTCCGATGTTTCCCGTCTCAAGAAAGAACTCACCGTGCGGATCAAGGACCGCCCGTACACCCGTAAGAAACGAACGAAAGTCCGGCAGGTGAGAAAACACATGTATCAAGGACACGAACTGATACGTCTCCTTAATCTCGTCCAAGTATCCCGTTCGCACACGGAGCCCTTGAGCGCGCGCGTACTCTGCTTTGGGGCGCATTGGTTCGATCCCCTCAACTTGGCTGCCGGCTGGCGCTAGCGACTGCACAGCCTCGACCACTTCCCCAAAGCCAGCCCCAATGTCCAGCCATTTGATTGGCGAGTTGCGGGCCCACACGTCACCAAACATCGACTCAAACACACGGCGGTATGCCCTTACCTTTCTCCCGGAACGGCGGCCGACAACATTGTGCCCTCCTTCAATCTCTTTGTGTTCACCTGTCTCGACGCCCGCCGCGATGACTGACGCGGCAGGTCGAGGGTTCACATAGACTAAACCGCAACCGCGACACTTCACGGCCGTAAAGCCATTCTCAGTCGCCCAAGCATCGGCGCTGTCAGTGCGGCAGTACGGGCATGCAACGGGTTCAGTAGCTATCTGCATTCGTGACTTCCCTAAGGTAAGACTTCGGCGCGTGAATGGCGTCCAAGTCCAATGTCGGCGAGAATGCGCCTCAACTCTTCAGTTTCGGCCGCATACATGAAGACGTTTCGGGGCAAAGCAGCCAAATTGAGCTGCCACCGATCTAGGTCAGACTTCCTCACAGACCGTATGGCGTTGGCCACCCCACTCGCAGACTGGTCGTGAATGGTCAGCCCCAACCCATAGCGTTCAACATCTACTGCATCGCCGCTGCCGGCCACCGTGATGATTGGTCGTCTAAAAAAGCAGCTCTCGTAGAATCGGTTGGAACGGCAGATGCTTTGCGCCCACCTCCAGTCGGGATCACTGAGATCCGGGCCTGGATAGCACGCCCAAACTAAGTCCACACAGCCGTAGAGCTCCGGCAAATCATGGGGGGATCTGTATTGGCCTCGGAATTCGATGTTGGGAATGCCAACCGCACGCTCCGCCAGATCGGCCGGGTCCATGGCGTACCCCGCAACCACAATGTGCACGTCGTCCGGAGCGCTTCTGGCCAACGATTCAAGAACACTCCACGACCAAGGGCATCGGAGAACTCCGAAATACCCAATGCGAAGCGGTCGCTTGTCGGAGTGTGGGGTGTGCGACGGAAGCGCCACTCCGGCCATGGCCCGTTCGTCAAGTTTGTTCTCCAGAACCAGCACTGGCGTCTTTGCGCGCAGCCGTTTGCGGTAATAGCCGTCCACAAACCCCGGTGCTGTCACCACAAGGAGTGCGCAGGCGTTTACAACCACTTTCTCGATGGCACGAGTGAGTCTTCCGCGCAATCCGCGCGAAACCTGCACGCTGCGAATGTCACCAACCTCAAGCACCACAGGCTTTCCAAGCCCCATGCCGGCCACGAGTGCTGCCATTGCCATGTCCGGACCAGAGGCGTATGCCACGTCACACTGCTTCATGCACCGCCGAAGCACTGGAAGTGCCCGCAACATCTTTACCGCCCTTCGCAAATACTGACCATGCGCGATCTTGCCCAGACTCTGTACGGCGCATGTGGGCATGCGCCCCGTGTGATACTCCCGCTCAAATGCG
>CAZXGD010000049.1:0-10450 GCA_964640485.1 uncultured Isosphaeraceae bacterium | reverse complement strand
GCGGACGGTGCTCTCCCGCGTTGGCCACCAGTCCCACAAACCAGCCGTGTTCTAAGCCGGTGATGACGGTATCGGCCTTGCCATCTCCATCGTCGTCGATCTTCAAGGGTGGCGCCTGAGCCGTTCCGGTCTTGGCCCATACTGCCACACCGGGTGCATTCAGAATCTTTTCTTGCGACCCCTGATCGAACGAAAGATGATGCCCGGTACCAAACCGCTCTTCCACGGCTTGACGCAGACCTTCAAGCGCCTTCTGACAACTCTGCGGCACCAACTCCAAACTGCCCGTGCGGCGAATCATCCGCCCCGGCATGGGCGTCCGCAGAATGGTGGGATCTCTAATCTCGCCTCCGCGAGCAAGTGTGGCATACGCATTGGCTGCCTGTAGCGGCGTCCAGCCAATCGGCCCCTGCCCGATGCCGGCGATCACCGGTGTCACCACGTCGCGTCGATCGGTGATGCGTGCGATGGCCTCAGCGCTGGGCAGGATGCCGGGGCGCTCACCCACGATCTGCGGCTTTCCGGTCTTGGGGTTGACCTCCATGCGAGCCAAGCCGATGTCCAGCACCTGGCCCATTCCAAATGCCCGATACCAGTTGCACAAGTTGGCCAGCCCCATGCGCTGCGCCAGCGTGTAGAAGAAGATGTTGCAGCTGCGGCTAATGGCCGCCTCCACGGTCAACGGGCCATTCACTTGCTTGGGGTCGGAATGCGTGAGATAGCGAAACTGCGGTCTGTAGATCCAGCAACGGCCGAACTGATCTTGTGCGCCAAAGAAATGGCCGGAGCATGTCACCGTTCCGTCCACCGCAAACACGCCTGATTTCACAGCGCTCACATAGACGATGGGTTTGATGATGGACCCCGGTGGATAGGGGGTTTCCACTGCACGATTTACGGCCGCGGCGGCACGATCGCGCAGCTTGGGCTCCATGGTGTCGCCCTCGGCGATGGTGGGCCACGAAAAGAGCGCGAGCGTTTCGCCAGTCTCAACGTCAAGCACGACCGCTGCGCCATTCAAGGGCGTGAGAAACGGAAGCGGCATGGGCTTGGGGGCGCCATCGTCGTACCACCCGAAGTGCCATTGCTGCGCACGCGCCAGGCCAACCTTGGAATCAAACAGAGCTTGAATGCGGCTCTGCAGCGCGATGTCAACCGTAAGTTGAATATCCCGGCCGCGCGTGGGTTCCGTGCGGCTCACCTGGCCGGTGTCCAGCCGTTCAACCACGCGGCCGCGCGCACCTCGCAGCACATCTTCATACGTGCGCTCAAGACCGCGAGTGCCAATCATGTCTCGACCCGGGCGATATCCGCCAAGGTCGAATCGCTGTTCGCCTTCGGCCGTTTCAGAGCGATAGGGGCGGCGATCCAAATCTTCAATCCACACTTCTTCGCGCACGCTGCCGATCACATGGTCCGCCACACCGTTCAACGTCATCCGCAACGGCTTAGAACTGCGTATGGGCCGTGGGAGCATGGAGCGATCCAGCGCAAACTCAACCTTGTTCCACGGGTACTCCCGGCGGGTGCCATCCTCCACCTGAATGATTCCGGGCGTGGCATCCGCCAACTTTCGCAGTGCAAACGCGTTCTTTGTTGGCAATTGGGTGGCCACCACGTGCGCCTCGGCCTGCTCACGAATGGGGCGGCCGTTGAACTGCTCTTCAGCACCCTCGCCGTACTTGGCGCGCTCCAAGTCAAGCTGCCGGTTCCACACCACGTTGGCCTTGCGCTCAACTTGCGTTCGAATGGCGCTGATTCGGTCATCGAGTTCGGTGCGAGAGAGCCCCGTTTCTGCAACAGCCGCGTTGAGCACATCATCAATCCTGCGCTGAAACTCGCTTGCGTGTTCGGCGATGCGCATCTCTCGCTCGGAAGGATCAAGCTGGCTCCACAGTTGCGGCCCCGCCTCCTTGCGGGCGGATTCAATGGCACGACTCTGCACCCATTCGCCGCTGATGGCGTCGTAGTGAATGGCCAAGTCGTAGCTGGGAACGCTCTCCGCAAGTACGCGCCCCTTGCGATCAGTGATTGTGCCGCGCACGGTGGGCAGAAGCGTGGATCGATCCAACCTGCTCTCTGCCAATTGGCGATTGGCGGTGCCACTCACCACGGTAAGGCTAAAGAGCCGCGCAGCTAAGAAACCGGTCACCACCACCATCAGCAGGGCGATGAAAATCACCCGTCGTTCAAACGACGCGCTGGCGGCCTGAAGCGGGTCTTGTGCGGTGTCCGCAGGCAAAGGTCATCCTGACCTTGACAGGTACTGGGAATGCTGGGGCGCGGAGCAGCCTCCGCACGCGTGCCGCGGCATCCTGCCGAAGCCCTTGGAGCGTACCATTCCTCCCCCCATGGAAGCAGGAATTGTCGGTCTACCTAACGTTGGCAAGAGCACACTGTTCAACGCCCTGACGGCGGCGGGCATCGAGGCGGCCAACTACCCATTTTGCACCATCGAGCCCAATGTGGGCGTGGTCACCGTGCCCGACGCGCGGCTTGGAATCCTTAACAAGCACATTCCCACCACCAAGGTGATCCCTGCCATCATTCGGCTGGTGGACATTGCGGGTCTTGTTCGGGGTGCCAGCGAGGGCGAAGGCCTGGGAAACAAGTTCTTGAGCCACATCCGTGAAGTGGACGCCATCATGCAAGTGGTGCGTTGCTTTGAGGGTGGAGACATTCTGCATGTTGAGGGCAGCGTGGATCCAGTGCGAGATATCGGCACCATTGAGACCGAACTCATGCTGGCAGACATGCAGATCGTGGAGGGGCTGATCGACAAGTCGGCAAGAATTGCGCGTAGCGGAGACAAGGACGCCGCGGCGCGCGTGGCGGTGCTCAACAAGTGCAAGGGTGCGCTTGATGCCAGCCAACCCATTCGCAGTTTGCAGTTGGATCCCGAGGAGCGCAAATTGTTGCGCAGCTTGGGCATGATCACGGCCAAGCCCGTTCTCTTTGTGGCCAATGTTGACGAGAACGACCCCTTAGGCCAAAGCCCGCTCGTGCAGCAGGTGCGCGACTACGCCAAGGCCAATGGCGGCCAGGTGGTGGTGGTCTGCGCCAAAATTGAAAGCGAGCTCTCTGAACTCAGCCCTGCGGATAAGGCAGAGATGTTGCGCGACCTGGGCATGAAGGAGCCGGCGCTGGACTCCGTGGCGCGCGCGGCATACGAATTGTTGGGCCTGCAGAGTTACTTTACCGCTGGCGAGAAGGAGATCCGAGCGTGGACGGTGCAGCGCGGATCAACTGCACCTCAAGCCGCAGGGGTGATTCACACGGACTTTGAGAAGGGGTTCATTCGCGCTGAGATTTACACCGTGCCGGACATGGAAAAGTTCGGCAGTGAGAAGGCCATTCGCGAAGCGGGCAAGATGCGCAGTGAAGGCAAGGCGTACGTGATGCACGATGGAGACGTGTGCCACTTCTTGTTTAGCACGTGAGGAATGATGCCATGGGCGCACGCAGCCACAGCGGGAGCAGAACCTTTCCCACGGTGGATGGGGAGTGTGTGGTTTCGCGGGAGGGCATTGAGTTGCGATACGTGCGCAGGGGCTTGATGGCGTTGGTGTACCGCTGGTTTCCGCAGCGGCCGTCGCTCCTGATTTCGCGAGATCAGATTTTGGCGGTGACACCACAGCCGCCCCAGGCGCGGATCAGTCGCGGGCAGTTTGTGGTGACGTGCCGAGCGCAACCGGCATCAAATGACACGGTGCAGATTCCAATTGCAGTCCGAGGCAGTGACAAGAAGGGAAGCGCGTATCGTTTGGGCGAGCAGGCGTTTGCGGAGCAGGGAATGCTGTATGCCGTGTGCGAAGGGTGCGGGCAGCAGTTGACGCCCGCGCAGAGGAAGTGTGGGGAGTGTGGGCGGGAGAGGGAGTAATCGTTTCTCCACCCCAAAAGCACAGTCCCACCACCAGATTCGTGATTCAACCCTGTGGCGATCACGAGGAGACAGAAGTCATTGGCCAGTACGGGTGTCATGCGCGATGGTGACCGCGCAAGATGGTCGTGGCGATGTCGCAGTCAAGCGGATTGGGTAGCGTCGTTGAAGATTCGCACGTATTCCTCTGAACCCGCCTTTGCGTGGCTAATCTTCAACGGATACTGGAGGCATGCCTGTGACCGGAGACCAACTTCGTACCGCCCTTCGAGCTGCGCCCTTTCGGCCATTCCGTTTGCATTTGGCAGATCAGCGCAAAGTAGATGTGCCCCATCCGGAGTTCGCCCTGCTCTTTCCTACCGGCCGATATTTGATTGTTGCCACTCCGGGGAGCGAGTTGCTGTAGGAATCGATCGACGTGGCGTTGATCGTTTCGCTGACGCCCCATGACGACGCCGCTGCAAGTGACTCGCGAGCGGCGTAGGACGGTCCCAGATCAAGCTTCGCGCGATCCATGGGCTCCGCAGGTCAGCCGATGAATCGGGTCAGGGAAAGGGGCCGCCCTCGATGAACGCTAGACGCATACCCCGTTCAGCTCGCCGTCCACCGACCTTGCGCCTTCAATGCTTGCTCGAGCTTCTGCCGGTACTCCGCCAGCGACATCTCCACCACTCCAAACCGCTCCATGTGCGGGTTGCTGTATTGGCTATCGCAAAGCGCGAACCCGCCGGTGCGCAATCGGGAGACCAACGAGACCAAACACACCTTGCTGGCATCGGTGCCCCCCTGTTCTGGCCGGCAGAACATGCTCTCGCCAAAGAAAGCCGCACCCAAAGCCACGCCGTAGAGCCCGCCCACAAGCGTGCCTTCGCGCCACGCTTCAACGGAATGCGCGTGCCCACTTCGATGCAACTCTGAAAACGCGGCGATCATGCTGGGGCTGATCCAGTTCCTGTTCTCTGGGTCGCGGTCGCGCGCACATGCTTCCATCACCGCCACGAACGCAGTGTCTGAGCGAATGTCAAAGACCCCCTTGCGAACGGTGCGCGCCAAAGTGCGCGGCACATGGAACGACCCATCCAACGGCAGAACAGCGCGCGGATCGCTGGTGAACCAATGCACATGGTCCGTCCCTGGCTCGGCCATTGGGAACGCGCCCTGCCGGTAGCCGTGAAGGATGAGTTCAGGAGTGATTGGGCGCGCCATGGGGCACTCGTGCGGATGCAGGTGCGCGCTGGATTACGCGCGCGAAGGCGTGCGCGCAGGTTGCTCCACCGGTCGGCTCACCACGCGAACTTGCGCAAACTGCCTGTGGCCGGCCTTGCCCGAGTGGAATCCATAGCCACTCTGTCGCGCGCCCACCCACGGCGAACCCTTGGCACCGCCACATCCTCGGTTCACGCCCACCATGCCGGCATTGATGCGGCGCGCCACGCGCTCGGCGTTCTCAACATCCGCGCCAAAGACTGCGGCACCCAGACCATACGGCGTGTCGTTTGCCAATCGAACCGCTTCGTCCGCGTCTGCCACGGGCACGATGCATGCCACCGGGCCGAAGGTTTCCTCGCGCATCAGGTCCATCGAGTGGTTCAAGTCAACCACAACGGTTGGCCGCACAAAGTTGCCGGGGGCTGGTTCATCCCCCACCACGATGCGTGCGCCCGCAGCCTTGGCAGCAGCCAATTGCTTGAGCACCGTTTCCTTTTGGCGCGCGCTGATCATGGGGCCAATGGTGACCCCAGGCTCGTTGCCAGCCCCCTGCTTGAGTTCCTTGGTCTTTGTGCACACCAAGTCGATGAACTGCTGCGACACGGCGCGATCAACATAAATGCGCTCTGTGCTCACGCACACCTGGCCGGCGTTGCGGAAACTGTTGCGCACGGCGAAGGTCGCAGCGGCTTCCAAGTCAGCATCGCGCAGAACAAGCAGCGGGTCCTTGCCGCCCAACTCCAGAATGACCCGCTTCAGTTGCGGCGCGGCGGCCGCGAGAATGTGCGCACCAGCGGCTCGGCTCCCCGTGAAGACAATCAGATCAACATCGGCGGCCACCAGGGCCTTACCCAACTCGCGGTCGCCGTGGACAATCTGCAGGACTCCGTGGGGAAGCTGCTTCATCACGATCTCTGCCCACGCTTGAGCGATGAGAGGAGTTTCCTCGCTGGGTTTCAGAATGACGGAGTTCCCCGCCATCAGCGCGGGCAGCACGCACTCCTGCGGCATGAGCATGGGAAAGTTCCATGGCGTGATGGCCGCACACACGCCCAACGGGGAGAAGAGCATGGTGGTGTGCGTGCGCTCGTCGCGAAGCGTTTCGGGGGAGAGCGCTTCGACGATTTCGTCAATGGATTCACACCAGCTTTCCGCGCAGGCGGAGACTTCGCCGGTGGCGTCGGCGAGGGGCTTGCCCATCTCTTGAGAAAGGAGTGAAGCGAGAGCGGCGGTGTCCGCACGAAGGGCCTCGGAAGCCGGTCGCAGCGCCGCAGCGCGTTCCAAGAGAGACATCGCACCCCAGTCGGCCTGCGCGGAGCGGGCGCGGGTGACGATGGCTGCAAGGTCAGCGGGAGTGGCTGCGGGGACGGTGCCGACGAGGGTGCCGGTAGCGGGGTTGAGCGAAGCCAAGGTGAGCGGCGTGATGGACATGGGTACAGGTTAGGGGGAGCGAGAGGAGAAGCGGGCGGCGGACTGAGTATCTTCGGATCATGGACGACTGGTACCGGATGCTCAACGCCCCTACGACTCGACAGTATGTCAGAGCCCTGCGGGCGCTTGAGAAGCGAGTGACTGAGAAACATAGGCGTTTGTTCGCAGCGCATTACAGAGCTCCGCAGAAGACCGCGTTCCCCTCGAAACTGGTGAAACTCGCCAGGTTGGGCGGGAAAGCCATTGTGGTGAACAGGGCCTACGGAAATCTCGGCAGATGGGTCTGCGAAGAGCTTGGAATTCGGCCGGAGCTACGTCCGAATGGCCGTTTCAGATGGTGGAGCGTTTTGTCAGACGGGCGTTTCGTTGACAAGAAGTTTGAATGGCGCATGCGCCCCGAGTTCGCGAGGGCGCTGAAACAATTGCGGTGGGTCGGCAGCGGTAAAAGCGATGGAATCAAAGCGTCAAACGCGGCGCGATCCACATTCCTTCTGGTGTGGAATCCCAAACAGTTCCACACTTGGCAGGACCTTGCGAAGGAGTTTCCTGTTACCCACGAGCCTCATCCAGGTCGATGGTCGAGCGGTCAATCAAAGTCCATCCGGCCTGGCGACCGCCTGTTCTTGGCTCGAGTGGGGGCCGAACCCAAAGGCATCGTCGCGTCCGGAGTGGCAACTTCAACACCTTACGCGGCTGAGCACTGGAGGGCCGAACTCAAGCGGCGGGGAAAGAAATCTCGTTTCATTGACCTTAAGTTTGATGCCGTGCTTGATCCGATCAGGGAACCGATCCTGACACTCCGCGACATCAAGCAAGCGCGCGTGGGCACATTCAACTGGTCTCCTCAAGCTTCAGGAGTCCAGATTCCACAGCCGATCGCCGCGCGGCTAGAGAGATTGTGGGTCTCTCGCACCCGGACTAAACGCACCCCTGTATTGACCGTTCAGGCAATGGCTGTTGAAGGCGCTCTGACAGAACAAACGCGATACGTGCGCGGACGAAGTCGTGCACTGCGCGACAAGGTTCTGGCTGCGAGCGATGGAACCTGTCAGGCTTGCGGCGTGAACTACTGGCAGATGTTTGGAGGAGACGGAAGTCGCGTGTTACAGGTGCACCACAAGCGCCAATTGTCAGTCACCGATGCGCCCCGACTCACAAAGTCTTCGGACTTGATCGTGCTCTGCGCAAACTGCCATTGCCTGATTCACATGGACCCGCGCAAGGCGTTGACGCTCGAGGCTCTTAGGCAGTTCCTGAGGAAGGGTCGAGGGAGTGAGGCGAGCGTGGGGAGGGCAAGAAGGCGCGGTAGGCGGAGTTAGAAAGCGCGGGAAGTCCGCAGGATCTGTGGGGTGATTGAACTGCGTCGGAACTGAGTCTGAGCCCGATGACTGCAAGACATGGGTGGTGGCTCGGCACGCCCTCCGGTACCCTTTCTCACATGTTGCTGGACATCGAGACCTTCCGGCGCCGTACTGAGTTTGAGCTCGATAGTTTAGTGGATGACCTCGAACTCAAGACCAAACGAAGCACGCAAGCCGAGCGCACTGCGTGGCGGAACTCACTCCCCACACTGGCAAGAGCGCTCTCGTCTGATGCGCTACGGAGATTTCATGTGCGCGTCGGGCAGTCCTCCACAGCCGCAAGCAGCAACATGTTGCTTGAATACCGATTGCCTTCCTCCCCGGCGTGGGCTGATGTTGTCTTGCTCGGCCGGGGCCCCAGCGGCCCCGCCGCCGTCGTGGTGGAACTAAAGGACTGGGACCTTAAGGGAGACACACCCGGCGAGCGCGAATCCCTCGTGCAGCACCACAATCGTTCCGTGCTTCACCCGTCGGACCAAGTCCGAGGCTACACCGAGTACTGCCAACGTTTTCACAGCGCAGTGCAACAGCACGATGCGACGGTGCAGGGGTGCGTCCTTTTTACATACGCGTCGAACGCCGAGGCATACCAAGCCGACCCGCACCGATCGCTCGTCGAGCAGTTCCCTGTGTTCACGCGAAATGAAACGGACATGCGAGTCCGATTCCCGGCGTTCCTGCAGCGATTCCTCGTCACGCCGGACGCGGATTTTGCACGCCAGTTCGATAGCGGCACCTACCATCAGGATCGCGGATTCGTGCGGCAAGTTTCTGAGGCCATTCGACGGCCTGCCACGAGCCCCTTTGTATTGCTGGACCAGCAACGCGCTGGCTATGAGTTGTGCGTTCAGCGTATTGAGCAGCGGCTGAAACCTGCGAAGGCGTCTGCCAAATCACATGAAGACCGAAACGTAATCGTCATTCACGGTCCGCCAGGTAGCGGTAAATCTGTCATTGCAGCGCACCTCTGGGCGACGCTCGGCGCGGATGAACGCATCGACGGCAATGTTGTTCTTACCACCACTTCAACGGCACAGCGCACGAACTGGGAAAAGATGTTCGAGCGCGCTTCGGGACGGCGCGCAGCAAAGGGAATCGTCGTCGGATCTAATCAGTACAACCCAGGTTTGAACCAAGTGTGGCTAAAGCGGCAACGCGCGGCTGGGTATCCCACCACGATCGCCGATTGGAAGGACAACGTTGCGAGTTACACGAAGGAGCATGCGCGTCTGAGGTGCCCCGACCGTTCGTTTGCGATCTCAATCGTTGACGAGGCGCACGCGCTCATCGATCCGGCAGTTCCTAACAAGGCGGGCATGTCGGCGTCCGGCTGGCAACTCCATGCGGGACCGCAAGCGTGGCATGTCATTCGCGCTTCGCGCGTGACAGTCTTCCTCATGGACCCTGAACAGAGCTACCGAGACAATGAGACAACCACCTTGCAGCGCATTCGCGAATTCGCCGCGGACTTCGGCGCAGAAGTGACTGAGATCAGCCTCGCAGGATCGCAGTTCCGCTGCGGCGGCTCGGTGGAGTACATGAACTGGCTTGATGGAGTGCTCTCTTCCAAGGCTCTGAAGCCCGTCTCGAGCACCCCCTCGACAGCATGGCGCGGCAGCAAGGTGGGCTCGTTTGAATTCGAGGTTGTAGACGATCCCCAACTTCTCGAGGACTGCCTGCGGCCCCATGTAGCGCGCGGGCGTTCGGCTCGGCTGGTGGCGTCATTCGCGCGGAAGTGGAGGACGAAGGATGAACAAAGCCCGCATCGCTTGCCAGTTGACGCCCAGGATTTTGTGATTCCCTATCGCCGCGGTGCTGAAACGCGCATTTGGAGTCGCGTTTGGAACTTCGCCCCGGACCGGGATTACTCCCTGTTCATCCAAGCGCCGAAGGGAAGCGCAACTGCGGCAGATCCGCTCTGTGAAGTCGGGTGCCCATATGTGGTGCGCGGCTTTGATTTCGACTACATCGGCTTGCTGTGGCTGAGCGATCTCGTTTGGCGCGGCAATCGATGGCGTGTCAACCTCGAACAAGTGCACGAAACTGCGTGGCGGCTTGGAGCCGCCGCCGCAAGGAGAAGCGAGCCCGGAGCTGAAGAACAAATCATTCAACAGTTGCTCCGCGGCTATCGAATACTGATGAGCCGTGCGATCCGAGGAACGTACGTGTGGTTCGAGGACGAGGAGACGAGGGACCACATGCACCTGTTGCTTGGCCGGAAGTAGGTCCTCTCGGCCCCAATGGGCGCGCTACTCGCGGCGAGAATCGATGATCTGGGGCGGACGAACCCCCACATACCTTGGGAGACGCCATTGGCATGAAGACGCCGGACCATGGACTTGCCAGCATGGGCTTCTTCGCGGTGGTCCAACCGCATCAGAATGGACTCATTATGTCTCCCAACTCGGGTCCTTGTTCCCGGCCGAGATCAGTCCTCCCAGCAATTCCTGTGACCTTTGGGGGGGGGGGCGGGGGCCGGGGGGGGGGGGGGGGGGGGGGGGGGGGGGGGGGGGTTCCGAGGGCACAAAAATGCGAGACTTTTGCTCGGGCTCATATGGGCTAATCCGGC
>CAZXGD010000048.1:0-10871 GCA_964640485.1 uncultured Isosphaeraceae bacterium | reverse complement strand
CCGCCGCGCGCCAGTGAAAAAGTGGCCTTGCCGCTGGCATCAGCTTTCCCTCGTGCAATGAGTTCGCCAGCCCAACGGACTTCGATGTCCGCGCTTCCGCCTCCCGGTACGGTCACTTCATGATTCACCGCATCGCTGTAGAAGCGTGTGACGTTTACCGCTGGCACATACTCGATCTCAAATGCCCAGACCAACGGAAACTTGGTATTGGTGGGGCGCCAGACTGCGGCGTACACCGCGTGCACCCAGTCATCAGGATCCGTTTCGGTACGGCAGCGTTCCTCCACCCAATCAACGCCGCGCGGATCGCTGCCACTATCACCCACGTTGTACCAACGGTCCCACCAGATCTCCACCCACGTGTGGTTGCCTTGCACTGTCTTCCACGCGGGGCAGCCCACCACGCGTGCGGGGATTCCCACGGCTCTGCACGCATCCACCACCAGAATGCTCAAACCTGTGCAACTGGCCCAACCGATTTGCATGCTTTCGTAGGGGCTCTGGTCTGGCTTCTTGCGCTTGTCTGCGCTGAAGTGAACATTGAGCATAGAAGGCAGGTTGTCGTTGATCCACTTCACAGCTTCCACCGGATCGGTGAACTCCCACGCCTTGGCACTAAAGCGATCCATGAAGTCCTTGCGCCAATCGTCGCGGGCCTCGTTCATGCTGCAGTACGGCAACACGTATTGTCGGAACAGTTCAGTGGGGATCCTCGCACCCCAAGGGGCTTTGGTTCGTGCAAGTTCTGCAAGGCGCACATTGGTAAGCAGAAAGGTGCTGCTGAGCGCGCGGAGGTCATGCTCGGGCATGGTGCTCACCAGCCATGCAAGGTCACTGCGCCACTCGGGTTCGATGGTCTCAAGCGCTAGGAGAATTTGCGGCGCGTTGGCTCCAGCCCGTTGCAAGGCACGCACGACGCCCGCGCGCGACTCCGCGTCTAGCCATGAGGGCGGCGTGGGTGCGGTGGCTGCAGGTGAGTTTCCAGCGGGCGGCGGAGCGGGCAGTGGCCGGGTGCCCGGTGCAGGTGCAGATTGCGCTCCAAGAAGCACGCCGAAGAGGATCGCTGCAAGCATGCCACCATCCTAAGGTGCAAGTGCTAATGAAACGAGGCGATCTCGCTCAGAGGTTTTTTGGCGATGTCTGGCACCCGTGCATCGTCAGCGGGATACCCCACCACAAGCACTAGAAAGGGGCGCTCATTTGAGGGGCGCCCCAGAATGTCATTCAAGAATCCCATCGGACTGGGCGTGTGGGTTAGCGAGGCCAAACCGGCATGATGCACCGCGGCAATGAGAAGCCCCGTCGCGATACCAACCGATTCCTTCGCGTAGTAGTGCTTGACCGTTCGACCATCGGGCAGCATGCCATGCACTTGCACGAAGATGGCAATCAAGTATGGCGCAGTTTCCAAGAACGGCTTTCGCTCATCGGTGCCCAGCGGCGCCAGAGCCGCCAGCCACTCCGGCGGCGCAATACGTGTGTAGAACTCGTGCTCTTCAGCCTCCGCCTGAATGCGAATGCGTCGCTTGATCTGCGGATCGGTGACCACCGCAAAGTGCCAAGGCTGCATGTTGGCACCGTTGGGTGCGGTGCCGGCGGCCAAGAGACAGTCTTGAATCACCCGCAACGGCACCGGCCGGTCGGAAAACTCCCGCACCGTGCGGCGTCGACGGATGTCCGCGTAGAACTCCGCCGCCCGCCGCTCCATCTCGGGAACGGGGTACTCACGAAAGTCCCGGAGGGGACTGAATGCGGGCTCCATGCCTAGCCCACAACGAACGTTGTGAATCCGCCGCAGAGCATGCGCTTGCAATCAAAGGGCATGTCCTTGGGGTCGCACATGGCGGCCAAGCGAGGGTCCTTCATCACCTTCACATTGATCCGATCGCGATCTTTCCGGGACTTGTACACGATCCAGGAAAACATCAAGGACTCACCCTTCTTGGGCTTGATGACGCGAGGAAAGGGAAGTCCAAACTTGGTGTTCAAGTCATCGCCTATGCATTCGCGATACTGCAGCGCACCATGCTCCATCCAGATTTTGGCAGCTTTGCGGGCCAGCGCACGGTAGCGAGCCAGGTTCTTCGTGGGAACGGGCAAGACGAATCCATCGACATATTGCGGCACGGGAATCCTTTCGAATGTGGGGAGTGGAACGCTGGAACGACGTTAGTCCTTAGCCTTGAACTTGGCGGCGGCATCTCGAACGGCAGATTTTAGTGAATCCCACGCGGGTTCGGCGCGTGATTTCACGGAGGCCCATGCGTCTTCGCCGGCACTTGAGAGTTCCGCCAACTTCGCCTTTCCCTCTTCCAGTTTGGCCTCGAGGTTCCGCACGTGGCGATTCAATTCCAACTGAGTGTCGGCGCTGGCACCCAGCGCCTTGGCCTTCAACTTGGCCACATCGGCGCGCCATTCGTCCAATTGCGCCTTCATCTTTTGCTGGTAGAGATCGCGGTCTTTCTTCAACATGGGGTCTCCTTTACACGGAATGGTAGTGCGGCTATGACGGCCCCTTGGCCAGCCCTTCGCGCAATGCCTCAATAGCCACATGAATGCGCTGCTTGTCGCTTCCCTCGGCGGACTTCAATTCTTGCGTCAAGGATTCAATTTGGCTCAGTGTGCGCTCTCGAAATCGCTCGTGCTCCTCCGCCTTGTCGGCTTTGTCAAACGCAATCTCTTCCACCACAGCCACGTGAACTTCATGCCTGACCGTAGCCACTTGCGGGATCACGCGGTCCTCGGCAGGCAGCTGCCGCTGATTCATGAATGTCGGAGAGACAATCTCCACTCCCGCACCATGAAGGCTGTCCAAGATCTGCTTGTACAGATTGGATCGCGCCGTAAGCATGCTCTTGACCGACGTGAGCAGTCCGCTCACCCGGTATGTCACGGAATAGTTGCCAAGCTCTTGGATCTGGACAAAGGGATCGTCCAGCCCTGTCTGGGCCGCAGCGGCAATCAGCAGCGCTTCCACGCGCGCATGATGAACGTCGTAGCCCAGCGAGAGCGAGCATGAGACGATCGTTCCTGAAGACCGCACGACGGTCACGGGATGCGAAACGAGGTACTGGTTGGGAATGGAAACCAGCTCGCGGGACTCCGTCTGGATCTCGGTGTCCAGCAGACCGCGCTCGGCGACGCGGCCGAAGTAATTCTCAACGCGGATGAAGTCGCCCGTGCGAAACGCTCGAGTGACGCGCAGCATTCCGCCTGCCATCAGGTTGGCCACGAGTGTGGTGGAGGAGAATGCAAGCACCGCAGACGCAAGCAGTCCAATCAAGCCAATGATTTGATTTCGCGTGGGTTCGCTCACGGGCAGCGCGAGCGTGATACAGACCAGTCCCACCACCGACAGCCCCAGCATCACCAACTGCGCGGTGAGCTTGTGTTCCTTCTTGAACTCTGGTCGCCTACCAAGCAGCAGCCAGTGCGTGCCCGCGAGAGCGCACAGCACGGCCAAGATGGTGCTGATCAACGGCGCGCTTGAAACCAGAGTGTCAATCACTCGTTCCATGGGTAGAGCGGTTCCTGTGAATCAAAGCCTAGGCTCGAGCACGGCCTTGGCTTCGTCAGAAGTCATCACGGGTAAGACCTCAAAGTCAACGATGTCCTGCCACTGGGCTATCCACTCATTCAACCTGTTCATATCCGGTGCATCCATCAACTGGTAGCAGGACCGGAGATCGGTGGTGATCCAACTTCCCAGATACATCACACCTTTGGGCGCCATTCGTCCGCGTTCTCGAAACCTTCGATAGACCGGTATGGCGTCTCCATCCTTGAAACGCTCGATGACCATGTAGAGCATGGCGGCCTAGCCTACGCCCTGGGGGTGGAAGAGAACGGCGTTGCCTGAGGGCAATCAATGACCCAAGAATCGGGTTTCCAACGCCTCTTCATGCACAGAGCTGTTCCGCAATTCCACGCGGTAGGCGCGGGCGTTGGGGCGTGAACTTACGGCACCCACCAGGGTTCTGCCCGCAAAGTGCACTGCGGCGCCGTCATCGGCTGCGTAGCCACCAGGCAGACCTTCGGCGATGGCCCGATGAAACGAGGGGCGACGCAGCGGTTCACCGTCATAGTGAGGGCAGGCGCTGCCGGCAAGGAATCCAAGGCCGTCATGCAGCGGCGCGACGCCTCCAAAGGAGTCCGTCATTGACTTCTGAAACCAGCAGATCATTCCCGCACTCACGCCGCAAAGTACCGCTCCGCGCATCCATGCGTCCCGCAGCAGCGTGTCTAATCCGTGTGCGCGCCAGATGGCCAGCAAGTGGAGCGTGTTGCCACCTCCGACATAGATCACATCCTGCTCTGCCACATATTCCTCCAGCAAATCGCTGCGCGGCGGCCTGCGCGGAAATGTAGGGGAGTCAAAGAGGGTGAGATCCGTTGCTCGGCAGCGAGCGCTCAGTGCACGGTAGAACTTGGCTACGTACGGTGCGGCATCGCCGCTTGCGGTTGGCACAAAGCACACCCGTGCGGGAGATCTGGGAGCCAACGAAAGCACGTAGTCGTCGAGCAGCGGGTTTTCTGGTTCCATCGAAAAGCCACCGCCGCCCATCGCCACGATGTGCCCTTGTGCCGGGGGTTCCTGGCCTGGTGTCATGGCAGAAGATCCAATGTCATGTGAGTCTTTTCAATCAACGCGCCCGGCATGGCAAGAGCGGTTGGTGCAAGCTGGGTTCAAGAATTCCTAGGGCAGGCCGAGATTACTCGCCTATTCGGTTCACAACAGGGGCCCGGAGCCGATCGCATCGCCTTGTTTGTGCTGGCTCTAGGGGCAATTGCAGGTACAATTCAATCGATCATGGGGTTCAAAGGCACAGGTGCGGTCATCGCCATGGGCCTTGCGGCTGCGCTCGCTGGCTCGGTTGCGGGTCAGATTGTTCCATTCACAAACGAGGCATCCGCCAGAGGCCTGACGTACCTGATGGGTCCAGGGGTTTCGGGCGGCGTGGGATACGGTCGCTCTGTGGGGTTTGCGGATCTGGACGGCGACCTAGACATGGACGTGATTTGTCTCGGTCGGGCCAACGATGATGTTGGCATCTATGAAAACATCGGTGGCGGCTACTTTGTCAGCCGGACAGCCACGAGCGGTATTCCCGCGCAGCCCATGGCCTGCAGTTTCGCGGCTGGAGACTACGACGGTGATGGTGATCTCGATCTCATCATCACCACATGGGGCAACGGCATTCGCTTGATGCGCAATGAGGGTGGATTCACGTTTGTGGACAAAACTGCCAGTGCAGGGCTCTCTGAGTTTGCCGCAACCACTGGGGTGTCGTGGGGCGACCTTGACGGGGATGGCTGGATCGACTTGTTCGTGTGCAATTATCTCAGTGCAATTCCCAACACGGCCAATGCCAAGAATCGGCTCTGGCGGAACAACGGAAACGGCACGTTTACAGACGTCGCGCCATCGCTCGGTCTTGACGACTCTTCGTACAGCTTTATCGCTGCGCTCTTTGACGCGGATCTTGATGGCGATTTGGACATCTATTTGAGCAACGATCGGGCGATGTACGCGCCCTTCAAGCCCAATCGATTTCTTCGCAATGACGGCAACTGGGTGTTCACGGATATCGGTGCGCAGAACGGTTCTAATCTCACGCTCTTTAGCATGGGTGTGGCCTGTGGAGATTTGGATGGCAACGGGCTGCCGGATTTGTACTGCACCAACATCGCGTCGCCGGTGCCCCCGCTCAATGGCCAGAATCCTCTTCTGTTGCAGCAGCCGGGGGGAAACTTTGTCATGTCGCAAGTGGCCTGGGGAGTGGAGGCCAACAAGACCAGTTGGGGCTGCACCTTCTTTGACGTCGACAATGACGCCGACATGGATTTGTATGTTGTGAATCAGTTCGAGGCCAACGCGCTCTATGTTCGCACTGGGCCACCGCCGATGGTGAACATCGGTGTGTCCGCCGGAGTGGCGGGGCCCTCCGGCACCACCACCATGGACTATTGCGCGAGCGTGGCGGACGTTGACGGCGATGGCGATCTTGACATTCTTGTGAACAATCTTTCCTCAACTGTGCGGCTCTTCATCAACCATGAGGGAGAGCTCCGCAAATGGTCCCGCTTCCGCGTGGTGGGTGAGGGTAAGGACACGCACGGCCTGGGCACCACCGTGCGGGTTCGCACGGGCGCCACGTGGCAGATGCGGCAACTCATCAACGGCGCCAACGGATATCTCAGCCAGAACGACGGATTGCTGCACTTTGGGCTTGGCTCAGCGGCAACGATGGATGAGGTTGAGGTTCGCTGGCCCAACACAGGCACCACGCGAACCCTGACCAACTATCCCTCCTCGCATCGTTGGCGCCTCTTTCCGCCCCAGCGATTGGGCGACGTTAATGGCAACGGAGTGGTGAACCAGGCAGACCTGTCCGCCTTTTCCTTGGCACTTGCCGGCGCATTTGTGCCGGGCAAGGAGATCTTCGACATGGACGGCGATGGCGCACTCACGTCAGCAGACGCCGCGCTCTTTCACTTGCGCTTTACAGGCTTGCGTGGAGACTTCAATGGCAACGGCGTGGTGGCGGGCGACGATCTGGGAGTCTTGCTGCAACACTGGGGCGCGGCGCGAACTGCGTATGACCTGAACCTAGACGGCAAAGTCGACGGCGCGGACCTCGGAATTCTTCTCGCCAGCTGGGGCAGCTAAAGCTTCCGGCCGACACATAAACGTCGCTGTGAAGCCTCAGGCAATCGCCCGTGCTTTCCCTTGGTGACTTTGCTTCTGCCACTTGTACAGCGTTCCCACCACCATGATGGCGCAGATGCACAGCGGCAGATCAAGCGCTTGGGCATAGAGCGACACCCACGATGCTTGCAGATACTCTTCCAATGTGTCTGCCCGAAGAGAGGTTCGGAACACCCATTGGCCCAGAATGTTGGAAGCCAACCAAAGCAGCCACCACACGGGCAGGATCGCTGGGCCGGGCGCCGCCTGCCAATTGCCCCGATAGTCGGGATGCGAGGCCATGAAGGTCTCCTTCAGCGCCTGATATGGCTTCCACAGCGTCGCGATGGGCACGAAGTACCAGCCCACCGACCAACCGGGTGAGTATTTCATGTCGGTGGCTCCTAGGCTCCGCGCATTCTTCTTGGTTTTGAATGTCCACACCAGAAAGCACACCGCTGTCGTGAGATACGTCGGGATTGAGCACCAGCTCAAGATTTGCAATCTTGAGTCGCTGGCGAGTGCCTCCGCTTCAGACACGTCGCTGCCGTCCATGGCGCGCTGAAGGATTTGGATTTCAATCCAATTGAACCACAGGCCCAAAAGCGCCAAGACAATGCCCACGCCGAACAGGCCATTGACGACGGATGTGATGGTGGACAGGTCTCGATACCCGGAAAGGTCTCTTGTTGGTACAGCCACCGGTGGCGGCTCACCGCGGCTGCTGGATGTCGATCGTGGTTCAGCGTGCAGAGTCTTGCTCTCTGCAATTGCAAGGTGCCGAGCGTCCCGTGCGCCGCTGGGCGGAGCCGTGGTACCCCTCGGCTCCGCAACATCAATTCGAAGCACGTCAACGTTGGCGAGCACGGAGGAACGGCGTTGCTCCGCCACGCCGCCAAAGCCACCTGCGTGGCCCACGCTTTCGCCCTCCTGAATGGCGGCTCCCGAGTTCACAATGTGATCGCACACCGCTAGAAGAAACTTGATCAGCGCAGCAGGGGGGGTGCCCTTGGCACGCACTTCCAACTCGGCATGAGAGAACTTGCGCAAGCCAACGGTGTATGCCAGTGTTCCGTCTCCATCCGCGGCACAAAAGACACCCACATGCATGGCTGCGGGAATACGTTTGGCCGCTGCGGAGTCCTTGATCGCCTTTCTGTACTGCACAGGGTCTAGCAGCAGTTTGGTATCGGTGCATAGAAGGGCACATGCAGGCACGCGCGCCACGAGCGATGCAAGTGCGCGCGCATGAAACAATGCGATGTCGCGTGGAGTGGCGCGCGGATGTTCCGCCGTCACAATCAGATGGGATGTGTGCATCTTGGCCGACTCACCGGCGCCTGGCCAGTACCACGCAGCCCGTGCAGGCAACTCCAATTCGGTCGTAGGCATCGGCCCTGGAATCAATAGCACTGCAAGGCGAAACCCTTCAGCTTCTGCAATGCCAACGTTGGCATCGCCCTGCACCTTAAAGTCGGCTTCGTTCCGCCGCCACGCCAGACGAAGATCTTCAAGAAGCGCACGAGCGCTAAGGCCGTCCGCGTGCTTCAGACAGATCATGGCGGTCAGTGTGGAGTGCGCACCGGAATGAGCGCCCCGATTCGAACCAAGCCAAGAAGTTGTTCCCACGGCGAGTCCCCTTGTTAGTGTCGCGTGAAATTGGTGAACTTGTTGCCGTCAAAGCGGAACACTCCACCAGAAGTGCCAAACCAAAGCTCGCCATCGCGATCTTCCAGAATGGACTGAACGTGCTGATTGCCCAAGCCGTCCGCAGCGGAGAAGTGGCGAAATGAAGTGCCGTCGTATCTATAGGCTCCGCCCCCGGCAGTACCCAGCCAGATGTTGCCTGCCCGGTCTTGCATCATCGTCCACACGAATTGAGGCGTTCCCCCAGCTGGAGCCAGAAACGTGGTGAACGACGTGCCGTCATAGCGGCTGACGCCTGCATTTCGACCGCCAAACCAGAGGTGGCCATGCGAATCCTGAAAGATGCAAGAGATGTTGTTTCCGCAGAGCCCGTCCGCGGTGGTGTACCTAGTGGTGGAAGCACCGTCGACTTTCACGACGCCGGCGCCATCGGTGGCGAACCACATCGCGCCTGCGGAATCCTGCAAAATGCTCCACACGAGTTCTGGGGTGAAGCGGGACGTTGACCCCAGCGCCACGGCAGGAAGCTCAAAGCGCGAAAACCTCACGCCGTCGTAGCGACAGACTCCAGACATGGTGCCGATCCACAGTTCGCCGCGCCGGTCTCGCGTCATGCTCCAGGTGTCACTATCGCACTGTTCATTCTGGGCGGAGACCAACGTGAAGGTACGCCCATCAAAGGTGCTCACCCCACGATCGGTGGCAAACCAAAGCAGCCCCCACTCATCTTCCAGAATGCCGCGGACAGCATTGCCGCCCAAGCCGTCCTGCGATGTGAAGTAGGTGAACGTAGCGCCGTCATAGCGGCACACGCCATCGCCGTTGGTGCCGAACCAGATGTTGCCGCGCATGTCTTGATGCATTCGCCGAATGTATTGGCTCACCTGAACAGGTGCAGGCGCGCGAAGCGGCGTGTGAGCGCCGAATGATGCATGAGTCGGTTCTGCAACTCGTGCGGACTCATCACAGCCCATCAGGCACACCGTTGAGGCCAGCAATGTGCACGTGCCTTTGCCACAAACAAGTAGAGGATGCCACAACGGCATGATGTGTGTTCGTTAACGTTGGGACGCTTTGATGGCGTAGAGCGCGCGCAAGCCTGCGGAGATTCCCCACAGGGCAAACAAATGGAATGCAAAGCTCAGGTAGTCCCCAAAGGCAAGAAGCAGCAATCCATCCAGTCCATAGAGCACCATGCCAATCCAAAAGGCCCACACCTTGCGGCGGTTGGCCAGAAATCCAAACAGGGCGCACGTGCCAACCACAACGAGATTCACGGCGATGGCCACGGCAGTGGCTGCCGTATTCAGTTCCGGCGAGTCCTCGGCCACCGCAAATGCAAACCCGTCCACAAACTGTGTGATGCCGAGCCCCACGATGAATGCCCATTCGCCATGGGCCAACATGATGATGGAGTTGATCACCGAGAGCGCCGCGATCCAATAGAACCAATTGGCTCCCTGCCGGAGCGTTTGGAAATGTTCAGCGTTCAATGCTGCGGTGACTTCCCCGTTGGGCGGTGTTGTCGGGGGCCCCTGGTTGTGTTCAGTCATCGCCCGCCTATTTAACCATAGGGCGCCCCATTGGACAAGTTAGCCCTTGGAGGCCATGTTTTGACGTCGTCGCCTCATTCCCGTGAGCAGATCCAACAGGCCGGAGTAGCGCATGGAAGGGTCTACGTAATGCTCAAGAACATAGAAAAGGAAATAGTAGAAACGACAGGAGGCCCACACCAGCAGGGCAAGCAAGAGGGCCAACTTGAGTGACGGCCATTCCAGAAGCAGCAGTGTTGCGGATACTCCTGCGATACCTGCGAACATGATTCCCTTGGCAACAATCCACGCCGTGGACTGCAGATCTGAACCCAGACGGCGTGCTGCTGTTGTTGGCGATTGTGGGGCCATGAGGCAATCTGCAGCGGGCTCTAGCGTGATTTCAGGAAAGCGTTCGGCAATCGCCTGATTCATGACCTCCGACGCCGCTTCATTCACCGACCCCAAGGCAAACGCGTCGGAGCGCGCCTGCGCCGAGGGCCATTGTGCGTAACTAAACCAGGTACCGTCTGAACCGCGATGCAGCCGGGCGCCCAGCGACCCTCGCTGCGAGTGCAGAGCCTGAGAAACCAACAGCCACGCGGCCGTAAACGCCGCTTCGTGACCAGGGTGCAATCGCCAGCGGTACAGCACCGCGAATCCCACGCCCGGAACAGTGTGTTGCGTGCTCATGACGACTCTCCTTTGTTGACTGGTGCCGCCCGTGGTGATCACTGTGGACTTCAACGTCCAGATCTACGCAACGGGGCAACGCTGTAGTGTCGCTCGATCTTTCGCCTCGCCAGTTCACCAAAGCGCTCAAAGGTTTCATCGTTGGCAAAGCCATGTCGGGGCAGCCAATTGAACATCTGTTCGATTGGGTACAGCATGAATCCTTCAGGAGTACAGACGAGTTTGGAGTATCCCTTCCAAGACAATTCTCCCTGAGCATGCGCGCTGTGAACTCGCAGAGTTTCCTCGGACACTACCCATTCCACGTCAGT
>CAZXGD010000047.1:0-11207 GCA_964640485.1 uncultured Isosphaeraceae bacterium | reverse complement strand
CAACCTCGCGGGGCTTCTGCAGGCCCAGAACAAGCTCGCCGAGGCCGAGCCGCTCTTTCGCGAGTCGCTGGCAATCAACCGCGCGGCCCTCCCCGCCGGGCACCCGGACATTGCTCTCGGCCTGAACAACCTCGCGTCGCTTCTGCAGGACCAGAACGAGCTCGCCGAGGCCGAGCCGCTCTTCCGCGAGTCGCTGGCGATCAACCGCGCGGCCCTCCCCGCCGGACACCCGCAAATCGCCTTGAGCCTGTACAAACTCGCCAGCCTCTATGCCGCGCAGGGAAAGACCAACGACGCGGTTCCCCTGAACCGGGAACTGGTCGAATCGAGCCGAGCCACGTTGCCCAAAGACAGCCCCCAACTGGCCGGGCAACTCGTGATGGCAAGCATGACGCTGTACACGCTCAAGGCGTGGGACGAGGCCGAACCGCTGATCCGCGAAGCACTCACCATCCGCGAGAAGGAACAACCAGGTGCCTGGACAACGTTCAACACCAAGTCGATGCTCGGCGGGGTCCTGCTGGGCCAGAAGAAACTCGCCGAGGCCGAGCCGCTGCTGCTCTACGGGTACAAGGGATTGAAGGATCGCGAGGCCGCCATCCCGGCGGAGGGCAAGGTCCGCATCCCCGATGCTCTCGAACGCCTCGTGCGGCTGTACGAGGCCAAGGGGAACGAACCCGAAGCCGCGGTGTGGCGGAGCGAACTCGAAGCCGTGCGGGCTGAGCGGGCCAAGCCCGCCGCGGAAGGTGGGAAGTGAGAATGCGGTACATCTAAAGAGAACCGCCACGGGGCACGCTAGAGAACTCAGCACGACTCATTCCGTCCCCGGACCCTCCGACCCCAGGCGCCGCATCCCAATTTCGCGAATCTCCTACGCCAAAAGCGAAGACGCCGCCGAGGTCTCTCGGCGGCGTCTTGCGTGAACTGGCGAAGCCGGTTCTGTTTGCAACCGGCCTTGAAGTAGTGGCGTCCGAATTTGAACGAGTGACCCCCGGGTTACAACCCATCCTTCATGGGATGGGCTGTTCCGTCTCCCACCTTGACCGCCCGCTCTGCCACTTGCGCGGCCACCTGAATGTCTGCAGCTGCTTCCTTGACCACGCTGGTGTTCAGTCGTACTCGCTGTCCGAGCCGCGTCACCACATTGGCGGCGATGATTTCGTTTACCAAGATCACATCAGTGGCTCCGGCGTGGGTGAGCCAATCCTTGCCCACATCACTGCTGCCCACCGCCGAAATGTAAAGCGCGTGATTTAACGCCCGAGCGATGAGCGTAGTAGCCACGCGTTGTTCAGCTTCCAATGAAGTCACCAAGAAAGCCTCCGCGTGCTCCACCCCTGCATGCCGTTGTGTCTGCTCTTGGCTGGCCTGCCCCTGCACCACCAAATAGCCCGCCTGCGAAGCCTGCTCCGCTTGCAGCGGATTGCTCTCAATGACCACCACCTTCTTTCCGCTGGCGCGAAGGCGGTCTGCAACCCGCAGCCCCACATCGGAGTAGCCCACCACGATGACGTGATTCTTGAGTTCGCTCAACACTCGGTGCATCCTTTTGTTTTCGCGGTATTCGGCAATGTCCGGACTGGACAACACTCCGCCCAAGGTGGACAGCGCATACGTCACAATGCTCGCCGCCACGAACATGGCCGCGATCATGAAGAGTTTCTGATCATGGTTCAGTTGCTGCAAGTCCCCGAGCGTGGTGACCGTGTTGGCAGCATTCCACGCCGCGTTAAAGATGCGGTCGCTCAGGGAGTTGGCGGGACTCTCCAGCAGTACCAGGCCGCCAAAGGTAAACCCCAGCGCCCCCACCACCAGCAGCACGTTGTGCAGCAACGCCCGTTTCCACCGCTGAAGGGCGGCGCGTCCCTGCATAGGTTCAAGCACTCGATAGGTGGGCATAGCGTGGAAGCACCCGAAGGCGAACGGCAACGCTACCGTACGCTGCCCAGCGACGGTAACTCAATGATGAATCTCATTCTGCTTGCAGCCGTACTTTGCAGCGCGCCCATGCCATCCGCGCCCCCAGACTCTTGGAAACCCACGGACGGCCCACTTCGCACGCGATGGTCCAAAGATGTGCGCCCCGAGAACCCGTGGAACATCTATCCGCGCCCCCAGTTTGAGCGCGCGGCGTGGCAGTCACTCAACGGCCTTTGGGAGTACGCCATAGTCCCCGCGCCCGCGGCAGAGGGAGCGCATCCGGCGTTTCCACAGAAGGCGGATGGCAACATCTTGGTGCCCTACCCTTTGGAGAGCCAACTTTCCGGCGTCGGTCGAGCGCTACAGCCTGACCAGCGTTTGCTGTACAGGCGCAGCTTTCAGTTGGCGCCCCCAGAAGCCGGCGCGCGCGTGCTGCTGCACTTTGGCGCAGTGGACTGGGCGTGTTCCGTGCGCGTGAATGGCAAGGATGCGGGGGTGCATTCCGGTGGGTTCGACCCGTTTTCCTTTGACATCACTGCGTTAGTGAAGCCCGGCGACAACCAGTTGCACGTTGCGGTGGCTGACCCCACTGACCACAGCACGCAGCCGCGTGGAAAGCAGATCGGCAAACCAGAGGGTATCTGGTACTCACCCGTCAGCGGTATCTGGCAAACGGTGTGGCTAGAAACGGTGCCGACGGTAGCGCTCACCAAACTTGAGGCACAGACCGATCGCTCCAACGGTGGGGTGAAGTTCACCGTGGGGGCTGCTGGCGCCAACATGAAGGGCACCACGCTCAACCTAGAGATTCAAGATCACACCGGCGCCAAGATTCAATCTGTGCAGTCCAACATTTCTAGCGGAACGGCTTCGCCCAATGTCATCATTCCCAAGCCCGCAGAGTGGAGCCCAGAAACTCCCGTGCTTTACACCGTGGTGGCCACGCTCAAGGATCGCACCGGCACCGTGGTCGACACAGTGAAGAGTTACTTTGCGTTCCGAGATATCAAGTTGGTAAAGGGCGCGGATGGCAAGCCCACCATTCAGCTCAACGGCAAGCCGTACTTTATGGTTGGCCTGCTGGACCAAGGCTGGTGGCCCGACGGGCTTTACACCGCGCCCACTCCAGAGGCCATGGTTTACGACTTGCAGATCACCCGCTCCTGCGGCTTCAACACCATTCGCAAACATGTCAAGGTTGAGCCCGCGGTGTGGTACGCCGCGTGCGACCGAATGGGAATCTTGGTGTGGCAGGACATGCCCAGCGGCGATGGCTCGATCGGCCCTAACGACCCCGACATGAAGCGGGATACCGCCAGCGCCACAATCTACGAACGCGAACTCACCGCCATGATCAACTGGCTGCGCGTGTTTCCCAGCATTGTGCTCTGGGTTCCCTTTAATGAGGGCTGGGGGCAGTTTGACAGCCAACGCATCACCACGCTGGTGAAGACGCTCGACCCCACTCGCTTGGTGACCACGGCAAGCGGGTGGACGGACCGCGCGATCGGTGACACTCTTGACATCCATGACTACGCCGCTCGCTTGGAGGGGCACGTGCCCGACAACACGCACGGTCGCGCGTGGGTGATCGGCGAGTGTGGCGGCTTTGGCCTGCCGGAGCCGGGCCACATGTGGAGAGACAAGGGTTGGGGATACACCACCTACAAGGATCGCGAGGCACTGACCGTGGCCTATGAGGCCTTGGCCGCAGACTTGCTGCAACTGCGCGCCGACGGATTGTGCGCCGCCATCTACACGCAGACCACGGACGTGGAATCTGAAGTGAATGGCGTCATGACCTATGACCGCGATGTGATCAAGTTCAACAGTGCGCGCATGCAAGCAGCCAATCAGGCCTTGACGGGTGATGTGCCCAAGCGGCACACATTCAAGGCGATCGTCATGAATGCTCGCGAAGCGTGGCGTTCTGGCAAGAACGCACCTGAATGGCACATGTCATTCACCAAACCAGCGGACACGTGGGTGCAACCATTCTTTGACGACAAGTCCTGGGTGCATGTACGCGCCGGCTTTGGTCGCAAGGGGACACCGGGCACGGACTCAATCATCGCCACCATTTGGGAGACCCCTGAGATTTGGTTGCGCCGTTCTTTTGCACTCTCACGCAAGGATCCCACCCCAACGCACCTGACCATCCACCACGATGAAGATGCTGAAGTGTGGATTGACGGACACAAAGTGTTGACGCTCACGGGGTTCACCACCGGATACATCCGCGTGGAACTGCCCGAAGAAGCACGCAAGAGGCTTGGCTTTGGAAACCACCTGATCGCCGTGCACTGCAAGCAAACGTCGGGTGGCCAGTACATCGACGTGGGCCTCTCTGCCATTGTGCCTGAATGAAGGCGCTTCTACACTGAGCATTCCATGACCACTGCCGCACAGATTCGCCACATTCGCGCACCCCGCGGCGCCACCAAGACCTGCAAGACGTGGGCCGCCGAAGCCGCGATGCGCATGTTGATGAACAACCTCGATCCCGAGGTGGCCGAACGCCCCGATGACCTGGTGGTGTACGGAGGCCGAGGCAAAGCAGCACGCACTTGGGAGTGCTACGACGCCATCATCCGCAGTCTGAGGGAACTGGGTACGGATGAGACGCTCTTGGTGCAGAGTGGCAAGCCAGTGGGCATCGTGCGCACCCACGCGGATGCGCCGCGCGTGCTTATTGCCAACAGCAACTTGGTGCCCCACTGGGCCACGCAGAGCACCTTTGATCAACTTGAAGATCGCGGACTCATGATGTTTGGGCAGATGACCGCAGGAAGCTGGATCTACATAGGCACGCAAGGTATTCTGCAAGGAACCTTCGAAACTTACGCAGAATGTGCCCGCCAGCACTTTGGCGGATCGCTCAAGGGAACGCTCAATGTCACCGCTGGCTGCGGCGGCATGGGGGGCGCGCAACCCTTGGCCATCACCATGAATCAAGGAACGGCGCTTATCGCCGAGATCTGCCGTGAACGCATGGACAAGCGCGTGCAAGACCGCTACTTGGACGAAGTTCACACTGACTTGGATGCAGCAATTGATCGTGCGCTGGACCTTGCCAAGCGCAACCAGGCGCTGAGCGTGGGTGTGCTCGCCAACGCCGTCGACCTGCTTGATCGGTTAAAGCAGCGCGGCGTGACACCCCACACGCTCACGGATCAGACCAGCGCGCACGACCCGCTTCAGGGCTACTACCCCGCGGGGCTGTCGCGCGCGGATGCGGACGTTCTGCGCGGCGCAGACCCTGAGCGATACGTGGCACTCAGCACGGCCAGCATGGAGCAGCATGTTCGCCTGATGGTTGAGTTTCAGCGCGCGGGTGCCAAAGTGTTTGACTACGGCAACAACATTCGCCAGCGTGCTCTGGAGCACGGCTACAAGGATGCATTTGCCTTTCCAGGGTTTGTGCCTGAATACATTCGACCGCAATTCTGCGTGGGGCGCGGACCCTTCCGCTGGGCCGCACTGAGCGGCGATCCTGCAGACATTCGCACCACCGATGAAGCGGTGCTGGAGCTTTTTCCCAACGACCAGAGTTTGCACCGGTGGATTCGCATGGCGCAGGATCGCGTGGCCTTTCAGGGCCTGCCCGCACGCATTTGTTGGCTGGGATTGGGTGAGCGCCACAAGGCCGGATTGGCCTTCAACCAACTGGTCGCCAGCGGCAAAGTGAGCGCCCCCATCGTGATTGGTCGTGATCACTTGGACTGCGGCAGCGTGGCCAGCCCCAACCGAGAAACTGAAGCCATGCAAGACGGCTCAGACGCGGTGAGCGATTGGCCGCTATTGAACTTTGCGGTCAACATTGCCAGCGGTGCAAGTTGGACTAGTTTCCATCACGGAGGCGGCGTGGGGATTGGCTACAGCCAACACGCAGGTCAAGTGGTGGTTGCCGATGGCACTCCCGAAGCGGCGCATCGGCTGGAACGCGTGCTGACCAACGACCCCATGATGGGGGTGTTCCGCCACGCTGATGCCGGCTATGAGTTGGCGCGCTCCTGCGCCACCGCGCAGCACGTCAAGATTCCGATGCCTTAGTGTGCGTGGCGCGGCGGAGGCGATCAATCACTCCCGCCCACTGACCACCCTGCGGCGATGGTTCTTGAATGACAATCATTGAGCAGTTGTGCGCATCTGCAGCGCGCAGACGGTCGTAAAGCACGGCTGCGTACGCCTCACACAACTCGGGCATAAGAATCACGTGGTGCTTCTGCCGCACCGTGCCGGGTGCGCCAAGCGGCGCGACCATGAGCACCACACATTGCTCCCGCTGCGCAGCCAAAAACTCCTCAAGGTGCGGGGGCTTCACCAAGACTGCGGGCGTACGCGGTGCATAGTGGCTTGAAGCAGTGCCTGGGCTTGCGCCCTGCTCGGCAGAATGTTTGGTGCCAACATGGCAACCCAACACGCTGCCGATCTGCTCAGCACTCACACTGCCGGGGCGGAGCACCATGGGCAGCTCAGCGGTCATGTCCAACACCGTGCTTTCGATGCCCACTTCGCACGCGCCACCGTCCAGCACCATGAGCTGCGGAACATGCTGAAAATCATGCACCACATGCGCGGCGCTGGTGGCGCTCGTGCGACCGCTCGGGTTGGCGCTGGGCGCGCTGAGTGGCTGACCGTTCAGCAGTTCCAAGAGTCGGCGGGCAATGGGGTGCCTCGGTGCGCGCACCGCCACGGTGTCTCGACCCCCAGTGGCCTGGCGTGGCACTTGGCTGGCACGAGCCACCACGAGTGTCAGCGGCCCCGGCCAGAATGCAGCCGCCAACTTGCTACATGAATCAGGCCAATGTGCCGCCACGCGCATGGCACCCTCAATGTCCAGCACATGTGCAATGAGTGGATTGTCTGCGGGCCGACCTTTGAGCTGATGAATCTTCTCAACCGCGGGAACGGAAAGCGTGAGGCCGCCCAACCCGTACACCGTTTCTGTGGGGAACGCCACCACGCCGCCGCTGGAGAGAATCTCCGCTGCGTTGCGCAGGTGCTCTTCAGTGGCTGGCACGGCTGTTGCCACTCTTCAACCTCCGGGAGACGCATCCACCAACTTAAGTTCAATTCGATTGCGCTCCAGCCCGCTCCCCATGGCAGCGTAGAGATTGGCGATCGCCGTGTTGTAATCTGCGAGCGCATTGGCCTCGGCCTGCTGCGTGAGTGCCAGCGAGTCTTGACGCAAGAACTTCAGCGCCAGAAACTCCGGCGTAAGTTGCGCGATGTTTTCCTCTTCAATGGCTAGTGCGCGCATGTTTTCGGCAGCAGCCAGCCGTTGGGCACGAGTTTGGTCGATCAACCTGTACGCAGCAGCGGCGTCTTGCAAAGCGTTGCGAACAGCCAGCACTGCATCTTGCACCGCACTCTTGTATCCAATCACGGCGCGGCTCCGCGCTAGGCGCGCTCTGCGATACTCAGCCTCGCCGGCGCGATTTCCCAGGGGCTGCCTAAACGTGGCGCCCACCGTGTACTCAATCCAATCATTGTCCCCCAAGCTGCTCCAGCTGTCGCCTAGACCTTGCGCCAAGCCAAACAGCGCACCGCTCGCTTCAAGGTCAAGCTGTGGCAACCTGCCATTGGCGGCCACGTCTAGGCCGATGGCGGCGTCATTGATACCCAAGAGCGCGGCAGCCACTTGCGGATTCTGGGCCATCACGGTGGCAAGCGCGTCGCCAACGCTGTACTTCAACGGCTGATCAACGGGCGCATCAATGGGCACCACCGTTTCGCTGCCGCCCACGGGCAATCGGGGATCGTTCATGATTCGCTTCAGTGAGTTCTCTGCACGTTGCAACTCGCGTTCAGCACGAATGACCTGTGCGCGACGATCTTCAACCTTGCTCACGGCGTCGGCGTACTGCGCCAAACTCGCGTCGTAGCCTCGGCGGCGCTCAAGAAGGCCACGCACATCCTCGCCAACCTTCAGAAGCCAGCGGGCGCTCACCAACCGCTGCCGCTGAACAAAGATCTGCCAGTACGCCCCCTCTGTTTGCGCAACAGCCAGCAAGAGTTGCGATCGAACCACCTGCACCGAACGCCGATCCTGATTGCGCGCCAAGCGCAACTGCGCCAAGTTCACATCGGAGCCAAAACCGCGCAACAGCGGCTGACTCAGCGTTAGATTCAGGGCCGTGTTGTAGGCGGGGTTTGGGGTGATAGTGTCCCCAGGGTCATTCACACTCTGCCAGCCCATGTTGGTGCTTACTGAGATGTTGGTGCCCGTGGCAAAGCGCTGCTCCAAGCCGGTGGTCAGAGTCCAGTTGCGCTGGTCGGCCCCAGGGTTCAACAAGAAACTGCCGCCGCCACCCCCTAGGTCAACAACCGGCTGGGGCTGGTTGGTTCTGGTGTAGCCACCCCCCGCAAAGAGCACTGTGTCAAAGACCGCCTCGGCGCGCACGATCTCGGTCTGGCTCATGGCCTCTTCAAGCCGCGCCTGCTGGACCGCCAGATTGTTCTGCACCGTGCTGGCCACCGCCTGCTGCAGGGTCAGAACCACCTGCCGGGGTGTTCCCTCGGTAATGTCCGGCCCAACCGCCATACCCAGCCCGGCGTCGCGCGCCTGTGGACCCATGGCGTCAAGCTGAGCTCGCCGGCCCTTCAGGCTCTCAAACACTTCGCTCATGGGGGCTTGGGTTTGCACCTCTTTGGTGGCAGCCAACCCGGAACCTGCCTCCCGCTCAAGTGTGGACTCCCAAGCTCGCTGCAACTCAGCGTCCTCCTGCTGCTTAAGCGGGTCCTGGCAACCGCACAAACCCACCACCGTCGCCATGGCCAACACCGCCCAATGTGGCGTAGATGCGAACGGATACCTACCTCCAACGCGGTTCAAAACTAAAGCAACAAGAGGCCAAGACATACTGGAAAGTCTAGCCAAGCTCACTACACTGCACGCATGCAGCAAGGACGCTCACCCGCATGGACGCGGGCTGCCGGAAGCATGACGCTGGCCACCGCAGCCCTGCTCACCCTCCCGCCTACTTTTGAAGTGTTCGCACAGGACACTGGTGTTTCTGCGGGGTCGCTGGCCAGCGCGCCCGCCAACACCGCCGCACCGCCGCAAAGTGCGGGGCCGTACATCGCCGTGGTTACGGGCAATGCCGTGAACGTGCGCAGCGGTCCTAGCGCTCAAGGCGCGTACGTCTTTGGCAAACTCCACGCGGGTGACACTGTTCAGGTGTTGGCCGAAGAGTTCGGCTGGGCCAAGGTGCGCACCGCCGGCCCGGCCTTTAGCCAGATGTACGCCTATGTGCCAGCAGATCGTCGCGTGTCAATCAGCGGCGAGGCTGCCTCGGTCACCGGGGGCGCTACCAGCCCCGCACAGATCACGGCGCGCACGGAACTGCGTGCGCCCAACATTGATTCGGGTGGCGCACCCGATCGCAGTTGGAAGCAGATCGGCACACTTGAACCGGGCGCCACTGTCGTCGTTCAGGGTGTCGTGCAAGGCGACAAGGATTCTGTCTACAAGGTTTCCTTGCCCGCGACCGGCGAAGGCTGGGTGAACTTGCAGTTCCTCCGTCGGGCCACGGAATCTGAGTCAGCGGTACTCACGTCTGCCCCCGTCAACACTCCAGCGGTCGGCGCGCCTTCACCCGCACCAGCTTCTGTGCAAGACGGAACTCTCTCCAGCCCTACGATTCCGCCACTTAGGAATGATGCCTCGGTGCGCACAGATTCCCACGGGGAAGGCGCATTGGACATGGAACACACCGCGCCAGTTGTCAAGGTTGCGGCGGTGAGCCGACGCGCAACTTGGGGCGACTTGGAGAACCAGTGGCAGGCCGTTCGTCAGCAATCGCAGGCCAGTGCAGAGTTGGACGCGCTTCGCGGCAGGTATCTGTCACTGGCAGACACTGCGCCTGCAGGATCGGCGATCGCACAGATGGCGTCTTCACGCGCGCAGCAATTGGAATTGCTTCTGGAAGCACAGAAGCAGGCGCAGGAGTTGGCGTCTATCAAGAACTCACTGAGCGAGCGCTCGGTGACCATGGTGCAGTTAATCACCGACATCCAGCGGCGCGCGGAGTACACCGCCATCGGCATTCTGAATGCCAGCGTGGTGTATGACGGCAAGCGCTTGCCGCAGTTGTATCGCGTGACGGATACGCAGACCGGTCAGACCATCGCGTACGTTCTTCCCAATGAGAGCATTCCGATGGGCACCATGCTGGGCACGCTGGTTGGTGTGAAGGGTGGCAAGGAGTTTGACAGCGCACTCAACATCAACGTGATCTCTCCGCAAGTGGTTGAGTTGTTCATGGTGCGCGATACACCGCAGGTGAGCAGGGTTGACGTCAAGTCAGACGCCACCAAGCCGGCCACCGCTTTGGGCGGCAAAGAAGCATCACCCGCGGTGGTGCCAACAACAACACCCGTTGCAGCGCCGGAAGAAGATTGCTGGGAAGAAGTGCCACCGATGTTCGAACCTGAAGTGGTTCCGAGCACTTCCCCGTAAAGACTTGATAAGTCACTCACAGCGGCCTCGGCGAGTTTCGCCGGGGCCGCTATACTTTTGCCCGCTCGTGCAGAACGGCACGGGGCGCTAGCTCAACTGGGAGAGCGCCGCCTTTGCAAGGCGGAGGTTACCGGTTCGATCCCGGTGCGCTCCATTGAACAAGTGGAAGGTCCGTTTCACCGACGAACACCGCGCTGCCGTGAGGTGGCGCGGTGTTGTGTTGGGCAAAAGGCCCTTGCGCCACCACGAGTTTCCACGCACCGCGTGGCTCCCACCGGAGATTCCGATCGGAGAGGGTCAGGTTCGAACCTACTCGTTCGAGCTGCGTGCGCAGTTCAGCCGGTTGGCCGCGCTCGGCAACGTATTTCATTTGCTTGGAGCCATTTACGAACCGCGTGAGCGGTTCGAACCGGGCGGTTTCAGACCGATCCAAATCCGCGAGTTGGTCTTCCCCCTGAATCCTGATCCAAACGCGGCGAGAGTTATCTGAGACACTTCGGCCTCCAGATTTGACTGGAGGATTCGATGAAGAAGAAGCGGTTCACGGAAGAGCAGATCGCATACGCGCTCGCGCAGGAGTCGACGGGCGAGACGATCGCGGCGATCTGCCGGAGGCTCGGCGTTGCGGAGCAGACGTTCTATCGATGGAAGATGAAGTTCGGGTCGATGGGCGTGCTGGAATTGCGCAGGCTGAAGCAACTGGAGGAGGAGAATTCAAAGCTGAAGCGGCTTGTCGCCGACCTCCGCCTGGACAAGGCGATCCTTCAGGACGTGCTGCGAAAACAAGTCTGAGCCCCAACCAGCGGCGGAAGCTGGTCGGGTA
>CAZXGD010000046.1:6782-13033 GCA_964640485.1 uncultured Isosphaeraceae bacterium | reverse complement strand
CTAAGGTGGCGATGGCAAAGCTCGTTGTCACGAGCCTTCCCGGTACTGTTGAGACTGACGCCGCCTGAGATTGCGCCAGTTCGAGCGGCCAGTTGTTCGCCCACGCATCGTGCGCGCAACACTTGAAGTTGATCGCGCAAACACAAGGCCGGCTAACTGAGCGTTCGTGCCGACACGCGAGTGCGGTCTACACTCACTCGCGAGGGCTGGCGCCCTCGGCCGCACTCGCGTGCAGCAGAACGCAACGTTGGACGGACTGATCGAAGAGCAATGCAACGCGGAAGGACACTACTCATGCTCGTCCGCTTGACCGCCCAACTGCGTTGGCCCATACTGGTCGCTGCGTTGCTCATCTTGGTTGTAACCGCAGTGAGCCGGTGGTATGGGGCGGCGGTGTTCTTCCCCCACTTCGTCTACGTCGGAGCGTCTGCCGGACTTCTTGAAATCGCCATCAACCTTCCTGACGTCGCCGGCTCTACGGATCTCTTCCACGTTTTTCCCAAAAACCCAAACGGCTACTACTACTTGTGGGAGTTTTATGCGGGACCGGCGCCATCGGATGTTTACTTCATCGGGTTTCCGCTCTGGCTATTGGCGCTCCCGCTCGCCTCGGTGGCCCTTCTTGCCTTCGCTGCCGAGCGCATTTGGCCGACCCTAGGGCTTTGCCGGAAGTGCGGCTACACGCTCCGCAGCACATCTGTCTGCTCAGAGTGCGGACATACCGCGCCATCCCATTGAGCACTCGCACCGACACATCTGACGCGGGATTCGGAATCACCGCATGGTCACCCGCCTACTCATCCGCCTGCGCTGGCCCACCGCCGTACCGGAAGCAGTCGTGAATGCAGCGATGGCGACCACCCTCTGGTGCAGGCTCTCCGCACTGGATGCTGGCACTCGCAAACTCAATAGCTGCGCATGCTGGCTTCAGGGCAAGCCACACGCAGCTCAAGCCGAGCGGTTGTCAACGTTGCGGCTATCAACTCAAGGGCGCTAGCCGCTCTCCTGAATGCGGGCGCCCAACGCCATCCAACTGAGCACTCGTACCAACACATCAGTACGGGCTACCATTCGGAGCGAGGGGGTGCGCCCTCAGCCGCTCTGACGTGCGGCACAACTACGCGTTGGGAGGTTTCCGACCACAGTGACCAAGAGCGCTCCGATTGTCATTGCAGGAGGGAGCGGATTCCTAGGAGTGTCGCTGGCACAGTACTTGGCGGCGGCGGGTACACCGACAGTCATTCTGTCGCGCACAGCTCCCCGAGTGCGCGGTAGTTGGAGTCACGTGCGCTGGGATGCACGCACGCTCGGCCCATGGGCATCGGCCCTGGAGGGTGCGGCAGCGGTGGTGAATCTGGTCGGCCGTTCCGTGGACTGCGTGAAGACCCCCGATCACCAGGACGAAATCCTCCGGTCGCGCGTGGAGGCTACTTCTGTGATCGGCCAAGCGTTGCGCGCGGTCTCAAGCCCTCCACCAGTGTGGGTGCAGATGGGGACCGCGCACATCTATGGTGATCCGCCGACGACCGTGTGCGACGAGAGCTCGCCGCTTGGCTACGGGCTGGCACCCACAGTCGGCCGCGCGTGGGAGGAGGCATATCACGCTTCCGCTCTGGAGAGTCAGCGCAAAGTGATCTTGAGAACGTCCTTCGTCATTGGTCGCAATCGCGGCGCGGGCGGCGGGGCACTCGCACGACTTCTCACGCTGGTGAGATTGGGCTTGGGAGGCACAGTGGGTTCCGGTGCGCAAGGAATGAGCTGGATTCACGAGCTGGACATGAATCGACTCTTTGAGCGCGCCATCATCGACTCCTCGATGTGCGGCGTGTATGTGGCATCTGCGCCCAGTCCGGTTTCGCAGCGTGAGTTCATGCGGACACTTCGGCGGTCCGCTGGAGTGCCGATCGGACTTCCGGCGATGGAGTGGATGGTTCGGATCGGTGCTCCTTTGCTGATGGCTACAGATCCCGAACTGGCGCTCTATGGGAGGTACGTGGTGTCGCGCCGACTGCAGGAGGATGGATTCACATTCCACTACCCAGAATTGAAGGGCGCACTGGATGAGCTGCTGTCCAGCCGCCGGGATCCGGGCGGAGAACTTGCAACAGGCGCACCGCCCAACTGAACGTTCGTACCAACACATCAGAGCGTGTTACGCTCTGCGCGAAGGCATCCCCTCTCAACCGCACGGACGTGCCGCACAACGTCACGTACGCCAGACCGATCGAATGCGAACAGTTCTGCGCACATTGCTGATTGTGGTGACATGCGGGTTCACATTGAACTTGCTCGCGACTGTCGCGGTGGTCGCGGGCATTGACACCATCGCGAGGCCAACAAGCGAGATGGGGATGCACGACGGCGTGCACTGGCTCGTGCAAGTCAACCCGTATTTCGGATCGGACAAGGTTGAGTGGCTCGAGAGGAACCAGAACGTTGGAAGCACACGAGTGCCTCCCATCGACTTTCTTCCCACTTGGCTGGATGTTCCTCCGCCAACGGCCGCGGGCTTTGAGGGTGTCATGCAGCGCCAAAGGCTCTTTCTCGCTTCCGGGTTTCCATTCAAATGGAGTTGGTGCGAATTGCCGAGCCACACGGTCATGCTGGACGGGTCTCGCACCACAGAACACTCTCAAGGGGCGCTCGCGCTTCCGCTCCCTGCGTGGTCAGACAACTGGCAGGTTCGGCAACCGCGGGTGCTGCCGATCCGGCCAATATGGGGCGGACTCTTGGCAAACACATTGCTCTACGCGATTGTTGCGGCAGTGTTGATTTGGATCGTGCGAGCGCTTCGCGACCGGCGGCGCTTTCGCCGAGGCCTATGTCCTCGGTGCACCTATGAGCGCCACGGCATGTACGCCGAGCCCTGCCCCGAGTGTGGGTGGGCATGTGTCGGCAGACAGGCCAGTCGGGCGCCAGGTGCTGCCTAACTCCACTCGCCACTCGTCAATTCCATTCCTTACGAGCCTCCGTCATGCGGACGGCAAACACCCCTTGCTGAAAGGGGGCCTTGAAGCGTGCAGAGTGTGGGCAACCAGCATCGCCCATCTGATGGGCCCAACACCACGTCCCAGACCATGAAAAAGTCAAAGCCTGCAGCAAGCCCAGATGCGTACGTTGCCGCCCTTACAGGATGGCAACGCGCTACTGTTGAGCACTTGCGCTCCGTCGTGATGTCCAGCGCGAAACTCGACGAAGTGATCAAATGGGGAAACTTGGTCTACCTATCGAACGGCCCGGTGTTGGTGATTAGGTCCGAGGATCGTCGGGTGCTGTTTGGATTCTGGAGAGGTCAACGCCTTCGTGAGTTCGAAGAACGTCTCACCCCAAGCGGAAAATATGAGATGGCCACCATCGAGCTGCGCCACAACGAGGACATTGCCGCGGCCACCATTCGTCGACTGACCAAGGCAGCGGTTGCGCTCAACAAGTCGCTTGGCGACCCCACGAGTGTGTGATGCTCCTACAGGTCGCGCCACCAGTCACGATTGCCGAAGATCCGTTTCTCCACGCCAGCTTTCTGGCACTTGCGCGAGTTAACATTCCATCGAAAGCACCTTATGGGTACTTCAAAGCAGAACACGCAGACAAGAGTGGAACGACATGTCGCAGAAGCTCAATTGCACGCTCTGATTGCCAGGTTCTCACCAGCGCACGTGAGAATGATTGGCTCGATACGGCGGGCGTTGCAAAGGCGTCTTCCGACCGCACATGAGGTGGTGTATGAGTATCGCGATTGGTTCGTAATCAGCTACACGCCGAGCGGCCATGGGTTCGAGGGCGTCTTCGCCATCCGTGCGAGCGCGGAGGGCGTAAAGTTTTACTTCAACCGAGGCAGCCAACTGCGGGATCCCGAGAAACTGCTGCAAGGGTCCGGCAGTCGGGCGCGCTGGATTGCGGTGCACAAGGCATCAACCCTTCGTCGTCCGGCGATTGTGCGTTTGATCGACCAGGCCATCGCCCTCAACGATGTGCCGTTCGCCCGCACCGGCCGTGGACCAGTGACCATACGTTCGACATCTGCCAAGGGGCGCCCGCGGCGTAAAACCTCTAAGGAGCCGACACCACCATGAGGAGTCCATTGCCTGTTTTGAGTTTCACTCTTGCCGTCTTCCTCTGCGCTTGTGACAGGACTTCACCGGTTTCACAGGCGGGTCAGCCCACGCCGCCGCCCGTTGCAGCGGCACAGCTCACGGCCACCGAGCGGCTTGCGGCGTGCGCGCACTTGTACGCGACAGCCAGGACCTACCGGGATCAAGGCGAAGTGCGGAGCGTCCTTCCGACGCATACCACTCACCTGCCCTTCTCTACGGCCTTTGAACGCGATGGACGTTTTCTATGGGAGTATCGAGACACCAAAGACAACTTCCAATACCTCGTTTGGTCTGACGACGCCAAGACTTTCAAATCTCATTGGACTGTGAAAGCGGGAACCTCGACCTTTGACAGCGCAGATCAAGCACTCGCTGGGCCGACAGGAATCTCCGGCACCTCCGCAGTGGTGTTCAACTCCCTGCTCATGCCCAACATGCAATGGGGCGGCGGTCTTCTTCGAGTCACAGACCCAATGGAAGTGGGAACTGAGGTCCTGAAGGGAGTGCCCTGCACCAAAATCCAAGGAAAGACTCACATGGGTAACACGGTCGTTCTATGGCTGGCCTCTGACAATTCAATCCGCCAAGTGGCCCAGACCATGACAATCCCCGACCGACACGGCGGTTCCTTTGAGGTGGAAACCACCATCAGTGTGACGCCCACCTTCAACGGCATATTGGATGCTGCCGCTTTTGAGCGTCCAGCGAGCGCCAAATAGGGCGCCGCTTAGGTTTGCGGATTCGTGCGTTAGCACCAACACGCGAGCGCGATTCGCATTCAAGTACCGGTGCGCTCGTACCCTGCCTCCGTGGCACAGTTCACCACACCGCAGAGGCTCAATCGATTGCACACTTGCCCCGAACTGCCATGCCAACACTGAACACCAACATCCCACGCTTCTACTGTTACCTTCGTAAAGAGTTTCTTTACGATGGGCAGGCTCACACTGGCGAGTTCGTCAAGGTGTGCGTCTTCGGAGTTGCTTCCATTCAGGGGCGCGCGATCGGATTCCACGCACTGACTGAGGATGGGGCTACGTTTTGGCGGCTGCCAATCCATGCGCTGTGCCAGCGAACCGACGCGCCGGCCATGCAGCTCACACAATTGCAAATCTGGGACTGCTTGAGTTACGAGGTAAGCGCCCTAGTTTATGAACGCCTGTTCGAGGCGCGGGTGCGCGTGCGACTGCCCGACCGCGAGTGGTATCCCGGTGGCTACATGTTTACATTGGACTGGCATGGCAATGAAGACGCGCAGGACGCGGGCGATGGAGGCCATAAGTGCGCCCATGTGATTGCGCTCGACAACGGCTGCTATGCAGCTCTCCCAAACAATTGCATCCAGTGGCACGATCCGTGCTTTGTCACACCGTTCAAGGACAAGCCTGACTACCGCACGAACACTCGAATCTGGAAGGTAGAGAGGGAGTCTGTTACTTCGGAAGGCTATTTCTACGACTTCAAGTTTTCGGCGGCCGCCTTGAATGACGCGAGCGACATCACACGGACTGCCCATCTGCCGCCGAACTCCCGGCATGAGCGTTGCGAGTGACCCAGCCACACCGTCACCGCGCTCCACTGGCCTTGCGCTCATCGATGCCTTCGTTCCCTTTCAGTCCAACGGTACTTCCGGCGTGTTTGTGGATCGCATTCGCGCTGTAGTCTTTGTGGTTGTTGTGATTCCTCCCCTCGTATGGTTCATGATCCGAGGTCGCTTCATTGGCTGACAACAAAACCAAACCCACCGGTGCCAGCGTCAAGGACTACATCGCTTCACGAGCCAATGAACAGCAGAAGGCTGATTGCAATGCCCTGATAGCACTCATGAAGGGCATCACCCGGAAGCCTGCACATATGTGGGGACCGAGCATCGTTGGCTTCGGCTCCTACCGATATACGTATGAAAGCGGGCGCACCGGCGAGGCCCCAATCGCGGGCTTTGCCATCCGAGGTCGCGAACTGGTGATCTATGTGGATGTCGAAGGGGACAAGCAGCAGTCATTGTTGTCCAAACTTGGCAAACACAAGATGGGAAAGTGCTGTCTGTACTTTAAGCAGCTGGCCGATCTTGATCGGGCGGTGCTGAAGGCACTCATCACCAATTCGGTCATTGAGACGAAGCGGCGATACCCCTGATGGGGTGTAGAGACATCCGGC
>CAZXGD010000046.1:0-6682 GCA_964640485.1 uncultured Isosphaeraceae bacterium | reverse complement strand
GCCATCCAGACTTCTCGCGGCAGCGCTCCGAATGAAGGCACATCCGCGCTGATCTTGTCGAACATGAAGACTTTCATGACACCCGATGCCCCGTACACACACGCGCCGAGAATCTGCAGGATCCACAACAGGATGTTCATCGTGTGCCTCCTTCCAACGATGCTACTCACTCGCAGTACACCAACGTGACTTTCACGTGCGCTCGCCGCTCGCAGGTCGGGGACGCCAAGTAGGCCGACCGTGCAAGTACGGGCCGATCCACCGCAGTGCGGGCGCACCCGAAGGCTTGGGGCCACTCTGGATGACCCACGCCAGGGCCTGCTAACCTTGCGCCAAATGAACTGGCCTCACCCCCCTAGAGCATGGACGGCCACCGGGGCACTGCTTGGGTTCATGTTGTGCGGCGCCATGATCGCGCCGGGGGTCGCGTGGCAAGTCAGCGCTTCACCAGATACTCCAGCACCAGTTGCTCCGGTTGCCGCCACTGCGACACTGAAAGGTCGCGTACCTGTCCTAAAGCGAAAGGCGACGCCAACGAAGGAGTACGGAACTCAACCCTCATTCAAGGTTGAACCGCCTGACGAGCCCACGAGCGCCGTTTGGGTGGGATCGGGAATGCCCGCTCTTGATCCTTCAACAGCCAAGGTGGCACGCATCGAACAGCGCGGGTTCCAGTTCCGCCCCGCCTTGATGGTGGTGCAGACCGGAACGCCCGTGGTGTTTCCCAACCAAGACCATCTCTACCACAGCGTGTTTAGCTTTTCCGAAGTCAAGCGATTTGACTTGGGGCGATTCCGAAAGGGCGAAGAGCCTGACGCCATCGTCTTTGACAAGGCGGGGCAGGTTCCTATCTTTTGCGAGATTCACGATCACATGCGGGCCACTCTGGTGGTGGTGGATACTCCATGGATTGCTCAATCAACGCCCGAAGGTTCGTTTGAGATTAGCGGCATTGCGCCTGGCTCCTACACCGCCACGATTTGGCTCTCGCCAAAGAAGCAGGTTGAGCGCTCAATCACACTTGCCGCCGGCCAAACGCTCGAAGTTGACTGGACCAACGTGGACGACGCACCGCCACCATGAGTTTCTCACTCCGCTTGGCCATCGCCATTACGTTGGTGGTGCTCGTGGCGCTCGGCGTGGGCGCTGCAGTGGGCGGACCCGCGATTCGAGAATCGTTTCTGACGGCGCTGCGAAACACTCTGCTTGCGCACGTGGATGGCATTTCGGCGGTCCAGCAGTTTCGGCAGCAGGTGGCCATGGACTACGTACAGCGGATGACCCGTTCATCACGACTCGTAGCTGCGATGACCGCGGGCAATCCCACACTTCTTGCGCAGACTGGAGAAGATGAACTGCGCTTTGCCTTGGCGCGCGGCGGCGCTGGATCCACCTTTCTGTTCATGGACAACAAGGGCTCGCTGATCGCCAACAGGCCGGGGGACACCTCGTTGGCCACGGAGATTGCCGCTGCACTGAAGCCCATTGCCATTCAGGACCACAAGCCCACCATGACGTACCTGCCACTCCATGGGGGTTTGCTGGAAGTGTTGGTGGCCCCCGTGATTGATTTGATCGAGGACGAACGCTTGGGAACGCTGGCATTGGCCATTCCCTTTGTGCCGCCTGCCGCACTCACGCTGGAGGACGGCACTCCACTGGAAGTGGGCATTCACATGGACCACACGCTGTTTGGCACCAGTCTGAGCGGCGCCGGGCGCGACGCCGCCCAACGCGCGCTGAATTCGCTCGGCGATCGCGAGAACGCACGGTTCATGAACGATGGCAATGAGTATGTGGCGCACGCGCGCACCATTTCAGAGCGTCCGCCGACACAGTTTGTGGCCATTGTGAGTTTGGCTCCGCTGGTGGCCGCCGAGCGCGATCTGACGCTTCGCATGAGCATTGCCGCTGCCGTGGCACTGTGTGTGGGTCTTGCCATCACGGTGTATCTGGCTCGCACTCTTTCACGACCCGTGGCGGACATGAGCGCCGCCGCCGTGGCCATCGAAGGAGGCGATTACTCCGTTCGCGTACCCGTGCGCGATAGCGGGGAGTTGGGAGCGCTCGCCGCACGGTTCAATTCCATGGGGCAGGGACTGGCATTACGAGATCAGTATCGAAGGGTGCTTGACGTGGTGGCCGACCCAGAAGTAGCGCGTGAACTCATGGCTGGCAAGCTGGATCTCGGTGGCCGCTCGCAGGAGGTGGGGGTGCTGTTCTGCGACATCAGAGGATTCACCTCGCTCACAGAACGCATGGATCCGCCGCACGTGATCGGCATGCTCAATGAACACATGTCGCTGATGACTCGCATCGCCTACGAGCATGGGGGCGTGGTTGACAAGTTTGTGGGTGATCTCATCATGGTGACCTTCGGCGCGCCCAAGGGATCGCCTGACGATGCCGCTCGCATGGTGGCCTGCGCGCGCGCCATGATCGATGGTCGTCACGATGCCAACCAACGCATGGCAACACCCATTGAAGTTGGCATCGGTTGCGCCTTCGGTACGGTGGTGGCCGGGTGCATGGGCAGCACTCAGCGGCTGGACTACACGGTGTTGGGTGCTCGGGTGAATCTGGCTGCCAGACTCTGTTCCCGAGCTCCGGCCATGTGTGTGTACATTGACGCGGAAACCAAGGCACGCGCACCCATGGCCACGTGCGAGACACTGGCGGCATTTGAAGTGAAGGGTTTTTCGCAACCCATTCTGGCGTTCAAGCTTGAGCGCGCTTCTACAGGCACATGAGATTGTCGCTCTCCATGATCTGCGTGCTGATCGCGGCGTTCACACCCGCCGCAGCTTTGGCAGAAGACGATCCGGTTGACGCATTCTTGGATGACCTTCGGCAAGCCACGCAGTTTCAGACTGATGACGGCTCCATGTCGCTTGACTTTGACTTCTATGTCACGGTGGACAATTGGGTGGTCTCCCAGCCCCCTCCCGGAATCATGCAAACGGCAGAGAACTATCTGGTGAGCCCCCGCCTGAGCATGATGGGAACATTTAGGCTCAATGACTGGCTCTCAGTGTTTGCATTGGGAAACGTGGATCGAGGATTTGACCCCACGGATGGATCAGCGCAGATCCGCCCCGACGAGTACTTCGTGCGCCTCGACCCATTTGACGGCGTGGCAAAGTTCACGTTTGGCAAGGAAGCGACCTGCTTTGGACAATGGGTGAATAGGCACTTCAGTTGGCAGAACCCGCTGGTGAATGCACCCCTGACATATGAGTGGATCACCACGATCAATACCACTAACGGCCGAGTGGCTCGCAAGAACGTGCTGGCGAATCGCCATACGTGGACACCAGTGATTTGGGGACCCAGCTATACCTCTGGGGGCCAGCTCAATGGAACGATTGGCTGTATCGATTACGCACTTGAAATCAAGAACAATGCGCTGGGTTCAAATCCTGACCAATGGGATCTTTGGAACCACGGTTTCTACGGCGATGCGCTCACATATTCGGGTCGACTCGGCTGGCGCCCCACCATGGAGTGGACGATCGGTGCGAGCGCCAGCAGCGGTTCATATGTGGTGCCGGGCGCCTTTGCCAATTGGGATGATCTCCGGCAGACGGTTGTCGGCGCCGACCTTTCATGGTCACACGGGCAGCTTGAGGTCTGGAGCGAAGTGAACTGGTCGCAATGGGACGTGCGTGCGGGTCCCGTATCAGCAGCCGGGACCGTGGCGCTGGTGAGCTACTTTGTGGAATCCAAATGGAAGTTTGCTCCCGCGTGGTGGCTGGCGGGCCGTTGGAATCAGCAGCTTCCTGGCGACAAGCCATTCTCGAATGACCAATGGGACGATGACGTCTGGCGCATTGATGGATGTTTGGGCTGGCATATCAATCGCTCCGTGACTGCCAAGGCGCAGTACAGCTACACGCAGGAGTCGGGCACCATTCACCAGGGCGAACATGTCTTTGACCTGCAGTTAGTGTTTGAGTTCTAGCGGAGTTGTGCGCGGATCTATTGTGATGACTACACGACCTTTCGATCAGGACTTCTGGGAGCACACGTGGTCCAAGACGCTGCGCGAGCATCCCGACAGGGTGGCGGGTCGCACTCCGTGTGCACACCTCACGGCTCTAATGGCGGGCCATTCACCGGGGCGCGCGCTCGACGCCGGCTGCGGGCACGGCGTGGAATCGCGCTGGCTGGCCGCCCGCGGCTGGCGCGTGACCGCGTTGGACTTCAGTTCCGCAGCCCTTGCTCACGGGCGAGCGATGGCTGAAGCCGCTGGTGCCGACGTCGCGGAACGCATTGACTGGATTCAGGGCGATGTAGCCACCTGGACGGCGGGGCCGGAACAATTCGATCTGGTCGTCTGCATGTATGTGCACGTGGCTGGATCTGTTGGAGACATGGTGCGGCCCTTGGCGGACATGGTCGCGCCCGGAGGCACTTTGCTGCTTGTTGGTTTTCGTCCAACTGAACCGGGTACGGGTGCCGTCACGACAGGGACACATCAAGTGCAGATCTCCGTGGAAAGTGCGCAAGCGGCGCTCGACCGCACAGCTTGGCAGATGTTGGTGGCAGAGGATCGGCCACACACCGCAGGCCTGAGTGGTACAGACGCAGTGATCTGCGCGCGCCGTCTCAAGGAATAGCATTGCGTTCGAAGCGCTCCCGGGTGGGCCCGAGCACTCCGCCACGTCTCCACACAATGGCGTGTCACGGCCGTAAACTTTGCGCAGGCCCTATGACGACTGGAACCGTCCGTCTCCATCGCGTGCTGCGCGCCCCACCCGAGCGCGTCTATCGCGCATTTCTTGAGCCCGATGCCATGGCCAAATGGCTTCCCCCCTATGGGTTCACCTGTCAAGTGCATCACATGGACGCAAGAGTGGGTGGCACATACAGAATGTCGTTTAGGAATTTCACCACTGGCAACGCGCACTTCTTTGACGGTGAGTATCTCGAGTTGACTCCTTACGAGAGGCTTCGATACTCGGATCGATTTGAGAGTGCCAGTCTGCCGGGCCACATGCACACCACGATCACGCTTACCCGAGTCTCCTGCGGCAGCGAGCTCAGCATTCTGCAGGAGGGATTGCCCACAGTGATTCCCGCAGAGATGTGCCACCTAGGCTGGCAGGAGTCGCTTGCGCAGTTGGCAACGCTCGTCGAACCTGAGATCGCTGATTAAGCAAGCAACGCGCGGTGCAGTTCACCTTCCACGATGCTCTTCCTGTGTTGCAACGCACGCCTGCTGTGCTGCGTGCTTGGCTCATCGACCTGCCCGACTCGTGGACGTACTCGCGCAAGGGCACAGACACGTGGAGCCCATATGACGTGGTTGGTCACCTGATCCACGGTGAGCGCACTGATTGGATACCCCGGGTGCGGCACATCCTGCAGCACCGGGAGGCAATCGCGTTCGCACCATTTGATCGCAACGCCATGCTCAAAGACTCTCAAGCATTCACGATGGCAGAACTGCTGACACAATTTGACCGACTGCGCGCTGAAAGCCTCCGACAGCTTCGGGATCTGAATCTGACAGACCGTGATCTGGCCATGCAAGGCATGCACCCTGAACTGGGGCGCGTCACCCTGTCCCAGCTTCTGGCCACCTGGGTGGCCCATGATTTGAATCACATCTCACAAATCGCGCGGACGATGGCCTATCAATACCGTGACACGGTTGGGCCTTGGACGGCGTATCTGTCAGTGTTGCGTCCGATGGCCACGCACTGAATGAGCCCGATATACGATGCGCCCTTCGAATCACTTGCAAGGCGTACGGTGCATTCAATTCGCACAACCGTGATACAAGACCGCCGTGGCACAGAAGCGACCGACAACGGTATCTGAGTACATCCGCGCTGCACCTTCCAAGGCTCAGCCGCACGTGCGCCGCGTGCATGCCATTCTTGAGTCTGTCGCCCCCAAAGCCCAGCAGGTCATCAAATGGGGAAATCCATTCTTCGTTGAGCCTCGGTTTTTGTTTGCGTATTCTGTGCACAGGGCGCACATGAGTCTGGCGCCCACCGCCGGCGCCATGATCGCGTTCCGCACTGAGCTCAAGAAATACCAATCAACAAAGTGTCTGCTCAAGCTGCCATACGACGAACCCTTGCCAGAGTCGTTGATTCGCCGTATTGCTCAGCACTGCGTGCATGAAGTGCGCCAGAGAAACGATGATGGCTTTTGGGCTGCCAAGGGCTAGGCAATCTGACAATGGACACACCGATCACGATCCGCTTTCGCTGGACCGCCGAAGAATCGATCTTGGCCAATCGCTACCACCTGCGCCATATCTGCAGACCTGTCTTTCGGATTGGGCTTCACTGTTTCTTTGCGATCCTTCTCATTGGAGGAGTGCTGACGATTTTTTCTGTTGGCCCCGCCGGACGAGCACCCCTTGTGGTGACCGTGTTGCTCCTTGGCCTCGGGGTGTATTGGTTTGCGGTGCTCCCCTTTGAGTGGCGCTGGAGAATTCGCCGAAAGTTCAAGAAGCGCCCCGACCGCGATCAGCACCAAAAACCGTCGCAAGTGATCGAGGCATTGGCCTTGAAGCCGGGCATGAGCGTCGCCGATCTTGGAGCTGGATCCGGCTATTTCACCAGGCGGTTCGTGGAGGCCGTCACCGAAACGGGGACGGTCTATGCCATCGATGTCGAGCCTGAGGCGTTGAAATACGTTGAAGAGAGCCTGGTCCATTTGCACC
>CAZXGD010000045.1:0-13044 GCA_964640485.1 uncultured Isosphaeraceae bacterium | reverse complement strand
CCAAGGCGGCTCGAGAGGCTCTGAAGTCTGCCCGAGAAACACGCGACGCCTGCAATCGAACAGCGTGGAAGGCGCTCGCGGCGTTGGATACCGCCAACAGCACGTTCTATGAGCAGTACACCGCTCCGCCCACCACGGACAGAGACCGAATGATCATGTCTGGACATGGCGATCCCACCCCTCCAAAACTTGGAGAGAGTGAGGGAAGCGCCATGACATTTTCAACCGCCGGCAGCCGTACGGGCGCCGCCATCATGATGGTCTCCCGCAGTAGCGACGGGGAAAACGAAGATGTGCTAGAGGTTCCGATGGTCTTTGAGGCTTCAGGCGGTCCAGTGAGCATCATGATGGGGCCTGATGGCGTGGCCACATTCCTCAGCGACACCGTGGGGGATGGAATGGCCGACGAGTCCATGGGCATGTTTGTGACTGAAGGGGGCGCATTCAGTTCACAATTGTCCGGTGCTGTCATGCCATCGCCCCTCAACCGTGGACACGTTGCTGAGTTGGCGCAGGCACTCTCGCCAGCTGCAGCGCCCACGGCGACGCTCGATCAGCTGTACACGGACTACGCCGAAAAGATTCACGCACTGGATGAAACAGTGGGCGCTGCGGCAATCGCGCTGCTTTCCGGTCCATCGGCGGGCGGCGGTATTCGCATCAGACATGATGGATCTCAAGAAGAGGCTCCCAAGCCACGCACTATCCAGGACCTCAAGTCCGGCGTGGGCAAGCTGGACGCCTATGTCTCACAGATGGCCGCCATTGATGATGCTTTTGTGTCCAGTTTGGCGGCGGCGTGTTCACCTGCCGCGACCCCTGCACAGATTCAAATGCTGTCCGAAGAACGCGCCCGCCAACGATTGCGCCAGTTGCGCTACCCCACCTCTCCCATGCTCTTGCATTCATTGAGAGACACCCAAAAGCAATTGGATTTGGCAGCGATTGTGAGGCAAGCGAGCCTTGCCCCCGCAGATCGCAAGGCCGCCGAAGCCATCGTGGCCGAGTGGTCACCAACCGCAGTGGGCGCGTTGGAGCAAGCCCGATCAACCCTCAGAAGCGTCTCCTTGGAACTTCTGGCTGAAGAGCGCAAGATGTTCGAACGCATGGAGAAGATCCGCGAGGGCGCCAACGGAAGTACAGAACGTCAGGTCATGGTGGAGAGTTCGTCTTCTGAAGGTGAGGGCGACTTTCGGCTGCACTCTGAGCTCATTGAGAAGGCGCGCAACGCCAGCAAGGCCGGAAACTCGCTCGCGCGCGAGGCACGCGAACGCTTGAATGCCGTGCTCAGTGCCGAGGGTCGCGCGGCGATTCTGGCAGCATGGTGCCGGGCAGTGGCGCCGCAGGCGTTTACAGACAAGCGCGATGCAGACGCCAGGCTGGTGCAAGCGCTGACTCTGGCTGACATCACGCCTGAGCAGCGCGGACAGATTGACGCGCTTCGAGGCGCTCACTCATCCGAGCATGCCAGGATCACTGAACAGATCGGAATCTTGGCGGCCGAGATCGCCCTGCCAGTGCCGGATGGCTCGGAGGAAGTCTCGGGCCCCATGGGAGTTGCCAGGAGTGGCGGCCGATCCCCTAACCAGGCGCAGCTGGACATGCTTCGGTTCGATCGATCGGAGTTGAACGAGCGAACGCTCCGCCGGCTCCGGACCATCCTGACGGCCACTCAGAATGAGGCGATACCCCCACTGGGGGCTTCTGGCGCCGGTCCCAGGGAAATGCGACTGGGAATCCAAGAGTAAGTCCTAGGATTCCGCCCTCCAATCTGATTCAGAAAGCGCAAATGAGCACCACCTGCGAAAGTCCGGCTGGGAGGGCTCTGGGAGGCCTTTTTGACGTGTTACAGGACTTTTAGCGCGGTTCTTGGGCGCTACCGGTGACCGGCAAACTGACTTTCTTGCCAATTCAGCGCCCCCATTGCTTGGGTGGGGCCGATCTGGTGGCAGACTGGTGATGCCCCAAGGGAGGGGCACCGCCGCGTTGCGGCATGTTCCGTTTGTTCTAAGAGGAGGAAAAGGTCGTGCGGATTTCCGTCTTTGCATCATCGTTCGTCGTTGCCACTGGGGCGCTGGCTCTGGCTACCACAGCCAATGCAGCCATCGTTTCGGCAAACCTTCCCACCGTCAGCGGTGCAGGTTTCGCCACCGGCTATTACAGCGACGCTTACTCATCCAATGGTTCCTACTACTACGGTCAGACTGTGGCAACGCAGATCACTGCGGCAAACGCCTTCACTCTGACCCAGCTCACATTCTGGGGCTTTAGCGAGAACTTCTTCCAAGCAGGCCTTGCCAACGTTGCTGGCTTTCAGATGCAGATTCTGAGCAGCGACCTGAGCACGGTTGTTGTGGACCGCAGCTGGAACTTGGGCGACCTAGCCGTTCAGGCGACGGGAAACTTGGGCGTCACGGGCGGCATTGAGTACCAGTTCGCTGGTGGCCTCAATGACTACTTGGCTGCAGGCAACTACTGGCTCAACATTGGCGTCATTGCCGTTGAGGGCGACGACGACGGCTGGGCTTGGAGCAGCGGCATGAATGCCCCCTCCACGCTGGCTGGCGCGTTCAGCAACGGCGATGGTGGCTGGACCCCATGGTCGGAACTCGACGCTGAGTGGAGCGCCTCGCACCTGCTCTTCGGTCAGATCATTCCGGGCCCCGGCCCGCTAGCGCTGCTGGCTCTCGGCGGCATCATCACCGGCCGTCGGCGCCGCTGATTCGCTCGGGGTCCTCACGGCCCCGTTCTCAGCACGACTCCTTTCATCGGACGCCCCACGCGGGGCGTCCGATGTTCATTGGAGCTCTCAGCCTCGGCGCCACTCAACGGGCACATCGCCGGCGGAGGCCAGAATTCTGCTGTGGATTCCACCCCGGCCCTTCCACTCGGTAATCACCTGCAACCACACGGGCTTCATGAGTGACTGAAGATGATCCCTCATCTGCCCAGTAACGGCTTCGTAGTAGATGCCTTGATTCCGGTATGCCTGACAATAGAGCTTTAGGCTCTTGAGTTCGACGCACACCTTGCTGGGCTGATACCGAACTACCACCCGGCCGAAGTCTGGGTGCCCCGTCACGGGACAGACCGAGGTGAACTCCTCGTTCACGTGCTCAATCACCGAGGCGTCTCCAGCAGGTGCGGCAAAGACCACGAGCAGCGTGGGATCTGACATGCGCGCAGGGTACGAGATTCGGGAGCGGCAGTGGCCCGCGGCTTACGGTCGATATGTTGACTGCAGTTTGGACATTGCCGGCTGATCGGCGTCCAATTCAAGGGTGCGGCTCAAGGCTCGACGGGCTTCTTCCCGTGCGGCCTGGTCAAGCCGGTCGCTGAGCAGCCACGCATTGATGGCCGTGATGGCCACTCCGTTCCACGCACGAGTGCTGGTTGGTTCGAGCTCGGTGGCGCGTCGATACGCCTGCGCCGACCGAAGATAGTCCCCATGGCGAAACTGCAGCCAACCCACACGCTCCCACGCGGCCGCGCTGGGTGCTCGGCGTGCCAATTCATCTGCAGTGCTCGCCGCTTCGCCGTAGCGACCCTGTGCGCTGTACGCCTCCGCAAGAGGTGCAAGCACTTCTGCACCCGATGCGCCAAGCATGAGGGCCTCTTCCAACGCATCAGCTGCTTCCGCGGATTGCCCTGAAGCCAAGCACGCCACGCCCAATCTCACCCAATCTTGCTCCTGTGAATCGGCACCCGTTGCAAGCTGGCGCAGAAAGGGCACGGTGCCCGCCACATCGCCGCGCTGCGAGAGCACTTGAACAATGCCCAACTGCGACTGCCGATCGGCCGGCGCTTGAATGAGCACCAATTGGTATTCACGGAGCGCCTGACTGCCACGCCCCGTCTGCATATACACCTGCGCGAGCCCCTTGCGAGCATCCACATTCTTGGGGTCAATCCGAAGCGCCTGCTCGTATGTCCGCTCCGCCGCGCGGGTGTCGCCTGCCGCCATGTGCACGGCGGCAGCGCCCACGTGCGCCTGAGGAATCCTGGGATTCTCCACCAGTACTTCGCGGAAATCCTTCAGCGCCTGCTGATACTCCCCGCGCTGAGCCACCTGCTGCGCAGCGTCCATCTTGGCCTGTTGGTCCGCAGTTGGAAGCGAGGGCAGAGAACTCTCGGCCTTGGCATATTCACCACTTGGAGAAGCCCACGGCCGGCAACCTGTGACCACAAGGGCCAGACAGAGTGCCGCAGCAGCGGTGGACGCCTTGGCGCACGCGCGCAACCACATTGAGTTTGCGCGGTCTGGATCCATTCGCCGAAGTTTGCCCTCCTTGGGCGTCTCCATGATCAACGGAATTGATGCGAACTCTGGGTGCCTGGCGATGTGCTCGTAACAACTGCGCCCGCACGTGCCCTGGCCTAAGTGCTCATGCCGGTCCAGCCGGGACCCCAGCGCGCCCTTGGAGTCGTTGACATGCATCACTCGAAGGTGCTTCATACCCACCGATGCATCAAACCTCTGCCAGGTTTGCCGGGCTGCACCAGCAGTGCTCATGTCATGGCCAAAGGCGGTGGCGTGACAGGTGTCAAAGCACACAGCCACGCGCTCTGGTTCTTTCACCAAGTCGCGCACGCGTTGAAGGTGTTCAAACGGCCCACCAAGATTGGTGCCACTTCCGACCGTGGTCTCAAGGCAGGTGATGGTGCGATATCCCTTCAGGCTCGCATGCAATTGGTCCAGCATGTGCGCCAGACGAACGATGCCCGCCTCTTCATCCTGAGTGTTGCCCTTGGTGCCCAAGTGTGCGCCTGGGTGCATGACGCAACTGGGAATCCCCAGTGCCTCACACCGTTCAGTCTCGTCGCGTTGCAGCTCAAGACTTCGGGCCGCGGCTTCGGTATTGGGCGAAGCCAGATTCACCAGATAGCTGTTGTGGCTCACCAATCTCCGCGCCTCATCGCCAGCCCATCCAGCCTGGCGGACTGCCTGCTTGAACGCCGAGATGTCTTCTTGTGCCAAAGGCTTTGCCTTCCACTGCCGCTGATTGCGGGTAAAGACCTGCACGCAGTCCAGCTGCAGTTTCACAGCCGCCTGAATGGCCAAGTGCATTCCACCCGCGATGCTCAGGTGGCTGCCCACAAGCAGGGTCTCGTTCACTCTGGCGCGTTGCGTGGCCATTGTCCAATGCCCTCTTAGACCATGCGCGAGCCCGCAGCTCGAGCAGCGGCCACAATACGGTCCGCGGTGCGCACCGCCGCGAAACCATCTTCGGCGTCAACAAATGGCTGCCGCCCGTTGCGAATGGCGTGAATGAAGTCTTCTGCCTGGAGCTTGAGTGGTTCACCGGCGTCAACCTTCAAGTCTTCAACTTGCAGCAACTCAAGGAAGTTCAGATGGCTGAGGTCCGCCCCCTGCTTGAGCAGCGTGCGAAGTTCACCGATCTTCTCGGCATTGGCGTGCTTGCGGGCCACGGTACCTCGTCGTTCGCCAAAGTCAGCGCTCACGTACGTGTCGTCGCTCATGATGCGGATCTTGCGCTCTGTTTTCATGGCCAGCCGGCTGGCCGTGACATTGGCCACGGGCATGCACCCATCTTCCATCCGCGGAAACTCCAAGCGCGCGTTGCACACGTCTTCAGCCTCGCCCAACACGCTCACGGCACTGGCGTGCACGGTGGTGGGCTCCTGCCCAAACAGCATGAGCAGCACATCAATGTCGTGGATCATCATGTCAAGAACCACGCCCACATCCACGCTTCGAAAGGTCATGGGGCTCACGCGATCAACCTGCACAAACCTCGGCTTGATCTCCAAAGCACGAATGGCCATCATGACGGGGTCGTAGCGCACCACATGCCCCACTTGCAGCAGCGCACCACTTCTCTGGGCGGCATCGGCGATGGCGCGAGCCTCCTGCGCGGTCGGGGCAAGAGGCTTTTCAATCAAGCAGTGGACGCCCCGCGCCAGCAGCTTCTCAGCCGCTGCGCGATGGTGCACCGTTGGGGTGGCGATGGTGACCACGTCAACCCCGGCATCGATTAGTTGGTCGACGGTGTCGTAACCCTTGCCTCCGTACTGATCGATGATGGTCTGGCGCCGATCAGCACTGGTGTCCACCACGCCCACCAGGTCGCAGCCTTCCACCTGCGTCCACAAGCGTGCGTGATGCCGACCCATTTTCCCCACTCCGACCACGCCGCAACGGAGAGTGGAAGTTGATGTGCTCATGCGTTGCTCCCTATCAGGCGTTGACCAGTGCTCGTACTACGGCGTTTCTAAAGATCTGCAAGCCCAGAGGCTGCTCGAGTCGCTGCTGTGACGTGAGACGAGTCCAATGCGGATGCTGCGTCCAACTTGTGAATCTCTCCGGATGTGGCATCAGACCAAGAATCAGTCCGCTGGAGTCACACACCCCGGCGATGCGCCGCATGGACCCGTTAAAGTGATCCGCGGCGTGGTACTGCAGCGCCAACTGGCCATTGGCCTCGAGTGCGTCCAACAGTGCATCGGAGGCCACCAAACGTCCTTCGCCATGAGCGCTGGGCAAAACCTGATTGGCGAGGGTCACGGAGAGCCCCTGCGTCCAAATGCAGCGAGTTGCCGCAGGAATCTCCACGCGCGTCCACACATCCTTAAAGCATGCCGAACTGTTCTGCGCCAACGACACCGAAGGTGGTGCGGCCTCTTCCGGCCACCGCGCTCCGAGTTCTGGGCCCGGCAAGAGCCCTGCCTGTACGGCAATCTGGAAACCGTTGCAGGGGCAGATCATGGGAACGCCCCGTTCAACCGCGGCAGAGAGCGCGGAATACAGCCGGTGACGAATGAGCGCGCCCATGATTCGGCCAGCGGCGATGTCATCGCCATAACTAAATCCGCCGGGCAACCCAATCAGTTGATACTGATCGAGAACTCCAGGAGAACGAGCGAGCTCGCTCAAAAGCGCGGTGTGAGGTTCCGCGCCAGCCAATTGGAATGCATGCACCAACTCAAGATCGCAGTTAATGCCTGGCGCGGTGATGACCAAGGCCTTGGGAATCATGTGCAGTCTCCCAAGCTCTCCCATGCGGCGCGCAACTTCTGGATGGTCATGCTTTCTTCGGGCACACCAGCAGGGGCTACGCAAAGATGCGACTCAGACGTCAGCGTGCCAATCACCGCATGCGGCAGGTCACCAAGAAGCGCTTGCACCTTCGCGAGGCATGCAGGCTCCACCTCAAGCAAGTATCGGTGCGGATCTTCCGCAAAGGCACGACACTCTGCGCGGGTAACGGGGTCGAGCAGGTCTTGAGACTGGCTGCCCACCCGCTGCGCGCTTCCGGAGACCATGGGCACCTTGGAGAGATCGATGGTGGCGCCCAAACCACCTGCAAAACACATCTCTGCCACGGCAGGAAGCAGTCCACCTTCACTTGGATCGTGCGCGCTTCGCACCAAGCCTGCACCAATGCACGCCGCCACGGCGCGTGCAGTGAGCGCGCCGCGTACGGGATCCACGTGTGGAAGGCGCGCATCCCACGCCGACTGTGCGGCAGCAGCACCGAGTTGTGCGCGATGACTACCACCCATGCGCATGCCGGTGGAACCCACAAGCACGAGAAGATTCCCTGATGCTTTGGCATCCATGGTGCACGCGCTGCCAGCGCTGGGCACGACACCGCACCCGCTAATCAACAGCGTGGGCGGAATCATGATGACCCGCCCGTCTTGTGTGCGGAATTGGTTTTTTAGACTGTCCTTACCACTGATGAAAGGTGTTCGATAGGCCAACGCTCCGTCGTAACACGCCTCGGCGGCGCGGACCAGCGCACCCATGTTGCGCGGTTCATCGCAACTTGGCCAGCAGAAATTGTCCAACACCGCAATGCGCGTGGGGTCTGCCCCAACGCACACCAGGTTTCGCACACACTCGTCCAGTGCCGCCAAGGTCATGGCGTATGGATCTGCGCACCACCCCGTGCACAAGCCGTTGGCGATGGCCAGCGCTTGTTGGCTCTGAGCCACTGGGCGAATCACGGCCGCGTCACCCGGCCCACCACCGCCCACGCCAACAAGCGGTTTCACGACGCTTCCGCCCTGCACTTCGTGGTCGTACTGCCGAACAATCCACGCCTTGCTGGCAAGATTGGGGTGCGCCAACAGGGTGCACGCGGTATCCAGCAATCGAGGGCCCACCCCAGTACCGTCACCAACTGGTGCAGAACTCGCTGCAGACCACTGGGCATCCCAGATTGCCTCACGAGTGGGCATTGGCACACCCTCATGCAGAAAGTGAGTGTCCAGCGCGCCCACTTCTGTGCCCTGCCAGAACAATCGAATCATCCCGTCCGGAGTTCCAAATTCACCCAGCTCGCAGAGCTCCACCCCATGGAGCACGCAGACGGCCTTCAAATCCTGCAATGACGCCGCGGGCACCGCCAGCACCATTCGTTCCTGGGCCTCGCTAATCCAAACTTCAGTGGGGCTAAGCCCGTCATACTTCACGGGTGCGCGGTCCAAATGCACCGTGGCGCCGATCAGCCGCCCCATCTCTCCAATTGCGCTGCTAAAGCCACCCGCGCCGCAGTCGGTGAGCCCGCTGTAGAGCGTTCCCTTGGCGTGATCGCGAGCGGCCAGCAGCGCATCCAACACGCGCTTTTGCGTGATGGCATTGCCGATCTGCACCGCGTGACTGAACTCGCTGGAGTGCCCGTGCTCCACTTCTGCACTACTGAATGTGGCCCCGTGAATGCCGTCGCGCCCGGTGCGCCCACCGATCGCCACGATGCGATCCCCGCGCTGAACGTGGCCCTTGACATGTGTCCGCGGCATGGTGCCCACCACACCGCAATAAACCAACGGGTTGCCCACATAACGAGGATCGAACCACACGGCACCATTCACCGTGGGAATGCCCATGCGATTGCCGTAATCGCGCACTCCTGCCACAACCTGCGTGAGAATCCGCCTGGGCGGAAGGCACCCCGGGGGCACATCTTTCAAATCGAGCGGTGCCACGCAGAACACATCCGTCGAGGCGATTGGCTTGGCGCCCAGCCCTGTGCCCATGACATCGCGAATGCAACCACCGATGCCAGTGGCTGCGCCGCCATAGGGTTCGATGGCGCTAGGGCGATTGTGAGTTTCAACCTTAAAGCACACCGCATGTTGGTGGTCAAAGGCGATCACGCCACTGTTGTCGACAAACACACTCAAGCACCAATCCACATGCCCTGGGCGCGAAGGATCCATCAAATGAAACGTGCCCGCCGCGACTGTGCTCTTGAGCAGATTTGCAATGTGCAGTTCACCGGCAACCACGCTGTGGCCCGGCTTGCCTTGAGCGTGCTGTAGCAATGATCTCTGCCCATCGCCCAGGTTGACCTCTCGGTAGCGCACGGTGCTCTTGAGCGTTTTGTGCACGCAGTGTTCGCTCCAGGTCTGCGCCAGTGTTTCTAACTCGATCTCGCGCGGTTCGCGCCCCAAGCGTCGAAACTCCGCTTGGATTGCGCGCATTTCTTCCAGGCTCAGAAAGAGGTGTGCATCCCGGCTCAAGCGTTCCAACTGCGCGTCGGTGAGCGTGGTGATTGGCACAGAACGCACCGAAAGCACGTAGGAATGGCCTGATGGAAAGCTCGCTGGATGAAAGGGCGCCGCGTGCACATCCTGAATGACGGTGTTGGCAAGAGCGCGCTCAGCCAGCGCTCGCGCGCCTTGAGCGTCAAGCCCAGTGATGTCATAGCGGTCACCGGTCCGTACTCGGACCTCCACTCCAAAGAGCGTTCGAACCGCGGCCTCAACACTCTCGGCAGCTGGATCAGTCACTCCTGCCTGGGGGTGAACCTCAACAAGCGCGTCACCACGCGGGGCTGCCGTTGGGGAACCCGCGAGAGTCAACCCCCACTCTTGCACCACAGGATCCGCGAGCAGCTCCGATGCAATTCGCTGTGCAAGTGGCGCGTCGATTGCCCCCTGCAACAGATACACGCTGGCGTGCTCAACGTGAGTTGGGCGGGGAAGCCCCAGTGCTTGGGCCTGGCGCAGAACGGCCTGGCCTTTTGGGTCAATTTGGCCAGCCCGTGGACGAACTTCAACGCGATGAACCGCAGCCATGAGAGGGCGGATTCTAGGTGAAACCCGCCGTGGCTAGAACATCAACTGCATCTGCGTACGGAAGACGATCTCGTCACTCCGCGAAGGGCGATACCCCGCCTGCATATCTGCGAACCACGGGTTCATGGCGGTGATGGCCCACCCCAAGTCTGTTGTCCACTTCACATCCTGACCGTCAATGTAGTAATTGACACCAAGAGTGATGAGGTTCATGGGATCGGCATCGGCCAACAACGGGTTTCCGCCCGCAGGGGTGCTTTGAATGAACGCTTCGTTCTGCCCTGTCATCCACGCAAACTCGTACCGACCAAAGAGTTCCCACTTGGGGGCCAGGTAGATGGCTCCCTGAATTTGGAACGCCAGAATATTCACACTGCCGAAGTCAAACGTAGTGGTGGGCGATGCGGCACCAAAGATCGGCTCCATGGCAGAGGGCGCATCAACGTAGTTGTAAAAGAACGCACCATAAAGGCTGGCGCCGCCAAAATTGGCCTGCGCATCGGCGGTGAGCGCTAGCCATTGGCTGCCTTCTCGACCGCGCTGACCTGGCGTGTTCATGTTTGTCTGATAGGGCTTGCTCTGCTGCCAATGGGCACCCGCACCCACCAGAAGTCCAAAGGTTTCCCCCGCCGGACTGGTAAAGCTCTTGAATTGATTCCACGATCCGGAAGGCTTCCACTCCAGGCGGCTGGTCACGCTCCAGAGCGAGTTCTGCGTCCACCAGGGATTGTTGGTGGGACCAAGACTGCCGGTGGGGTAGATCTTGTAGAGATTTCCCCCCGTGTAAGAATCGGTGTCACCGATCAGATTGTCTTCGGCACCGTTGTCCGCACTGCCAGACATGCGGAATTCGTCGTTCTGATACTTCAGTTCAACACCCTGCGTGTAGCCCAGCGCGTAGTGAAAATCCACCACGCTTCGCGCCGCTGACATCTGATACTGCTCTTGCACCAGAAAACCGCGCGAATACGGGCTGCGGTACTGGCCCGCACGCAAACTCCAGTTGTCATCCAGATTGAACCGCATCCACGCATCCAACAATTCAAAACCGCTGAAATCAGCATCCCCAGCCACCGCTCCAGCGTTGCCCTTGCCAAACTGGGTGGCCACCTGCTGAAAGAAGCGCGCCTTCACCATGTACTGAAAGTCTTTGCTAAAGACGTGGCCATCCGCCCACAGTTGCACGTCGGGCAGTCCAAAACCCCAGCGATCTCCGCGTCGGTCAAACACAAACTGATTGCCCGCGGGCGGAGCGAACGAGTACGCGCCGGGGCGCACGCGGTTGAAGGTGAATCGTGATTGCGTAAAGCCGCCGATGTTCAACAGAAAACGACCATCAGCGCTCGCCAGAAAGAAGTTGCCGTTCCAGCCCGCCGTCATGCCGCTCTCTTGAAGCGCTGCGCGAGACTGCGAATCCGCAAGCACATCACCCACGATCTCACGCACCTGCGCCGCGCGCTGTTCGCCGATCCATGCCTCCCCCTGCTCCTGGGTCAGATGGGTGACGCGCTGTTCAAGTTCGCGGTTGCGGTCCTCAAGCGTGTCAAGCCGACGAAGCAGTTCGTCAATGCTGGGAGGCTGCTTTGAATGGCCAGCAGGCGCTACGGCGCCCGTTCCGGTCGATGGGCTCTCTGCGCCGCTGGCGTCCTGGGCCGCAGCTGCATCGCTTGACAGACAGAGTGCGCCAGCGATGGTCGCCAGCGCGCAGATTGGTGCTTGAAACACAGGCATCGGCAAGAATAGTACCCGTATCGGAAGGATCATCGTTGCGATCCCAAAAACACAGGGAGCCGGCCTGTTGGCCGGCTCCCTGGAGAGTTGCGTATCGCTCGTTCAGTCTCTGAGACTTAGAACGAGACCTGGAGCTGGGCAACCACGGACAGGTTGTTGGAACCTGCGAAGTTGAAGCCCTGGCCAGGAGGCATGGCCACGACGAACGGATCGCCGCCGCCGGGACCGTCGACGCTGATCGGGATCAGCACTGCCACAGTCGCCTTGATGTTGGTCTTGGCGATGTACCAGTTTCCACCGACGGAGACCACGCTGCCGTCTGTACGACCAGCGATGGGGGTGACGTCAGCAGTGTTCCAAGTCCAACCACCGAAGACTTCGAGCTCTTCAGTGAAGAAGAAACCGCCCTGAACATTGAAGCCCCAAACATCGCCGCCGCCGCCGAACACGTCATCCATGTAGGCGAACTGAGCGATGACGTTGGCGCCGCCAAAGTCAAGCATGCCGTCCACGGTGACGCCCCAAGGATTGGGAGCGCCGGCACCGTTGTTGGCACGGGTGTTCTGATAGATCATGCCGGCGCCAATCTTGGCTCCGAACTCCTGACCCTTGAACGAGGACTCATTGTCGAACTGAGCCCAGTTTCCGGCCAGCTTGACATCTGCGCGCGTGGCGAGAGAAATGCTGGTGTTACCGGCCGAGTTCCAGCTCTGAGCTGGAGCAACGCCGAAGGTGGAAACAAAGGGGTTCAACTGATTGGATCCGGAGATCTGCAGGCGCAGGAAGTCGTTCTGCCAGCCGGCCAACATGCCGGTGGTCAGACCAACACCGAAGAGGTACTCAAAGGATGAGTATTCTCCGGCCTGGGTGTTGCCCGCAGACCAGAGCTGGGACTGCTGTGTCCAAGGAGCCGAGAACTGGCCCGCCTGAACCCAGAGTTTGCCGTCGGCGAAGCCATCCCAAGTCTTACGCACGTAGGCGTAACCAAGGGCAAAGCTGCTGTTACCGCCGCCTGCACCCGTCTGGTAGTAAGGATCCTGCTGCGAATTGACGGAAACGCCCAGGACGTAGGTCCAGGTCGGATCCACCACGTTGCCGGTGAACCACACTTGCGTGCGGCGATTTTCAAAGCCCCACGTGTTCTGCGGTGGAACGTTGGCTGCACCGGGGTTGTACTGGCTGTTGTAGACGAAGCGGATCTGCTCAAGGGCATTGATCTTCAGCTTGAAGTGGCTGAGGCCGTAGAAGCGGATGCAGGCGACGAGG
>CAZXGD010000044.1:0-14631 GCA_964640485.1 uncultured Isosphaeraceae bacterium | reverse complement strand
CTTGAGGTGCTGGTGGGAGCAATCCCTTGGAGGTTCGAGTCCTCTTCTGGGCATTTGAAGGCGCGCCCTTGGCGGACACTTCCACAGAATCACAAGACATTTTGGATGCCACGCTTCGCGTCAACGAGGTGTTCTTCAGCATCCAAGGGGAGTCCACCTGGGCCGGTGCGCCCTGCACCTTTGTGCGGCTGACCGGCTGTCCGCTGCGTTGTACCTACTGTGACACTGAATATGCGTTCCGTGAGGGAACAACGCGCACGCTGCGCAGTGTGCTTGAAGAAATCCAAGCGATCGGCTGCCGCCTCGTTGAACTGACTGGCGGGGAACCCTTGGCTCAGAAGCGCGCGCTTGATCTGGTGCAAAGCTTGTGCGACCAGCAATTCACAGTGCTCATTGAGACCAGCGGCGCCATCGACATTTCGCCCGTTGACGCGCGAGCGATTCGAATTCTTGACATCAAGACCCCCGGAAGCGGTGAGTGTCATAGAAATCTATGGTCCAACCTACAGCACCTGCACTCCCGCGATGAAGTGAAGTTTGTGGTGACCAATCGGGCGGACTATCAGTGGGCGTGCCAGGTGATGACAGAGCATGCGCTGGCGCAACGGGTGGATCAAGGCACATTGGGTGCGGTGCTCATGAGCGCGGTGTGGGAGCAGCCCAAGGGAGTTGAGATCGCTGGGTGCGCCGGGCTACACCCTCGCCAACTTGCAGAATGGATCCTGGCCGACCGATTGCCCGTTCGCATGCAGTCACAACTGCACAAAGTGATCTGGGACCCCCGCACCCGGGGCGTCTAGTAGCTCCAGCCTTCAATCAGTGCTGCGCTCGGCACCACCGTGTGCGTGGGATCAGTCACCAAAAGGAGCGCGTCAATCCACTCTCCTTCAGCATCGTTCTCTGCCTGCGTTGCCAGAGCGGGTGGCACATTGATGCCCGCATGCCGAAGTTGGCGAATGATGTCGCTGCGTACGGCTCGCGGCGGCTCCCCTGCACCTTTGTAGCCACGACGCTGCCAACCGCGCATCGCAAGCACACCCTCGGAGGACCCTTCGCACACGCTTACCGTGCTGCCCGTCGCAGGTGCCATGGGTTCAACGTGTACTCCTGCGTCTGCCAGCGGAAGCAGCACCTGGCAGGTGAACCCCCACGTCTGCTTGAACACCCTGAGGTTCATGGGCGCCATGGAATTGGAGACCGATGCATCGCACACTCGCCTGGGCTCCTGGCGGGTGCTCTGGCGCACTCGGCTCCGCCACAGACGAGGTGACCCGCACCCGTGCATCCATTCCGCGGCAGCACGCCAATCGGCAGACACGTCCAGCGCGCCAAGCGTGGCAAGGGGCACGCCACCCGCTGCGTCAACGCGCCAAAGGTGTGCGCGGCCGTCCTTGCCAGACTCCTGAATCATGCGCACAAGGCTTCGGCGATCGCATTGACCGCGAGAGACCACTGGGTTTCGGGGAGTGTTCAGGTCGCGCTCAACAACGCGCACAGAAGCCGCGCCGTCGGAATCAGACCCGGTGAGGTCCACGCCGTGAAGAACAAGGTTCATCGTGCTAATTGCGCCCGCACTGAGTCTGTGGCTTGCCGCACGGGCAGCACCCACCGGTGTGCACGTGCCCACCCGAAGGGGCATTGACTGCGCCGCCAGATACTCCAAAGACGCTGTGCTTTCGCACAAACGTACGACCCTTGCCCTCAGGATCCTCCACGGGAGAATCGGCATCCTTCATGGATCGGAGCAACTCGATGACCTGGCCGTCTTGGGGGCAGATGTATTCGTAGAGAGGCATGGTGTTGGTGCGTGGACAATGCTACCGCTTAGGCGCCCTGGGAGCTCGCGCGGCCCGCTGTTGAGGCGTTGCAAATGCGTGTTCACGGAGCGTACGCAGTTCCATGGGGGTGAGATCGCGCCACTCGCCGATCTGCAACCCCTTCAGTTGCAGGGGGCCAATTCGCACTCGGCGAAGTTTCTTCACCGGATAGCCCACGTGCGCCAATCGCTCCCTGATCTGGCTATTGGCGCTCTCGCGAAGTTCCATGTACAGAATTGACTTGGCGGCATCGCGCTTGAGCACCGTGAGCGTCACTCCCGCATCACCTCCTGCCTTTCTTACACCTCCCACCACGCGTTCAAGTTCACGCAAGTCGGCGTCGGTGACTTTGCCGCCCACCGTCACCTCATACCCCTTGTGCATCTGAAATCTGGGATGGGTCAGACGGTTCGTGAGTTCGCCATCATTGGTGAGTAGCAGCAGGCCCGAACTGTCAATGTCCAAGCGCCCCACCGGAAAGAGTCGTGCCTTGCTTGGATGCTCCACCAACTGAATGGCCAGCGTGCGCCCCTCTGGGTCGCTGTTGGTGCTCAGAACGCTCTTGGGCTTAAAGAGCATGACGTAGACATGCCGTTCACGCTGCTCGATGCGCTTGCCATCCACGCGAACATCATCAGTTTCTGGATTGACCCACGCAGGAAGGCCATCCAAACTCTGGCCATTGACAGTCACACGCCCCTCCTGCACCATGTCCTCACAGGCGCGCCGGGAACCGAGCCCCGCTTCCGCCAGCACTTTCTGAATCCGCACTCCTCGCTGGTCATCCTGATAGTCGTGCGAAGGGCCACTGCGGCGCGTCCGGCGCACTGGAATGCGGAGCGGCTGCCGCGAGCTGGTCCGCGCTGAAGAATTCGGTCGCTTGGCCATTGGGACATCGTAGGTGCCATGACGCGCCCATACGCGGTATGTTTGGAAGCATGACCCTGTCCGCTGCCGTTCTGCTGCTCACCATCATGGATGCGGGGGCGTCCACTCTCGTCCAACCCATGAATCCTGCCAATGAAGTGGGGGGCGCCGTGGAATCCTTGGGAATGTCCCACCACGTGCTGGCCTTGGGCTCGTTGCTGCGGGCGGTGCCTGCGGAGTTTCCAGCCCGCGGGCAGTTTCCACTCACACGGATGTGCTTCGCGCGTCCGTGGCAGTTGCCTGACATCGCGGGGTTTGCTGCGCGTACGGCGGCGGCACCCGGTCTGCCCATGCGCAGAGTCGCGCGGTTCGCGTCGGCGGCTCTGGGTGTTCCCACCCAGTCCGATGAAGGACACGGGTCCTTGCAAGTCGCGGATCCACAGATGGCCATCTTTGCGCTGGACTTTTTGCTCAACCAACCAACGCTCACATTGAATGAGGCACTAGCCAAGTGCGACTCCTCTTCCATTCAGCCCTCCCGTGTGGTTGGCGCGCTCGATGCGGCGCTTGCCACCGCGTCGCGATCTGTGACACGGGCGGAGGACCTCGCAGGCACCCTGACCGCGGCCGCCTCGCTCGACCGGAACGCCCTCTTGGCGATCGCTGCACACTTTGATGTGGAACTTGTCATGAGCGGTGACTGGAGCGCCTTCGAACCTGAAGAACTTCGAGAGGACCTCCACGGAGCCGTGGATGGCAAAGTGCTCAGCATGCAAAAGATCGATGAATTGGGGTGGGTGGTCATCGGAAGCATGGAGGACAACAGATACGACATGACGCGCATCGCGGCGGTGTTCGATCCGGGCGGAAATGACCAGTACACCTGGAGTGGAGTGGTCTCCGGTTCAAAGCTGGTTGTGGACATGGCCGGCAATGACACCTACGTAGCCACAGGCGTGGGCGGACCTGCAGGCGCGCTCTTGGGCGTGAGCGCGGTGATCGATATCAGCGGAAACGACAAGTATTCGGGAAACTCGCTCGCGCTGGGCGCGGCTGCTTTTGGCGTGGGACTTCTTCTGGACCGAGCGGGCAACGACACGTACACCTCTGAACGCTGGTCGGTGGGCAGCGCACTGGCAGGGGTGGGCGCACTGGTGGACATGGAGGGTGCGGACCTCTATGACTCGCCAGTGCTCAGTCAGGGTGCGGGCGGGCCCTGCGGCGTGGGATTGCTCTTAGATGTCGCAGGCGCCGATCGCTATCGAGCCGATCGCACCCAACCGAGCGCGTATGGCGATCCCGCCACGTTTCTGGCGTTCAGCCAGGGCTGCGCCTTTGGCTTTCGCGCGAGTGCCGGCAGCGGATTTGGCGCGTGCGGTGGTATCGGCGCACTGATCGACCTGGCAGGAAATGATCGGTACGAATGTGGAGAGTTTGGCCAGGGTTGTGGGTACTACCTGGGGCTGGGGCTGCTGCATGACGCGCAAGGCAATGACGTGTACATCGGCAGTCGCTACTCGCAGGGGACTGCGGCGCATCAAGCGTTCGGGTCGCTTGAAGATTGCGCCGGCAACGACACCTATCTGGGTGTCACCGCCGCCAATCAGGGTGGCGCGTGGGACATGGCTGGCGCGGTGCTTCTGGATCGCAGCGGCGACGACTCTTACTCCGGCGGCTCGCTCAGTCAAGGGGCAGGTGCGCAACAGGCGCTGGGAATGCTCATTGATCTCGGCGGCAGCGACCGGTACCTCGCCGGTGACGCAAGTCAAGGTGAGGCAGACGGAAATCAGTATCACTGGGAGACCACGCACTGCCCTTCGTTGGGCCTTTTGTGGGACACCGGTGGCGTCAACGCCTTCAGTTCAGGGCGAAGGAACGGCCAAGTGATGAGGACCGGAACAGACGTTGCACCCGATGGAGCGAATGGCCGCACCCAGTGGGGACTGTTCATCTCCCGATAGGCGCGCCCGTACACTCGCGCCATGCGCCGTGTGCACTTGCCGCCAGACTCAACGCAGGAATCCAACGGCACCGCTCCGCCTTCGCGGGTCTCCGCCATCCGGGTGACACGCGTGCTCACGCTGTTGGTTAAGCGATCCATTGCCGACGAAATTTTCATGACTGCGGCGGCGCTCTCGTACAAGACCCTGCTGGGTTTGATTCCCATTCTGGTGGTGGTGACGCTGGTGGCCAAGACTCTCATGGGAGAGCAGTTTGCACCATTTGTGGCGGGTTTCATCAAGAGTCTGGGTCTTGATCAGATGCAGATCACCCCTCCACCGGGAACGGCAACTGAAACGGCTGGCCCCGTGGCGCTTGGAAGTTGGGTGGAAGACCTTGTCACCAAGGCATCGCAGATTGATCTGAGTGCACTGGGAAGCGTGGGTGTGCTTGTGACAGTGGTGAGCGCCATCTGGCTGATGGCGGGGATCGAGGAGAGCTTCAACCGAATCTATCGCGCCCGCCAAGGGCGTGCGTGGTTGCGGCGTGTGGTCCTCTATTGGTTTGTGCTCACCGCAAGTCCGCTGTTTATCGGCGCGATTCCGCTTCTGGCGGGCTTGATCGACAAGGCGGGTGAGAACTCTGCCCTTGCAGGACTGCTGAGCGTGGTGAAGGCTGTGTGGGATCTCGCTGTGCTTTGGATTCTGCTGCTGGTGGTGTACGTGGTGGTTCCCTCGGCACGCGTCAGGCTCAAGAGCGCCGCCATCGGCAGCTTGGTGGCCGCGGTGTGCATTCTGGCACTGAAGTGGTTTCTCAGTGCGTACTTTGCACGCGCGTTTGGAATCAGCCGGCTCTATGGATCGCTTGGGCTCATACCGGTCTTCATGTTCTGGATGTACTTCGTATGGCTCATGGTGCTCATCGGCCTCGAGGTCACCTCAATCGCGCAATCCATCCGCGCCCGCGGATTGGAGGCGGGAGATTCTGTGGTTGATGGCAGGTTTAGCGATCCCACCCTGCTCTTGGCCGTCATGGAAAAAGCGTGCGACTCCTGGAGCCGGGGCGAATCGCCCACGCGAGACTCGATGGCCGCCGCGCTCTCCATTGACGACCGCCTCGCCGCAGAAATGCTTGAAGAACTGGTGCGCGCGGGATTCCTGAGACACACCACCCATGACGCCTACATTCCTGCGCGCCCCCCGGAGAGCATCCGCGCGGACGAGGTGCTCCGTGCGGGAATGCAGATGTGCGCGGGCGACTGCTCGATTGCTCGCGCAGACGTGGCCAACGAACTTCGACGAATCCAACTTGAGGCTGCGGCCAAACTACCGGTGGTAAACGGTTCTCGGTAACCGGGGTAGACTTCTGCGCCAATGACCAGCAAGGACGACGAACGAGACTTTGTGGAGTTTGCTCACCCTCAGGGCCATCTGGTGGCCCGGGTCATGGTGCCGAGCGTTGGTCAAAGCGAGGCCCCGCAGGTGCGCGAGCAGATCGCCCAGCACATCGGGCGAACTCAGGAGGGGCGCTGCTTCGTCTTGGACGTTTCGCAGGTCTCACTTCTGAGCAGCCTTGGGCTGGGGGTCTGCGTGGACCTGCGCAACTTGGCCGAAAAAAACGGTCTGCGACCCATCCTGTTCGGCATGAATCGGCACCTCATGGATCTCTTTGCACTCATGCGCATCGACCGGCTCTTTCAGGTGGCCCAGTCACCTCAGGAACTGGATCAGATGCTGGGTACCTAGTAGCCCAACCCGCCTATCATTCCTGAACCATGCCCCGTGTACGTGCCATTCACTGCTGCGCCTGCGCCCTGCTTGGTGTTGTTGCGACCCTCGCGGGTTGCTACGAACATGTGGTGGGTGTCAACGGCCCGGCAACGCGCAGCTACGACATCCAAGAAGCCAACATCAAGCCAGGCGAGAGTGTTTGGTCAGAAGACAAGCCGCGCCCGGTTGATACGGATCGCTATGGTGGCGGCACCACTCTGGACCGCGCCAAGCCCGTGCCCAGCAAGGCAGTGAAGAAATCACCCGATGGGTATTGAAACCGCACTTCCCGTAGACAGCATTCTTACGACGCAGCTCCAGCGCGTGGTGAACTGGGGCCGTCGCTCCAGTGTTTGGCCCATGCCGTTTGCCACCGCGTGCTGCGGCATCGAACTCATGGCCACCGCGTGCAGCCGATTTGATCTCTCCCGGTTCGGCGCAGAAGTCATGAGATTCAGCCCTAGGCAAAGCGATTTGCTCATCGTGGCTGGGCGCGTGGCGGTGAAAACGCTTCCCGTCCTCCAGCGCATCTATATGCAGATGCCTGAACCCAAGTGGGTGATCAGCATGGGCGCCTGCGCCAGCACGGGCGGCGTCTTTGACACCTATGCCGTGGTTCAAGGGGTGGATCAATTCATTCCGGTGGATGTCTACATTCCCGGCTGCCCTCCACGCCCCGAAATGCTCATCGAAGGCGTGATGGCCATTCAGCGCATCATTGACAATGACCAGATTCCGCGGGACCCCACGGGCAAGCGATTACCGCTTCAATTGGCACTGGAGCCCAATTACCGTCCACGAGCACAGCCCGCGCCGGTCACCGTGGGCGCCACCTAAGCGCAAGCACAACAACCGCCACTTGGATGGCCGCCGTGCCCAACGTTGTGGCTATCGCTTGCGCTTCTGCGTGCCGGCCCATGTACAGGTACAGGCACACGTTGGCCAGAGCAAACAGAGTCCACGTGATGGCGCTTACCCCTTCACCGGACCGCCGTCGAATCATCACCACCAGTTGCACCAAGCTGGCAACGGGAAAGACAATCGCCGGAACCAAGCCCAGCGCCTGCGTCCAGTTGGCGTCCGATGCCACCATGCGCTAGCGCAGTCCCGCCACAAAGTTGCCGATGCGTTCGAGGCCTTTGGTGAGTGAGGCTTTGTCGCAGGCAAACGTGATGCGAATGTGATTCTTGGCGCACGCGCCAAAGTCACCTCCCGGCACCACCGCGACGTGCGCCTCAGCCAGGAGCGCTTCTGCGAAGGATTGCGCATCCGCAATGGCGGCGCCGGCGGATGACCGCAGCCCTACGCACGCTTCCATGCTGGGGAATGCGTAGAACGCACCGGTTGACTTCACATGCTGCAGCCTGGGGATAGCGCTGAGCATGCGATCCACCAAGGCGGCACGCGCGGCAAACTCTTGGCGCATGGACTCAACCACTGGTGCCGAGGCGGGCGAGAGCGCTGCCACCGCAGCCTCCATAAAGAAGGTGGGAATGGCGTTGGTCATCTGACCCTGCAACTTGATGGCTTGCTGTGCAAAATCGCCGCCGGTCGCACAGAGGTACCCCATGCGCCAGCCCGTCATGGCGAACGCCTTGCTGAACCCGTTCACCGTAATGGTGCGCTGCGCCAGACGCGGATCGCTGCCGGGGCTCCACACCGCAAGGCCAGGTTGGATCTCCGGATAGACCAGCTTCTCGTAGATCTCATCGCTCACCACCGTCACGCGAGGGTGCCGCGCAATCACGTCACACAGCGCGGTAAGTTCGGTCTTGGTGTATGCGATGCCACAGGGATTGGAAGGCGTATTCAAGATCACGGCCACCGTGCGTGGCGTGATGGCCCGGTCCAACTGCTCAGGTGTGATCTTAAAGCTGCGCTCCATGGCCCCCGGAACCTCCACCACTGTTCCGCCTGCAAGTTCCACCAGCGGCATGTAACTCACCCACGCTGGAGTGGGAATGATCACTTCGTCCCCTGGAGATACCAGCGTCTGCATCACCAAGTACATGGCATGCTTGGCCCCAGAGGTAATGGTGATGTGTTCGGGCTTGCAATCGATTGCATTTTCAAGGCGCAGTTTGCTTGCCACCGCCGCTCGCGCTTCGGGTGTGCCCGGTGTCGGCGCGTATTTGGTTCGCCCCGCCCGCAAGCTGGCGATTGCTGCCTCACAAATGGCGCTTGGCGTGCCAAAATCCGGCTCACCGGTGCCGAAGGCCACCAAGTCAACACCCTGCTTGCGCAAGGCGGCGGCGCGTGCAGCCACCGCCAGCGTGGCGGACTCCTTCATGTCTTGAACTCGAGCGGCAACTTGCATGAGCGGCGCAGAATACGCGGATTTGGATACACTTTCCCGGATGCACTACGACGCACACCAGCCAGTGCTGGACGACCTAGAGGCGCGGATCACAACCATCCGCGACTCTCTTTAACTACCCAGCAAAGGTTGAAGAGCGCGCCGGCTTGATGCGGCAGATGGAAGCCGGGGACTTCTGGAACGACACCAAGGCCGCACAGAAGGTGATTGAAAAACTGAAGGTGGTTCGAGCACAAATCGAGCCGCTGGAGGCTGCCATCAAGTCCTTTGAGGATGCGTCCGTGGCCTATCAGATGGCCAAAGAAAGCGATGACAAGGATCTGCTCGAAGAGGCTGATGCAGGGATCTTTAAGCTCGTCTCCACCATGGATACGGTGGAAACCCAGAGTTTGCTTTCGAACAAGCACGATCACCGAAGTTGCTTTGTCACCATCCAAGCAGGTGCCGGCGGCACTGAAGCCAACGACTGGGCTGAAATGCTGGAGCGCATGTACCTGTATTGGTGGACCACCATGCAGTTCAAGGTGGAAGAAATGCACCGCTTGCCCGGCACCGAAGCAGGAATCTCGGAGGCGGTGTATCGGCTCTCCGGCCCCTTTGCGTTCGGCTACATGAGTTGTGAACGAGGCACGCATCGGCTGGCCCGCGTGAGCCCTTACAACGCAGAAGGCAAAAGGCAGACCAGCTTTGCCACCGTGGACATCACGCCTGAGTTTGAAGAGACAAACTATGAGGTGCCCGAGAAGGACATTGAGATCGTGGCCTTTGTGCGGGCCAGTGGCCCCGGCGGCCAAAACGTAAACAAGGTGGCCAGCGCCGTGCGCGTCACGCACATTCCTACGGGCATTCAAGTGGTCGCCAGTACCTACCGGGACCAATCTCAAAACAAGAAGCAGGCACTGAGCGTGCTGCTCTCCAAGCTGGAGCAGATTGAAGAAGACCGCCGTCAGTCAGAGTTGGATGCTGCCACCGGCGGCAAGGTTGATCGAGGCTGGGGAACGCAGATACGTAGTTATGTCATCTACGACAATCGAGTGAAAGACCACCGGACGGGCTACGAAGTGATGAACCCGCAGAGGGTGCTGGATGGCGACATCGGCGGCTTTGTGAGCGCCGAGTTACAGCGGCGCCGGACCGACCGAGACAAGGTCTCCAGCACCTCCAAGTAGCCCGTTTATCCACCCCGGATTCAGGGGGGCGCTGGCCTGGTGGCAGTCCGGCCGCGCATGCCGCACCCAAACGGCCCGGGTGCGGTACAAATCCGAATTCCCATGCTGATCGCCACGCTTTCCTCAGCCGTACTTTCCAGCACGCTCTCTATTCAGTCCACCAGCATTCCGGATGCCGCAATGCTTCGGTACCCCGACATCGGGCCTGAAGAGATCGTGTTTGTCTTTGCCAACAACCTGTGGACGGTGCCCAAGATGGGTGGCGTGGCCAAGCCGCTGACCACCGCGGTGGGTGCGGAACTCATGCCCCGCTTCTCGCCCGATGGCAAGACCATTGCGTTCGTGGCCAACTACGACGGCAACCGCGACATTTACACCATGCCCACGGGCGGTGGCGTGCCATTTCGCGTGACGCATCATCCAGCCACCGAAGTGCTGAATGACTGGAACGGCGACCAGGGACTCGTCTTCACCGCCAGTGGCATGGAGGGCATCGGTCGCGCTGCAAAGTTGTTCACCACCAAGTCCACAGGAGGCCTGCCCACGGCATTGCCCGTGCCCTACGGTGCCAATGGAACCATCAGCGCAGATGGCGAGTGGCTGGCCTACACCCCGCACAGCATCGACAACCGCACCTGGAAGCGCTACCGCGGTGGCATGCAGACGGACATCTGGCTTTACAACCTGAAGTCCGGCGAGTCCAAACTGGTCACGGACTGGGAAGGCATCGACACCCTGCCCATGTGGGGCGGAAGCACGCTGTACTACCTCTCCGACCAGACTTCGGATCCCAAGGCGGTGCACAAGCTCAATATCTGGGCGTACGACACCAAGTCGGGCAAAAAGCGCCAAGTCACACAGTTCGCAGACGAAGACGTCAAGTGGCCCAGCATCGGCGGCAAGGAAATCGTGTTTCAAAAGGGCACCAAGCTCATGGTGCTCGATGTTGAAAGTGGCAAGTCCCGTGAGATCTCAGTGCAGATTCCAGGGGACCGCCCAACCATCCGCGCTCGCAGCGAAGACGTCTCTGACGAAGTCCAGGGAAGTTCAATCAGTCCCAGCGCCAAGCGTGTGGCCATGCAGGCTCGTGGAGACATTTGGACGGTTCCTGCCGAGAATGGCGTGCCGCGCAATTTGACCCGCACCAACGGTGTGGCCGAGCGTGCGCCCTCATGGAGCCCCGATGGCAAGTTGATCGCTTTCTTTGACGATTCCACAGGCGAGTATGAGTTGTATGTCATGCCGAGCGACGGCAAGGGCGAGAAGAAGCAGTTGACCACGGACAAGGGACCATTCAAGGTTCGCATTCAGTGGTCCCCGGACTCCAAGAAAATCCTCTTTGCTGACAAGACCGGCACCAGCTATCTGATTGATGCTGAGGGCGGTGCCGTCAAGACCGTGGACAAGGAAGCGTGGCGTGGCAACTTGGACACCAGTTGGAGCCATGATTCAAACTACATCGCGTATAGCAAGACGCTTCCGGAGCGCAACTCATCATCCATCTGGATTTATGACGTAACCACGGGCACCACCAAGGAGGTGACCGATGGAACGTTCAGCGACAGCGATCCCACCTTTGACCGCGCAGGCGACTGGATGTACTTCACCAGCCAGCGCGGCTTCAATCGAGCTGAGTACAGCGAATTGGACACCACGTGGGTCTATCAAGACACCGCTCGGATCTACGCGGTGCCATTGCGCAAGGATGTGAAGAATTCATGGCTCCTTGAAAGCGACGAAGAGAAGCCCAAAGAAAAGAAGGACGCGGATAAGAAGGAAGAAGACAAGAAGGACGACGACGACAAGAAGGAAGAAGGCAGCCCCGCTGGCGGCGATGCCAAGCCCGCCGAACCCGGCGATGGCCAACCCCGCCGCCGCCGCCGACCTCCCACGGAGATGGAAGTTCTCGTACAGGATGACAAGAAGCCTGACGACTCCAAGCCCGCCGATGGCGAAAAGAAGGAGGGCGACAGCAAGGGCGAACCCAAGAAGGAAGAGCCCAAGAAGGAAGGTGACGAAAAGAAGAAAGAGGAGAAGAAGCCTCTGGTCATCGAGTATGACGGCTTTGAAGCTCGCGCCATTGAACTGCCACTCGGAAGCGGTCGCATTGGCACGCTGGCGGTGAATGACAAGGGAAACCTAATCTTCAGCCAGTCGGGCAAGATCAAGATCTTTGACATCAAAGACAAGAAGAAGGAAGCCAAGGATGTCACTGACGGCGGCGGGTTCCAAATGACCGCTGACGGCAAGAAGCTCCTGGTTGGCACGCAAATCGTGGACGCAACGGCCGGCGCCAAGGGCAAGGCTGTGGTCACCACGCCCATGCTCACCGAGATCGACCCCAAGACCGAATGGAAGCAACTGGTCAAGGATGCGTGGCGCATTTTCCGCGACTACTTCTATGACCCCACCATGCACGGCGTGGATTGGAAGAGCGTGGGTGACCGCTATCTGGCCATGGTGGACCATGCCAATAGCCGCGAAGACGTGGGCTACATCATTGCTGAGATGATCAGCGAGCTGAACGTGGGACACGCCTACTACAACGGGCGTGATGCCGGCGGCGGACCCAACGTGAGTGTTGGCATGCTTGGCGTGGATTGGGAGACTGGCATCGGTGCGGATGGAAAGCCCATCTACCGGTTCAAGCACATCGTGGCCGGGGCGCCTTGGGACGCTGACGCACGCAATCCGCTTCAGGAACTTGGCGTGGACGTGAAGGAGGGCGATTACCTGCTCGCTGTGAATGGTTTACCGTTGGATCCAGCCAAGGATCCATGGGCCGCCTTTCAGGGCATGGCGGGACGCACCATCGTGCTCACGGTGGGGCCCAATCCCACCAACGACGACAAGGCGCGCGACGTGGTGGTGAAACCCATCGGCGGTGAGGACGGCCTGCGGTATCGCGAGTGGATTGAATCCAACCGTGCCTATGTCGCAGAAAAGAGCGGCGGCAAGGTGGGTTACATCTACGTGCCCAACACTGGCATCGACGGACAGAATGACCTGGTACGACAGTTCCAGGGTCAGCGCTTTCACCCAGCCCTGTTGATTGACGAGCGCTGGAATGGTGGCGGACAGATTCCTACTCGGTTCATTGAACTGCTCAACCGCCCCACCACCAACTACTGGGCTCGCCGCGATCAACAGGATTGGACGTGGCCGCCAGATGCTCACGTGGGCCCCAAGGCCATGCTCATCAACGGGCTGGCCGGCAGCGGCGGCGATATGTTCCCGTGGCTCTTCAAGCACAACAAGTTGGGGCCGCTGGTTGGCACCCGCACGTGGGGTGGCTTGGTGGGAATCAGCGGAAATCCCGGGCTGATCGATGGCGTGGGCTTGAGCGTTCCCGTCTTTGCGTTCTACGAGACCGATGGAACCTGGGGAATTGAGGGGCACGGCGTTGATCCTGACGTCATGGTGCTTGACGACCCCGGCATCATGAAGGGCGGGATCGCTCGCGGCGGTATTGATCCACAGATTGACAAAGCTGTGGAACTGCTGCTGGCCGATCTGGCGAAGAACCCTCCGCAGACACCCAAGCGTCCGGCGTACCCGGATCGCAAGGGAATGGGCTTGGCTCCACAAGACAAGTAGTCCAGCAGTACATTCCGCTGCACGATGCCCGCTGCAACCACGCAGAGCGATGTCACGCTCATTCTGGACTTTGACTCCACCATTGTGAGCGTGGAGGGTCTGGATGAGCTGGCCCGAATCGCGCTGGCCAACGATCCGCAGCGCGATCGCAAGGTTCTGGCCATCGAGGGAATCACCCGCGATGGAATGGAGGGTCGCATCGGCATTGATCAGTCGCTGAAGCGCCGGTTGGCCATGCTTCAGATCACGCGCACCCACATGGAGCACGTGGTGAAGCTGCTGCGCGCCAAACTCAGCGCCAGCTTCAAGCGCAATCGTGCGGCGGTACGCAAGAACGCCCACCGCATCTATGTGGTGTCAAGTGGCTTTAAGGAGTACGTGGTGCCGGTGTGCAAGGATCTTGGCATCGACCCCAGCCACGTCTTTGCCAATGAGTTCACGTGGAGCGCCGGCAAGCGCGTGACAGGCCTGGCCACCGGATCGCGACTCTCCAAACCAAGGGGTAAGGCTGCGGCCGTGCGCGCGCTGAAACTACGTGGCAAGGTGGTTGCGGTTGGCGATGGCGCCACTGACTGCGAGATTCGCGATGAGGGAGCCGCCGCAGAGTTCGTCGCGTTCTGCGAGAACATCGAACGCGAGGGAGTAACCGCGCGGGCCGATCGAACTGTCCGCAGTTTGGATGAACTCTTGTGGATCTACGGCCTGCCCGGAAGCCCCAGCTATCCCAAGACTCGCATGGTGGCGCTGATGCTCGAAAACATTCATCCGGCTGCGGTGGCACGACTGGGGAGCGAGGGGCTCCGCGTGGAACTGTTGAGCGACGCGCTGCCCGAGGCAGAACTGATCAAACAGATCAAGGGGGTCAGTCTGCTGGGCCTTCGCTCCAAGACTCGGCTGACCGCCAAGGTGTTGAAAGAAGCAGATCGATTGCTGGCCGTGGGCTGTTTCTGCATCGGCACGGAGCAGGTGGACCACAAGGCCGCAAGCGAACGAGGAGTGGCCGTCTTTAATGCTCCCTACTCAAACACCCGCAGCGTTGTAGAACTGGCCATCGGTGAGATCGTCATGCTGTACCGCCGCGTGCCGGACAGCAGCGCGGTGCTGCATGGCGGGGGCTGGCGCAAGAGCGCGCAGGGGTGCCATGAGGTTCGCGG
>CAZXGD010000043.1:0-16836 GCA_964640485.1 uncultured Isosphaeraceae bacterium | reverse complement strand
AGTACTCAGGCTTGGAGGGTGGTCCCCCCATGTTCAAGCCAGGTTTCTCGAGCCTGACTCTACTTGAAGCCATTCACAGTTGCCGCAATACAGGACTATCACCTTCTTTGGTCAACCTTTCAAGGTTGTTCATTCGGCTCGCTGCTTAGGTCCGCGTTCGCTCGGCGCTACTTGCGGAGTCGCTTTTGCTTTCCTTTCCTATAGCTACTGAGATGTTTCAGTTCGCTACGTTCGCTCTACTGGCCCTATACATTCAGGCCAGAGTGACCTTACGGTCGGGTTGCCCCATTCGGAGATCCGAGGATCACAGCTTGGTTACCAGCTCCTCTCGGCTTATCGCAGGTTCCAACGTCCTTCATCGCCTCTCAATACCAAGGCATCCATCATGTGCCCTTTCAGGCTTGGCCATGCCAACCTGACCTCCTGCAATTGCGGGCTCTCCTGGCGAACCAGTCGAAACCGAATGCAGCAGACCTGTTGATGCCACGCTGGACTTGCAACGATCCAGCGATCACACACGCGACGAACTCCTCTCGCGCATGGACAGCTCTATGTGTTCTCGAGTTTTTTTCTCGGTATTTACTAAGTGATCGACCGCTCGCCGGACCCGAATTCGCCTGACAGGAAAACCTGCAAGACGCCTTCGCAGCCGACTGCGAATCGAACTTTGTGACCAACACCTTAACTTGTCAAAGAGACACCCGCTTTGCAACGGGTGGATCGAGAATGATAGTCAAGCCCACGGCACCGTCAAGGGGTAGGGTCTCCCCGCGTGACGGAAATGCGCACTTTCTATTATTGGACGCCAGAAGTTCGAGGTGCAGCGCATCTCTGCTGCCCAAGCTAGGGCTGCGCAGCGCGCGTGGAGGATCTACAAACTGTTTCTGCTGAAGGCCTTAGCGATCTCGCCCACCGCCGCCAGTACCGCCGCCACCACCTGTGAGTCCGCCGCCTCCTGGACCGCCACCGGGGCCGGTACCACCGCCGGGGCCACTGCCCCCACCTGGCTTACCGCCTGCAGGCGTGCTGGTGTCAGCCGCGCGCGCTTCGGCTGCCGCCGTGTTGTTGGCATCTTCACGCAACTGTATTCGCTCAACGTCATTGAAGTCCGACTCAGGTCGCCTCTCAATCTCAGGTCCTGAGGCCAATTCGCGAACCACCACGAAGGCCGGTCGCCGCGTGCGCTCTCCGCTGTTCTTGGCTTCCAAGTCTTCAACGATCGCCGCCACGTAGTAGTCCGTGGTGAAGTCAACCACTTTTCCACCCGTGCGCGTACGGTCATCGACGCGGCCGATGCGTTCACCCGGCTGAACTTGCATCTCCGATCGACGCCACTGGCCGTCTACCAATCGGTAGACCTCAACTTGCGCGGTACCCATGCCCATAGGGCCATCGCCTGAGCTGGCGCGGGTCACAAAGAATCGAACGCGCGGAGAGACCGTAACCGTCTGAGACCACTCGCTGGGCTTGGAATCGAGCACAAATGCTTGGGCGAGACCCTTCTCGTCTTGCTCCTTCACCAACTGATTCCCACGAGCAAAGAAGGGGTTGTAAACGCGAATCACGCAACGGTATTGGTACTTGTGGCCAGGCAGCACCTCCAAGTCGTGACCCCACACAAGCACTTCGTCTTCAGTGCTGAGCGATGGCAGTTTTGCGGCAGCCGTAGTGTTGGTGGTGGGTGTGGCACCCAATTGCTGTTCCAAGCTCGCAATATCGCGCTCAACCGTTCGCAACTGCGCCGTCTTGCGCTTGCGCTCTGCAAGATCACGTGCCGCATCTTTGTCAGCCTTTTCGCCGGCGCCAGTGGGGTCATTGCGACCCTTCATTCCGCCGCCTCCCATGCCGAAGCCGCCGCCGCCCCCGCCACCACCGCCGGTGCCCTTCTTCTCGGCTTCCTTGCGCTCGCGTTCCTCGCGCTTCTTATCTTCTTCTTTCTGCTTTTCCTTGGCATCGTCGTACTCACCGCCGAGCTTTGCCAGTTCTGAAATCAGTTTGGCTGCCAGTCGCTTCTTGCTCTCCAGTTGCGTCTTCTTCTGCAACGTGAGGCGAATGCTGTCGTTGGATTCTGAAGATGACGTGGGAGCAGCACCCGCGGATTTGGCGACCGCAGGCGACACAAACGCGTTGTTCACCGTTTCAAAGAAGGGCATCTGCAGCACTTGAAGCTGCTCCGCTGGATCCTTCAATGTGGCGAACACTTCCTCCTGAAGGCCCCTGCTTGCGGACGAAATGCGGCCTCGATACGAAAGGGTTTCAGCAGGCGTAAAGACCGGTACACGCTGAACCGGGCCAAAACTGCCATCAGCCTGCTCTTCCCGGCGCTCGAATGCAACATCCACCACAAAGGGCGTGCTTTCGTACCAAACGCTTGGGATCGCCGATCGAGGAGGCTTGGCTTGCGGGTTGGACCTAGCCAACTCGGTTCGCAACGCCTTCAGATCGATCTTTGCAACTGGAGTGGTCCAGACAACGTCTTGAGGGCCTTCGGTTGACGTGAAATGCGAAGACAGCGACGGCGAGATCTTGAGCGCTTCAGCCGCAGACGCTGCAGTCAGCGCGTCGGCCGTTTGGATCACCGGGCCATCCATCGCCACCGCGGGAATGGAAGGCTCGTAGTACCACACGTCAAAGGACGATGCCTCTGCCTTGACCAGTGCCTCGGCAAAAGACGGTGCCGCCACCGCCAGCCGCGACGCGGGCGCGATGGGCTTGGTGATGCCGGTGTCGAAAGAAGGAGCAGCCAAAAGGACTCCCTCGGACGGAATGGTGATGTTGCTCTCACCTCGCAATTGGGTTTGCAGCTTTCGCGCCTTTGACTCCAAAAGCGCATCCACCTCACCTGGATCTACGTCCTTGCCTGCCACCCTGACGGTGGGTGCAGAAAGGAACTGCCAAGCAGCGACACCGCCCACCGCGGCAATCGCCAACCCCAACACGATCTTCTCTACATGCTGTTCGAATGGATTGATTCCCTTGAGTTTCATGCTTGTGTTCCGATTGGTGTGGCGTGTGAACTAGCCGTTGCTTGAGGCAGGAGGGTCAGTGGGTGCAGATCCAGTGGCGGGCGCCATGGCGTCATCGATGGTTCGCCCGTCCGTGCCCCGGACCGCTTGAAGGGACTTAGGCATCAACTTGCCGAGCCATTCGCGCAGCCAAATGCTTTCAATGTCAACCACCACCCGCGAAACTGCGTCTGCGCCGTAGATATAGCCGTCCGCAGCGTCCTGAAAGGCGTTGGCTGGAGACATGGACATGTTCACCACGGTCATAAAATTCTCACGCGCAACTGCATTCAGAAAGTCCGGCAGCCCAGCCGTGGCGACAATCAAAGTGACTCGATAGCGACGGACGTCATAGATGGGATTGGACTGGCGGCCGGTGAGTGACGCCGCAAAGTTGTATGGCACCGCCATCTTGGGATCGATCGGTGGCGGACCAGCGGGCCCTGCCGCTGGCGCGGCCTCACCCTCAGCGGGCGGTGCACCTGGTGCGGAGGACTTTGGCGCCTCGACCAATTCTGCGGTGCTGGCGTCGACAAACTGGATGCCCACAATGCGCTTGACGGGCGCCTCAACCACGCTGCGGTATGGCTGGTTGGCGCGAGCAACCGCACGAATGACATCCTCCACCATCCAGCAGCGCCACTGCCAATAGAACATCTTGGCTTCAGAAGGGACGGTTCCAGCTTCCGACTTGTCCCGTGGCAATCCCAGAGTGTCTAGGTCTGCGTAGAACGACACGCTTGCGGCCGCATCTGCGTAAACCTGAAGGCGCTTTTCGGCCAACGCCTTGGTGAGTTTGGCGAGCTCCTCAGAGGTAAGACTCTTGCGGTCCAGCTTCTTTTCACCGGCGATGAACTGATCTTGACGCCGCTGCACCAAATCAATCACGCGCAGATCGTCGGGCGGCGATCCTGCCTTGGCCGCGGCGAGCGCAGCCTCTACGGACTGCCGAAGTGTGGAGAGCACTGACTCTGCAACAACGTTGACGTTGTCAGGCCGAACAGAAATGTCCGTGGCAAGCTGGGTCCGCTGCTTCTGATTGTGCTTGAGTGCGGCGCGCTGCACGGCCACGGCATCTTCACGCAACTTCTTCGTGAGTTCTTCGTATGCGGCAACCATCTTGGGTGTGACCACACCCGATTGTTCAGAGGGCGCTTGACCAGGAAGAGCAATCTCAACCGCGGTCTTCTCCAAACTCTCCAACGCGGCCATTTCCTTGGCGCGCGCGGTTGTCTGCTCATCCGCGGCTGCGTGCAGATCACTGCTAAACCACCACGCCGTCGCGGGAGCCAGAATCATGACCGCAATACTCGCAACAATGACGGGGTTGGACTTCACCCACCCCATCACCCTCTTGGCGTCCACCTTGGAGCCGCTCGAGGATGAATCGCCACCGCTTCGCTTGCCCATCGAGCCAAACTTGTCGCGGAGCTTTTGAATTGAATCGCCGATCGAACTCACTGTTGCGCTCCTTCTTCGGGTGTCTGTCCCTCTTCGGCAGCGGCGGCGCCCGCGGCACCCGCCGCCAGATTGCGGCCCTGCGGTGCCTTGAGTCTCACCTTGAACGTAATGGTGACATCGGTTGCGGTGCGCCCAGCAAATATGTCTGGCCGGGGAGGAATGGCGGCGTCCTTGTCCAGATCCACGGGTTCAGCGATGGCGGTACCGCCGGAGTTCACGGTCGTGACGGGCCTGCGTGTGATCCGCTTGCTGTTCTGCGAGCCCGTGTTTCCGGCGTTGTTGCCAGAATCATTGGCAGGCGCGGTATTGCCCATTCCTGGTGAAAATGTTCCGCCTTCAATGGTCTCAGTAACAATGCGCCGACTCTGAACGGCGCCGAATGACTTGCCACCGCCAGCATCCACGGAGGTGGTGGTTTCATTCGCTTCCTCAGTTGAGGTGCCCGCACTCGCGGTTGCGGTGCTGTTGGAGCTGTCCACCGTCGAGCCATGCACCTTGAAATCAGCCACGATTCCCGTGGGTGGAATGACGATGGTGTACGGCGCGCTCGGTCGCTCCGCATTCTTGTTGAGCCACGCCAGCACAGAGTTCTGAACAAAATCTGGGGCCTGATCGACACCCGAGGTGGCGCGCGGCACCGTCATCTTGAGCGTGACTTGCACCTCGCGCAAAGGTTGCGCCGCATTGGACTTGTCCAGCACGTACTTGCCCTTGAGGTCCTGAATCTCAGCCAGTCTCCACTGCTCGTATGGGATCGGCGGATTCGCCGGGTCGAAGGCGGTGAGCAGCTCGGGCTGCGTTCCGACAGTGCTCACCGCGGTGAAGACGTCGTTCACAATCCACGGCCACACTTCGCGATCCTCAAGAAGGAAGACCATGTTGTTGGCACGAGCGCCCAAGTCGGCGGCAGCCTTGGCGGCCTCAAACTGGCGCTTGGCGGCTTCGCCTTCGCTCTTGGCGGTGCGCACGATGGCTGGAACGTCATTGTTCACCGTTCCACCGGGTCGCCAGAAGAGAAGTGCGCTAGCCACCACCGTGATCGCGGCTGCAGCCACGAACCACTTGCTCTTGGTGCGCCAAACCTGTTCGCGCATGTTGTCCACAGGGCTGAGATTCACGGCTATCTCTGAGAATCCCAAACCCTGCAGCGCCAACCCTACAGCCGTGGCCAAGTTCATGGCATTGGCAGAGAAATCGGCACCCGCGCTGCCTTCAACGCGGATCTTGTCGTACTCCTCTTGGCGGCGAATGTCCACGCCTAATTGATCGCTGAGAAACTTGCGCAGGCCGGGAATACGGAAGGTCGAACCAAGCCCGACGATGCGCGAAATTGGCTTTTCAGGCTGCATCGACTGGAAATGGCCGATGGAGCGCTGCACTTCTTGAAGCAGGTCGTCAAAGACCGGGCGCATGGCGTGCATGAGCTGCTTGGCGTACTTGTGCGTGGCAGCCTCGGCTTTCAGGCGGTCCGCCTTTCCGTACGGCACGCTAAAGGCCGTGGCCACAGCCTCAGTAAAGTGATGGCCGCCGATGGGAAAGGTGCGGATCCAGCAATGGCCGTCGGCAATAACCACCAAGTCGCTCGAACGGGTGCCGATGTCTAGGAACGCGATGGTCTCCGAGCCGGGCTTGTCCAAGTCACGGTCGTACACCATGCAGTTGTAGACCGCCAGCGGGCAGAGTGTGATCGCGGCGGGAGTGAGCCCAAGTTCCTTGTAGAGGGAGAGCCGCTGCGCGATTTTCTCCTTGAGCACCGCAAAGATGCCCACTTCCAACTCTGGCGAGTCATCGGAGGCAAACAGGTGGTAGTCCCATTCCACTTCCTCAAGCGGGAAAGGAATCTGCTGCTTGGCTTCAAACATCACCGTCTGAGGGACGGCCTTCTTTGGAATGGGTGGGAGCTTGGCGAACCGGGAGAGGGAATCATTGCCAGGCACTCCAATGAGCACCGCTGCGCCTTCCAGGCTCTTTTGGGTCATGAACGCACCGAGCGAGATGCGGAGCATCTCCTCAATGTTCAAGTCCGGCGTCGTGAGCACCTTGGGGTGGGGAATGACCACAAAGTCTGCAACGCGGACATCGCTGCCGTCGCGTTCCAGACGAATGGCCTTGATGGCGGCGCTTCCAACTTCGATGCCCCATGCGGCCTTTGCCTTTGCCATAACGTTGCAGGCTCCTGTCTGCGGGTTTCAAGCGTCCGGGCTACACCCGACTGCGAGGGCCGCAATAATAGCCAATTCGGACTCTCACTCATGGCATTCGCCCCGGAGGGTTGGAAGGTTGCGTCAGACCGTTGAGTGGCCATTGCCGGCGCTTCGTAGATTTGGGGGTAGAGTCCACGGTCCGGTTGCCGACCCGAGGGCCGCAACTGAGGCAACTTCAACCCCCCGAGCGCGGCGGCCCCGCGCACCCAATGGAACAGACACACGATTCTCACCTTCCGCAGCACTCGTCAAACTTGAATTCCGGCCCTGTGTCGCGCCCCTCTCTAGAGGCGGACTTAGCTCGAGAGATCGAGGAAGCATTGGGGGGAATGAACATTGACGAGATGATTCAGAGTCGCCCCTCACCGTCACGCTCGGTGACCAAGCAGGGCGAGCGCCCCATGCGGCAGGGCAAAGTGGTGAGGGTGCACAACGGCGAGGTGTTCATTGAGTTTGACCCCAAGCGTCAGGGCGTGTGCCCGGTTGGGCAGTTTGAAGGAGAGCCGTCACCGGGGGAGAGCTACGACTTTGTAGAAGAGCGCTTCGACCCCTACGAGCAACTCTGGGTGGTGAGCCGCCGGGGCGCGACGCAGAAGGCCGATTGGGACAACCTGGCCGAAGGCATGATGGTTGAAGCCCGCTGCGTTGGAATGAACAAAGGTGGGCTGGACATGGAGGTCGCCCATCACAAGGCGTTCATGCCCGCCAGCCAGGTTGACATTCGCCACTTGCCGGACATCAGTGTGTTGTTGGGGGAGAAATTCCCCTGCAAGATCTTGGAATTGCGCAAGGAAAAAGGGCGAATGGTGGTGAGCCGGAAGGCAGCGCTGCTCGAAGAGCGGGGCCGCATGCGCGGGCAGTTGCTTGAAGAACTTGAAGTGGGCCAAATGCGCACGGCCACCATTACCAGCATTCAGCAGTACGGTGCATTTGCTGATCTGGGCGGCGTTGACGGTCTGATCCACATTGGCGATCTCACGCACGAACGAATCAAGGACCCCGGCGAAGTAGTGAAGGTTGGCGACGTGGTTGAAGTGCGTGTTTTGCGCATCGACCGCGACACCAAGCCGGTGAAGATTTCGCTGGGGCGCAAGCAGACGCTTTCAGATCCCACCGTCGGAGCCATTGAGTCAATTCAAGAGGGTTCAGAAGTCACTGGCACGGTGACACGCTTGACTGACTTTGGCGCATTCGTGCAGTTGAGCCCCGGCGTTGAGGGCTTGATTCATGTGAGCGAAGTCGCGCATGAACGCATTCCCACACCGGCCAAGGTGCTGCGTGTGGGCGAAGTGATCCAGTGCAAGGTGCTGGGCGTCGATCGTGAACGCAAGCGAATCTCGCTGAGCCGAAAGGCTCTCTTGGAGCGCCCTGCTGCACCGCCACCGCGTGACCAAAAGGCGTCTGCGCCTGCGTTGCCGTTGCGCGAAGATGATCCGTCAATGCGCAAGCTGCGCATGAAATTTGGCATGAACAAGCGCGAATTGAAGGGCGGTTTGAGTTAACCGTTCGGGTAGAGCTGGCGCGACAATTCGTCCAACGTACACGTTGAGATCGCGCGAGTGGTGGCAAGGTCTTGGTGAGCTTGGCGCTTCCATTCTGGCAAGCAACGCGTAATGACATACGTGGTGTCCAAGTGAACCGCCCTCCACTGATTGGCGGCACCGAATCGAGTGTTCATGGTTGTGCTCTCCAAGTGGGTCAGGTGTTGCGCGAGCAGAACCTGTGCAATGCGCTCCATAGAGAGACGCGTGTAGACACGAATGTGAAGGATGGGATCCGCATCCACCTGCCATCGCGCCCCTCGGCCGGCCAAGATTGTCGTGGCGCTCAAGTGAAGTTCTAGCGCCTCCATGACGGACGCTGCGTGTTCCATGCGTTGACGCACCGATTCGCGGTAGGCGGAATCCCCCATGCGTTCCATGGCTAAGCCTTGTGCGTGCCGCCGAACTAGGGCGGGGGTGGGCATGGCGGCTCGGGCGTCCACGCCAAGCTGCACCGCCGCCGCAGCGATGGCTTCAGCCACCGTGGCGGCCTTGTGTTCGGCCATGAACGCGGCGGCCAACTGCGCTACTCGGTCCGTGGCCGTGGACTTGCGGGAACTCATGGACTCTGCGGCGCAGCTCTGTCCGAGACGTCCGTGGGGAATTCAAAGGGCCAAATGTCCTGAATTTCTTGGCCATCGCAGCGTTCTCGCAGGCACAGATAGGCGCGCGTGAGCAGCCCCGCCAACAGGCTCAGGAATGCACCTGCAACCAACGCTGACGCCACACCCATCCACCAGTGCGTGGCAATCGCTGGGCCTCCCCATGTGCTGACCGTAGGGTCAGGGGAGAACCGCAAGTACTCCAGGGCCACGGGAGCGCTGTCCACTGATGAACCCAGTGATGCGCCCATTCCAACAGTAGTCGCAGTGAACGCGGTGATCACCCACGCAATGGCGCGCACCACCACGAGGCCAGCGCTTGACACCACCACAACGATCGCCGCACAGGCCAACCAAGCGGCGGGCCTTCCTATGGCATAAGCCGCCCCCCGCTGCGATGCGTCCAGAGCATCAAGGCCATCGCATACCACGGCGGCGGGCGCCAATGCCAAGCCCAGCGCCCACACGGCCAATGCCAGCCCTGCGATCGTTCCGATCACCAACGGAATGCCGTAGAGCACCGCCCCCACCCATGCGGTGAACTCAAGGCGAAAGAGCAGACCCCACGCCACGCAGAGCAGTGCCAGCACTGCGGCAATACCCAAGGGCGCCAGCCACGCCAAGACCAGTTCCGCCCATCGATTGGCCGCAAAGGCGAGCCCCTGCCCCGCGCTCAATGTTCCCTTCCCTGCCGCCTGCACGGCCTCCATGCGCGCCAGTGCGCCCGCACCTACGGCCAAGACCAGGACGCACCACAGGCCAAAAACTACAGTAAACACAGGGTCTCGCCCCCAGAGCGCGGTGGGGATCTCCCACACCGCCAGCCGCACCCCGATCATCAAGTCGCTGGGCGAGGCGCCGGTGATTCCGTCCATCAGCGTGCTCGCTGCCCGCGATTGACTTAACACCAAGGCTTCAAAAGTGCCGAGCGGAGCCATCGAATCCGCGTGCGCGGCAGCCATGAGCAGGATCTCACGGGATTGCCGGTCGGGTGCTTGTTGCGCGCTGGCTTCAAGCACCGCTGCCAGTTCCCGCGCTGGCACTCTCGCCCCTTCAAAGATGGCATCGGGGGCGTAGTCCCCAGCCAAGCGGCGCAACGTGGCTTGGATGGCCGCTTGATCAGAATCACCAAGCGGCTCCGCCAGAATGCCGGTCGGATCAATGGTGGGGCCCACCATCGCATCCCACCCAAGGCCCGGCAGCCAAATGGCTAGAGCAATCAAGAAACCAGCCACTAAACGTGCGGGCTGAAGCGCGGGCATGAGCGCGCCGCCGATCCAGCCAAACCGGTTTGGGCAACTGCGGGGGGCGCAACCGACAGTCTGACCGAGTGCTTTCAGGGGGTCCACGCGTGGGGATGCTACGGGAACCGCTGCGTAGTTTTCGGGCGCTACGCGGACCGGAATTTGAAAGCTCCCTTGCTGGAATTGGGCTTGCGGGCAAATCGGGGCTACTGTTGCGTTGCCGATGTCTGTAAAGGGTTCCACTTCCACGTTGGCTGTTCGCCACCGAACGCTCCGCTGCTTGCAGTGTGGCGCAGGGGTGGCCGCCGCGAGTTCCGTTCATGCGGAGTGCTGCGGAAGCTGCGGATGCGACTTTTTGGCGCGGCCGCCGCGAAGCTACGCAGAGATGGAGGGGCTGCACGACGAACCCATTGAAGTAGAACCCGCTCACTTGGTGTTGCAGCAGCAACGCGTGGATGCAGTGGCCACCCGATGGGTGGTGTTGCTGGGCGCTGTAGCGCTGGCGGGGCTGGCGGCCCTGGCAGCATTCTTCCTGCTTGCAGTCTGAACGCAGCGTGCGCACGGGGCGTACTCTGACCATTCTTATGGCCAGCCATCTTGATGCCGTCTTGGCGCGAATCGAGTCTGAACAGCACCTGATGCTGGATCGCCTGTGTGACCTCTTGCGAGTTCCAAGCGTGAGCACGGATCCAGCACACAAAGCAGACGTTGCGCGATGTGCCGAGTGGCTGGTGCGCGACCTACGAACCATGGGCTTTAACGCCAAGAGCGTGGCCACTGAAGGTCACCCTATGGTGTTGGCCCATCACCCAGGGCCCAAAGGCTTTGATGGACCGCGAGTGCTGTACTACGGTCACTACGACGTGCAACCTGCAGACCCGCTTGAGCTTTGGGAGAGCCCCCCGTTTGAACCCACCATCGTGAAGGGGCCGCACGGCAATCGCGTGGTGGCCCGAGGTGCCGTTGACGACAAGGGACAGGTAATGACCTTTCTTGAGGCCTTTAGAGCGTGGCATGAAGTTGCGGGTGGCCCCCCCTGCCCCGTGACCGTGATGTTGGAGGGCGAAGAAGAGAGCGGCAGCGCAAGCCTGGAACCCTTCATGAAAGCACACGCCAAGGAATTGTCCGCCGACGTGGCGGTGGTCAGCGATACCGGCATGTGGGACATCCGAACGCCGGCCATCACGCTGAGTCTGCGCGGTCTGTGCTACGTAGAAGTCACTCTCACTGGCCCCAGCCATGATCTTCACAGCGGCATGTATGGCGGAACGGTGCGCAACCCCATTAATGCCCTGGCATCCATGATTGCCAGCTTGCACACCCCCTGTGGCCAAGTGGCGATTCCGGGCTTCTATGAGGGAGTGCAAGAGCCCGCCGCAGAAGTGCTGCAAAGCTGGCAGAAGCTGGGCTTTGATGAGGCAGAATTCTTGCAGAACGCGGGGCTCACGAGCGGTTGGGGCGAAATGGGTCGCAGCATGCTGGAGCGAATCTGGAGCCGGCCCACGTGCGACTGCAACGGCATCGTGGGTGGATACACCGGAGTGGGCGCCAAGACGGTGATCGCCAGCAAGGCGTCATCCAAGCTCAGTTGCCGGTTGGTGCCGGGGCAGGATCCAGACGCAATCTATGAACGCCTGCAAGCGCACCTGCGTGCGCAGTGTCCGCCTGGCTACACGTTGCAGGTGCATTCGCACGGGCGGAGTCCCGCGATCAGCGTGCCCGCCGGTTCCCCGTATTTGAAGTGCGCGCAGACGGCGCTGAAACACATTTACGGGCGAGAAGCGGGCCTGATTGGCACAGGCGGATCTATCCCGGCGGTGGGTTCCATCCAACGGATTCTGGGCATTGACAGTTTGCTCATGGGGTTTGGGTTGGATGATGATCGAGTGCACTCGCCCAATGAAAAGTTTGAAGTGGAGTGCTTGATGAATGGTGCGCGCAGTCAAGCTGCCCTGCTGGCAGAGTTTGGAGCCCTGGGCAGATGACGCGCGCGGTTCGTTGCTTGGCCATGCTTCTGTCGTTGTTGGCGTGTGCCACCGTGCATGCCAACGATGTCACGGTGGAGTTGCTGCGATTCGGCGTGGGCAGTCATGTTCGGCCCGGCGACCCAACGGGCATCTTGGTGAAACTGACCAGCAATCTCCAAGAGCCGGTGCAAACGCGTGTTCAATGGGAACTTAAAAACGCGGACGGCGACACCGCGCTTTACTCGCGCGACATTCCGCTGGCACCCGGTTCACCCACGGAACGTTGGCTGTACGGTGTGCTGCCCATCAACAGTTCCAGTGCGTTGGCCGCACTCGACATGGTGACGGTGGTGCGCGTGCTGCAGGTGGACAACGGAAGAGTCTTGCGTGAATTGGCAGTGGCCCGACTCATTGGCACCGCTGCCGCAGAGCAGCCCTCGCCGGTTGAAGTGAATGAAGGGCTCATCGGCGTTCTGGGTGATGGCCGCGCTGGATTGGCGCCTCTCTCCCCAGTACCTGGCCTCGGAAGTTCAGATGGCGTGCCCAGCATGAATGAGGTCACACGCGTGGCGCGGGGGATTCAAGCGGGTTCATTGCCTGACCACTGGGAGGGATTGGCAAGCTACTCCACGCTGATCTGGGGAAATGCACCTCAACAGAACTTGGGGCCCGAACAAGCGCGCGCGCTGCTGGATTGGATCCGCAGAGGCGGACACTTAGTCATTCTCCTGCCAGATTCCGGCGATCCGTGGGGAGTGCTGGCCGGTCGCGGCGGGCGGACACCGTTGGCAGAAGTTCTGCCAGCCGGAGGCGTCACCCGAAACGAAGGCGTGCTGGTGAAAGACTTGATGCCGCTCATCAGCCGCACACCTGAACTGCGCAACCCCACAGCCCGAACCACGCTGTGGACGTTTGACGTGGCCGCCACGCAGGGTGGATATCAATCGGTGATGGCGATGCCGTGCGCCGTAGACGCACGCACCGGCAACTTGACGCCGCAAGAGGGAACGCTGCAGGGTGCCACCATCGCAATTCGGCGTCTGCTGAACTTTGGTGCCGTCACCGTGGTGGGTATTGACGCTGACGGGCTGGATCGGCGCGCGCTGAACGCTGACGGCCTGCCGCAAACAGATATCTTTTGGAATCGCCTGATCGGACGTCGTGCAGATGCCCCCAGTGCGCGCGAGTGGGTTGAGATTGACAAAGCCAAGCGGAGGGTGCCTCAGAGCCTGATCTCAGAGCTATCCGCAGATGGTGGACGGCTGATCGGCGGAGAAATCGGCATGCGTGGAGCGGCCGCCATCGGCGTGCTGGGACTGGTGGTGGCCTTTGGTGCGTATTGGCTGTTGGCTGGCCCTGGCATTTTTTACACCCTGCGCAGCATGAAGAAAGCGCAGTACGCATGGCTGGGCTTTGTGTTGGTGGCCATCACCGCCACTGTGGTCACATGGATGGCCACAGGGGTCAGTGAGTTCAAAGGCGGTCGCGTGAAACACATCACGTACTTGGATCGCGTGGAGTCTGCGGACTTCAACTCAGAAGAGCGGGCGGTGGTGCGTGTGAACACCTGGTTTAGCGCGGGATTGCCGGGGTACGGCCCTACGCAGGTTTCGTTGCGCAAAGGGGTAGGTGGCGCTGGTCCCGATGGTCTGTGGACTTGGTTCGCCCCACCCCAAGGCTCGTCGGACGGATTTCCAGACACAGAGCGGTACGTGGTGTCATTGAACTCCCCGGCGGATTATGAGATGCCCAGTCGCGCCACGAGCACCGTGCTCAGCGCGGCGTGGATGGGCGATCCATCCTCGCAATGGAGTGCCCTTCCCAGCGTGGTTCAGGGCAGCCAGTTGCGGCAAGACCTGTCGTGGGGTCGCGACGATGCCGTGCCCGACGTCATCTTGCACGGGCAGTTAGTGCACAATTTGCCTGCGGCGCTGGAGAACGTGATGTTGATTCACGTGAACCCCACGAGGTCGCCTCAGCGCAAACAGGCGTCGGTGGATTCAATGTTGATTGTTCCCTCCGATGGGTTGCCCAACTATGGCCGCATGCGCGTGGTACCCAAGTGGCAACCCAACGTGCCGCTGAACATTGCCAATGAACTCTATGGCCAAGACCGTTCAGGCGTGATCACCGCCAGCGCGGTGAATGGGCGCGACAACGACCTCAATCAATCTCTCACCAAAAAGTACATCGAGCCCGTCATCAAGCAACGGTCGATTCAACTTCAGGACACGTACAGCCAGCAGGATCGGCTTGCGGTACTGAACTTTTACTCCATGTTGCCGCAGCCCAAGTACCTGCTTTCGGTGGCGGACTCCAAGAAGGCGGACAACCCGTTCCCCAGCGAATCCATCACGGCACACATTTACCGCGATCTTGCGCGAACTGTGGATCTGAGCTTGTGGTTCACCCGGCCCTGCCTCATCATCATTGGCACTTTGAACGATGACAGCGAAAGCACCATTGACGCACCGTTCCCCATCTTGATTGACGGGGACACTCCAAAGTCTGAAGGTCGCACGGTGGTCCGTGTCATCTTTCCATTGCCCGACGCACCTGGCACCATCTCTCCGCCACTTCCCTAGAATTACTCCCCATGACCATGATCGAGACGGTCAATCTCACCAAGAAGTACGGTGAGCTCGTAGCCCTCAACAATCTCAACCTGCAGATCGAAGAAGGCGCGTGCTGCGGCTTCATCGGTCCCAACGGCGCAGGCAAGACCACCACCATTAAGATTTTGGCCACGCTGTTGAAACCCACATGGGGAGAAGCTCGCATCGACGGCAAGACGGTGGGCTATCAGAACCCACTCATCCGCCCGGTGATTGGATACGTGCCCGACTTCATGGGCGCATACGACGACATGCTGGTGAGCGAGTACCTGCAGTTCTTTGCGGCGTGCTACGGCATTCATGGAGACAAGCGCGACCGCGCCCTGCGCGATGTGCTTGATCTCACCGACCTGAGCTACAAGGCTGACGCAGAAGTCAATGGCCTGAGCCGCGGCATGCAACAGCGGCTGAGTGTGGCGCGAGTACTGTTGCACGACCCCAAGGTGTTGCTGATGGACGAACCCGCCAGCGGGTTGGACCCCCGCGCACGCATCGAAATGCGGGAGCTGCTCAAAGAGTTGCGCCGCATGGGCAAGACCATCATCATCAGCAGCCACATTCTGCATGAGCTGGCGGACATCTGCAACATGGTGGCCATCATTGAACGGGGCGACTTGATCTACGCCGGTGGCGTGCGCGACATCATGCAAAAGGTGGGTAGCGGCGCCGTGGTGCAGGTTGTGGTTGAAGAGCGCACCGCCGACGCCGCCGCCATGCTTGGCAAAGTAAAGGGTGTTGCCAGCGTGCTGGTCGTGGAGCGCGATGGTCAATTGCCGCGCATCGACGTGTCTCTTGACCCGGCGGCACCCGTGGCGGTGAGCGACCTGCCCGCCCGGTTGATCGCCAATGGCTTTCGCTTGATGGAAATGCACGAAGAGCCCGTGAATCTTGAGACCGCATTCATGCGCCTCACCAAAGGCATGGTGGCGTGACACGCACCCTCATCATTTCTGCAACTCGCAGGCCAGGCACCGCGGACGTGCTGGCTATTGTGCGCCGCATTGCCGCCACGCACAGCGAAGTAGTGGGCGAATACGACGTAGAAGACACCCTGCCCGCAGCGGTAAAGGCGGACCGCGCCGTGGTGATCGGCGGAGATGGAACCATCATGGCCGCACTGCGCCAACTGGTGGATCGCGCGATTCCTGTGGTGGGAATCAATACCGGCCGTCTGGGATTCTTGGCAGAGTTCGACACACAGTCGCTTTTGGCGCACGCTGCGCAAGTCTTCGGACCAGAACCCGAAGTCCGTCAACGCATGGTTCTCACTGCAGTTGTGCGACGCGTGGATGGTGAACTGGCCTATGAGGGACTGGCCATCAATGACTGCGTGGTGACCGCCGGCCCCCCGTACCGCATGATTGAACTGGCGCTGAGCTTTGGCACTGAGTCTGAGCCCGAAGCTGGCCCGGAGTTTCTGGGCGACGGCATCATTGTGGCCACTCCGGTGGGCAGTACGGCGTACAACGTGAGCGCGGGTGGGCCAATCGTGCACCCGGATGTTGAGGCCATCGTGGTCACTCCGGCCGCGGCGCACAGCTTGGCGTTCCGTCCCACAGTGTTGCCATCGCATTGCGATGTCACCGCTCGTGTGGTGAGAGCCAATGAAGGAACCACGCTCGTTCTGGATGGGCACATCAATGTCTCACTGCGCGTGGGAGACACCGTGACCGTAGGCAGACATCATGGCCTCGCCCGCATCGTGGCCTGCCCCGATGTGGCCTACTGGCAGACCCTCGTGGACAAGTTGCGTTGGGCCGCGCGACCAAAGTATCGCGACGGGGGTAGCATTTCCGCCCCATGATTGATATTCGGCAACTGCGTGAGAACCCGGACAGGTTCCGTCAGGGCGCTGCGGACAAGGGCGCGCAGGTGGACATCGACCGCCTGCTGGCACTTGATGAAGAGCGCCGCGCGTTGCTCACCAAGATGGAAAGCAAGCGAGCTGAACAGAACAAGCTCAGCAAGGAAGTGGGCCAACAGATCGGCAAGTTAAAGGGGCAACTGAAGGGGGCAGAGGGTGTCGCTCGCGAGCATGTTGAGGCTCAGCTCAAGGAGCTTGAAGCCAAGCCCACAGCGCTCAAGAATGAAGTCGCGGTGCTTGAAGAAGCCCTGCGCGTACTTGAACCCGCGCTGCATGAACTGTTGATTCGCGTGCCGCAGATTCCTGCCCCCGACGTGCCCAAGGGTGCAGATG
>CAZXGD010000042.1:0-17135 GCA_964640485.1 uncultured Isosphaeraceae bacterium | reverse complement strand
GTGCGCCGTGCAATCATGACGTTGGCACCGCCGACAGTGACTTCAGCGTGTCGGCCTGATGAAGAATGGGCACGCGATCCACCACATCGGGGGGCAGCTTGTTTCGCAACCGCCACAATGCTTGCGTGCGCATGTCTATGGCCAGGTCGCTGTACACCTTGGCACGGACATGAATCTGGGTGTTGGGCCCGCTCATGCCGCCATACATCTTGGGGGAGATTTCCGGCAGTTGGGTAAGAATGCCTCCGGCAAGATCGCACATGGCCACCAACTTTTGGTTTTCAGCAAGAACTGCGTCACGCGCAGCGCTGTGCTCAGGCGTATCCGTGAGAACAGCGAGCAACTCCGCAAGGGTGTGGTACGCAAACGGCGTGCGCTGTTGGCGCACCACGGCGCGCCACATGGCGGCATCCGGCTCGCTCAACAGTTCGGCGACACGGTCTTCATCTGCCGTCACGATCGCCAAGTAAGCATTGCGAGCTTGCACACTCTGTTCGATCATGCGATCCATGGGCCGATCACCCGGCCGCGATACACCAGTCTCGTCAAACTCAAACGTGTACGAGGGGTCCATGGCGCTGGCCCGCAGCATGGCCTTGTGAAACGCATACGCCCGTTCCACCGCTGTGTCCCGCGTGGACATCAGTGCCTTGGCCGCCGCTTGTCGCGCTTCTTTGGACAGCCATTGTGATTGTGCAGCTTCTGGCAAGTTGGGCATGCTGCGTTGCCAGCCCGTCCGCAAGGGTAATGGCATCCACAATTGCCATTGAGCCCCCCACATGGCTGCAACGTCCGCTAGTTCTGGTGCAGCGGCTGCGTGCAAACGATCACTGAGTGAGCGCAACGCCTTGTCGGCTTCCGCCCACACTCGCTCACGTGATGCTGCGGCCTTCACGGCCGCAGCTTTGGACCTGGCCATCACGCGCGCCCGCTCGGCAGGATCGTTTGGCCAACTTCTGCTCTCGGTCCATTCTTTGTGATCCTGCTTGGCCTGTGCATACAGCGGTTGAACGTGTGCCTCCCAATCGCTGCGAAAGTCCGCGCAAACAGACCGAATCACCATCCGCTGATCTTCCTGCGTGGCCAGCCGATTGACGGATCCTTCTTCAAGGCTGGGCAAAGGGGCCGAGGGAAAGCCCTCGCCGCGGGCTTGGTAGTCGGCGCGGTCGTACGAAGTAACTCGGCTCCAACTGAAGGCCGGGCTTGGCAATGGAAAGCTGGCGTTGTCTTCAGGGGAGAGCGCAAGTTCCTCAACTCGGGGCAAATCCACGGGCGGCGCTTGAACTGCCGGAGATTCCTGCTGAAGTCTTGGCCGACGAGATCCACCTGCATCTGCGGTTGGATTCAGCCATGGTGCCTTAGCGATGGCCGCGATCCTTTGACTGAAGTCCGCATCCAGTTGCGCCATGCCTGCGGGATCTGGCTCACCCGAATACTCCGGATGCGCGGCCAATTCAGCGAGGCGCACGTACTCGGCCGTGCGAGCATCCAACCACGCCGCACACGCCACGCGCAGCGCAGCCCTTTGCTCTGAAGTTTGGCCAGGAAGGCTCAGCGCCAGACGGATGGTGTCAAGGCCGCCTCCGTAGTAAATCCGTACCAACTGCGGGGGCAATCTGCTGAACCTGCCAAGTTGTCCGCCACCACCCACGAGTACATCCAAGAATGTGCTTGCCACGTAGTGTCGCGCATGGGCGGGCAACAACGGCGCCGCGGCCTTCCACGCCTGCAATTCAACGGCCACGATCTTCGCACGGGCTTGGGGGGAGATTCTGCCTGCTCCATCGAGCTGGGCTTCCCAGGTTTGCTCGCCGCGTTGACCTAGCGCCTGAGCGGACTGTCGCATGCGTTCGTAGGCGTCATGGCGGGAGAGGCCGCCTACCCCTAATTCGTCGGCGATCCTGGCCTTTTGCAGTCGGGCATCGTCCACGGCTTGCAACATGTCGCGCAACACCATGCGGCGCTCAGCGCTGTGGGCCAAGCGTGCTTGGGCAATGTTGGCGCGCTCCTGCGCACCACGACCCGTGGGGTCAAGCGCAGCAAAGATCCAATCGCCAATGTCCTGCGGAACACTCAAGTCATAGGTGGAGGCCACCCCTTCAATCTGCGTCATCAGCAACCGAACATGGCACTCATCGCGAAAGCGTTGGAATGCCTCCAACTGATCGGCGGAAATGGACGCTTGCAAGTCATCTAGAAATGTGTCCGCGAGTGAAATGGTCTGTGCGAGCGAGACTTTGCCATCCTGAATCTGTCGCTGCACTTCTTTGGTGGTGGGCAGGACCACCTCAGTGGCTTCTGTCCCCGCAATTCTTCGCCCATGCTCCCGATCGAGCAGCGTGTACGCGGCGGTGTATGCGTCGCAATAGCGGGCGTGCGCAGCCAGCAGTGCATCTGGGTCAACGCGAATGTTGCATTGCAGCAAGTCGCCCACTACGCGAGGCAAAGTGATCCGCTTGGGTGCGTAGGTCAGTTGACCCTGCGCAACTGCGCATGTGGCGAACGCCAGCGCGACAAACACGCACAGAACTACGGTGGATGCGGAGAGCTTCCGGGTCACGCGGGCACCTTGGGGCGATCCATAGCCTACCTGTCAGCGCGCGACCAAGTCTGCCCCTGCGCGCCATCTTTGACTGTGACGCCAAGTGCCGCCAGTTCGTCGCGCACGCTGTCGCTGTCAGCCCAGTTCTTGGCCGCGCGAGCGGCCGCGCGGCGGGCGAGCAGCGCCTCCACCTTGGCCACAAAGGCCGGATCTTCTGCGGGCGCTGCGTCCGCAACCGGAGTGTTGCGGCCAAGCACACCCAGCACACTATCCATGGCCAGCAGGCTCGTCAGTTCGCGCTGTGGGTCCGCCGTGGAGTGAGCCTCGGCGGGTGAACCGACCGCTTCATTGATGGCCGCAATGGCGCGCGCCACATTCAAGTCGTCGCAGAGTGAGTCTGTGAACTCCGCAAGCGCCAACTCATATGGGCCCGGTGCGCGCGACTCGTCTGGCATTCGGGCGCCGCCGGCAGTCGCGGCGCCCGCCCCGCCCCCTGCGCGCTGCACCAACTGCGCCTGTGCGCGGCTCCAGCGGTCAATCATGCGCTGGCAATCTTGCAACCCCTGCATGGTGAAGTTGCTGTTGGTGCGATAGTGCGTGCGCACCAATTCAAGCCGCAGCGCGGCAGGAGTAACCCCTTTGGCAAAAAGACTTCGCGCCGTAAAAAAGTTGCCCTTGCTCTTTGACATCTTGGCGCCTTCAACTTGCAGATAGCGCGTGTGAAACCACGTACGCGCAAACACTGGCTTGCCGCTGGCGCAGCAGCTTTGCGCCAATTCGCATTCGTGGTGCGGAAAGATGTTGTCTTCGCCGCCAGAGTGCAGGTCAATCTCGGTGCCTAAAAGCATGGCGGCCATCGCGCTGCACTCGATGTGCCAACCGGGGTACCCCTCACCCCAGGGGCTGGGCCAGCGCATCAAGTGTTTGGGGTCAGCCTTCCACAGCATGAAATCTGCAGGGTGCTTCTTCACCGCTTGGTTGGCCGCACTAATGCGCTCGCCGGCGCCCTCTTTCAATTGGTCCAGCGTGTTGCCGCTCAGTTGACCGTATTGCGGAAACGACCGCACGTTGAAATACACCACGCCGTCGGACGCCACATAGGCGTGGCCCCGCTCAACGAGCGTGGTGATCATCTGGAGCATCTGTGGAATGCACTGCGATGGTCTGGGCATCAAGTCAGCCGAATTGCCACCTTGAGCCTTGAGCGCCGCTTCTTCAAGCGCCACCTTGAGCCCAAGCGTGCGAGCATCTTCAAGAAAGCGCTGCGCGTAAAACTCCGCGATGGCGTAAGGGTCCCCGGGATCGATCGACGCGCCCTGCGGAAGCTTGCCCGCCTTCTTGGCTTCTGCGATGCGCCGCCCCGCAACGGCCATTTTGTCTTCGCCTGCGCCATCAGCGTCTTCATCGTCAGTCATGTGACCAACGTCGGTGATGTTCATCACGTGCTTCACGCGGTAGCCCACCAACTCGAGGGTGCGCCGCAGAATGTCCGCGTTGAGAAAGGACCTGAAATTGCCGATGTGCGCGTCGTCGTACACGGTGGGGCCGCACGAGTAGAACGTGACCGCGCCCGCACCGTGCGGTTGCGCCGCTCCTGCCACAAAGGGCTCGGTGCGACGGGTGAGTGTGTTGTGCAGGCGAAGCTGTGGCACGGGGGGCGCGAGTCTAGCGGTTGCACGCACCCTGACCCCACCCGAGGGCGGTGCTACTGCGAGCCAGGCGCGAGCGTGGTGCCCCCGTTGTTGATCACCTGAAGCGCTTCAGCCAGAGTCTGATTCAAGTACCCGCCGATGTAGTCAAACGTTGCTGGCGCGTACCAATCCACCGTGTTGACGTCATAGCTGCCGTAGTAGTCCAGCGCGAAGCGGAATCGGGCGTATCCCGAGGCACCTTCGTAGCCGGGCGGAAGGTTGTCATCGGTGGCGAGCGTCAGGTAGTACTCCATGGCGCCCCACAAGGCGATGCCATCAGCGCCTGCTTCCAAGCACGGATGAACTTGGTCTTCGCAGAATTCATCCAACGGAATGGGCATCAGCACCGACGCGTGACCGCTGGGTTGGAACCACGCAGAGACCGCAGGAAGAATCGGCGGGCAGGGCAAATTGGCTGCTTGGTAGTAGCGAATGACGGTGGTGACACACGCCTTGCGCCATTCGCGCTCGGAAGCAATGAGCCCCGACCACGACGGTGGCCAGCCGAGCTCACGCTCGTACACGTCATAAACGCTGGGCATCACCCAGTCCACTTGGTTGAGCAGCGGCGCATAGTTTGCGGCCACCTGCGGGTACAGCGCTTCTTTTTGTTCCTCGGTGATGTAGCCCCAATCCTTGCCCAGCACCCAGTAGAGAACGTTGGGTACGCCGTAGTAGGTCCACTTCATCTGTGGAAACGCACTCTGAACCGCTTGCAGGGCTGCCACCATGGATGCCATGGTGGCTTCGTAACGCGGATCGCTCGGCCCCGCAAGCAGAATGGCGTCAAATGGAACCTCGAAGTCCAGCATGCCCCATTCGGTATCCCAGCCAGCATCAATCTGGCGCTGAATGTCAGCGATGACGAGCGCGGGATTGATGAGACCTGTGAACTGCGCGTCGAAGTCTGCATTGTTTTGATACACCGCCAGGTACTTGGCCGTGCCTGCCACTGGCGAGACAAAACTGTGATGCGGCTCGTTGTCATACAGCATGATGTACGAGGGTTCGGCGGGACCGGAGTCTCCGCCACCATCGCCCGAGCCTTCGTCGCCACCACCGGAACCGCCACCACCCGAGTCGCCGCCGCCAGAGTCGCCGCCGCCAGAGCCACCGCCACCAGAGTCGCCGCCGCTGGATACTGATCCTTGCGATCCCCCGGTGGGCGGCAGCCCGATGTACGCGATCTGCTGCTCCTGGCCATGTGAGAACCACGTTCCGCTGGAGCCGGCCTCAGGAAGAATGTTCTGAATGGAGTTGTCGTAGTACGTGACGCGCAACGTGGACACACCCGGCGCAAAGGAGACTCTCCAGAAGACGGTTTGGCCCACCAGCATGGCGCTGGCTACCGCTGCATCAGGATCAACAACTGCGGACGATTGAAAAGGTTGCGGAGTGGTGCCACCCGTGCGCATGTAGATCGCCGCAAGCGTGGAGGACAACTCGCTGGCCTCCCGTCGTGTGAGCGTTCCGCGATCCAGAATGACACCTTTGGCACCAGACATGGCCACGTGCGTCACCAGCTCAAACCAGTACGCAGAGTCCATGAAGGCATTCACACCCCTCGCATCGCCTTCCCAGGATGGGCTTGCTACGGATGGCACCACAGCGCGCTCGCTAGCGCCTGCAATCTCTCTGGCATCGGCCACCAGAGTCGCCAGCGTTGAGAACGGCTGAAGCAGTACCCCTTGAGCAAAGAATTGTGGTTGATCATGCGTTCCAAACTTGCCGCCCGCCCGAGCGGTGGTCACACCGCCAGAGTCCGGCAGCGAATAGCGGTTCTCTGCCACCACGGAGGCGTTTGGAAAGTGCACACGAACCATGTGTGCAACCGCGCGTGAGAGGGCGCGGTCAGTTTCCGCTGAAAAGTACTCATCCCACTTGGCCCTCATGGTTGGGTTTCCAGCCATTTCTGCGGGCAGATTCTGCGAACCGATCGCAGCCTTCACGGCCGCAAAGCGCGGGTCGGCTTGAATGACAAACCAGGCGGGTGCACCATAGGGATCAAACACGGCAGCACTGCGATCTGCGGTGCAGCGCACCAACACCATGTCAACGGACGCGCCCGCAGTCTCCAGCGCTTGCATCCAGTTCTTGACTCGCACGGCCACCGACATGACGCCCTTGTCCAGCCAGGGGCTGGGGTAGACCGCACTGCCACGAGTGCGTGCAAAGAAGTCGAGCGTGGTGAGATCGTCCGCAAAGCCTTCCAGGACGAGCCCCCGCGAGCCCGCCGGGCGCGAACCCAATTGCTGCGCCACCAATTGCACAGACGACGAGGGACGCGCCACCACCATCGTCCCCATGTTGATTCCTGACGTAGGGCCGGACACCGTCCAAAAGAAAGTCTCCGCAGCCGGCGCGGAGGACTGCGCGGGCGCTCCTTGGATGCACGCACACGCCAGTACGGCGATGAGCAGAAGTAGCGCGCGCTTGGTCATGCTGTCGGTCGGTCCCATTCCTTAGGCCCTTTATCCCGCGGGATGCTGCGTTCCGTGCAAGAGGCTCACCGTGAGCCGCTGCCTGCCTTCCTCCCTTCACAACGTCATGTTTGAAGCGCCGCATGGCCCCCGGAAAGAGGCGCAGCACGAATGTTGATTCTCCGGCGGGGTGCGCAACCAATCGAACAGCCGCAACTGCATCCGCGGACCAACATCTGCCGCACAGACGGAATCTGGGGCCCATTCCCCGGCACTTCACGGGGTTTTCGGCCTCTCGCGATCGAACCATCCGGCCGATTGATGAGTACGCACCAAAGTCCTCGTTTTTGCCGCGATATCATTCCCCACCCGCCGCTGATGTGCTGGCCGCGCCCACCACCCTCACATGTCAACACGACCCTATCAAATCTGCACCAATTGCGTCATGGACACCAGCGACGCAAAGATCCACTTTGACAGCAAGGGCGTGTGCGATCATTGCAACACGTACTTCACCAAGATCCTTCCCAATTGGCATCCGAACGAGCGCGGCTGGCAGGAACTGCAAAAGACGGTGAACAAGATCAAAGCTGAGGGCAAGGGCAAAGACTTTGACTGCATCATCGGCATGAGCGGTGGAATTGACAGTTCGTATCTCACGTACTTGGCCAAAGAGAAGATGGGGCTTCGCCCTCTGGTTTTTCACGTCGACGCGGGTTGGAATTCGCAGATCGCGGTGAACAACATTGAAAAGTTGGTGGACAAGCTGGGGCTCCACCTCTTTACCGATGTCATTGATTGGGAGGAGATGCGCGACCTGCAACTGGCGTTCTTTAAGTCAGGCGTGCCGCACATTGACACGCCACAAGACCACGCCTTCTTTGCCACCATGTACAACTTTGCCGAAAAGTACAGGGTGCGCCACATTCTCACCGGGGCCAACCTCTCCACCGAGTGTGTGCGCAACCCCATCGAGTGGATGTACTACCAGTCTGATTCAGTGCAGTTGATGGACATTCACCGACAGTTTGGCCAGCGTCCGCTGGTGAACTTTCCGCTCACCACCATTCTGCGTCACAAGGTGTATCTGCGTTACATCAAGCGAATTCAAGTGGTGACGCCGCTGAACTTCATGCCCTACGTGAAGGTGGAGGCCATGAAGCTGCTCGCCGACAAGTTTGGGTGGCAGCCTTACCCTCAAAAGCACTTTGAATCCCGCTTTACAAAGTTCTACGAGGGTTACTGGCTGCCCACCAAGTTTGGCTATGACACCCGGCGCGTGCAATTCTCCAGTCTGATCTTGACCAACCAAATGACGCGCGACGAGGCGCTGGAGAAACTCAAGACGCTCTCATATGACCCAGAAGCGCTGGCGCATGACATTGAGTTCATTGCCACCAAGCTGGGAATCACCTCCGACGAACTCATGCAGTACCACGCCGCGCCCAACAAGTCTTACAAGGACTACAAGTCGCAACAGGGCCTCTACACCGTGGGCGCTGGATTCTTGCGAATGTTTGGGCTGGTTCGGGGCGGCAAGCGATGATCGGCATCGTGAATTACGGCTTGGGCAACGTCCAGGCCATTGCCAACATCTATAAGAAGCTCAACATTGCGGTGACTGCGGTCACCACGCCGGAAGAACTGCGCACGGCAGACAAACTCATCCTTCCGGGCGTGGGCTCCTTTGACTGGGCCATGAAGCGCCTGAACGACTCCGGTATGCGCCAGACGCTAGATGAACTGGTGATGCAGCAGCACAAGCCTGTGCTGGGAATCTGCGTGGGCATGCAGATGATGGCCCGCCGCAGCGACGAGGGCGATTTGCCGGGGCTGGGGTGGATTGACGCTGAAGTAAAGCGCTTTGACGAATCTACGTTCACGCAAAAGACACACTTGCCACACATGGGCTGGAACAACATTGAGCCCACCGGTCCGCATGGGCTCTTTGCCAATCTTGAGAATCCCATTCGCTTTTACTTCTTGCACTCCTACTACTTTGTGCCAAGCCGCCAAGAGGATGTTCTCGCGGTCACCGACTACAACGGGCCGTATGCCAGCAGCGCCGGAAGCGGCAGCGCGTGCGGTGTTCAGTTTCACCCTGAAAAGAGCCACCAATGGGGTGTGCAGCTCCTGAAGAACTTTGCTGAGATCTAGCCATGCTGCGCCCACGAATCGCTCCCTGCTTGTTGGTGAAGAACAAGGGCCTCGTTAAAACTCAGGCCTTTGGCAGCCCCAAGTATGTGGGCGATCCGGTGAACGCCGTTCGCATATTCAACGAAAAAGAAGTCGATGAGATCGTGGTGGTTGACATTGATGCGTCAGCCCAGGGGCGTGAACCCGACTACACGCTCATCAAGAATCTGGCGGCTGAGTGCCGCATGCCGCTTTGCTACGGCGGCGGCGTGACGACCGTGGAGCAGTTTGAGCGAATCATCGGCCTCGGCGTGGAGAAAGTTGCCGTGAGCGCCGCTGCGGTATCCAACCCCGATCTGGTGGCTCGGGCCGCCAAGGTGGTGGGCAATCAGTCAGTTGTGGTGGTCATGGATGTGAAAAAGAATGCACGGGGTGCGTATGAGCTGTTTACGCACAACGGCACCAAGGCCACCGGACGAGAACCTGCGGAGTTCGCGGCACGCATGGAGGCGTTGGGCGCTGGCGAGATTGTGATCAACTCAATCGACCGCGACGGCATGATGAAGGGCTATGACATTCCGCTGGTCGCACGGGTGCGCGAGGCCGTCGGCTTACCCATCACGGCGTTGGGCGGTGCAGGCAGCTTGCAAGACATACAGGCGCTGATTGAGGAGTTTGGCATCATCGGTGCAGCCGCAGGAAGCCTGTTTGTGTTCAAGGGCGTGTACCGTGCCGTGCTCATCAACTACCCCAGTCGAGCGGAAAAGGATCAGTTGGTCCTTCAGGCTCGGCAGCACCACTTGTAGTGATCAGGACGCCTTCTTGCGGAAGGTTCCGATGACGTTTACGCGCAATCCGGCCAGCAGATTGGTGGAGCGCACCACGCGTTCATAGAGCGCACCCAGAAAGAACGTGGGCAGGCTCCAGAGCAAGTAGTTTGGCTGAACCTCAATCATCTTGAACTGCTCCACTTCGAAGCCATTGGCCTCCATGACACGGCGCAGCGCCCCGCGGGAGTTCATGCGGTAAAACGTGGGGAACGTGTCTGCGTGAGCCCGGCCCCGCAGCGCGTTGTACCACCGGTGAAACGCGCTGGGCGTCAAGGCGGACATGAGCGGCACGTAGTGGTAACGATTGGGGGTAAGGATCATGAGAATCCCCCCAGGTTTCAACACTCTGCACAACTCTGCGGCAAACTCGTCGGGGCGTTCGACATGCTCCAGCACGTAGATCGAAAAGACCACATCAAAAGTCTGCGGAGGAAACTTGGGGGCGCCGGCATCGGCCACACGCCTTCGTCCAGCAGCGGATTGGGGCCACGCGCGGATCTAGGTCTACGCCCACAATCCGCTTGCAATTCCCCTTGAGCGCATAGGTGTTCAGGTGCCCCGCGCCCGCGCCGACGTCCAGCACCGTGTGGTCTCGCTTCACACGCGCGGTCATGTCCTTCACAAACACATGCACCGGATCACGTGATTCGGGGGTGGGGTACAGGCGATCCTGCCACCAGCGGACTATCAACCAAGCGGGCAGACTCATGGGTGCAGGATCCTACTACGCGCCTTGCGGTTGATATTCAAGTTCAGCGTCGCCCTCGCTGTACGCAACGGGCTCGATCAACTCGAGCTTCATGCGCGCGTCCAAGCGAACGATGAGCAGGTAATGCAAGAACAGAGGGCCTGAAGTCCAGAACATGCCCTGCTTGTTGGAAAGCATGAATTGATAGATGGCAAAGGCAAGCAGCACTGTAATCGCAGCCCGCTCTTCTGGCCACTCCTTGACCGCCCTAAAGAGTCGGCTTCCTGCTTTGAACGTGAACCACATGATGGCACAGCACAGCGCGAATGCGGGGATGCCTAGTTCGCACAGTGCGTCGAGCAAAATGCTGTGAGAGTAGGGCTCATTGTTGGCGGTGGTAACCGCAGTGAATGCGTTGAATCCCAGCCCAAAAACCCAGGCTCCTGGATTGTTGAAGAATGCACTCATTAACTCAGTAAAGTTCAACTCGCGGGCGGTGGCGCCTCGGCCCAACTGGGTGCCGGTCCATCTCTGGATCATTTCATCGTCAAGCACAAAGTTCGCCACCAGCACCATGGCCGCCAGAAAACAGAGCACTCCCACAAGCGTGCCAAAGTAGGACACGACATTCTTCTGCTTGCGGCTCATGGGATAACACAGGACGGAAACCATGACGGCAAAGAGAATCTGACCTCGGGAGCCCGAGTACAACGCCAACGTGGCACCGATGATGAATGCCACCATTCGCACAACCGTCAGCACATGCTGACCGGGGGCACCTCTGTACAACACGGCAATGATGACTAGGGTTCCTCCCAACTCACCCATAGCCAAGGGACTGGTTCGCACCTTTCCCACGATGGCCAGACCCAGTCGCCCGTATTGAAAATTGAAGTCGGGGTTAGTGATGATGGAGATTGCGGTAAGCGTTCCAAAGATCAAGAGGAGCTTGGCGAACTTCTGGACGTCCGCAAGTTCGTCTATAAACACCGGTGCTGCCAGCAGAAAGAGCACGAAGTAAGGCAATCCATCAACTGTGATTTCCGTAGCCACCGGATTGGCGGGCGTCCACAACAGTGAGATTCCCATCCACGAATACAGCACCATGATCATCCACCACGTGGATGAAAAGTAGCCCAGAAATGGACTAGCTTGCCGCAGTACCGTCAGCACGGCGGAGATTCCCACCACCATGGCCACAGCAATGTTGGCAAGGGGCGGGTAGTCCCTGAAGATGGGGACCGCCCCCTGCAGTGACTGCTCCATTGGGTACATCAGCAGCACCAAGACCAGCGCCCACAGTGGGCGTACAAGGGCCCCGATACAGAGCACCGCAAAGAGGCCAAAGACGAGTATCTGCATGCGCGGAATGCCAGCTAGGTTCAGAGTGTGTGGCCGGCTTGAATGAGCGTCTGCTCGCGCCGTGCCATGTTTAAGTCGTGGTCAACCATCATTTTTGCCAGTTGCGTCACGCTGGTCTTGGCAGTCCAGCCAAGTTTCTGTTGAGCCTTGCTGGGGTCGCCAAGCAATTGCTCAACTTCGGCAGGCCTAAAGTAGCGCGGGTCCACTTCCACGTGCTTACGCCAGTCCAACCCGACCTGTGCGAAGGCAAGTTCGCAGAACTCCTTCACGCTGATCATCTTGCCTGTGGCCACCACATAATCGTCGGGCTGTTCTTGCTGCAACATGAGCCACATGGCCTCGACATAGTCGCCCGCAAAGCCCCAATCGCGCAGGGCGTCCAAGTTGCCTAGAAAAAGCTTCTCCTGCAACCCCAACTTAATGCGCCCCACCGCGCGAGTGATTTTTCGCGTGACAAAGGTTTCGCCTCGGCGAGGGCTTTCGTGGTTGAACAAGATGCCGCAACTGGCATGCATCCCATAACTCTCGCGGAAGTTGATGGTGATCCAGTGCGCAAAAACCTTGGCGCAACCATACGGCGAACGCGGGTGAAAAGGGGTGCTCTCTCGCTGCGGAACTTCCTTCACCAATCCAAACATCTCGCTGCTTGACGCTTGGTAGTAGCGCACGCGCTTGCCGCTCTGATCTTGGTGAACACGCACCGCTTCGAGCAACTTCAGCGCACCCAGCGCGTCGGTGTCGGCGGTGTAGACCGGCATGTCAAAACTCACGCGAACGTGGCTCTGCGCACCTAGGTTGTACACCTCGTCGGGGTCCACCACGCGAATGATGTTGGCCAGATTGTTGGCGTCATTCAGATCGCCGTAATGCAGCTTGAGCCGAACACCACGTTCGTGTGGATCAACATAAAGCGGTTCAATACGCTCGGTGTTAAAGCTCGAACTGCGCCGGATGACTCCGTGCACTTCGTAACCCTTGGCCAGCAGCAGTTCCGCAAGGTAACTGCCGTCCTGACCCGTGATTCCGGTGATGAGTGCCTTCTTCATTGAAGTGTTTCAGGTGAAGGATTCATGGTAGTCGGGCCCCGTGCTGTGCCACATTTTCTCGCACCTTAAGGCCGATGTTCCAAAAGTAGATGGCCTTGGCCACGGCGTAGGCGAATCCTGGGTAGCCGTCGCGGATTCCGCCTTTGCGCAGATAGACGTCAAGAAAGTACGCCGCAGGAAGCCACCAAGCCCCGAGGGATTGATACTTCCGGCGCTGTCTGGTGGTGAGCTGTGCGCCTTGCAGCGCTCCGCTGTCGCGCAGACTCTTGAATCGCTGCGCCTCCCATGATGAGTAATCATTGTGCTTGCGCAGCCAATGTTCGAGCCCTCGATAGTCGCGGTGATCCACCTTGGCTGCGATCTCGCCCACAGTGCCATTGAGCACCGGGTGTTCGTGCACTTCCATGTCCAGCGTTGACCATCGATCTTCATCGATGCGCTCATACTCGCCAGCGCCACACCGAAAGAGCGCCAGTTTGCGATTGGCATCGCCGTGATGCAGTCGCCGGCCCAGAAACCAATTGTGGTAGTTGATCCAGAACCCCGCGTGCATCGTGCCCGGTAGAGTTCGTCGCAACTCCTCACAAAAGGCTTCATCCACAAACTCATCAGCGTCAAGAAAGAAGACCCAGGGGGTCTTCACCACTCCTTGGCGCAGCACCCAGTTTCGTTTCTTGGGAAACTTGCCATCCCAGGCAAACTGCACGACCTCTGCGCCTGCCGCGGTGGCGATTGAGCAGGTGGCATCGGTGGAACCCGAATCCACCACCAGCACGCGGGCAAAGCGGCCCAAGCGGCTCAGGCACTCCGGGAGATTCTTCTCCTCGTTTCGTACAGGAATCACCACTGTGACTGGAAGGCACTCCATGGGCTCTTGACTCTATCGGCGGCTGGCCAAGGTCTGGTGCAGCATGGTTTGCCAGCGTGCGCATGCGATGGGGGTGCCGTACAAGCGCGTCAGCACATCGCGCCCGCGCGCGCCCATGGCACGCGCTTCTTCCGGATCCGCGGCCAAGCGGCGCACGGCGTCTGCCAGTCCCGCGCCATCCCCTTGCCGCACCACAATCCCACATCGCTCAGCCTGAATGACACGCGCCACCTCCGAGGTATCCGGGCCCACATAAATGGTGGGGCGTGACGCCGCCAGAACTCCATAGAACTTGCTGGGCACCATGAGGCCCTCAAATCCTTCGGTGACCGTCACCAGATGCACGTCGCCCAGCGAGATCAGATCTGCCAACCGGCTTCGCGGCTGATACGGGCGCAACACGGCGTTGGGAATTCGCTCCTTGTTGACAAACGTGTCCACGCTGCCCTTCTTGGTGCCCCCGCCCACGATCACCCAGCGCAGCGCATCGTCGTCGCGCGTGCGCAGCATGGCATCAAGCATTGCAGCATCGTCGTGACCGATGCCCAAGTTGCCTGAATACTCCACCACGAAGCGTTGGCCGATGTTCCATTCAGCGCGGTACTTGTTCTGGTCGCGGGGAATGTGGTGCACTTCATCTGGGTCAGCCCAGACGTTGATCATCTCCACCCGATCTTCGGGAATGCCCTTGGCCAGCACGCGATCTCGCATGCACCGCCCCAGCACCACCACACGGCTGGCGCGCTTCATACAAAAGCGGTCGATGGCTTGAAAGAACCTGTGGGCAATGGAGCCCTTCTTCAAGACTCCTGCGGCAGCCGGCACTTCGGGATACAAGTCCATGGTCCACAGCACAAACTGTGTGCCTTTGGTCCACTTGAGCACAACGCCCACCAATGCGATGAAGGGCGGCGTGGTGAGGCAGATCACCACATCCTGCTTGGGCAGCATGAGCGCCTTGACCAATGCGGCCAGATAGAACGCAGCAAAGTCAAATCCTCGGCCAGAAATGGTGGTCTTGCCAAAGATGCTGCGCCCCACACGGATAACGCGGATGCCGTCAATCGAGTCCTCGGCGGGGAGTGTTCGCCCCGACTCACCGTAGATGGAGCGTGACGCAAGCGCGGTGACTTTGTCGCCGTGCTGCACCAGGTAGCGCGCCAAATCGTGGCCATGCTGTGCCGTGGCGGCCACGTCGGGCCAGAACACCTGATTGAGCAGCAGTATGTTGAAACTGCGCCCCAACTGTTTGGGTTGGTCTGCGGGCACATCAGTGCTCACCGCCGCTGGGGCTCGGCTTGGGCTGGCTTCGATTCCCGCTGCCGCCGCAGTGCGCTCCAGAATGTGAAGCATGCGATTGGCTAGATGCACGCGGTCAAACTGCGCCGCGCCCTGCAGACAATTGGAGCGATAGCGATCCAGTTCGGCAGGCTGATCCTTAAAGTGCAGCAGTGCCTGGCATAACTGGTCAACGTTCTCAGGCTCAAACGGCACGCCTACCTTGCACTCACGCACGATGTCCGCAGACTCTCCCTCCACGCCGTGCAGCACAGGAATGCCCATGCCCATGCACTCAAAGAGCTTGGAGGGAATGACCGTGGTAAAGAGCTCAGTCTTTCGCAAGTGAATGATGGACACATCCAACAGAGACCAGTACTTGGCAACGTCTGCCTTGGGCACGGAGTCCACAAACACAACGTTCTGAAGACCGCGGGCTTGGGCCATTTCTCGCAATGCCTGCTTCCTGGCGCCGTCTCCCAGAAACAAGAACGCACAGTTGGTGCCCTTCAGGCGATCGGCGGCCTCCACCAGCGTTTCCAGCGCATGCGCCATTCCGTGCGTGCCGATGTATCCGGCCACGAACTTGCCTTCTAACCCCAACTCCTTGGTGAGCTCGGCATCCTTGGGCCTCGGCTGAAACTGCGAAATGTCCACGCCGTTAGTCACCACGTGAATCTTGTCGGCCTTGATGCCCCGGCGCACCAGCACGCGCTTGAAGGACTCCGTCACGCTCACGATGGTGGCCGCGCGCCGATACAGGAACATTTCAAGATGCTCCAGCATGTGAAGCGCAAACGAATCCTTCATGGCGCCTACGGCCTTGATGGACTCGGGCCACAGATCGCGCAGCTCAAAGACAAATGGCACGCGCTTGAGAAAGCTCACAAAGTAGGCGGCGCAGATGGTGAAGAACTGCGGTGAAGTGCCGACCACCAGATCAACCTTGCGCACCAGCGGGCCGGCGATCATGGCCGCCACCATGAAGCTCAAGTAGTCAAGAACTCGGCGAAGGAATCCCTCGTTGGCCGTGATGTACGTCCACACGCGGATGACCTCAATGCCGGCCATCGTCTCGCGCTGGTAGAGCTTGTTTTGATAGTCGTCAAAGACGCGCCCTTTGGGAAAGTTGGGCGCGCACGTAATGACCGTGACCTTGTGCCCAGCCTTCACCCACTCGCGGCAATGCTCAAATGTGCGGCTCGCAGGGGCGTTCACCTCAGGGGGAAAGTTGTCCGTAAGAAAAAGAATGTGCACGTCAGTTCCACTCCATCCAAACCCGTGACTCTGCGGTGAACTGGCAGGACAGAAGCGCCGTTGGCACACTCATGCCAAACTCGGGGTGCCACGTGCCTTGCGAGAGCTCATGGGCTGCGCCGTCAACGCGCACGCGAAAGACGTGCCCCCCTGGCAGTGTGCACTGGTACGGATCGCAGCCTGTTGGTTGAACATTGGGCCCAAAGTGCCACATGGAGCATGCGGGCACGGTGGGGTGACTGATGATGTCCCGAATCACCAGTGCGAATGCTGCAAACTTCCATTGCCGTGTGTGCGTGGCCTTGCTCGGCAGCCTGTGGTACCCATCATGAGAACACGCAATGAGCAGTGTGTCGCCTTCACGTTGGATTGACAGATCAACGGGCATGGCTCTGCGCGCCACCCTAAACCCTCCCCACACTTCTGAGGAGTCCTGAGCGTCAACCACCACGGTGTTGTGCGCGGCGGTTCCCCGCTGCCGGTGGCGTTCTGCGCAACCGCCGTACTGCGAAGTGCCAGAGTTCACCAGCACTCGCGTTCCGTAGAGTGAGAGTTCACATGACAGCGTGTCCGCGTGCGCGTGACCTGGCAGGTAGTCAGGGCCTACGGGTGCCACATCAATCAACGCAACCATGGCACCCTGCTGTACGCGAATGTAACCACTCTGTTTCAACTGCAGCACGCCATCCACGGGAGCGGCGATGGGCGCAAAGCCCAAGCGCTCTGCGTACGCGTGAAGTTCTGCAGGCGTTGGAGCAATGCCGATGGCGGAGTCGTTAAAGAAGGAGATCTCCCCGTCCGGGTGGCACATGGCGGCGAGCCAATGGCGCATGGGCTGAATGCGTGCGTTCACGAGCGCAGCGAGCGGCGACGCATCGGGCACTGCGAAGGTGCGCAGCGCATTGCACAGGTCCAGCATGTCCTCAAGCGCTAATGCGTGGTACATGGGGCTGCGCTCGAACTGACCACCGTCTGGCAAGATCTGTTCAGGAATCTGCTCCGTCAGAATGGACGCAC
>CAZXGD010000041.1:0-18408 GCA_964640485.1 uncultured Isosphaeraceae bacterium | reverse complement strand
CCGGCGACTGGAGCGGATCCATGGGTGGCCCATTCGTGCTGAACATCGGAGCGTTCTAGGCGGGGGCGTGGCGGCGCGAGAGGCGAATCACAGAGTTTCACCGGCCCCGGCACCCCTGGCACCCTCGGCACCCCCGCCACACCCCGGCACCTCCGGTGCAATTTTCGCCTCGCGCCTCAAAGCGGGTGACCGGGTTCGAACCGGCGACATTTAGCTTGGGAAGCTAATGCTCTACCAACTGAGCTACACCCGCGAAAGGCTCAGTCTACAGAGCGGAATGCACACGTCCAGAGCGGTTAGCTCGTCCCGTTCACAGCACACAGCGGCACCGGTCGCAGCTGCGCTATCCCCAATTCCCAAGCAGTGTTCCTAAGTCGCTTCCGTCGACAACTCCATTCGAATCAAGGTCCGCGTCACAACCGGGGCAGGCTCCCCACTGAGCCAACAGCATGCCCAAATCCGCGCCATCCACCACGCCATCGCCATTCAAATCTCCCGCCGCGTGAATTGGATTCAGCACCAGCGTTCCCGTGATCCCAAGAGTTGGATTGGTGGCGGAGACCACCAGTTGGCGAGCGTTGTTGATGGCCAACGCAGAAAAGCTGGTCACATACCAGTGGCCGACCTCGTTGACGATGAGTCCTTCGATCTGAAACGTCCCAAGACCTTCGAGGCGCACGTAGGACTGAAGGTTCACCATCATCACCACGTCGCCCTGATCGTTCATGTCAACCGCGCCGTTGTATGGACCGCACGTACTCAACACCTGCCAGCCCGCACCAGGTGTGAACCGTGCGGCCTGACGGTCACAACTCGTACTCGTAGCCAGAATGACCGCTCCAACAACCTGCCCAGCACTGTTGATCGCGGCTCCCGTCGAAGCAACGTATCCCACTCCAGCTGTTCCCAGGCTTTGGACTTCCATGGTGTTCAGATCCAGTGTCTTGCTCACAAAGGAGTGATCCACGATGACGCGCTGATCGTTGACATCCGCAGGATCAAAGATGCCGGTGGCGGTGAGATCCTGAATCGCCCCCTGCAAACTCCAAAGGACTGGATATCGGTAAGTGCCATTCGACGAGAAGCCCACGATGTCGCCTAGGTTGTTGATTGCGGTGGCGTTGGCTCGAGCGTGACCCGGAAGCACACTCAGTTGTTGAACGTCGTAGGTTCCCTGTCCCGTCGGCGTCCAGACGACTGCCACGCCTCCAAACTCCGGCGAATAGGCAGGCCCTGCAGCTCCCACGATGATGCCGAGATCGTTGACATCCGAGGCCCAACTGCTCACCGCCCCAGAGGGAAGGGGAAGCAATTGGGCAGGTTCGCCTGCAGATGACACCCATGCTCGCAGCGGCGAACTCTGAGTGCCCACCACCGTCCCGTGCTGATTGATCGCAACGGCACCGAGCTTTGCGCCGATGTAGGTTGCTGAGTACTGGGGTGGTGCTGCGAGCACCACGGGGTTGAACAGGGCGACGGTCAACCCCGCCGTGACGACCGCGAGGATGCTGCGTCCAAAGGCCCAAAGTGTGGAAGTCCGCATGGTGTCATCCCTATGTCTTGATTTAACGCTCTCAACACCGCAACCGAGTACGGCTCTCATTCAAAGAGTAGGCCGTGGGCGGCGGCAGATACCGAGGACACAATCAGATCGCCGAGGTTTTCACTCTGCCCCCTTGCTACGCTGCGCACATCGCACGTTGATTCAGGAGAACTATTCCGCAATGTCACACAACCGGCACAACAACACGCTCTCCCAGATCTTTGCGCATCCCACCTCTCACAACATTCATTGGCGCGACATCGTGCACCTGTTTGAAGTTCTCGGTGGAACGGTCGAAGAAACCAAGCACGATCACCTGAAGGTGCGACTGTCGGGCAAAGAGATGAGTTTCAAGATTCCGCACAGCGGCAATCATGTGCTTCAAGACGATCATGAGATATCCAGCATTCGAAGGTTCCTGCGCGAATGCGGGCACGCTCCCGCGGAGTGAGTGACCTTGTCGCTCTGGGCAGATTCTTGATCGATGCAAACCTCTTCTCCTGACCGCAACGCACTCCTTGCAACTGTGGTAGCCGCGCTCGGCTATTTTGTTGACATTTTTGATCTCCTGCTCTTTGTTCTGGTGCGCCGAGAGAGCCTCAAGGAAGTGCTGGCAGTGAAGTTGCACGCGTTGGAAGGGGAGGTTGCGGCGCAGCTGGCCCATCTGAGCGAGGGGGAACGAGCCGCCGAACTCATCCGACGAACCGATGCTGTTCTTGGTGCTGCAGGCGTTCACTTGGGGAACGTTTTGCAGATGACGGGTTTGGTGATCGGCGGAATTCTCTGGGGTGTACTTGCGGATCGCTTTGGCCGCATGCGCATGCTCTTTGGTTCGATCTTGGTGTATTCACTGGCCAACATTCTGAATGCGCTCATTGCAGATGTGCCCGCGGGTTCTCCGTTCGCACCTCTGGCTTGGATGGGCCTAGACACGGCCTACAACCAGTACGCGGTGCTGCGATTTGTGGCGGGGGTGGGTCTGGCCGGCGAGTTGGGCGCAGGCATCACGCTAGTAAGCGAACTTGTCTCCAAGGCACGCCGAGGGCTGGCCACCACGCTGATTGCAGCGGTGGGAATCACAGGTGCAGTGGCCGCATACTTTGTCTCTTCTCACGTTGGCTGGCGAAACGCCTACATGGTTGGTGGAATGCTGGGGCTTGGGCTCCTGTTTCTGCGCGTGGGAGTTGTGGAAAGCGGCATGTTTGACCGAGTGAGGGAGGCTCACGGTGTGGGCCGCGGTGCCTTTTGGATGTTGCTGTACCCACCACGACGAGCCATTCGTTACATCTGCGTCATTCTGTGTGCAGTGCCTATCTGGTTTTGCGTTGGTGTGCTCGTGAGTTTTTGCGATCGCATCGGCCCCGCAATAGGCCTGCCCATCGATCAGAAACCCGACCCTGGTGAAGCCATCATGTGGTGCTACGTTGGCCTTGCCGCGGGCGACCTGTCAAGCGGCCTGCTCAGTCAACTCTTGCGCAGTCGCCGAAAGGCAATTCTGGTCTTTCACGCCCTCACCGGGCTCACCATGGTGGCGTACTTCACCATCGGCGGGCGAAGCCTTACCACCTTCTACGTCATCGTGACCGCCATGGGTTTTGCCTGCGGCTATTGGGCAGTCTTTGCCACCACCGCGGCGGAACAGTTTGGCACCAACCTCCGCGCAACCGCTGCCACCACAGCGCCGAACTTTGTCCGCTGGTCTGCGGCCGGAAGTGCGCTCATGTGGCTTGGGTTTGAACGTGTCCTGGGCGGTTCTGGTGTGCCCTCGGCGGTGTGGGTTGCCGCTGCTGCCGTGGGTGCCATTCTGCTTCCTGTGGCAATGCTGTCGCTTCTCGGGTTGCAGGAGAGCTTTGGAACGTCCCTAGATTGGGTTGAAGATGGGCAGGGAGAGCGATCTGCAGGAGCGCAACCAGAAACTGCCTAACGCCGCGGGCGTTTCCCGCGCATAATGCACGGCTATGGAATCGGTTCGCGCCCTCATGCACCAGGTGATTGATTACGCGGGGCTCTTTCCGCCGGCGTCATTGGACATGCCCAAGACTGCCGCAAACTTTAGCCGTTATGCCTCTGGGCCCGACAAGTGGGCATTGGGGCGACTGGTGATCCCCGTAAGCCGCCTCGGCGAGTTTGAACGCTACGCCGAGACCCTGTTACCCCAAAGCAAAAGCGATGATACCGAAGAGCCGTGGCGCCTCAGCGTGCTCTCGGCCGCGGCCGCGGACAGCGCATTTGAAGAAGATCTGAACATCATTGACAAGTTCAACGAGCGTCACAATGATTCTCAATCTGGGCGAGCCATCATTGACGCCATTGAACTCAAGGCCGCCAACGCGCACCACATTGAACGCGCCTTAGAAATGATGCCCGAGACGCTGTTCCCATGGTTTGAGCTGCCTTTTAATCAGGAGATCCGGGGTATGGTGGCCGCGCTGAGTGAAATGGAGTCCGGCGCCAAGATCCGCACGGGCGGTGTTACTCCAGAGGCGCATCCCACGCCCCTGGAACTGGCACGATTTCTCGCGTGCTGTGCGGCGGCCGATGTTCCATTCAAGGCAACTGCGGGTTTGCATCACCCCTATCGCCACCACTGTGAAGAGGTGGGCTGTATGCAGTTTGGGTTTGTGAACGTGTTCATCGGTGCTGCGCTTCTCTTTCACGGCCATGTGGAACAAGAGGAGTTGGAGATGCTTTTGACTGACGAGCACGCCAAGAACTTTGAGTTCCACCCGACGCAAGTAAGTTGGAAGGGGCGCTCAGTGAGTCTGGGAGCGCTACGCGATGTGCGTGATCAGTTTGCCCGTAGTTTTGGAAGCTGTTCATTTGACGAGCCGCTGAACGATCTTCGATCACTGCACTTGTTGCCGGTGAGTGCCACGTAAGCGGCCCCGCCGCGAAAGGGTGTTTATGACTGCTCATTGCTGGGTTCCGGGCGCAGACCGCGCCGATGGAGACTTTCCGATCCACAATCTGCCCTGGGGGGTCGCCGAACGACCCGACCGTTTGGGAGTGCCGCACATCATGGTGGCCATTGGAGACATGGCACTTGACGCCACTGAAGCGGCTGGCTTCGGAATGCTGCAGGGGCTGACCGCTGACACCCTGGACGCACTGCGGCACTCAACGCTGAACGCCTTCATGACCTTGGGCCAGGACCGCTGGCGTGCGGCGCGTGCCCACATTGGGGGGCTGCTTACCGATTCGCCTACCAGCATTCGCCAGCATGCACGCCGCGATGCGGTGTTGGTACCGCGCACCACGCTGCGAATGCTCGTGCCCGCCACCATCGGCGATTACACAGATTTTTACGCCAGCCTTCATCATGCCACCAATGTGGGAAGCATGTTCCGCCCCACCAATCCTCTGCTGCCCAATTGGAAGCACTTACCGATCGGATACCACGGTAGAGCGAGCAGCTTTGTCGTTGATGGCACCATGGTGCGCCGCCCCTGTGGGCAGACCTCAGCCACAGATGATGGTCCACCTGCGTTTGGCCCGGTCAAACTACTGGACTACGAGCTGGAGATGGGCGTTTTCTTCGGGGGTACACCGAACGCGATCGGCGAGCGCATTCCCATCACCAACACGCGCGAACATCTCTTTGGCTGCGTCATCGTTAACGACTGGAGCGCCCGCGATGTGCAGAAGTGGGAGTATCAGCCACTTGGGCCCTTTAACGCTAAGAATTTTTGCACGTCCCTCAGTCCATGGATCGTCACGTTGGATGCGCTCGCTCCTTATGCCATTCCGGGCCCGACGCGCAGCGCAGAAGACCCTCCCATGCTGGAATACCTGCGGCTGCCCAATGACTTTGTGGTGGATGTCACCCTTGAAGTGCACATACGTAGCGCCGCGATGGCGCAGCAGAATCAAGCCCCAACGCTCATCAGCAGGGGCAATTTTCGCGACATGTTCTGGACCATGAACCAGATGTTGGCGCACCACACCAGCACCGGATGCAACATGCGCCCGGGCGACTTGTTGGCCAGCGGCACCATCAGTGGCACCACCAAGGAGAGCCGAGGCTGCATGCTTGAGCGAACTTGGCGAGGCACGGAGCCCATCACGCTGGGGGATGGCACCGAGCGCAAATTTCTTCAGGATGGCGATGAGGTCATCATGACCGGTTGGTGCCAGCGGCCAGGCCTGCCGCGCATCGGGTTTGGTCAATGCGCGGGAACAATCCTGCCTGCGGTGAGCTGAGTTCGACGCGCCAATTAGTCCCAGGTGTTGCCCACCACACGGCTCTTGCCGGCCCCCGCAGCATTGGCCTTGGCGGCCACCTTGGCGGTGCGCTTGCCATTGCTCTTTCCGTTGCTCTTTCCATTCACTTTGTGGGTTCCGTCTTCATGATGCTGCCCCAGCGAGACTGGAAAGTGCTCGCCCTCCCAACTCCGTGGATATGCCATGTCATCAAAGGCAACCGCGGCTTTCGTGGGATACAAGGGCCGGAACGTGTCGCACATCACGGCAAGTTCGCTGGTTTCCTTGGCACCCAGGCTCTTTTCAATGGTTCCCGGGTGTGGGCCGTGCGCAATGCCTTGCGGATGCAACGTGATTGAGCAGGGCTCAATTCCCTTCCGTGCTTTGTAGTTACCTTCAACGTAGTACAGCACTTCGTCGCTGTCCAGATTGGAGTGGTTGTAGGGCACAGGGATGGCTTCAGGATGAAAATCAAGCAACCGCGGGCAGAAACTGCAGATGACGAAGTTGTGCCCTTCAAAAGTCTGATGCGTGGGGGGCGGCAGATGATGCTTTCCCACGATGGGCGAGTAGTCGTCAATGTTGAACGTGTACGGGTAGTAGCAGCCGTCCCAGCCGACAACATCCAATGGGTGATACGTGTAGATGTAACTGTGCACGAGATCGCGGGCCTTGATTCGCACTTCGTACTCACCCTTCTTGTCAAAGGTGAGCGGAAGTTCAGGCAAGTGCAAGTCGCGTTCGCAGTAGGGCGCGTGCTCCAGGAACTGGCTGCTGGTCTTGCTCAGAAAACGCTTTGGAGGCAGGATGTGGCTGCCATTGGCCGTTTCAAAGACCACAAACCGGGGGGCGGGGGCATCCTCTTCGGGCTTGTCAAACACCATTCGATAGATGGTGCCCTTTGGGATCACAATGTAATCCTTGGGCTTGAACTTCAGCGTTCCAAACATGGTGTGAACGGTGCCGCTGCCAAAGTGCACAAAGATGCACTCATCACCCATGGCATTCTTAAAGTAGTAGGGCATTTTCTCCGCGGGAACGCACATGGCCATCTCAACATCGGAGTTGCCAAACAGGACCACACGCCCGGTGATGGGGTCGCCCTTAGGGGGCATGGGGGCAGTCTTCAAATGCCGCATGCGCATGACCTCTTGTTCCACGTACTCCGGCTTGGTGCCGTAGAGCATTTTCCAGCCCATGACCTGAGTGGGTGGATTGATGTGGTACAGGGTGCTGGTAGGGCCCACAAAGCCTTCAGTTCCAAAGACTTCTTCGCTGTAAAGCGCCCCGTCTGGTCTGCGGAACTGAATATGGCGTTTCTTGGGCAATTGTCCGAGCTTGGTGTAGTAAGCCATGGCGCCACCATTGTACGCCTCACGGTTACGCTGCCGCTGTGCCTGAGTCCGCAACACCGTCCATGCCCCCGAGCAGTGCCCCCTCTGCGCCCACCATATTGCACCGCACGGAACAGTGGCTGGTGTTGAGCAAGCCGCAAGGCTGGCATGTCATGGCGTTGCAGGATGGAGACCCGCGCAGTGTGGAGTCATGGATTCGCGACAACATTTCCGAGGCTGCTCCCTTGCCCGAGTGTGGGTTGGTTCATCGCTTGGATTCAGGAACGACCGGGTGTCTCGTCGTGGCGCTCACACGTGCGGAGCGCGCGCGCCTGCGTGAGGCATTTGCAGATCGCACTCAGGGTCACGTTCACAAGATCTATTGGGCTGTGGTGCGACGGGGGCTGTCACCGGTGGGCAAGTTCTCGTTGTACTTTTCCGGTCGCCACAAGCGCTCGGCCAAGGTCACGGTGCGTCCACGTGGAGAGCCCAATGAACTGGGAGAGTGTGTGTGGCAGGTCTTGGGGCCAAGTCGATACTTAGGGCACGAGATCGTGCAGGTTGAATTGGTGGGGCCGGGAAGGCGCCACCAGATTCGCGCGGGGCTGGGGTATGGCGGGCATCCGCTGATCGGAGATTCGCTGTATGGCGGTGCCATCGGCGCACCCTGCCCGGTGCTTCATGCCAAGAGCGTTCACATTGACGGTGTGACGGTGGAGTGTCCCCCCGATGCCCGCTTTCACGGCCCGGACGGAACTATGCCGTCCAAGTCTCCATCTCCGGCCGCTTCTTAGAAAGCATGAGCGCGAGAAGCGCGGGAAAGACCACAAAGAGCAGGGGAAGCCCAATGGACTGATATCGGGCCAGCGGCGAAACCTTTGTTTCATTGGCCGCGGCAACAAGTTCGGGGGGCGCCTTGTGCCCCGCCTTTTCCATGGCATCCACTTGGGCTGAGGCGATCTGTCGCCCCCATTCTGCGCCCGGCTTTTCCATGGCGATGCTCGAAACCATCTGAACCGGTGCGAGCAGAATTCGAATCACCACATACACCATGAGAATCTTGCGAGCGGTGGTGCGCCTGCGCAGCAACGCAATGCCACCGATGATGAGGGCCAGCACCAAGAAGACGCTGATGACGTTGTCCGCAATCATCATGATGTTCATGATGCTTGGCGAGGGGGGCATCTCCATGCCACCCATGGCGGCGAACTTTGGTCCTAGGAAAACGCCGATGCTCCCGCAGCACGAAATGAGCGCGGTTCCGCCTGCGTACACAAGGCACAGCACGCCCCAAACGGTGGGCCATTTGCTGGGGGCGGCTTCGGTGGGCAAGGACGCAGGCTGAGTTTCCGGATACATGCGCGCAGAGTATCCGGTGGCACGGTCAAGGTGCGTGCATCACCACTCCCACGGCGGCAGCAGCGGCGCGCCGACGGCCTGCGCGCGCAAAAAAAGCCTGTGCGGTCGGGGGGACCAGAGTGGGTCAACCACAGCAATCACAAACGTTTGCGTCGCGCGAAGTTCCGCTGGGTTCACCTCCATGGAGCCCGTGGCGATGGGGTCGGCTGCCAGAACATCGCGCAAGTCAATGTGCACCACCGCGCCCAATCGCACGGGGTATTCGTCGCTGGTGCTCATGGGCACTCGCAAAGGTTCAATCAGGGTGGAACGGGTGCGATCTTTGATGTCCTCAATGCGAGTGACCGCGCGCGGCTCTCCATTTACACGCAATTCAATGGTGGCATCTGGCATGTCCGTAATGGCGCTGGAATCCTGGCCCACCGATTGCCACTCAACGGCCTCAAGGAGCAAGTCAGTGGTTGGTCGCTCCAACCATGCCATGTACTGGGCTACAACGGGCGCCATGCGTCGGGGTACCAGCGGCCATCCGTCTACATAGCGTTGCGCGAGTTCCATGCGTGGAGAGGCTCTGAACTCTTCGTACAACATGCGGTCCTCAGTCATGCTCAACGATTGGACTGAACGCGTGAGCGCTTGTCGTGCAGTTTCGTCCAGCAAGGCCAATACCTGCGAGTCTTCCTGCATGCTGGCGATGAGCTTGCGCGCGCCATACCAATCCGATTCCTGGGCGCGCTGAACGAGTGCGCGGGCGAATGAGTAGGCCGCGCGGCTACCAAAGTTCACGCGAAGCTCCCCAAGCTCGCGGGCTCGCTGCTCATCTGGTGCGCGAAGCGCTGAAAGTGCATGCGCAGCGCCAGCCGGATCATCTTGGGCGAGACGCATTTCTAACGCGGCGCGTCCGCGCTCCCACTCTTCGAGGGCCTCGGCACGGGCCCGGATACGTTCACGGGCCGCCGTAAGCCCAACCGCCGGGGGCACCCCCCGCCGAAGGTCCGGGTCAGTGTCCAGCGCGGTGAGTTGCACGCGAACCTGAGCGGAACTGGCCGCCTGGCGGGCAGCTTCTTCTCGCTGCTGCACGCGCACAAGTAGGGCACGCGTCCTCCGTTGAAGGGCTTCGTCCTGAAGGCTGCGAAGCGCGGTTGACCGAACCAGCGGTTGCCGATCGGGGCAGGGCAGCACCGTGTCAAGCACGCGCTGCAGGTCTTCCACGTTGGCATGACTTCGCTCAAGGAGCGCTTGAGCCGCCTGTATGGCCGCGGCGTTTCGGTCATCCTCCTGGCCAAAGGCAGCCAGCGTGCTCTGAATCGATTGCTGCATCTGCGCGATCGCGGCCACCGGGAGTGGCGCGGACGAGTGCGGCGCACCCCCCAAGAGTGTGTCGCGAATGTTCAGGACCTGTGGCACGGTGCTTGCTTGTGTGAGTGAATCATTCAGGCCGGCAAGCCACGCCTGGTTGGCGACTCTCTCTGCGGTGGTGATCTCTGCGCGCTCAAGCGCCGCCTGAATGGCGAGCAACGTGTCGGCTCGGCTGCTTGAGCCCAGTGTTCGAAGCCAAACGTGACGCCATGCCGGTGCGGCATCCAGTGCTGCAAGCGTGCGCAGTGCGCTGCGCGCCGTTTCCAATTCCTGCCCCAGTTGGCCCCGTTCGGGTGCCACCTGTTGGCGAAGTTGGCGCAGCGTTAGAAAGTCTGAGATTCCTGTGGCCAATGCGAACACGACTGCGCCCGTGCACGCAAGCGCCGCAATGCATGCAATCAGTCGAGTGCGCCGCGTGGCCAATCTCTCCTCAATCAAAGATTTCCGCGCCGCTCCTGTTCAAGCTCAAGACTCTCAAAGAGGGCCTTGAAGTTGCCTTTGCCAAAGCTCTGGCTGCCTCGGCGGCAGATGATCTCAAAGAACAACGTAGGGCGATCTTGGAGCGGCTTGCTAAAGAGTTGAAGCAGGTAGCCCTCGTCGTCGGCGTCCACAAGAATTCCCAAGTCACGCACCTTTTGGTGGTCTTCTTTCACCCCGTGGTGGCCATGCTGCTTGAGCATTGAGTTCACACGTTCCCAAACGCTCGTGTAGTACGCCTCGGGAATTTGCAGGAAGTCCACGCCGCGTCGGCGCAACTCGGCCACGCTGTGCAGTTCATCATCGGTGCGCAGGGCCAAGTGCTGAACACCAGGCATCATGTCGTGCCACTCGAGGTACTCCAAGATCTGGCTCTTTTTCTTGCCCGCGGCTGGCTCATTGATGGGCATCTTGATCAGGTGATTGCCGCTGGCCATCACCTTGGACATCAACGCGGAGTACTCCGTGCCGATGTCCTTGTCGTCAAAGTGCTTGAACATGGCAAAACCTAGCACTTCTTCGTACCACTTCACCCAGTAGTTCATTTTGCCTTCTTCAACGTTTCCCACGGCGTGGTCCACGAACTTGAGGCCGCATGGGTGCTTGCGGTTGTGGTCGTTCAGCGTGTACCCCTGAACTTTGCGGAAGCCAGGCATGAAGAGCGAACCCTGCTTCACTTCCGGTAGCGCGTACTTGCCCGTGCGGCTCACAAAGCTGTGCACGGCCCGGCCGTACACCTTGATACCCGCCATCACCACCGTTCCCGTTGCATCGGTGTATTCCTTGGGTTCGTAGGCGCTTTGGCCACCATTCTTCAGCGCTTGGCGATAGGTCTTTTCCGCGTCAAAGACGGTAAATGCCAGGTCCTTCACGCCGTCCCCGAATCGCTTGAGTTCGTCAGCGGCTGGGTGGTCCTTGCTCAATGGGGTTTCGACCACAAATCGGATGTTCCCCTGGGTCAACAAGTACGCGGCGGTCTGCCGATTGCCGGTGGTGAGATCGCTGATCTCTTCAACTTGGAATCCAAATGCGCTGGCATAGAAGAACGCAGCCTGCTTGGCATTCCCCACCCAAAATCGCACATGGTCAACGTCAATAAGGTCCAGCGGATCGGCGGCCGTCTGCGTGCGATTGGCGCTAGTGGTTGAAGCGGTGCTCATGCCCCAATCATAGGCCCTTGAGCAAGGCCGGAAACGGTGTAGGATTCCTCTCCGTGAGCGCAAAAAATCGTGGCATCCTCGTCTTTCTTTCCCTGATCGCAGTCATCGTGGTCTTTTTGGCCATCATGTTCCTGTTCGTCTGGAACGAACAGGATTCTGGCGTGGGACCGTTGCAGCCTGATGCCATGCATCAGCCGTCCACCAATTAGTTCTGCGGCAATCAGTCGTACCTGATGACGCTCTGCACCGGGCGAGGCGCCAGCAGGGCGCGCCCTCCCAGCGCATTGAGTTCGATGAGCACGGAACAGCCCGCCACGGTTCCGCCAAGCCCCTCCACCAATTCACAGCATGCTTTCATGGTGCCACCGGTGGCCAAAAGATCGTCCACGATGAGCACCTTGCTTCCCGAGGGGAACGCATCCTTGTGGATCTCCAGCGCGTCTTGGCCGTACTCAAGGGCGTACACCGCTTTGGTGGTTCTGTAGGGCAGTTTGCCGGGTTTTCTCACGGGCACAAATCCACACGCCAACGCCTGAGCAACGGCGATTCCAAAGATGAACCCGCGGCTCTCCGCACCCACCACCACATCGAATTTCTGACCCCGGAAGGTGTTGGCCATGAGCTCCACGGAAAGCGCCAATCCAGACGGACTGCGCAAGAGCGGAGTGATGTCCCGGAACATGATCCCCGGCTTGGGAAAGTCTGGAATGTCTCGGATGAGCGATCGCAACGGTTCAGCAGGGTTCATCGGCGTGCGAGGATATCATTGGCTCATGCCGCGTACTTCCACGTCACACCGCCTTGAAACCGTCGAGCCGATCGGCAAGCGGGTGCTCATTCGCAAGGATGAAGACAAAAAGATCACCAAGGTGGGGATTCACTTGCCCGACAAGATTGAGATTCCCACGCTCACAGGCCGGGTGGTGGAGATCTCTGCAGAAGTGGCTCGCGATGAGAACTACCCCATCCAAAAGTACGACCGTGTGCTCTTTAACCCCAAGCACGGCATTCCTGTGGACTTTGAGGGGGACAACCGACTCTTTGTGATCCCCGTGGAAGACGTGGTGGCTGTGTTCAGGACTTCTGCCGACGAGGATCGGCCAACCAAGTGACGGCTGAGGTGCTCCCTGACCCGCTACCCATCGCGCCCGCTGCTGGTCCGCTGCGAGGGGCCGTGCAGGTACCCGGTTCGAAGAGTGTCACCAATCGGGCGTTGTTCTTGGCGGCGCTGGCTTCGGGGCGCAGCCGACTCTCTGGCGCTTTGGTCGCGGATGACACGCGTCGACTCTCGGCCGCTCTTGCTCAGCTTGGCGCGTCGGTCGTCTTGAGTGAATCTTCCGCCTCCGCAGAAGTGGGGGGCTGCGCGGGGCGGTTTTCTGGCCAGTGCACGCTTCAATGCGGGGATGGCGGTACGCCCGCCAGGTTTCTGATGGCCGCCGCTGCGCTGGCGAATGGGCCGGTGGTCATTGATGGCAGTGCGCGACTGCGTGAACGCCCCATGGCAGATGGTGTTGCCATGCTTTCCCAACTGGGAGTTGAGTGCACGTGGCTTGGTGCTCCAGAGTGTCTTCCGGTTCGGATTCACGCGGCCGTCCGACCACACGGCGGAACTCTGCGTGTGGGCAGAACGGCCAGCAGTCAGTTCACCAGCGCGCTGCTCATGGTGGCACCGTGGCTTGAGCAAGGGCTCTGCGTGGAGTTCACTGAGCCCCCAGTGAGTGCGTCCTATGTGGAACTCACCATTTCTGAGCTTGTCGCATGGGGCGCCAGGCTTCGCGTCACCCGTACACCTGAAGGCGGCCTGCTCTCCGTTCGAGTTGACCCCTGGCCGCTTGGAGCACGCGACACCGCAGTGGAGGGGGACGCTTCAAGCGCCATCTACTGGGCGGCCGCGGCAGCACTGGTACCGGGCAGCAGTATTCATTTGACAGGCATTGCTTTGGACTCAAGCCAGCCGGACATCGCATGTTTGCGGGTGTTGGGAGCCATGGGAGCCATCGTGCAAGCGGAGGAAGGTGGGGTTGGCGTGCGTTGCCATGCTCCGTGGCCGCAGGGTAATCCTGCAAACTCTCCTCTCCGTGGCTGCCCGGTTGACGCCTCAACGTTTCCAGACGGCTCGCTGGCACTCATGGTGGCCGCGGCGACTGCGGAGGGACCGAGCCAGTTCATCGGCTTGGGGACCCTGCGTGGCAAGGAAAGCGATCGAATCGCTGCCATGTCGACCAATCTTGGCCTCCTCGGCTGTGCGTCCACCATGGGAAGCGACTGGCTCACCATTCAAGGAAGCCCTTCGCCTCGTTCCGCGACCACCGTGCTGCCCACCTACAACGATCACCGAATCGCCATGAGTTTTGCCGTGTTGGGGCTTGTCTGGCCGGGGATTTGCATTGCAAACCCCGCGTGCGTGGACAAGAGTTACCCACAGTTCTGGAATCAGTTCGAGCGATTGCGTGCACAGAGCAGTGCGTAATCACCCAACGCTGGCATCGCATACTCTCTTAAGTTCCAATGTCTGCATTCTGGCACTTTGCGCGAAGGCTTCTGGAGTGGCGAGGTCAACTCACTATTGCCATGGTGGCCGCCATGCTCTCGGCGGGCGGGTTCTTTGCCGGCTTGCTGGCCCTGATTCCCATTCTGCGTTTCATGCTCAACCGCAAAGAAACGTTGGGCGAATGGGTAACCCAAGAAGCACCGTGGGTGCCACACTCCATTGTCGAAAGATTGCCGGCAAGCACCTTTGATGGTGTGGTGATGATTTTTGTGGTGCTGATTGTGGTGTCCATCTTTGGCGCGATCGCAAACTTTGTGCACCAGTACTTGGCGTACTCCCTGTGTGTGCGGGTGGTGGCCGGGATCAGGCACGACACCTTTGCCAATGTGGTGAGTTTGCCGCTGGGCAGTGTTCAGCAGCGTGGCTCTGCCGAGTTCATCAGCCGAATCACCCGCGACTGCTTTGAATTGCAGCGCGGGCTCACTGCGCTCACCGGCAAGACCATCGCGCAGATCACGCGCGGACTCGCCGCACTGGGCGCGGCGGTCTACACCGACTGGCGGATCACGCTCGTGGCTCTCGTGGCCGCCCCCGCCATCGCCATTCCGCTGCGCAAACTGGGCAAGCGCATTCGGCGGGGTGTTCGGGGTTCCCTGAAAGCGCAAGAAGACTTGTTGAGAGTTTCGAATGAGAGCATTCAGGGGCTGCGCGCCATCAAGACTTCCACCGCAGAATCTGCGGCCATTCAGCGCTTTGACACGGCCAACTTGACCGTGTTAAAGCAAGAGATGCGCGTGCGGGTGGCGCAGGCTCTCTCTTCACCGTTGATGGAGCTCATCTCGATCGCGGCAGTCTCAGTGCTGGCCCTAGTGGCAGCGCGGCAGATCATCGACGGCAAGTTGGAGATGGACACGTTTATCGTGGCCATGGGTTCGCTTGCCGCGGCGGGGGGATCATTCCGGCCGCTCACTGGGCTCGCCAACGACATCTATGCCTCGGGCGCCCCTGCGCAGCGTTTGCAAGAAATCCTGCACATTGAGCGGGAAGATGCGCGCGAACGTGCCAAGCCGGCGCTTCCGCGGCACTCGCGGTCAATTTCATTTGAAGACGTCACCTTCGCCTACCCAGGGGCGTCCACCCCGGCGGTGGAGGGCATCAGCTTTGAAGTGAGGCACGGAGAGCGCGTAGCCATCGTGGGGCCCAACGGGTGCGGCAAAACCACGTTGCTCAGCCTGCTGCCGCGTCTGTACGCCCCCACCATTGGCATTATTCGAGTGGACGGTCAAGACATTGCCGCAACCAGTTTGGCGAGCCTGCGCGATCAAATTGGCGTGGTGACGCAAGATGCGGTCATGCTTCGAGGAACCATCGAGGAAAACATACGCTTTGGCAATCAAAGCGCCACCGTGCAGCAAGTGCACGCCGCGGCGCAGCGAGCTCACGCGTTGCAGTTCATCGAGCGAATGCCCAATGGGATGCAGAGCGAAGTGCAGGAGGGGGGCACGTCGCTTTCGGGCGGGCAACGGCAGCGGTTGGCCATCGCTCGGGCGATCTTGCGCGATCCCGCCATTCTGATTCTTGACGAAGCCACAAGTCAGGTTGACTCTGAGAGTGAAGAACAAATCAATCTCGCGATCAAAGAGTTCAGCCAAGGGCGAACAGTGCTGATCATTGCGCATCGCCTTTCAACCATGTTGGCCGCGGATCGCATACTGGTGATGGACGGCGGACGAATTGTGGCAGCGGGTAACCACGCAGACCTGCAGTCCAGCGCCCCGGTGTATCAAAGGCTGGTTCGCGCACAGGTCATGTCCTAGGCTGCGCTCAGTTGCCTGTGCCGCCACCGGTGGCCGATGCGGGTTCAGTACGCAATGGTTCCGCGGCACCGCCTAGCGCCGGCAGCGTGGTGGCCGGCGGGCGTACAGGGCCGACTTCAGGTTTGCCAGCGGCGGCATCACCCGTTGCCGGATCAGTTTCGGGCGTCGCCACGACGGGGGCAGGCACCACGACGGGCGCAGCGCGCCCAGATTCAAGCGCCACCCAAGCCAAGATCAAGCCTGCCGCAAGCGTGCCAAATGCCATGATGAAAAGCCCGAGCATCCAGTTCTGCACGGACGCGTACTGCTTCTGAAGTTCGGCATCGCGTTCACTTGTCTTTTCGAGCAGGCCCTGAAGTGCTTGCGTGCTTCGATCGCTTGTTCCCTGCAGTTGCTCGACCGCTCGTGCCAGTGTGGTGACGCCCTGCGCCACCTGCACCGCGCTCTCGTGATTCAGGTCAAGCTGCTGCTGAACCAAGCCCATCACGTCCCGCTGCTGCTCCACGCCTTGCGTGATGCGTGCCAGGGTCTTCTCCACTTGCTCATCCCGTTGGCGTGCGTACATCAACTGCTGTGCAACCAAGTCGGCCAACCGGGTTTGCTGGCGCACCAATTCAGGGAGCGCGCCCATGGTTTGCGGCAGAGCGCTCACCACTCGCGCCAATTCTTGCTGCCGTTGGTCTTGCTGGTCTAGAAAGTGTCGAAAGTCCCGCGCCATGGAGACAATCTCTTGTGAATCGGCGGGTACCGGTTCAGCGCGAGCATCGATGCGCGACGAGTCGGTGCTTCGGCGCGTTGAGATCGGCTCCTCGCGTCCAAGAAACCACTGTCTGATCATCTGTCCAAATCCGGGCATGGGTGCAGGAAGACTAGCATTCCCCAGACGATGCGCGGCGTGTGGCATATCCAATCATTAGCGCGTGTGGCGCTCGCTGCGGTCCTTTGCATCGTGGGGTGCGATGCAGCCTCTTCGCCACCCGAGGGGGCAGAGGCTCGAGTGGTGTCTTTGAGCCCTGCCATGACACGGACTGCGATTGATCTGGGCGCAGAGCAATTCATCGTGGGGCGTACGCCCTGGTGCGCCACCACGCACGGCGCGGTGGTGGGCACCCTTCAGGATCGCGACCTATCTCGAATCGTGGAGTTACGTCCAAGTCTGGTGCTGGTTCAAGCTTCCCAGCTCGACCGAGACCTCGAACGAGCTGCGCGCGGTGTAGGTGCACGCATTCTGCTACGGCATGTTGACCGCCTGGAGGACATTCATGCCATGGCCGATGCGATTGCCCAACAGCTTGATGAGGCAGGAGTACGTGATGCACTCAGGCGCCTGACAGAGATCAAGCTGCAATTTGAAGCGGGTCGTGAGGTCGGTCGAACAGCTGTGGCGGGCGCGGGTCGGACGCTCCTTCTCTTTGCCGCAGATCCGCCCACGGCCTTCGGCAGGGGAACGTATGTGGACGACCTTTGGCAGGGCATGGGAGGCGTGAACGCCGTCTCACGCGCGGGGTACCCAGAGCTCTCGCTGGAGGACATTGTGCGCATGGACCCTGAGCGCATCCTGCTGTTTCGGAGCGCTCCGGGCACTTCGCCAGACGCGCTGCAAGCGCTTCCGCAGCGTCTACGCGCGCGCATCCACCAGTGCGCCTCTCCCGCATTGCTGGAGCCCAGCACCGCCTTTCTCCGCCAAGGGCCATCGGAGTTGCAACGAGCGGCGGAGGCCAAACCGTGAGCAGTCGCCGGACTCTTGGCATGCTCCTCTTGATCGGTGCGTGGTTTGCCTTGGCGGCGGCTCGATTGGGCGTATCACAGGATCTGGAAGGCACGGTGCACCTGGGCTGGCCAGGAAGCGAACTGGGCCAGTACCGAGTTGGAGCCGCCATGAGTGCCACGGTGGCCGGGGCACTACTTGGAATCGCCGGCGCGCTGCTGCAGGGAATGCTGCGGAACCCATTGGCCTCACCATTTGTGCTTGGAATCTCCAGCGGCGCAGGCCTGGGGGTGGCCGTTGCCGCCGCAACGGCCGCTGCAACCGGCGCGGGAGCGCTGTCTGTTGGAGGATCCATTTTCCCTGCCATGGTTGGAGCGATTGGAGCGTTGGCGGCCGTGCTTGCACTTGGCCGGCGGCAGGGGGTAAGCGATCCAACCACCATCGTGCTTGCCGGGGTCATTGTCGGAGCAGTATGCGCAGCGGGTTCGATGGTGGCCGAAAGTGCATTGCCCTTGGGGCGACGAGGTGAACTCACCACGTGGATGCTCGGCCGCATTCCAGAGGCCCCCGAGCCCGCACTGTTGGCGGTTGCTCTGGCGGTGCTTCTGATCTCCATAGGAGCAGTTCTGCTCTGGGGCAATTCGCTTGATGCCGCCGCGCTCTCTGACGATGAGGCCAGCAGTGTGGGGGTCAACTTGCGTGCACTTCGCCCGGGCGTGTTGCTGGTCACCGGCGCGGCCACCGCAGCAAGCGTGGTGTTGTGCGGCCCCATCGCGTTTGTTGGACTCATCGCCCCCCACATCGCGCGAGGAGCAGTGGGTGCCAGGCATCGACTCATGTGCCTAGCGAGCGGCATCGCTGGCGCTGCGCTCCTGACAGGTGCCGATGCGTTGCGTCAGTTCATTGATCTAGGGGGGGGTCGACTGCCCGTGGGTGCGTTAACGGCACTTCTCGGTGGCG
>CAZXGD010000040.1:0-18499 GCA_964640485.1 uncultured Isosphaeraceae bacterium | reverse complement strand
GCTGCGCGCCTCGAAGGACGGCCAGTGGCGCGTGTGGTCACAGGACTTGAACTCCATGGTGGACATGCCCGACCCCGCCACAGCCACGCCGATTCCGGAGATCGAGCAGCGCTGGGCCAACTTTGTGCTGGGTGTGCTGGTGGCCATCGTGCGCGAGGGAGTCAAGGTTCCACCGCTTGAGATCGCCGTGGCAAGTGATGTTCCCATCGGCGCGGGTCTTGCCTCGAGCGCCGCGCTCGAAGCTGCCGTGGCCACCGCCGCCTCAGAGGAACTGGCTTCTCCGTTTTCGGGGCTACCCCTCGCGCGCCTGTGCCAAGAAGCGGAGAACAGGTTTGCGGGTGTGCCCTGCGGCCTCATGGATCAGGTCACCTCCGCATTGGCGCGTGCTGACTACGCCATGCTTATCGATTGCCGAACCTTGGACTGCCGGTTTGTGCCGGTTCCGCCGGGGCTGGCCGTGCTGGTGGTGGACAGTGGCGTACGCCATGACTTGAGCGATGGCCGATACGCCGAGCGCCGCACCCAAGTTGAGGAAGCCGCGCGCATGCTGCACATTCGTGTGCTGCGCGATGCAGACGAGACCATTGTTCGAAACGCCAAACTCGCCGAGCCATGGGCCGCGCGGGCGCGCCATGTGGTGCGCGAGATTCAACGCACGCAACTCGCTGCGGCGGCGCTGCGCCGGGGCGACTTTGAACTGCTGGGAATGCTGATGTACCAGAGCCACCAATCGCTGCGTGAAGACTTTGAAGTGAGCGCCCCCGAGTTGGACGCCATTGTTGATGACGCCCGCACCGGGGGAATGTCCTACGGAATCTACGGAGCACGAATGACCGGCGGCGGGTTTGGCGGAAGCGCCGTGGTGTTGGCGGATTCCGCTCGTGTGCAAGAGGTGAGCGGCCGGATCTCGGCCAGTTTTCACAAGCGCTTCAGGCGAGAACCGGTGATCAGAAGGGTGAACGCGGCGGCAGGAGCATCGCTGATTCGGTACACAGGTGACCCATGCGCATAACCGTCCTAGGTGCAGCGGGCGAAGTCACCGGCTCCGGCTACTTGGTGCAGACCGGAAACGTGCAGGTTCTGGTGGACTTTGGGCTCTTTCAGGGGCGCGGGGGTACAGATCTCAAGAACACCGAGATGGGGCCGCTTGACGCCGCAGCGCTCAATGCGGTGGTGCTGACGCACGCGCATTTGGACCACGTGGGCAGAGTGCCGTTGCTGCGCGAATTGCGCTGCAAGATTCACGGCACTCGCGCCACATGTGATTTGGCGCGCATCATCATGGAAGACTCCGCCGGCATCCAAGAGGGGGACGCCCTGCGCGAGAACCGTATTCGCGAGCGAACTGGCGAGCCCCCCGTGGAGCCGCTGTACACCCGCGCAGATGTCGATCGAGTGGTTCCCCATCTGGTGGGGCACGGGTACTCCGAGTGGATCGACGTGGCACCCAATGTGCGCGTGTTTTTGCACGATGCGGGCCACATTCTGGGCTCCTCGTCTGTGGAAATGCGCGTGGCTGAAAACGGCAGCGAGAAGTGCGTGGTCTTTTCTGGTGATGTGGGGCAAAATGGAATGCCCATCATCAACGACCCCACTCCTTGCCCGCCCGCAGACTTGGTGATCATGGAGTCCACGTACGGCGATCGCAATCACCGGGGTCCAGCCGAGACTCTGGCGGAACTCAAGGAGATTCTCAAGACCGCGGCGTGGGAGAAGCAGAAGGTGCTGTGCCCGGCATTTGCAGTCGGTCGTTCGCAGTTGCTCATGCACGTGCTGGCTGAGATCGTGCGTGACGGCGCAACGCCCAATGTGCCCATTTACTTGGACAGCCCATTGGCCATTAAAGCAACAGAGATCTACGACCGGCACGTTCAAGAGTTTGACAACGAAGCGCGCAAACTGGCGCAAAGTGGTCAGACCCGACGGGACATGAGAAACGTTCATCCCGTCATCAGCCCCGCGCAGAGCCGCGAACTGAACACCATGTGGGACCCCTGCGTCATCATTGCGGGCAGTGGCATGTGCACCGGCGGACGGATTCTGCACCATTTGCGGCACAACCTTTGGAAGCGGGGGGTTCAAGTGCTGCTCACCAGTTTTATGGGCGAAGGCACCTTGGGAAGAAAGCTGGTTGACGGCGCCACTACGGTGCGCATCTTTCGAGAAGATGTAATGGTGCGGGCCAAGGTTCGCACGGTGGGTGGTCTGAGTGCGCACGCCGGGCAAACAGGGTTGCTGGATTGGGTGAGAGCCGCAGCGGAGGCCAAGTCCAGGATCGTGCTCACCCACGGGGAAGAACGCCAGCGCGTGGCCTTGGCCGCAAAGATCAGGGAACGGTGGGGTATTCAGTCTGTCTTGCCCGCCCGATTTGAGACTCTGGACGTGTAGGTACGCCGCCCTTTGGGTGGTGGGGGGGCGACCGGTGTGCCAAAACTCGCTGGATTTGCCGCATCCCTGGGTGGGTTCTCCCTCGTAAAGCCACCCGACAGATGCACGCGTGGCGGCACGCCAAATCTGTGGCAAAATTCGGTTATGCTTCCCCGCAGTTCAAGGAGTCAAGCCCCTCATGAAGTCGTTCCTCACCGCATCGTCCAGCCTTGCCCTCGCCGCCGTGCTCTTGGCCACTGGTTGCTACTCCCCGCAGCCAACCACCATTTACGGAACGGCAGACCTTCCTAAGGAAGACTGGTACACGCTGTCAGAGAAGTCCGATTTGGTGCAGTCGCTGAACCCCGCATGGCAAGCCGCACTGGCTGAACAGCGCGCTGCGGTGGCCACGGAGATTGCGGCCAAGGGCGAGATTTCAAGCGACACCCGCAAGCGCATCAACGACCTCAATGAGAGCTGTAACTCGGTGTACCTGGTGTCATTTAACACCATTGCCACGCAGCCAACGCCTGGGCTCAATGGATTCGCCGAGACGTACGACCTTCGGCGTGAGAACGACGTCATGATCTACAACCAGAATCTGCGCGCGCTCTCTGACGAGTGGAGCCGATTCTGGCTGGTCGATCAGCCCGGCGGCACTCCGTACAACACCATCAACACCACCGGTCGTTTCTAAGCGCTCAGGTATTCAGAAACTTTGGTAGCGTGTCGCACCATGCGGTCGATTTGCCGCATCATTTCCAATTCGCCAATGGCGCGCTCGGGGGAGATCTGCAGCGACTCTGCACGAAGCATGGCGTCGGTGCGTCCCGACTTTCGTCGATCACCAAGTTCCCGCGCCGCTTGGGAGAGGTCCATGGTGGGTGCGGGTGCAGTGCCATCTGAGAGCCACGCCACAAACTGATCCATGCAGGCCAGCGCGCGTGCGCGGTACTCATGCAGGCTTTCGCACTCGGTGAGCTGAATGGGCGTGGCCATCACCACTCTCATGTCGCCCACCATTCGCGCCAGGTGGTCAACCGCAAGCACTGAGTTAATCTGATCCTTCAGAGTGCGAGTGTCCCCTTCAGGCACACTGATTTGCGAAATGGCACCACGCAGGGCGTCCACGTTGCGACCGCATCTCTCCACCCGATCTTCAAGCGCGGCGCGAGTTCCAGCGCGTAAGAAACTCTGTGCCGCAGAGCCCACCTGCCATGCCACATCAAGAACACCCTTGCGAGCAGCAGCCACGGCGGCGCTGGGCACTTGCAGCACGTTGGGGTCCAGTTCAAATCCAATCTCCTCGCCGCGCCGCGCGGGCAGTACGCGCGCTGCCATTCGCGCCACGGGCAACGAAAGCCACACGACAGGCGTTCCTGCCACCAGCGTGAATGTGGTGTGGAACACCGCCAGTGCTTCGGGCCCGGCGTGCCCCTCTCCCCAGATCATTCGCGCCACCGCAAGCGCCACTGGCTTGAGCAAGGGAAAGAGTGCCACGCCCACGGCCACTTGAATCACGCTCGTCATGCTCCACAGGAGCGCCACTCTTCGCGCCGGCAAGCCGCCCACCATGCTCACGATGATGCCCGTGCTGGTGGTGCCCACGGTGGCGCCCATGAGCACAAAGCACGCCTGATCAAGGGTGAGCGTTCCCGCGTTCAGCATCACCATGGTGATGGCGATGGGGGCGGCGCTTGACTGCATGGCCACGGCCATCACGAGCCCTGACACACAAAGCATCACGTCACCGCTGAAGGTGTTGGCGGCAAAGCCGGCAAGATCAACGTGGTTGGCGGTGTCCCCCAATCCGTCGCTAATGAACTTGATTGATGCCAAGAGCACGGCCAGACCCGCAAGCGCCGTGCCGCATTGCTTCCAGCGCCCGCGGCCGAACATTCGCAGCAGCGCCCCCAAGCCGAGCGCCGGCATCACAAAATAGAACGAGGCACTGTTGAGCCCAACGACACTCACTAACCAACTGGTGCTGCTGGTTCCCACGGTCGCACCCACCACCAAGCCCACGCAGGCAGAGAGCGGGATCATTCCCGCCGCCAGAAAACCGATGGTGGAGAGCACGGTGGCGGATGATGATTGTGTGAGCACGGTGACGGCCGTGCCCGCAACAAAACTTTCGGGGGGACTATCGGTGAGCTTTCGCAGCATGCCGCGCAGTCCGCGGCCGCCGATGGAGTTCAACCCCTCCGTGAGCAGAGACATTCCCAACAGAAAAAGGCCGATGCCACCCACCAACGTGAGCGCCACCACCCATGCGGATGCGTTCGCGGGTTCAGACATCGCACAACTGAACGGCGTGACGCAACGCAGTCATGGCGTCGCCGCGGGGAATGAATTCCTGTCCCAGGTAACCCTGGTATCCGGTGTCCACGATGGCCTTGCAGATTCCTCTGTAGTCAAGTTCCTGCGTGTCGTCTAGGTTGCTTCGGCCCGGATTGCCCGCGGTGTGATAGTGCGCAATGTGTGGTGCGTTCTGCTTGATGGTTCGAATGACATCTCCCTCCATGATCTGCATGTGATAGATGTCGTAGAGCAGTTTGAAACGATCGCTGCCCACGGCCTTCACCAACTCTACCCCCCAGGAAGTGCGATCGCACATGTAGTCCTTGTGATCAACCTTGCTGTTCAGCAGTTCCATGATCACGGTCACGCCGGTGCGTTGAGCCAGCGGCATGATGCGCTGCAAGCCCTCCGCGCAGTGGCGCAATCCTTCGGCGTCGCTCAACCCCTCGCGGTTTCCGCTAAACACGATCATGTTGGGAACACCCGCCACAGCGATCATGGGAAGCAAGTGCTCGCTCTTGCTGATGAGTTCCTGATGGTGCTCCTTGCGATTCCAGCCCTTGGTGATTCCGCCGGGGCCATTGGCCACCGCGCACGTCATGTTGAACTGCTTGGGCACCGCCCATTCGTCTTCGCTGAGCAATTCCACGCTCTTGATGCCCATTCCGGCAGCGGCCTCGCACAGAGCCGCCAGCGTCATGTTGCCGTAACACCATTTGCACACCGATTGCTTGATGCGTCCTCCCGAGGAACGTAAGGGCGCGGGCGCCACCTGTGGCTGTGAGGCAAGGACTTCACGTCCGGTGGTGGCTGCAGCCCCCGCGGCCAGCGCGCCAGCCTGTAGAAATGAGCGACGATCCATGGTCCAGAGCGTAGTGCACGCGGCACGCCGACATGGCCGCTACCTTGCGCGTTGTGCACCGCATTCGCTACGTAGACAGCCACACTGAAGGGGAACCAACCCGCGTCATCGTGGGGGGCGCACCGGCATTGGCGGGCAGCACCGTTGCACAAAGGGCACGTTCGCTGGCCGGGCAGTTTCAAGGAATCTGGAGCGCACTGGTCAATGAACCGCGCGGCAGTGACATCGTGGTGGGCGCCGTGCTGGTGCCGCCGGACAGCCCGCACAGCGCGGCGGGGGTGATCTTCTTTAACAACACGGGGGTGTTGGGAATGTGCGGGCACGGCACAATCGGGGTGGTGCGAACGTTGGCGCACATGGCTCGCTTGGAGCCGGGCGAGATTCAACTGGACACGCCCGTTGGCGCGGTGACCGCGGTGCTCACCCCTCAAACATCCGGCGCCGCTGCCGCCGTGCAAGTTCACAACGTACGTTCGTTTGTGGAGCGCACCGACGTGGCGCTCACTCTGCCCGATGGCCGCACGGTGCATGGCGATGTGGCGTGGGGCGGAAACGGTTTCTTTTTGTCGTCGGACCACGGCGTGCCGGTAGACATGCAGCACCTGGGCCAACTTCACCGCCTCGCGTGGCAGATTCGTCACGCGCTTGATCAGGCGGGAATCACAACGGTGGCGGGGCATCCGTTGGACCATATTGAGTTGCTTGCGCCTCCATGCCAACCCGAAAACCACTCGCGTAACTATGTGCTATGCCCTGGCGGTGCATACGACCGTTCTCCGTGCGGCACCGGAACCAGTGCCAAACTGGCATGTCTTGCGGCGCGAGGTGAACTTGACCCAGGTGAACGCTGGCATCAAGAGAGCGTCACCGGCAGTGTCTTCCAAGCGTGGTATCAACCATCGCCAGAGGGGGGTGTCTTGCCTGTCATTCAGGGGCGCGCCTGGATTACCGCAGAGGGTGAACTACTCATTGAACCCTCGGACCCAACACTCTCACTCAACAACACACCATGACCACAACGCCATCCATGCGCCGCCAAGACTGGACCGGCGTGCTTCCAGCCATCACGACACCTTGGCGCAACGATGACACCATTGACCTCGATCTCTTTGCGCGCCATGCCACGTGGATGGTGGGTCACGGCTGCAGCGGACTGGTAACGCCGGGGTCACTGGGCGAAGGTGGCCTGCTAAGCATGGATGAACGCAAAGCACTGTGGAAGGCCGCCGTCGGTGCGGTGGGCGCACAGGTGCCGGTGGTGGCCGCCGTGGGCGCATGCAGCACGCTCCACGCCACGCAGATTGCGCGTGCGGCCGAGGAGTGCGGGTGTCGAGGTCTCATGGTGCTTCCGCCTTACGCCTACAAGGGCACGTGGCGTGAAATGCACGCGCACTTTGGCGCGGTGCTGAAGGCCACGCAACTCAGTTGCATGCTCTACAACAATCCCATTGCGTATGGCACGGATCTGTTGCCCGCCCAGATGGCGCAGTTGGCGCAAGAACACACCAATGTTCAAGCCATCAAGGAGTCGTCGGCGGACATCAGGCGCATGACGGAGTTGCGGGCCTCGTTGCCCTCGCAGGTGGTACTGCTGGTGGGAATCGACGACATGCTTTTGGAGGGTGTGGCGGCTGGTGCAGAGGGCTGGGTGGCAGGACTGGTGAATGGCTTTCCTGCTGAGAGTGTTCGGTTGCTTGACTTGGCGGTGAATGGTCGCTTGGACGAGGCTCAAGAGTTGTACGAGTGGTTCTTGCCGCTTCTGAGGCTGGACGCCGTTCCGGAGTTCGTGCACTTGGTGAAGTTGGCTCAGGCGCGCGCGGGCTGGGGCAATGAGCGCGTTCGGTTGCCGCGATTGCCACTGGAAGGCGCCGCGCGCGCTCGGGCCATGAGCATCATTGATGCCTGTATGAAGGTTCGGCCCGCCATCGCACACTAACGGTGCGCCTCGCGAGGCGTGAACATTTCGTATCCTGCAAATCGCGCATGGACGACGCTGGCGATTTCATTCTCAGACTTAATGGCCGCATTGATCGCGAGTGGATGGTGAAGAACGGTCAGGAGCAGTGTGCTCGCTTCATGACCTCGCCTCCAAAGACGCTCACCATTGATTGTTCAAAAGTCCAAGCGCTGGACTCCACCGCAGCGGGAATCTTGGGGGCGCTTCACCGAAGGATTCGCGCAGCGGGAGGAGAGTGCCGGGTACAAGGAGCCAATGAGTCAGTAGCCGCGTTGTTGCAAGCCATTGACGCAGCGAAGGAGGAACCTGCGCTTACAGTTCGGCCGGCAGCCTTGGATGTGCTGGGCCGCTCAGTCGTCACGGCTGTGAGCGAGGTGAGAGAGAGCCTGTACTACATGGGCCGGTGCCTGGCCTCAATTCCATGGGGCTTTGCGCACATGCGCCAGGTGCGATGGGTGGACTGGGTCAGATGCGCTGCCAACAGCGGGCTTGACGCACTGTTGGTCAACGTGCTGTTGGGGTTCATCGTGGGTTGGATCATTGCGTATGAGGTGCTGCCTCCTATGCAGCAGTATGGCGCATCGTTCGTCATGCCCAATGTCATGGGTGTGGCCATCATTCGCGAGCTGGGTCCGCTCATCACGGCCATTCTTATCGCAGGTCGCTCGGGCAGTGCCTACGCCGCAGAACTGGGCACCATGAAGGTGACGCAAGAGCTTGATGCGTACACCACGTTTGGCATTGACCCCGTGCGGTTCCTCGTGGCCCCCAGAATCCTTGCGCTCATGTTCACCATGCCGTTGCTCTCGTGGTTTATGTCCATTGCGGGCCTGCTGGGCGGCTACGTGGTGCTCGTGTCTCAGACTGACATGACTCTTGAGCTTTACATGCAAGGAATCAAGTCATCCGTCGACATGACCGCATTTGGGCTGGCCACCTTCAAGGTGGTGATCTTTGGGTTCATCGTGGGTGCGGTGGGTTGCGTGAGTGGTTTGCGCACCAGCGAGGGCCCCAGCGCCGTGGGCGACTCTGCCACGCGCGCGGTGGTCACCAGCATTGTGCTTCTTGTGATTACTGACGGCATCTTTGCGGCCATTTTCTACGCGCTCAAGATCTGACATGCCCCAAACCTCCCCCGACATCATTCAACTGCGCGACGCATCGGTAGGCTATGGATCCACCGCCGTGCAGAAGGGGCTTACGTTTTCCATTAAGCGCGGCGAGATCTTCATCGTGGGGGGCGGATCGGGCAGCGGCAAATCCACGCTGCTGAACACGCTCATCGGGCTCAACGCAGCGATCGCGGGCAGCATCATCGTGGAAGACACAGAAATCGTGGGCCTGAACAGCGAAGGCTTTGACCGGCTGCGCACGACGTTTGGCGTCAGTTACCAGGGTGGCGCACTTTGGGGTAGCCAAACCGTGCTGCAGAACGTCATGCTGCCGCTGCAGACGTACACCCGCCTCTCACAGCCCATGATTCGCGCGGCCGCGCTCGGAAAGTTGGCCCTCGTGGGTATGGCAGACAGTGCGCATCACCTGCCTTCAGAGATTTCGGGGGGAATGCGAAAGCGTGCGGCCATCGCACGTGCTTTGTCGCTCGATCCCACGCTGGTCTTTCTCGACGAACCTTCCGCGGGCCTAGACCCAATCACCGCCGCGGACTTGGACGAGCTCATCCTGACGCTCAACCGAAGTTTGGGCACCACCTTTGTCATCGTGACCCATGAACTTGCCAGCATCTTTAGGGTGGGCGGCCGCATGGTTCTCTTGGACCGTGAAGTGCAGACGATGGTGGCGGTGGGCACGCCTCAGGAACTAAAACTGTCCAAGCATCCGTTTGTTCACGCCTTCATGAATCGCGAAACCAATGCCGAGCTGGCCACGTGCCGCGCGGAGCACTTTGAAGATCACACGCAGGGGAGCAGCCAATGACGACGCGCAATTACTACATTAATGTCGGGCTCTTTACGCTTGTGTCGGCGGCCGCGCTTGTGGCGCTGGTGCTGGTGGTGGCCTCCGGCGATTTGTTCGCAGCCAAGGTCAGGTGCGAGACCTACCTCATTGGCGGCGTGAATGGTCTACAGGTTGGGTCGCCCGTTAAGTTTCAGGGTGTGCCCGTCGGCGAGATCACCGGCTTTGGCTTTCCCAACATCACCTACGGCACAGAGGAACAGCTCTTTGCCCGAAAGCCCTATGACCAGTGGGTCACGGTCTACTTTGTGGTGCAATCTCGCTACACAGGTTCATCAGAGGACCTTCACCAACTGGTGGAATCGGGGCCATCGCAAGGCTTGCGGGCGCAATCCGCGCTCGCGGGTATCACGGGTGGCGCATACCTAAACCTCAAGGTGGAGGATCATCACCTGAATCCGCCACAGACGTTTCCGTGGAAGCCTGTCAACGTGTTCATTCCGTCCGTGCCCAGCACCGTGGACAAGTTCCTGGCGGCCATTGAACGTGTGGCTGACAACCTGTCGCGCACAGACTTTGCAGGCACCATCGGCCGCATTGATTCGTTCTTTGGTGATGCTGACGCACTGGTCAAGGGCGACGTCACTCAGATGATTCAGGAGCTTCGCCAAACCGCTGACAATCTTGAACGACTCAGCCAGCGTGCCAAGACCGATCTTGGGGGCACGCTCTTCGGTCAGCCGCCACCACAATTGTCGCCAAGTAATCCAGGAGGATCCAAGTGATGCGCCCTCGTTCGACGTTCGCGTGCGTGATAGCTTCCGCCCTCATGTTCATCATGGCGGGATGCCTCTCGCAGCCCTACTCGGGGCAGATGCTTTTTGGACTTCAGGGGGGTGCGGCGTCTGCCAGTGCGGCGTCCGCCAAACCGCACGCGGGAGTGTTGCGCGTGCGCGCGGTGTCAATTGCCCAACCATATGGCGGGCTTGAGTTCAGTTACCGCTATATGGACGGACGCATGCGCAGCGATCCCTACGGCGGCTTCATCTCATCGCCGCAGGGGCTCATGGGGAGCGCCATCATTGACCGCCTCGGGCGCGAGCGCGTCTTCGACACGGTGTCCGGGCCGGAATTGAGTGCAGTACCCGCATACGAACTCATTGTGTCGATCGCCGTGTTTGGCGCCGTGTATGAGCAGAGTGCAGGAAAAGTTGAATTGCAGGGCACGGCGTATCTGGTGGATCCCACATCAGATCCCAATCAACTCTTGGCATCCTTTGATCTCTCGGTGACCGCAGAGATCCAGGGCGACGCAGTGGCAGCCGTGGCTCAGGGAATGAACGATGCACTCTCCGAATGGATCGCACAACTGGCCGGCAAACTCAGATCGGCTACTGTGCCGCCGCTCGCGTCTGTGAAGTCGGCCAAGGAAGCCACGAAGTGATCACCGTTCACAATCTTTCCAAGCGCTTTGGAAGTGTGCAGGCGCTCGACGGCCTCTCGTTTCAGGTGCCCAAGGGAAAGGTGTTCGGTTTGCTCGGCCCCAATGGTGCAGGCAAGAGCACTGCGATGTCAATCTGTACGGGGCTGCTTCGTCAAGACGCAGGAACGGTGGACATTGGGGGAGCGGGGTCACCGGCCACTCCCAGTACTCGCCGGCTGCTTGGGTTAGCTCCGCAGCAGGTGGCGCTCTACCAAGGGTTGAGTGCGAGAGAGAACTTGGTGTTCTTGGCGGGCTTGTACGCAGTGCCCAACGCGCGACAGCGGGCAGACCAGTTGCTCGAATTGGTGGGGCTGCTGCCGCGTGCCAAAGACCGGGTGTCTGGATTCTCCGGCGGCATGGCACGTCGACTGAACTTAGCGGCGGCGATGGTGCATGATCCGCCGGTGATCTTGCTGGACGAGCCCACCGCGGGAGTTGATCCGCAGAGTCGTGCCAACATTCTTGAGTCAGTGCAGCGGCTTGCGCGCGACGGCCGCACCGTGATCTACACCACTCATTACATGGAAGAGGCGCAGCGTCTGTGCGACATCGTGGCCATTGTGGATCACGGGCGCGTGCTGGCTCAGGGAACGGTCCCTGAACTCATTGCCCGCCACGGCGGTCAGAGCACAGTGGTGGTGTCGCATCAAGATGGTGAACAACGCATCCCCACGGCAGACCCGCTTCGAGAGATTGAGCTGGTTCTGGGCCGGGGTGGCGCAACTGCGGTGCGCATAGAACCCCCCGATCTTGAGCAGGTTTTCCTGAGCCTCACCGGCAGGAGCCTTCGAGACTAACCATGCGGGCGGAAATCATCATCGCGGTCAAGGATCTGCGCCTGCTCATGCGGGACAAGGCCTCTGCCTTCTTTACGTTTGCGTTCCCGTTGGCGGTGGCATTCTTCTTTGGCTTTGTCTTTGGTGGAGGTGGAGAAACACAGGCCATGAAAGTGGCATGTTGGAATGCTGGTAGCGGCCCCGCAGCGGCGGCGTTTGTGAAGGCCCTGGCGGACGATGGCTCCTTTGAACTCTCCATGGTTGCGGCGCGCGAGGAGGGCGAAGCGCTCGTGCGCGGCGGCAAAGCTGCGGCCCTGATTGCCATTCCCGAGAACTTTGATGCGCGCTCCAAGAACATGATGTCTGGCGATGGCCCTGAAGTGGAACTACTCGTTGACCCTTCGCGCAAGGCGGAGGCAGGGCTCATTACTGGAAAGCTGGCGCAGGTTTCCTTCCAAAGCATGATGCAGGGATTTACCAATCCCGACCAGCTTGAGGAAATGATCTCTCAGGTTGAACGTGGCGTTGAGGCTGCAGGACTTCCGCAGGCGTACCAGCGGTCATTCCGAGATGCGTTGCAGCGGCTGCCCGAATTGGTGAAAGCGGGCGAGGGTGCTTCAACCCTAGAAAGCGCCAAGTCCGTCGACCCCATGAAGGACTGGATGCCCATTAAGGTTCATGCGAGCGAACTGAAAATGTCAGCGCGTGCGGGCCACGTCAATCCATACTCCATCAGCTTTCTACAAGGCATCGCCTGGGGCCTGTTTGGTGCGGTGCTCAGCTTTACGGGCAGTATGGTTGATGAGCGCGAGCGCGGCACACTCATGCGCTTGCTGGCAGCACCGCTACGACCCCTGCAGGTGCTTGTGGGCAAGGCCATGGCGTGCTTCGTCACGTGCGTTGTTGTTGAAGTGATGCTGGTGAGCGTTGGCGTGTTAGTGTGCGGGGTGACGGTGCACAGCATTCCGCTCTTTGTGCTGGCCACGCTATGCACAGCGTTTGCGTTCACAGGAATCATGATGGCGCTGGCCGCGTGTTTCCGCACTCAGGGGGGAGCCCAAGGGGCGGGTCGAGCGGTATTGCTGGTGCTCGCCATGATTGGGGGTGGAACGATCCCTCTGTTCTTCATGCCCAAGGCGATGCAGATCGCAAGTTCCGTGTCGCCATTCAAATGGGCTATCACCGCGGCGGAAGGCGCAACCTGGCGCGCATGGTCACTGCAAGAAAGCGTGCCCGCGCTGAGCGTGCTTCTGGCGGTGGGGTTCATGTGTACGGTAGTTTCTGCCGTAGCGATCAAGCGAAGATTCGCATAGGAATGCGTGCATCGGGTAACACACCGGAATGACCCGTGCGATATGCGTTGTTGTGGCCCTGTGTGCCAGCGGCTGGGCGCTGGCCTCTCCTCTTCAGACTGAACCTTCCGCCTCGCAGGTGGTGGTGCAACTTTCGTCGGGAGATGCCATTCGCGGCACGGTGGTGCGCTCGGACGACACCACCGTGGTCGTTCAGCATTCCGTGCTGGGCCAGTTGCAGATACCGCGCGCGAGTATTGTAAAAGTCGAGGTGATTCAGGCCAATCGGCCCGCGACCAACGACGCGCCTGCAGCGGGCGACGTACCTGCCGATGCGCAGGTGCTGCCACCAGGTCCGCAAGACGCGCAGGCGGGCGCCAACGCTCCGCCGCTCAAACCCAAGTCGCCATGGCGAGCCACCATCGCCGCAGCCGTGAACTACACAGACAACAACGACACCACCATTGATGCGCGAGTGGCTGCAGGACTTGAGTACAAGATTCCCGATGTGCAGAACTTTGCCCTCAACGGCGAGTACTTTTTTAAGACGCTCAACTCCAACACCACGGACAACAACCTGCTTTTGAATGCGGTGTATGACCGGTACATCACCGATACCAATTGGCTCTGGTTTCTGAAGGCGCAGTATCAGTACAGCCAGTTTGAAGCGTGGGAACACCGCATCTCTGGGTACGGCGGCGCGGGATATCGTTTCTTTAGGGAACCGCCTTTCGAGCTGCTGCTGAAAGTCGGCGCGGGAGGTACGCACGAGTTTGGCCCGCCCCAGCAGACGCTGCCCGAAGGCTACGGAGAGATTCAACTGGCGTGGGCGATTTCAAAGTTGCAACGGCTGGAGCTCAGCTCAAACATCGCACCCGACCTGAGCAACTTTGGGGAATTCCGCATCATCAGCCGCGCCGAGTGGCAGTTGAAACTTGACCCTGAATTGGACTTGGCCTTGACGCTGGGCGTGCGATCTCAGTACCAGTCCCAGGTACCCGCGGGGGATGTTTCGCACGATTTGCGCATTTATGCTGGCTTGCAAATGGGCTTCTAGGGCGCACCGGCAGTCTGCAAGGGCGCCTGCGCCGTAGGCTGTGCGCCGTGATACCGCGCATGAGTTTTGACATCTCTTGGACAGATCTCGGCGCAGGGCTGGTGGCCGCTCTCGTTGCTTCAGACCGCGCCGCACTGGCCGCACAGGCAGAAGCAGCGCTGCGGCCCAACACACAAAGCGCGCCGCGAGGGGGCGCCGGGATCTCCGGCGCCAACCCCGCTGACTGTTGCACTCTTGCATTCCTGAGCGTGCGCAGCGGCTTCTCGGCCACATTGGCAGCGTTGGCCTTGCCCGCAGGCAGCCGCATCGCGTTCAGCGGCATCACCATCAAGGACATGCCGCGCATTGCGCAGCATCACGGCCTGCAGGTTGACGCGTTTGACGTGGACCCCCTCACGCTGGCCCCGTGTTTAACCTCTCTGGCCCGCACGGTCACAGCAGAGACCAAGATCATCGTCGTGGCGCACCTGTTTGGCTCGCGCACGGATCTCACGCCTGTTCACCAGTTTGCTGCGCAGCGCGGGATTCTTGTGTTTGAAGACTGCGCCCAGGCCTACACCGGCGATGGCTGGTGCGGCCATGATGCCAGCGATGTGGCGCTCTTTAGCTTCGGGCCCATTAAAACTGCCACCGCACTGGGGGGCGCCATCATCAGATACAAATCACCGGAACTGCGTGCGGCCTCGGCCAATGTGCAGTCGCGGTGGCCGGCGCAATCGCAATTGAAGTTCGCCCAACGGGTGCTTAAGTTTGCAGGCCTCTCGTTTTTGAGCTTGCGGCCGGTGTTTACGGCATTCACTGCGGTGTGCGATGCCATGGGCAAGGATTGGGACGCACTCATTGCGCAAAGCGCACGCGGGTTCAGTGGGGGGGAGTTCTTCAGCCGTATTCACACGCAGCCTTGTGCCGCATTGCTTTCGCTCTTGAATCGCAGATTGCGCCAACAGCATGGGCCGCGCATGGCGCAGCGGGCCGCGGTCGCTCAGCGCGTGTTGGACTCAGTGCCTACGGTGCAAGCTCCAGGGCGCCGTGCGCAGAGCCACTCTCATTGGGTGCTGCCGTTGGAGTTCGCAGATCCCACTGCGGCTGCGTACGTGTTGCGTCTGCACGGGTTTGACGCCACCAAAGGCACGTCAAGCATGACCGTCATCGGCGATCACCCTGAGCAGGCCGCGCCGCTGGCACGTCACGCTGAGTCGCGTTGGCTGTACGTTCCATGCCATGCGCGAATGTCTCACTCGGACCGCCAGCGCTTGGCAGCCGCAGTGGCTGTGGCGGCGCGATCTCCTTCTCAGACGCAGGAAAACCCAAGTTCCGAAGGGTCTTTCTCACCTTCCTCGGCACCACCTTCTGGCGCACAGCCCGGCACGGGGCATACTCCCTCAGCCCAGCCTCCCGTTCACTCCACGGTCAATACTCACACATGAAGTCATACGCCTCTATCGTTCTCTTGGGGCTCGCAAGTGCTCCAGTGGTTGCTCAGGTTCCTTCTGCGCCCAAGGCGGTCACCTTTACCGCTATCGCTGGTGAACGTGAGTTCACCGGCGAGCTCATCGCGCGGCCTAGGCAGGATCTCACGGCGGCCCAACGCCGCGCGGCACTCAAGTTGGTGCAGCCACTCTCGCGGCGGCACATTCAGCAGACGGATGAGTTCATGGTCGTGGCCGCAGCCAGCCCTGAAATCTCCGGCGCGCCCGAAGAGCGCGTGGCCACGCAGCTCATGTCGAGCGGGCTCTTTCAGTACGCGCATCCCAATTGGCTGGTGATGCCTACCGCAAACACGCCCAATGATCCGCGGTTCGTAGAGCAGTGGCATCACGTGGTCATGGAGAGCGCGACGGCATGGGACCTGCACACTGGCGATCCCCAAGTGATTGTGGCGGTCACTGACACAGGCATCGTGACGCACGAAGACCTGCCCAATCGCGTGCCGGGTTACAACGCGGTTTCTGGCATTGCGGAGATTGACGGCGGCAACATCACAGATATTCACGGCCATGGCACGCATGTTGCTGGTTGTGCAGCGGCAAAGGGCAACAACCTGCTGGGTGTTTCCGGTATGGGTTGGAACTTGTCCATCATGCCGATTCGCGTGAGTGAAGCTGCAGGCGGGGGAGCCAGCTATGAGTCGCTGCTTGACGGAGCCCGTTGGGCGGCGGAGCATGGCGCCAAGGTGGTGAGCGCTAGCTACAGCGGCGTTGGCTATGACGCACAAGAGACGACGGGTGAGTACATCAGAAGCCTGGGCTGTTCCTACCTGTGGGCCGCTGGAAACTCCAGCTTCAACCACACCGGCTTTGACTTTGAGCACCTCTTGGTCATCGGCGCGAGCAATCAAAGCGATGCGCGCGCGTCATTCAGCGGGTACGGCAGAGGCGTGGACCTGTTCGCGCCAGGGGTTTCAATTCTCAGTTCAGTTGTTTCCGGTGGCTATGGATTCGCCAGCGGTACCAGCATGGCCACGCCTGTGGCCAACGGTGTTCTGGGGATGATCCGCAGCATCAACCCTGCGCTTAGTGTGCAGCACGCAGAACACATTCTGCTGCACTCGTGCGACGCATGGGGTGGTGAGCAAGACAACGAGGAATTCGGCTTTGGCCGCGCCAACTTGCGGCGGGCGCTCACCGACGCGCTGAATGCGTTTGTGCCGCAGGCTCCGGTGGCCAACAATGATCGAGTTAAGGGGGTCACTGGGCAGACCTTTGTGCTCGACGTTTTGAATAATGACTATGACCCAAACATGGACGCGCTCTTTGTGCAGTCCCTGCCAACCGCCACTTCGCTGGGTGACTCGCTGGTGCTGTTGCCGGGTGGCGGCCCCAATGGTCGCGATGCGGTTGGGGTGCAGGTGAATGTGGGCGCCCCCGCAGGAGCGCGCAGCTTTGTTTACACACTGGTTGAACCAATATCGGGCGCCACCGCGCAAGCCACAGCATTCGTTGAGGCCAGCGTTCCCCGCTACCCAGACAATCCCACGGGGTTTCTGCCGGGGCTTTTGGTGTCTTATTACCAAGTGGTGGGGCTGAGTGTCCTTCCGGACTGGAGCACGCTTGTTCCGTTTGCCACGGAGACAGTAGATGCCATCTACTACCCAAGCACCGATGGGGTGTTCGCCGGCAGCGGCTTGGCCGACAATGTTGGCGCTGTCTACGACGGCTGGCTTGAAGTGCCAGAGAGCGGGCTGTGGACGTTGACAACGCAATCCGACGACGGCTCGGCGCTGAGCATCGGTGGTGTGCGCGTGGTGGACAATGATGGCCTCCACGGCATGACAACGCGCAGCGCCACGATCGCGCTAGCTCAAGGCAAGCACAAACTGCGCGTAGAGTTTTTTGAGAACGGTGGCGGCGCAGGTCTCATCTTCATGTGGGCCGGCCCCAATCGCAGCACTCAAGTGGTGCCCGCGGAGTTCCTCTCGCATGGCGGCCAAGCACTGCCCGCGGACTTTAACGCGGACGGAATCGTGGACGGCGCGGACCTGGGTGTGCTCTTAGGTGCATGGGGCGCCTCCGGTGTGCCGCAGGATTTGACCGGCGATGGAATTGTGGATGGCGCCGATCTTGGCGTGCTGCTGGGCTCCTGGAGCATGTAGCAGGGCATCCCAGGGGCAAAAATCGCTGGAATTCAATGGATCGTGCATAAGTGCGGCCTTAGCATCGTCATAGATGGTGCGTGGTCGTTGCCGCGCGTCGCGGCACTGGCTACCGGTTCACCAAAGTGGAGGTGCATCGTGGAGACCTCAGCCACATCTCGGTCAACGGGGATGAAGTACCGCTATCGCACGGGTGATGCGCTTTCGGGTTGGATGCAATCGGACGAACTCCGTGCACATGCCGCCGATGGCCGGATCAAGCCCGACTCTGTGATTCAACGGGTAGGCAAGGAGGAGTGGGTTCCAGCCTCCAAGGTGCCCGGGCTTTGGAATGGCAATCCCGGCGGCAGCACCGTCACTGGTGAAGCAGTTGCGGAGAGCAACGGGGGCGACTCTCATCGCGATGCGGGCGAATCGCACTCGACTGGCGGCGCAGGAATCGTGCACCCTTCAAGGTTGGGTGAGAGCATTCAGCACTTGCTCCAGCGCGCGGTGCTTGGGCAGATTACTGTGAACGCACCGGAGTTCGATACGCCGCAACGTGCGATTCTGGCGGGCGTTACCAGTGATTCTGTGGCGCTTGAGTTTGAGGCGTGCGAGACCGTGATCTACGTTCCTTGGCTCAGAGTCCGTTCGGTGAGTGTTCCCAGCAAGGAAGCGCACAGCTTGGGCAAGATTCGATCAAACACTGAGCACCTGATCATTGACGTGGAACGAATGCCGGCGACGGTGCTTCAGAACCTGCACCAGAGTTAGCGAAGCAATCGCTTTGAGAGGCCGGCCGCACCGCCCGGAGTTCTGCATTCGAATTTGGGGCAGTTTCTGGGCAAAAAGCGGGGCTTCTCGGACATCCACCACGCATCTTGCACAGCAATGGTGGTTGCGTTAGCATTCCCCG
>CAZXGD010000039.1:0-18503 GCA_964640485.1 uncultured Isosphaeraceae bacterium | reverse complement strand
CGGAGGCGGGGGCGGCGGGGGCGGCGGCGCCGGGGGCGGGGGCGGGGGCGGCGGCGGCGGGGGCGGCCCGTTCGTTTCGCGGCCATTTCACATCGCGGTTTGCTTTCATGAGAGAGCCATCGTCCCCCTCAAAAATGGCGCGAACATCAAGCGTTTGCCCGGGCTGGGGCTCTGATCCACCGGAGAGCGGTAGTCGAACAGAGTAGGTCTCCGTGACCGAGTCCCAGTGCTGACTGTGGTTGTACTCATTGCTCAGTTGAATCTCGCTGCGTGCCAGTTCAACTCCAGAGCTGGTCACCGAAATGGTGAGGGTGCCCAATGCCTTCGTCTCATCTTGATCCTTGTCAAAGAATGTGACGCGAACATCAAGCGCTGCAAGTTCACCGGACGTTGCCGGGAAGGGAGTCGTGAGCGCGCTCACTTTCATGCTGGTGGCTCGCCACCGCCACGTGGCACCGGCGCCCACCTCGGGAATCTTGCTGCCCGGACGGTTGTTGTCGCAGCCTGCGAGCGGCAGGCAGAGGAGCATGGCCAGGAACGAAAGGGCCACACGGCGAGTGTGCGGCGCGAGCGGTGTGAGCGGCGCGTGCGGCGCGAGCGGCGCTTGCGGCGCGTGCGGCGTGCCTAGCATGCGTGGCACTTCCGCTGTGTGTTGGCCATGCCGGGAACTGTGGGTGACTGTGGCGCGCATTCTGAATGAGGTGCAGGGGCCGCAAGTAGCCGCGTGTGGTCGCGTGTGGAGGCGTGTGGCCGCGTGAAGATAGCGAATGCCGCAGTTGTATCATTCGAGCCATGAAAATCAGGTCAGCTTGTGCAGCGCTCACCATGCTTCTGGCAGCCGGCTGCGCCACCACAGAAAACACAGGTATTCCCGAGCCCACACCTGCCCCCTCGGGGGAGGAAGTGGCGGCAGTCGCCCCGGACGAACCCATGGAGACCGGCCCCGATGGAAACCCCATGCCAGAAACGGTCACCGGGGCAGACCCTGGCCTTGAGGGCAATGACCCCGCGTGGAAGAGTGGAATGTCAGCCACCGCGCTCACTCAGCCCGTGCCGCCTGCGGCGCATGCGGACTCCGGTCCGGTGGCCACTCCGACTCGCGACGGCCAGGCGCATCGCTACGAACTGCGCGCGTACGGCACTGATGTTGAGGTGTACATGGACGGTCAGCCGGTGCCCGCAGACCGCGTTCGCATGCACGCCAATCAAGTTGGGGTGCTTGATGCCAACGGTACTGTGATTGAGCGATTGGACCTGCCGGCCAACTGGACGGAAGACGCGCAGAAGGCAACCACGCCCAGCGCTGGTGATCCCTTTGACTTTCGTGATGTTGCGGGCAACAAGCTGGTGCCGCCCAAGGTCATGCTGGGCGGTCGATTGGTAGAGCCCACCACTGCGGTGCTTAAGCACTTGGGTGATCGCGGAGTCAATCGCGACCGGGCAAGCATGGTGACGAATGTGATTCCAGAGTTACCGCTGGCGCTGGCGGGCATTGAGAATGATGACATCATCTTGGCCGTCAATGAAGTGCCAGATGCGGATCCTGCCACGATTCGTGCGGTGTTGCGCACGATGAAACCTGGCGATGCTGTGACATTCCGCGTGCTGCGCGGTAAGCAAGTGATGGACGTGCGAGTGATCGCTTCGGCGTGGGAAGCGCAGCACATGGTTCGCCCGCTAGGCACGGGTGGTGCGGGCGTTTCCACACACGGCGCGGCCGCTCCTAGTGCGACACCCAGTGTTGCGGAGCTTGAAGAATCGCTCGCGCAAGCCAAGATGCGCATCGCGGCACTGGAACGGCAGTTGAATGAGCGAGACCCTGCGCGCAAGGCCATCAGGCCGCAGCCAGTGCCCGCGCCCACAGTACAAAAGCCCAAGTAATGCCCGGAAAGCGCCACCCTGCTAGAATCCCCCGCTCAACTTTGGGGATTGGTGTAACGGTAGCACAACAGACTCTGACTCTGTTTGTCTAGGTTCGAATCCTAGATCCCCAGCTTTTCTCATCAGTGTGACACACCGGGACAAGGCGCGACAGATCGCGTCTTTCGTCTTGTGCGGCAAGCACTTGCGATGAGTCAGCGCGTGGGTCGCGTGTGACAGTCCGTGACGCGTCGTGCCCCATTGTGTCGCGCCGTTGTGCGTACAGTTGTGCGTCAACCCGAGTCTGTCTGTCGTAACGGGGGAGGCGCTCAACGATGTTCCGGGTTGGCAGCGCTCCCTCATCGGTGTAGATGTTGTTCGTGAGCCGGGCCTCACTATGGCGCATCATCTGCATCGCATGCCGCTGTGGCACGCCCTCGGCTTGCAAGTTGGAACAGAACGTGTGCCGGAGGGCATGGAAGTCCACTCGCCGCCCGTGCGCGCCCTTGGCCTCGATTCCGGCCGCCGCCAGATCAGCCCTGAACTGATCCATGCGCGGGACACGCGTGCCGAACACTCGCGCATTGGGGCGCACGTTGTCTGGCCGCATCGTGCGAAGCCTCACCGCCAAGTCCTCGCGGAGCCAGATCGTCGCATCCTTGCGATTCTTCGTCGTTGAGGCTCGGACCATGACCCTTGACGATCCCTCTTCCAAGTGCAGGTCTCCCCACTCCATCTCTTCCAACTCGCCTCGTCGCAGTCCAGTCGAGAGCGCCATCATGTAGACGGTGCCGCGTTCGTGATCCACTTCAACGAGCCGAACCATCTCGGCCGGAGTGAGGGCGCGACGTCTGCGCGTCTCGTGTCCACGAACTTCAGTCCTGCGAACGCTTGCCAGTGGGTTGGCGAGCGCACGTCCTTGGTTCACCATCCACTTGAGAAGCCCCGCGATTGCGTCTTGGTATTCCCTCAGCGTCTTGGCCGCCTTGGTCGCACCCTGTGTACTTCGCCACTTGACGAACGAGTCAGGCGTCACGTCGGCGTGCGACTTCCAGCCGCACTCTTTGATCAACTTCCCAACGAGCTTGCGACGCGAATACGAATACCCAGCGGTCCGCTTGGCCGCAACCAAGTCTGCTACGTGGTCCTCAAGATGCTCCACCAATGGACGCGCCACGGCATCGCGCAATTCTCTTGGCGGAATGATCCCGTATCGCTCCTGCTCAATCTCCCTGACAATCGCCGCCAATCGCCGCTCCGCGACCTCCTTGTCTGTTGTGCCAAGAGGCACGCGCGTGATTGGTTCATTCAGCGAGAAACGATATTGGCCGTAGTAGAGGCGCTGCCGCACGCGCTTTCCGTTCACCATGCGGGATGGCCTGAAGACACTCTTGATCACTTGAGCAACCCTTCCTTCACCCTCAAGAGGAACGCCGCCACGTCAGACTCCAATAGTCCCGAGCGGCGCCAAATTTTTCGAGGACGCGGCAACACCCCTGCGGCCATCAGTCGGTAAACCTGCCGCCGTGAGACGATCAGCCTTCGCGCCACCTCGTTCAAGTCCAACAAACGATCTTCAACTGCCGTACTCATGCTTTGCTCCCGGAAATCCAGACCAACGTCCAGTTACCCGCTTGTTTTCTTTCGCTCGCTCAATCGAGCGCGACGAAATCAGGATTACATAATGACCGTCTGCGTCATACTCGCTCCGCTCAAGCACACCGAGCCGCACAAGGTCGTCAATGGTGGCGCGTCCGCACTTCAATTCTGCTGCGGCTCCGCCCGGCGATACTCCCCACATGCCTCCGGCCGAGACGCTGCGCATCCAGTCCATAAAGCGACCGGCGGCACGGTCCGACTCCGTCACGCGGCTCATCGCCTTTAGCCGTACCCCGCACACTTCACAGTCGACATCTGCAGCATCCAGGTCCGCGTCCAGATCCTTGCTCTCGGCGCAGTTGTCACACCAACCTTTGGATGACCGTAGTGCCATACGGTGTCACCGTATCACGCCACGGCGCACCCGTCAAGACACTTTGTTCCCAGCGGTCGTAATCTTCGCAGTGGCGTCGGCAAACCCCTTGCGACGCCTTGTTGCCAAGCACTTCTTGGGCCATTCGGAGCGCGCACCATGAGAGCCATTCCCATCAGTTCAGCTCAACTTTGGCGCGATGTCGCGAGCCATTGGTGCCCAACATCAATCAACACTGTCTGCCCCCATTGTTCGCGCATAGTCGTGTTTGCGCTGCAAGAGCACAACTGGGACTCTCCTAGGCAAACCGTGGCCGCCACCGCGCGTTGTCCGGGTTGCAATGGTCGAGTGTCCATTTGGGTAGTGCAGCCCGGACCATCAGACGACAAGAGCAGGCAGGGAGCAGACTTCATCATGATCCACCCTGGTGACGACACGACGCGCAAGCCAATTGAGGGAATCAACCACATTCCCGCCCCCCTCAGGCAGGCTTACCTAGAGTCGGTGCAAGTCTTTAACGCCGGCATTTGGTCCGCTACGGCATCATCCTGTAGGCGCACTCTCGAAGGCGTGGTGAAGCAGCTCGCCAACGGAGGTGACGAAGCCAATCTAGCACGACTTCTGCAGGAACTTCCTCAGCGCGTCGATCTCACAGCCCAACTTCGCAAAATGGCCGACGCAATTCGCCTCGGCGGAAACATCGGGGCGCACTTCAACGAGCAACAACTGCCGGATCGCGAATTGGCACAAACGACGCTGGACCTACTTGAGTACTTGCTCGAGTACTTCTTCACGATCCCACATCTGGTTGACCAATCAATCGCCGTGCTAGCGAAGCACCGCAATCAGACCTAAGCCCTACTGGCCAACCAAAAGGGCGGCGTTGATTTGCGCCTATCGATCAAGCAGATAGAATCGCGGAGCGCACTTACCTGATTGGATTCTCGAATGATTGCGAGACAACAAAGCGCCAACGGAATCGCCCCTCTTGCGTCCATCTCACTCTTCTCGGGTGCGGGCGGGCTCGACCTAGGGCTGAGCCGAGCCGCAGATGGAGCGATCTCGTTTCGCGCATGGGTGGAGAAGGATGAAGACTGCCGTGCCACCATCGCTCTGAATCATCCGAACAGCCACGGCGCCACGTTTGACGACATCACCAGAGTGTCTCCACTCGAACTGCTACGAGTCGCAGGGCTGCGCCGGGGCGATGCATTTCTTGTCGCGGGTGGGCCACCGTGCCAAGCATTCAGTACGGCTGGGTTGCGGCAATCAATCCACGAGCCGCGCGGACAAGTCGTTGACCATTATTTCGACACTATCAAGGCTGTCAGCCCACGGTTCTTCGTCTTCGAGAACGTTCGCGGCCTCGCGTCTGTTGCTATAAAGCATCGCCGGTATGTGGATCGAATCGCGAGCGAAAAGCGCGACCCCGGAGAACCATCTCTCGAAGATGCCGAGCGCCTAGGCTCGGTGTTTGAGCACGTGTTCTGGCCAAAGATGAACCGTCTGGGCTACGAAGTCGTGTTTGGCCTACTGAATGCGGCCGACTATGGAACCGCTCAGGTCCGACATCGCTTCGTGTTCCTCGGAAGTCGTGACCGCGAGTTTGGATCGGGGAATCACCGCAAAGTGACGGGACAATCACTGACCCTACAAGACTTGATGCCGCCAACCCACCACCGCATTGCACCCTATCCGCCGATCAGTCCATGGCGAACTTTGCATGACGCAATCTCGGCGCTACCAGAGCCTGACCTGAAAGACGCGTTTACGTTTAGCCCGGAGCGCCGACGCGTGTGGAAGCGCATTCCAGCTGGCAAGTATTGGACTTTCATACGTGACAATCCGAGCCTGTTTCCAGAAGGACTAGAAACTCTCCTTAAGGGAGCATTTTCCTCCGGTGGTGGCAAGGTTGGTTTCTGGAGAAGATTGTCGTGGGACAAACCGGCCCCAACTCTCCCAACGCAGCCGCAGCATATGGCTACTGGCTTATGCCATCCCGAAGTTGAGAGGCCATTGTCTGTCGCTGAGTACGCGGCGCTGCAGGACTTTCCGGAGGACTACATGTTCGCCGGCAACAAGGCGAGCAGGTATTGCCAGATTGGAAATGCTGTGCCGGTACGGCTCGGTGAGGCGATCGGCAATCTTCTTGTCGCCATCGCGGGATCAACACCGAAGCTCCCAAAGAAGGTAGTTCCCGACCTCTTCAATGAACGGCAGTGCAGCCAGTTGGAGCCTGCTTGACTGTTCCGCACGATGCCGTCTGCGCTCACATAGATCAGGCGGTTAGCGTTGCGGTCCAGCGAGTTACAGATCGATCAGAAGAGTTGTTTACGTCCGAGGTCGCGAGCGCTGGGAATGGAGGGGCATCACCGTTTCAGAAGCTGCTACTGCCGGAAGCGAAGATCTTCTCGTCATTCGAGCGCTCCCTTAGTGCGTCTCTTGGCAAGGCATTTGACTACATCGGTGCAGACATCGCGAAGGCGACCTACGGGAATGGAGAACACGATTACCACTTGCATGGGCACATTGCGCCTGAGACCATTGGCGTGATCGAACGCATCGTCGCACGCTATAGGGCCCCAAGAGCCAGTCGAGCGATGCCCAACACGACAGCTGAGTTGAATGAGTTGCGGCCCATCGTGGAGACCAACGTTCCATCGTTGGAGAGATCGATCAAGAGCGACGTGTACTTCACGGACCACGACGGATACAAAAACTTTCTAGAAATCAAGACCGTCCAACCCAACTATGACACATGCGACAAGATGAAAACTCGCATCCTTACGATTCACGCCATGCACCTTGGCACCAATGATCGAGTCCGATCGCTCGCAGTGTTTCCTCACAATCCGAATGGTCTCGCGGGCGAGTATGCGTGGCCACCACTTCGATACTTCCTTGATCCCGAACTTGACTGGAAGGCCCGCGGCCAACCTCTCATGGGACCCGGACTATGGAACTTCATTGGGAATTCAGAGGGGACCTATGACGAGTTGATGGAGTGCTTCTATAGGGTTTCCATCTCTCGAAGGGACGAAATCTTGAAGCTGCTTAGTCTGATGGTGGAATGACGTGAAAGACATCGAGATAGCCTGCCCTGCCGATGCTTGGCCGGTGTCACTAAGCGGCAACATTGCGCTGGGTGTCACGAGTGTGCGCTCAGGAGAGATCGCCCTTTGGCTGGTCTTTCAGGTCAACCGTGGGGCTGTCGAACGAGTTCGCGGCATGCTGTCTCAGGGCAACAGCAATCCTCCAGAAGTGACTCAACTTCAGCCCGTGATTTTGGCGTCAGCAACAAAGGACACATGGCTTCTGATCACGTCAGACAAGAAAGCCTTCTACAAGCAAGTAGCAAAGGGCGAACTACACATCGAGGGTGACTTTCGCGAGTTCGGACGTTTGGCCAGTCGCCTGATCAGACTCACGGAACAAGGCCGCCTTTGGACGCGCATTGATGAGATAGCCGACGCGGTGTCATAGTTTCTGGCGCTGCCCGACGGACGCTGACCATTCATCCGAGTTGCTGCGGGACTTGCACTTGCTCTACGTCCGACACCTGCAGGCAATCCCACGAATGACGCCAAGCATCAAGATCGCGCTCATAGCGCTGCTGTGCATCACGGAATACTCGTTTGACCGCGAGGTGTCGGCGCAAATCGGTAACGAACCGGCGTCCCGCTTCCAGTGACTCCACGGTCCGGAATCCAAGTCTCAAGCGCTGCACCTTGCTCCGCTTCAACTCTACCGTCTCCGTTGCGACAGACATTCCGGGCACCATGGGAGCGATCACGCACAGAGCATTGATCGTTCCTGCAATCACACCCACGCAACAAGTACTGCCTCCCGAATACTTCGCGATGATCGCGGTTCGCAATCCGCTCATGGCCAGCCGGTGAAATAGCGGAGCGGTCGGCCGGTACTGCTTCTCGGATTTCTTCTTCCGTGACGGCCTCCTTGGCAAGCCAAGTGTCGAGCGGATCAGTTCGTTTGCATCCAACGAGAAACCAACCAACCGAAACCGCTTGCGGCTTTCGCCCATCCACGGGGGCACAGCGGGCCACGCCTTTGTCACATACGGCGCTAGGTATCCGGTTGCGCTCTTGGTGACCTTGAACAAGTCGCAGCCGCCGACCCCCCACACATTGCGCCAGAATCTCCACGCCAGCAGCCGCGCCCTTCGCAGCGATCCAATCTCCGCAAGATCTACGAGGCAGTGCCAGTGAACCCAACCGTCTCCGCTCTTGGTCTGTGGTTCCATCACCCGCGCCCACAACTTTGCCCCCAAGCGCTCTGTCAGCAGGCGCGACACCAGTGCCGACGCGTACACATGCGCCGACTCCGGCCCGTCAAAACGCCTACGGTCGATCGTGAGCGTCAGCATCGCGGGCTCACGCATGGCCCCCTCCACGACCTCGATCTTCTTCAGGTCGGCAATCCGCTTCCCTTGCCCGCCAATCGGATCCAGCCGCCCGCCGCCGTAGATGGGCACGGCAACCAGCTCGACTGATCCGCGCGGGGAATTGTTTGTATCGCCGCGCCCTGCGCCCGCCTCTCTCTTGCTCCCAACGTCACCTGCGGGCAACCCACGGGCATTCGCGCTCACGAGCCACACTCCGTTTCGCGGCGGTCGCCCGTTGCCCGTTTGCGTGCCTTCTTCTTCGCCGCGACCAGAACCGTTCCACCGGCCACGGTTCTGGACTCCGGGCCTCCCCCCGAAAGGGCATCGGCCAGACGAGACGAGCGCACCACCGCCAGCACCGCGCTTCTGATGTTCGCGGGCAAGTCCGGCCACGCGTCAACCACTTCGCGCAGCGCCGCCGCCTCCCCTTGTGCGTCTCCTTGTGCGTTAACCCCCTCTGGCGCTATCGCCAGCGCCGAATTCGGCTTGGTTCGAATCCTAGATCCCCAGTTCTTCGCATCGGTGTGACGCGGCGGGACGACGCGTGACTTGCATCGCTCGCACGTTGAGATCTAACGCGAGTGCCGCCTTCGCTAATGTCCACGGCCCCAAGCATCGAGCAGCATGCCCAGATCGCCGCCTGCGACGATGCCGTTGCCATCCAAGTCGGCCGCCGACCAATTGGTTTGCCACATTCCGAGCAGGATTCCAAGGTCGGCGCCGTCTACCGCTCCGTCATGGTTCAAATCGGCAGGGCCCGCGCACGAGAGCCCCAGCGGCCACACGCGCGCACCGTAGATGGCGTAAAAGGTGCTCGCATTCAACTGGTTGACGATTGATGTTGCGGTCATGTTCGGCGTGCTGGCGAGTCGTACGTTGCCAGCCGTGCCTGCGGACGCCGGTTGTACAAGAGGACGCAGCGCAGCCCCTCGGAACAGAACCCAAAAGCCCGGCACGCCCGTCAAGTCGACCGGTGCAAACCTGAAGCGACTGATTGCGGTTCCACCCTGCTGCTCCGGCGGATTCTGAACCACGGGTCGCAGTCCTTCCATGTGCACTACCGCCGCGGATGTCACAGAACCCGCGATGCCAGTGCCCTGAACATCGCGGACGATCGCCACCAAGATGGGGTTACCAACCGTTTGATTGCCCAGCTCAATGTCAATGCCCGTGATGATCGGCGCGCTGTCGCGCACAGGAAACCAGACGTAGAAGGAGCTTGTTGGCCAGTAGCTGCCGGCCGTACTCGCGATGGGTAGTGGCTGGTATCGGTCGCATGTGTCGGCCACTCCGTTGCCATCGCAGTCTTCAAGCGCGCCCGCCAACAACTCAATCGAATCGGGAATGCCGTTCCCGTTGCAGTCGGGGTCGCACGCATCCAGTTGGCCGTCTCCATTCAAATCGGCGGACGGCTGGGCCAAGTCGCACGAGTCCGGAACATAGTTCTTGTTGCAGTCGGGTACACCCGCAAGAAGTTCGGCGTAGTTGGACATGCCATTGTCGTCACAGTCGGCCTGGCACGCATCGGGGATCCCGTTGGAGTCCGTATCGCTCTCAATAGCCAGCGCAATGTCGGCCGCGTCTGGCACATGGTTGGCATTGCAGTCCGGCACTGCGCCACTCGCGATCGCGTCGCGGTCAAAGGTTCCATCTTGATCCAAGTCCAGTGCGAATGGCACGCGCACGAAGTTCCATGCCTGACTGATGGATTGGCTAGCGTCCAGAATGAGCGTGCCCCATTCTGTGATCTGTGCGCGATAAAACGACTCTGACATGGATGCAGATTCGTTGTACATGTCTATGAACGATGGCCCCCTCTGTAGCACTCCAGCGTCCGACATCGAATAAGACTCCGCCGTGGCAACGCCGCTTGCGGCCTTACGCCTGCCGATGATCAGCCAATCATCCTTGGCACCGAGCGGGGCGCCCCACTTGGAGAACGCCACGTAACCCTGTGGTGCGAGTGTGGCCACTGACTTCCATGCGCTGCCATCGAATCTGAGCTCGTGCACACGGCCTATGGAGTCGTAGTCGGTGTCCCCCACGTACACCACGCCCGAACTCAACGCCACTGGATCAGACATGGCTGCGGCGCTCGACGACCCGGGCAGATTCCATGTGCCTTCTGAGACCCATGCCGCGGTGCCGGTTTGCCGCAAGAATCGCAGTTGCTTGCTGGAGGGCGACTGCCGAATCACCATCAGCGACCCGCGAACGATAGCGCTCGGAGAGACACCACCGGTTCCAAAGGTGTACTGAACCGTCTCTTGACTCCACTCAAAGGGCTCACCTGTGGGCGCGAGCACAAGCGACCAGCCCTGTGTGCCCGAGCCCCACGAGAAGACGATTCGGCGCGACTGAATTCCGCCGGAGATCGATTCAACCCTTACGCTTGTTTGCGAAATGAGCGCGGCGGGTAATCCCTCCAGCGTCACCGTCTTCACGAACGCGAATGGCTCGTTCGGGCCTGATCGGGCAAACACGTGAAGGCCTTGCCACTGCTGGCCGCGCGCCCCGCGCGAGCGCACGAGCACCGCGTCGCCGACGGTGATGGGGGCGCTCGGAAAGGACACCGTTTCGCGCTCCGTGGAGTCTGGATTGCTGAACGATTGCAAGAGCGAGCCATCAGGGCGATGAATGGCCAGAATTCCAAAATTGGTGAGCACAGACGCAACGGTTACGTCGTCAATCCATGCACCCTCGCTAAGCCAATTGCCGGGTCCTTCAGGCCTTGGCACATCGCCGAACTGAAGCGGTACATGGCGGATGGGCAGCACTCCGTCCGTGGGCACCGCGTGAACGGTGGTGGCAACCAGAGTCAGGGCCACCACAGCGGAAGCCAAAGAGAGCGGTGGAAAGTTCATGACTGATTCCCCCAGTGTCCAATGAAGAGCCCCAGATCGACTCCATCCACGGAGCCATCTTGGTTCAGGTCGAACAACGGCGACGTGGACGGCCCCCAAGCCCCCAGCAGCATGCCTAGGTCCGCGCCGTTCACCATGCCGTCGTTGTTGAAATCGCCAGGGAGCGAACATGTAACGGAGAACGCCCCGATGCTCGGCGTCATGAAGATCTGAGACAAACTCTGCAGCTCTGATGTCGAGAGCAGTGTTCCACTATTGGGTAGCACCTGCATCCACCCGCGTCCGCATGCTTCGCCAGTTGCAGAGGAGGAGTATTCCGCTGTACCCAGAATGCCTCCGCATCCAGAAGGCGATGAGTTGCCGATCATCTTCGGTGATGAAATGCCTACGAAGAAACCCGGTGAAGTGACCTCGATGTTGGGAACAGGAAAGAACTGCTCTTGCGTGAGCTGAAAGATGCCAGTGCCCTGCCACAGAATCTCCGCGTCGTTTGGGTGACCGTCGCCATTGGGATCCGAAGCCAAGAAGGCAGTGCCGACCGAACCGACGGGTTCGCACGCGGCAGGCGGATTTGGTTGTTGGCTGTTGATCGAGATGCTCCAGATGCGGACCTTGACGCCGGTGATGACCGATTGACCAGGCACCGACGCATGCCACGTCGAAAAGACTGCCTTGGACGTGCTTTGATTGCCCACCGCATACCAAGCCGTGTTAGCGGGTGTGTGCAACGAGTACGCGGGATGCCCATCCGGCAGACCGTCGCCGTTGCAGTCGGTAGCGCTTCCGTTGGCGATGGAAATCGCATCCGGTACGCCGTTGCCGTCGAGGTCTGGCCCGCAGGTGTCAACGATGCCATCTGCGTTGATGTCGGGCGCGCCGCCAGCGATGGCGCAGGACGCCAGAACGGTGGTCGAGCCGCACGACGCTGGAGCGCCCTGCCGAATCTGCGTCAAGTCGGCAATCCCGTCCTGATCACAGTCAAGCTCACAGGCATCTGGCACGCCGTTCCGGTTCAGGTCGGGCAACAGATTGTCGGCCAGATCGCACGAGTCGGGCCTGCCGTTCACATTGCAGTCGGGCACCATGCCTTGTGCGATGGCAAGTGCGTCGTCGATTCCGTCGCCGTCGCAGTCAAAGACGTTCTTCCACACATACAGTCGTGGGACGGAACTTACGGTTTCAACGGACACGCATTCGGTGCCGGCCAGCATGGTTGTGGTTGAACTCAGCTCAGCGCCGCGCCGCCACACTTGGTCGGGCCCCAGCGACCACACGGCCTGATCGGTCAATGCGCGGTCGCCCTGCATTGCGGTGGGCTTCTCATTCGCGCTGGCGCTGACCTGAGCCAAGGTGATCGAGCCGTCTGGTTGCAGCAGGTGCCAGCTCAGGAATCCGCCGCTGGCCCCGAGAACTTGACCGTCGGCCAGCAGCCAAGTGCCGTTTGACGCAAGCCTTCCACCAAGTCGCCAGAGCGCTGGGTTCCGCGAGTCTGCAACTGCCGGCGCTCCAGCCACGCCCGCTTCGAGCAGGCTGCGGTGAATCACCCGAAGCCCCAAGGCGCCCGCCTGTGCGGATCGCCCCGAGATCACCAGTGACGACGCGGTAAGCGCGAGCGAGGTTGCAGCCTGCTGCAGTCCAAGCTGCGCCACCGACGGCTGGCTGGATTGCGGCCAGCTTCCATTTGAGTCCCGCGAATAGATGCGAAGCGTGCTCGAGAGGTTGGTGGGGATGACGTATGTGGCTGCGATGTCATCGCCAAGTGCGATGACGTTGGCAGCCCCTCCGGCGGGCTCACTGATCGTGCCCCGATACTCCCACACTCCGTCCACCAACTTCAGCACGCGATAGGTCTGAGGGCCTTCGGAGGCTAGAACGGTATCAACCTGATTGCTCACCAGCCGCTGGCTTGCCGACGCGACGTGCGTGGGCGCCGGCATTCCCGCGGCGATCACCGGGCCTTGCCACTCCCAGTTTGCACCCCCATTGCCGTCCGGCTGGAGCTTCCACCAGTAGAGAGCGCACGGTGCAGAAGTGGCGCTGCCAAGTATGACAACTGCATTTGGCAGAGAAGCGCTCTTCCATGTGGTAATGGCTGCCGGCGTTCCTGAACTGTTAACGGCCAGGTCGAACAGGTCTCGTTCGCCCGGCGGGGCGGCGGCGGCGGCAGCGGCGGCGGCGGCGGCAGCGGCGGCAGCGGCTATTGTCGCGCCGAGTTTCAGCAAGGCGGCAAACGGCCCGGGCAGTTTTGAGTGGCGCATGCGGTGTCCTCCGGGAGACTGATGCGAGATCAGTGTCACTTTGAAAGATACGGAGAGGCAGCACGCGCTTCTGCGGTCAGTTTCAAAAACTTCCGAGGGTGCGGGGGGGCGGGCGGACGCCTCGCATTGGCCGAAAGCCTTCCAGTGGTCGTTCGGGGCGCCAAGATCCACCCGAGGCCAAGGGCCCCATGCTGCCGAGGGCGGGACAATTGCCAGCCACGTAACGGCGCGACGAACACAGATTCTGGCAGGCCTGTGGTCTAGGACCTCAAATCGCCGGATGTTATGCTGAACCGTGCAACAACCCCGCGTGCGTTACGCCGGGCAGTCTAATTGTAGTTAGGCGCACCGAACCATGTTCCTTTTCTCACGGCAGTCCATGTCCTACACGATGTCGAACTACTACGCCGCAAACACGGACGTCTGGTTCTTTGCGACGCGTGACGGATATAGTGACTTCATTGCGCTGCTTGACAGGCATGCCGCCGGCGTCGATGCGGCCACGCTGGTCAGCGCAGCACCCGAATCGTTAGGCATGGAGATCCGGCTGCTGCCGACGTGCCGCAACCCGATCCGACCGTTTATCGTCGCGCAGGAACGCTTCGTCTGCGCGAGCGGGCGAAACAACATGGAGCTCATCATCGGCGGCTGCGCAGTCGGCTTCCAAACCCTCGCTGGCTACTTCCGCAATGCAGCGAAGAGTCGCAATGGCCCCGAGGACCACCAGCACTTCGACGCACATGAGCCGCTGCTTGTGCTGCCGGCGGTATATCTGAATCTGCGCGCTCCAGTGGCCGAGTTGACTCCGCGCGGACTGGGCAACTACGACGGCGTCGCATTTGAGCAAGAACTGGGCCGCCGGATTCCTAAGGAGTTTCACTGGGTCACGGAGCCGGACGAGTCCTGGGCGCCAGAGCCACTCGGCTACGGCGATCTATATGGTCGGATTCCCGTTCCGCGAGGCGCCTAACTGAGCGTTCGTGCCGACATGCAAGTGCGGTCTACACTCACGAGCGAGGGCTCGCGCCCTGGGCCGCACTCGCGTGCGGCACAACGCAACGTTAGGCGCACACAAGTCCATGGAACCATTAGCAACTTACGACGAGGTGCGGTTTGATGGAAGGCGCCGATTTGCGCTGTTCCCAGATCATGTTCACTACCGCATCAAGCTAACGCTGGGTACGGACTGCGAAGGCTCAATTCCGCTGCAGCTCTTGGATCCCAACTACGACCGCATGCACCATCGGAATCCAATCATCATCGGTGGGATGATCTTCGCGGTGATTGGGTTCGCGACGGCGTCAGTGCTGAACGCGGCGTTTTCGGTGTCTTTGCTCAACCCGGGGCTCGTGCTGATGCTAGTAATCGGCGGTACCGGGCTCGCCTTGTGCGCGGCCACATGGCGCAAAGTGGAGTTCATTCGCTTCAGGGGTCCCTCCGGCACTTCCATCCTCGACATAGCCCGTGCGGGCCCCAACGCGGAGCGCTTTGACAGCTTTGTTGCGGCGTTGGTTCGGCAAATCACGGAGTGCAGGGCCAAAGGGCACCAATCGGACAGCACGGAAGTGTGATTGGCGAGCGGATGGCGCCTAACTGAAAGTTCGTGCCGACACGCGGTGCGGGTTACGATCTACGCGAGGGCGTTGGCCCAGCTGCCGCACCGGCGTGCGGCACAACTTAACGTTGGGTGGATTCTGCGAGCGGAGGGTTGGTGGATGCATGACCCCCCGCCGTCGAGTGACGCCGATCAAGCATGCGAGTCATCACGCGCATCCTCATTCGCTTGCGCTGGCCGATGGCGATCGCCGCCGTGCTCGCGATCGGCGCGACGGCGTTGAGCCGATGGGCGTTTGTCGGGTGCTTTATCCACGCGGCGTCATGGCACCGCCACCTCGGCATCACCATGGCCGCCGGAAGCGTGGATTTCCGGCATTACTCCGATCGCACCGACATGGACACGCTTCAGTTTCGCTTCGAGAACACCGGCGCATGGCACTGGGCTCCCTACACGAAGTCGTATCCAGCTCAGGACCTCCTGATAGTCGCGGTCCCCATGTGGGCCATCTCGCTGGTTCCACTTGCGCTGAGTGTCGCGGGCTTCCGGGCGAAACGCCGCGAACCCAGGCTCGGCGAGTGCACCGCCTGTCGCCATCTCCTGCACGGCGCGGCGGTCTGCCCTGAATGCGGACACAAGCATCTTGCCGTCGGCTAGCGGGCCGACGATCGGACGCCAACCCAAACCACCCAACTGAGCGTTCGTGCCGACACGCAAGTGCGGGCTAGACTTCTGAGCGGGGGTGTTCGCCCTCGGCCGCACTCGCGTGCGGCACAACGCAACGTTGGGCAGACATTCGGACGGTGGCAAGACCCGTGGAACCATGCGTCGACTCGATCCTCGCAGGCGCGGTTCGGACGCTGCTCGACGGCGTCGCGGTCGGCGCCGAGATTTCGCCCAGCGCGGCGCGTGATCATGTCGCGTCGATCCTGGAGCGCTTCGTTCCGCAAGTCCTGGGCGATGACTTCTCCGCGTGGCAACGCGAGTCGCTCGACGCCGTGTATCCGAGCTCCTGCCGCAAGTCCGCGTCTCATGAGGTCGAGGTCCTAGGCATCTGCTGCATCATGTCGACCCAGTCGCTCGCCCCGCTGTGGCTTCGGCTCAGCATCGATGCGCGTGCCGACTCGATTGTCGCAGCCGATGTGCGGCTGGGCGTGCGCGGTTCGGATCCACTTGGATTGCGAGACACGCCCTATGTGTCGCCCGACAGCAAGCGCTTCCACGCGCTCTGCAGTGAGCTCGCAAGTCCAATCGACTGGGCCTTCCGCTCGAACTTCCTCGGCCCCCGGGCGGGCTAGGCGTGTTCGGTTGCGGCATTGGGCGCAATGCGGCTGCATCACGCGCACTGCTGCCCAACTGAGCGTTCGTACCGACACATCAGTGCGTGTTAGCCTTAGAGCGAAGGCGTTCGCCTTCGGCCGCACTGACGTGCGGCACAACGCAACGTTGGACTGACCGAACTCTGCGCTGCGCTCCATGCACTGCGGTGCTCGTCATTCACGCGCCCACGCCGGCGAGTGCGTCTTCTCTGGCTTCATCGCGCCAAAATCGCACAGCATCGCGCGTTCTCTTCCGGCAACCCGGTAGAGCCTGCCGGCATCGACGGCAAACTCCCGCCCGTCGAAGTCCCACCCGTGAGTGCCGTTGAAGCCTGCGCGGCCGGCAGGTCTCGCGGGCAGCGCCTGCCCGGTGGCGCCGGCACGCAGCTCCTCAATCTGCAGCTGCTGGAAGTTCGGGTGCCGGTTGCCAACACTGGCATCCAAGACAATCGTCCGCTGCGTCACGAAGTAACCGCCCCCCCAGCTGGCGGATGGCCACATCGCGAGTGCTGTCAGCCACGGCGGTCTTGAAATTGCGTTCCAATGCAATGGAAAGCCGTTCTCTCTGCTTGCACTGTGGAGGGCAACAGCGAAGTAGAAGAAGAGACTTCCGTCAGGCGACAAGGCGCAACGCTCTGCGTAGATTCTGCCTTTGAACCACGCGCCCCGCTCGATCGAGTCCGTCCTGGTGTCCCACTTCAGAACATGCACCCATCTCGTCGGGCCGCGCCGCAGAATGACCGCAACGGGCGCCGATACGGCGAACACAATCTCAATGCGCGGCGGCGTACTAGGGATGCTGGCTTCATTTGTCATGGGCGCCATCGGTGCGTCCATTATCCCATCTCTTGCAAAGCTCGATCAGGCATGTCGCAAGCAGTCCAACTGAGCGTTCGTGCCGACACGCGAGTGCGGGGCTACCATTAGTGCGAGGGCGGACGCCCTCGGCCGCACAGACGTGCGGCACAACGCAGCGTTGGACAGACAAACCGCCGGGCCAACGGTGCCCGGCGCGGGCGGTAGCTGGGCCAGGGTCTCAGCCCAGCGCTGACGTTTCGAACGCGCACACAAGCGAATCGGCATGGAGCACCCAACATCACGCCCGCGGTTCCGGCCGGTCGTTCAAGTGGGATCGGCGTTGGCCGGGTGGCTCATCGTCGGCGGGCTGGTTTCCCTGGCAATCGCGTTGGTCGCACCAATCGTCGTCGACCGTGACATGGGAGGGTTCGTGGACCACCGCGGGAGCGCCACGCTTGGCGGCGGACAGACGGTCTACGGAATCTGGAGGCGGGGTCCCTGCACCGTGGCGCTGCGATGGTGGAGTGCAGAGGACGGAGCCGGCCCCAACGAGTCGATGCGGCTCGTTCCACCCCGCCTGGAAGAACTCTTTGGAAGCAATTGGCCCTTGAAGGACGCCGGTCGACTTCTTGTAGTGACGAGTGGGTGGCCGTGCCCCGCACTCCACGGAACCGCCGTGGTTGATCTATACAGTCCGGGAGGAGCGACCTTGAGTGGCTCGGTGGGGTGCTGGAATCTCGGGATCGATACGGGAGTGCGCAACTGGATGAACCAACTGCGGGTCGTTCCCTACGCCCCCTTGTGGGACGGAGTGGCGATCAATGCAGTTGTGTGGGCGCTTGCGTTGCTCGGGATCCGAAGTCTGTGGGCATACCTCCGGCGCCTGACTCGTGCCGCGCAAGGGAGGTGCACGGTGTGCGGCCACTCGAGGGGGCCGCAGTTGGTTGGCGTGTGTCCTGAGTGCGGCGCGCCCGCCCGCGCCGTCTTCATTCCCCGACTCTCGGCGCATCGGAGTCTCCTAACATGGACCGGACTTGCGTCTTGCGTGTGCGGGGCTGGCGCCGTGTACATGGCTCGCGTATGGCCCGACCTACCGATCGCCGCACTGTCAGCGGGCGGTGTCGGTCTGTTGATCGGCCTTCTGGCCGCTTGGCTCGGCGCCGTGCGCAGGCGGCGCTCGGCTGTGCTTGCGATGTTCGGTGTCGGCGTGTCGGCGTACGCGCTTTGGACGATCATCTTGGCTGTCAACGAATACTCAGGGGCTGCCTAGCAGGCCGCTCGCTTCGGACGGCTGCCGCAGTCGAGTTCGAGATCCGCCTGGTGACTCGCTGTCCAACTGAAAGTTCGTGCCGACACGCCGTGCGGTTACGCTTCGCTCGGGGTCCAGGCCCCTCGACCGCACTGGCGTGCGGCACAACTTAACGTTGGACGGACGACCAATCTGGCGTGTTGCGATTCGGGCGCCCGCTTCGGAA
>CAZXGD010000038.1:0-21209 GCA_964640485.1 uncultured Isosphaeraceae bacterium | reverse complement strand
CGGTCCGGGTACATAGGTAACACATCAGTCCGGGTACATGGGTAACAGATTTTGGCCAGCATTCCGCACCGAAGGAGGTGCGCAATGCCCTGGAACGAGGCTTCACCCATGGACCAGAGAACAGACTTCATCAAGGACGTGCTCAGGCACTCGCTTTCGATCACGGAACTGTGCCTGCGCTACAACATCAGCCGTCGCACCGGCTACAAGTGGATCGAGCGCCACCAGCAGGAGGGACTGCCAGGCCTGCGCGACCGTTCGCGCAAGCCGCGCACATGTCCGCACCGCACCGACGACGACACCGTGGCGCTGATCGTTGAGGCGCGGATGCGGCACCCGACCTGGGGCGCGAAGAAACTGCGCAAGATCCTGTCTAAGAGGCACCCGGATCGGGTCTGGCCATCGCGATCGACGATGTGCGACATCCTCGACCGCAACGAGCTGATCGACCATCGGCGCACGCGGCGCAACGTCGGCCACCCCGGCAAGCCGACCGCGCCGATGGACGAGCCCAACAAGGTGGTGTGCGCCGACTTCAAGGGGCAATTCAAGACTGGCGACGGGATCTACTGCTACCCATTGACCGTGACCGACGGCTGCAGTCGGTACCTGCTCGGGTGCCGCGGGCTCTTCACCACCAAGTGCTGCGACGCCAAGCCTGTGTTCCGCAGGCTCTTCCAGGAGTACGGCTTGCCCGACCGCATCCGCACCGACAACGGAGTGCCGTTCGCGACCAACACGCTCGCGAGGCTCTCGTCGCTCTCGGCGTGGTGGGTGAGGCTGGGCATCATGCCCGACCTCATCGAGCCGGGCAAGCCGCAGCAGAACGGCCGGTACGAGCGGATGCACCGCACGCTCAAGGCCGAGACTGCAAGGCCGCCGGCGTCGAGCATGCGTGCACAGCAGAGGCGGTTCGACCGGTTCATGGATGAGTACAACAACGATCGTCCTCACGAGGCGCTCAACCAGGAGACGCCTGCATCTGTCTATAGGCCGTCGCATCGCACGATGCCCACGAAGGTCCCTCCACTGGAGTACCCGGCGCACTACGAGACGCGCTACGTGAGCTCAAACGGCGGGATGCGATGGAACCAGCGCTGGGTCAACGTGAGCACGTGCTGCGTCGACGAGTACGTTGGGCTGGAGGAGATCGACGACGGAGTGTGGGACGTGTACTTCGGCAGGCTCAAGCTTGGGCGCCTGCTGGAGGAGCACTCGCGCATCGAGGACCAGTTCGGTAGGCTCAGGCGTCACGAGGTGTTACCCATGTACCCGGACTAAAGTGTTACCCATCAACCCGGCCGTTCAGGAGCCGCTGGGAAGCTTAGTGTCAATAGGGGCATTGTGCCTGCGCTGTCCATCTTGGTGCCGCAGTGGGTGAAGGCACGGCGGGCGGCCTCGCGCATGATCCAAGACAACATCTTGGATTCCGTGACGCAGGGCACGTCCCTCAGCCTCGCTGATATTGAAGCTGCAGAACATCTGTTCACGAAGTGGCAAGTTGAATGGATGCGACAGCAAGCCATCTTCGCTCGCGCCAATGAAATCCTGTCGGAAGACGAAATCCCGCAAACGCCGGAAGTGGAAGCGAGTGGAAAGGCCGGCGCGACCTCAGAAGAGTGGAAGCATCAATTCACGGACGCCGCTGGAGGAGTGAGCGACGATTTTCTGCGGGAGTTGTTTGCGCAGATCCTGGCGCGCGAGGCTCGCAAGCCGGGCTCGTGTTCGTTGAAGACGCTAGCAGTTGTGCGACACACGGACAAGGAAACCGCCGAGAAGTTCCACCGGGTGCTGCCCTTCCTCGCTTTGGGTGCGCTCCCCAGAGAGGGCAATAGCCCATTGCCTCGGGAGCTCAAGCTTCACGATGTAATCGAGATGGACGATGCCGACTTGATGTTCTCCGATGGAGAAAGGTCTCAGGTAGCCAACGGGGGGCGAAGGATCCTTGAGCTAGGAGAGCATTTTGTAGAGCTGTGGCCGCGGGAAAACATTCCCATCCCCATGTACGGGCTCCGGCTGGCGGGAAGAGAACTCGCATCGGTCCTGACCACGAAGACGCCCCCTGACTATGGCCATGTGGTGGCCGGGTTCCTAGCGCGATTGTCTTCCCGGCCCCGGGTGCGTATCACACGACGCGACCAGGCCCCGAGCGGCAGTCACTGGATGGATCGTGCCGACTGGAGTGTTGTGCAGGGTTAGCTCGTGGTGCGGTCACAATCAGCGGCAGTCGTCACGGTTACTCGCAGGGCAGGTTGAAGTGCGGTCGATGCTCGTTGCAGTAAAGCGAGATCTCAGGCCGCTCGTTCGAAGTCCAGGCATGGAGACGACCTGCTATGGCAGATCCAGAGCGCGTGAACATTGGCAGCGCGTTTCGCATTGTGCTGCCGCCGCAAGCCCATGCACAGCGCGATCCCCTCGGGGGGAGCGGCATCGGTCCCGCTATGGTCATGCATCGGCGACTCGTGCACGCCGGGTTCCACGAGTGCCGGGGCTGCGAGGAGCGGGCGCGCAGGATCGATTTGGTGGTGGCGTGGGCGAGAGGGAGGATTGGATTCTGATGGGCCGACGCCACGGTCAACTGTCGATGCGCGATCGACTGATGTCTGGGCGGCGGCGAAACGAGCTGATCGCGGCGGGACAGTGAGTTGGACACCGGGTCCGTTCAATTGGCGCTTGCTCGGGACCCCCAAAAGACTAGAATTGCGTGCTGCGCTCGGCTTCCACCGAGGATTGGCCGGCCAGACGCACTCGAACGGAGATCATCCATGGCACGGGCACCGCAGATTCATGTCGTCAAGCGCGGCGACGACTGGGCAGTCAAACAGAACGGCCAAGTTCAGGGCACGCATCCGACGCAGGCCAACGCAGCAGCAGCTGCGCGCATGTTGGGCAAGATCGTCCACGGCGAGGTGTCCATCCACGGCAAGGATGGCGCCGTCCGCGAGAAGAACAGCTACGGCAAGGACAACTTTCCGCCGCGCGGTTAGTCGCGACGCTGATTGCCCGACCCAGGTATCCAGGCTCCCGCGCCGGCCCGGTCCACACTCGGGCCGACGCGAGATCGAACGGAATCAGAGTAATGGTCGGTGTCGGGTATCCAAAGAACGAGGCGGAAGTTCTGTCCAGTCCAGAATGTGGGCATCCCAAGCCCCCGGAAGCCGCCTCGTGTTGGCGCAAGGCCGCGGGGCGGCTTTGTTTGGGTCAGCGCATGTCCCCGGCTTGGGAACGGGGGCAGGGCTTGGTGTTTCGCCTCTAGGTGGACCCACAATATGGACCGGGCGGAACGGCAGTGATGCAGCGTGTACGCGCAGTCGGTCAGCCCGTGCGGGGCAGGGATCGACCTGTTCGACGACGCATTCAACAAGGACTTGGCAGAAGGCGCGGCGCCGCCCGGCTTCGTGAGATTGCTTGCTCGGGAAAGTGGCCCAGGGCACTATGCTTACTTGCCATGACCTGCTCCGGAGTACTTCTGGCAAATCGCCTCGTGTTGGCTTTCACGCTCGGCTCATGTTGCTTGGCCTCAAATGAGACTTGTAGTGCCATCACCGAGGGTGATCCGCCGCCCCCCACGGTGATTGAGCCTAAAGCGCCTCCAACACCGGATCCTTGTCAAGGTAGCTGCCACTGGTTGTTTGACCGCCGTCCTCCGGAAGTGAACTGGAATCCGGCGACTAGATTCATGCCTTTCAACACTCCTGCTCCTGGCTTCACCTTTAGCAGCGAAGAGTCTGGTCCAACAGGGGAGCTTCTGGAAGTGTGTATCGCCGGCGATCTCTCCGTCAGCAATACAGGTCCCTCGACTTGTGGCACCAACCCCGCAGTTGGTCCAACGTGGCGCCCTTCATCCCAAACCGAAGGCAGCCAAGATGTTTCCTTTGTCTTTGATGCGGCGGGTGCCGGGCCCAATTGCACCTCGCAGTGCGCGACGCACACTCTTACGATTGTCGGGCTCACTGAGGTCCATGTTTGTGCTTCCGCAGCCGGGCCGTGCACATGCACCGGCGGCCCTGCGGATCCATTGGCGATGGCATCGGCTACTGCCAGCCTGGAATTGGTGGGTCCACAGGGACCGTTAGGAACCATTGTTTCAGGCAACCCACAAGCTCGTACCACGGGAAACTCCCAGCACGCGCTTTGCCCGAGCGATCATAATCTCTTGAGTCACTATGAAGGACCTGCCTTGGACGCGCCCGGAGTGGTGGAACCGACTGGCTCGGGAGCCGTCAGTTGGGGCGGCGACTATCCCTTCATTGCTGTCGTGGTTGCGCCTTGTTCGTCGGAAGGCTTGTCGGCACGAATTGAGTCATGGAGCGCCGTGTCGATATTTGTCTACTCTCAAATGCAGGCCACCGCAGAGAGTTACCTAACCTTGCTCGCCCTCGAAGGACAATCGACGTGCTGCGAATGCGGGACCCCGCCGGACCCCAATCCAGGGGTGCTACCCTAGCGAGCGACATGGAGTGACCACGCCCAAAATGTCACGCCTGAATTCATGCGCATGCCTGTTGACGGCGTCGCTCGTGTGCGCCCTTGATTCGGGAAGCTGGGCGCAAGGCAGCGACAAATTGCGTTCGGCAAACATTGAGGCTGTTCGAGAGGCGGTGTTGCAAATCCACGTTGCGCAGTCGGATCGGTGCCTTGCGCTCATGGAGCGGGCGCGGAGCGCGGTACTGGACGCACTCCAGGATGCGAGCGCAAGTCCGTTCATTGATCCTGAGTTTGTGAAACACTGGTCTTTGGATCGCAGCCAAGTCGAGGCGGACACCGAGGACTACGGCCAGTTCGCGGGCCAGATGTGGACTGAAAGGCTGCTTCATCTTGTAGGAGTTCTTCATACGCGAAGCAATCAATGCGTCACGATTGTGGAAGCGGAGGCCGCCGCCGCGTCATTGCACTCTGCGGCCGAGCAAGTGAGCAACTCGATGAGTGGCGAAGCGGCCAAAGTTGCTGCAGCGGTTCAAGATGGCGCCAAGCGACTCCGCAATGACATCAGCCTGGGCGACCTAATTGTCGCTCGGCGAGCGCTGATTCCTGAAGGTGTTGCAAAGTTCGCAGAAGAACTTCGCATTCGAGCAACGGAATTGACCAAGCCCGACGATTCAAGGTCGCGCGTCTCCAGTCAGGTGGTGTTCGATGCATATCACTTGGCATTCCAAGGCGATCCGTGCATCGAAGCTGCCGGGCAGGAATGGGCAAATTGGACTGCGCAAAACAGTGGTCTCCAGGAAGAGCTGCAAGCGTTCCAGAAGTCCTCGTTTGGGCAACCCGAACAGGAATTCTTGAAGAACCGGTCGGCACGACGACGCACTGTCGGCGCCGCGAAACTTCGGCGCGAGATGGAGCAGCGTCAGGGGATCCAGGCTCGCATGCAGCACGATGCCGCGCGCTTCGAGTGCATGCTCGCCCTGATCGGCTCGGTTTGCCAGTGCTCGCGCGCAGAACCCGAAGCTTCCCGCACATCTTGCGAATTGGAGTGCACAATTGTATGGACGCCGCCAGGTTCCGCCTCGAGGTGGTTCTTGGCAACCTACCCTGTCGCCATTGAGCGCTCACCCACCGGGGTGCAAGTCTGGATTGGGCTCCCGCACGTGACGGGCAACGAATTCGACCTTGCCATTGATCTGGCAGGTGCAACCGCACGTATACCTTGTAGCGGGAGTGAATCCCCCAGCATTCAAGGATTGACGCTCAGGGCGTTAGACCCAGATGCAATAGCGCAATCGCTTCGAGCCGTTGCCTGCGTCGAACCACGCACCACCACCCGGGTTCGAGTCGGCGCGCTCGACCTCTTTCGATACCCGCTGCTTGAGCACGGTTTTGCATACGGTCAGGCGTCCCTAAGAGCATCCGCACTTCGAGTCCCAGCGGCGAGAGACTCACCGCAGGAAGTAGTGCTTCAATCCTCGCTGCTTCGGAAGTCCCGCGATCTCCAGCAGGAGGACGCAAGCAGCGAAATACACGAGTCGGAGGTCGCCCTGATCGGCGAGAGCTCTGGAGCAACTAGGTGCATCAACAAGGCACTCAGATTAGTGCTCAAGGCGCAGATTGCTGTCCGCGGTCCGTCGGAGGAGGCTAGCGGCTTCCCGGCGGTGGTTTCAGATCTTGTCGAACTGCTCGCGCCACCCGAGAACTCAATGATCCGTGATCGTCTCGCCCGGTGGAATCCGAGGACGGAGCGGTCGCCTGCAATCTCGGCAGACACAGCCCGCGACTTCTTATCTGCGGTGGATGCGCGTTCTGAGTGTGCGCCCGATACGCCAGCGATTGTTGCGCGACTGATTGATGCCATGGCAGGCGCAGGCCTCGATCGCGCTTCTGCAGAGCAAGTCGTGGGCCGTGCCTTCCGGACTCTCCGCGATTCCGGCATTCCCGCGGAACTGGTGTCCGATCGATGGGCCTTGTCCGCAGTGCCCTTGATGCTGCAGGTCGCTGGAGCATCCGCCATTACCGATCCTTCGTCGCGCGCACCCGTGCTTGACGCCTTGGAGTGGATGCTTCTTGGCGTGGCGGACCGGCAGTCGGTGGGGGGGGAGGAACGAAGGAGCGCGTGGAACGCCGCACTTGGTCCTCTGCGCGCGGAACTCGATGTCATCTCGCACGTTGACGGCGATGGGACTGCGACAACCAGACTGGTGGCCCTCCAGGACAGTGTTGTCGGAGGCATTCGCTGGCGTGCGGGATACCCGTGCTATCCCATCTTGAACTTCGACCCCGATCCCGATTGGGTCACGCACTGCACAGAGATCGCGACGATGCGGGCCAAGGGGGACCTCGAGCGCATGACGCCGGGGAGCTCTAAGCGTTGGCCTTCGGGCCTCACGACCGACGAAAGGCGCAAGGCGATCGCCTTCTTGGGTGGAAGGATGCACGAAGTGCTTGCCACGGAACCGCAGGCTGGAACAGCTCCCCATGGCTATGGCGCCGCTCAACTTCCCGGCTGGGCCAGTGCGTTTGCGATTGCGATTCAGGACGAATCTGGACCAGTCGTCTCCATTCAGCGGAAATGACTCGCATGAACACGGATAGTCCGCCCGAGTGAACCCGTCGCCATAACCCGCGGGTCGGATTTGCAACTTGCGAATTTTCCGATCGCCACCCGTGTCTCTGTTTGGCTTCCACGCCATTTCGAAGGGAGTTGCCCCCGCACTCCTGTCCGCTCTGTTAACCAGAATCCGTCCCTCGACCGCATCCCCCCTTCCCCGGCTAAACTTTGAACACGTTCCGATCGGGGAGGGATCGCTGACGATAGCCGGACCGGCCACGATCAGCCGTCACCCCGTCCGCCCCACCGAGAATCCGCCTCCCCGACCCCGCCCGCGACCTTCCGGGCCAGCCAACTCTCCGAGGAGGGTTCCTCTCGGGGAGTTCGAAGCGCCGCCACGGTTTTGTGGCGGCGTTGTCGATGAGAGCGAAGCTAGATGCTGACGAAGTGCGCGCGCCTTTCCAAACGGGAGGTCATTCATTGCCGAGCCACTCCTCAAGTTGCTCGTCACAGCGTCCAGCGCGAAAGCAGAATGCCAAGGTCAGCGCCGTCGACAGTTCCATCTCCATTCAAGTCGGCGTCTTGGTCTGGCAATCCCCACGCCGCGAGTAGAACACCCAGATCCGCGCCGTCAACGCGTCCGTCGCCATTCAGGTCGCCCAATCCGATCGGCGTCAATCGGATGGTCTGCCCTACAAGTTGGGGATACATCTTGCCTGAGACCAGCATTTGCCGCGCGTTGTTGATCGTGGACACGCCGGTGATGATCCACTGCCCTTGCGACGGATGGATCAGGCTGCCGATGTTGGTGTAGCCGCTGTCGATGAACACGCATCCCACGCCGCCGTTGTACACAAACGTGAGCGCATCGCCATGGTCGTTCAACGACACCGCCGACGTAATCGTAGCGCAACCGCCGATCACTTCGACCGGACCGCCCTCGAGCTTTCGAACCGGAAAGGTGCTGCATCCGGAGAATCCCATGATGTGCCCGCAGATGCCGTTGTTGTTATTGATGTCGGTGGATGTCATGCCCTGCCAGTTTCCCGGTGGAAGCGCAACCGTGCTCGACGTCATTGTGTTCAAGTCCAGCACGAGATTGCTTGCAACGACGACACGCTCGTTGTTGACGCCACCAGGCAGTGAGAGACCGGGCAGCAGTCTCGGCCCACCTTGTTCGAAGAGCACGGCGTCGTTGTACGCCCCGAGCCCGAGACCGCCTGATCCTCCGACGATGTCTCCGATGTCGTTCACGTCGGTCGCGGTGCTGTACACATGTCCCGGCAGTGCTCCGAGAAGCACGAACTCGTACCCGGACTGAGTCGGAATCCACGCCGCTGCATGGGACCCGACCGAAGCGATCGAAATCGTGCTGACGGCCCCCACCACGACTCCGTGCAGATTGATCGCGTAACCGTCCGAACTGACCCACGGCGAGGGCAGCGGCAGCAACTCCACCATGCCGCCTTGCCGAGTCACAAACGCCTTGCCGATCTGCGCCGCGTCCAGCGCACGCCCCGTGACATCGCCCAGTTCATTCATGGCAAACGCCTGGATGTTCGAGCCAAGCACTTCTACTCGGTAAGTTGGCGGCTCCGCGGCAGCCAATCCGGCTGGCATCACGATCCAGCACAGCCCGACGCCGAAACCACTGAACCCCATCAGCATGTTGCGCAGCGACATATCCGACTCCTCAGGCAAAGTTGCGATGGGACCCGCACTGGTGTCCCTCATTACAACAGTAGTCAAGGTGACACCACGTCCCGGCAAGGAAGCGGCGTTGAATCAAAAAAGAGGACTTGTCGTCAATGCGCACCCCTCGCGCTCATGCGCTGATAGCAGATCGATTTCCATTGGAAGACTGCGGCCCGCGCCTCCGCGCGAGTCGCATGGGTGTCTTGATGAGGCTGTTTTCCTTGGAGGGAGGCTCGCGTCACTTGCCTGATGGAGCGCCAATCTGCTTGCCATTCATTCGCTTGAGTGATTGCAGCACAAACTCCATGTCTGCGAATGGATCACCACCGGTGCGTTTCCAGTGCACTCGGCCTTTGGCATCGATGAGTATCGTCGAATGCAACTCCATCTCCTCAAAGTCATCGTATGAGGTGAATCGACGAGCGTTGCTGTGATCGCTATCTGAGAGAAGTCGAATCGACAATTTGCTCAGCTTCGCTGAAGTCTTGTTCTTCTCAGCAGTGGCACTGCTCACCGCAAGCACGACGGCGTTCTCACTTTCCCAATCGGCAGCGCGGGCGTTGATGGCCACCAACTGCTCCACGCAGTGCGGGCATTCGTCACCCAAGTAAAACACCAGAATGACGTTCTTGCCGGCGAATTCATTTAGGGTTACAGCGTTTCCTTCGGTATCTACGCAGGCTAGTAGCGGTGCGGCAAAGGGTTCCCAGTTCAACGGCCCGAGTGTTGATTGTGCGTCCGGCGAGTACTGTTGCTCGGGTGCAGGTGTCAGAGCGATCGGAGCAGCGTTAAGACCTAGCTCATCCACCTCCACCTTCCATCTTAGTGCCGGGTCACAGCCGGACCAGACGTACGCGAATCTGCCCGCGTACTCGGTTGCTTTCTGGCGATCGCCCGACTTGAAGCACGCCTGGGCAAGCCCGGCGAGCGAAAACGCATCGTTGCGTTCCTGCTCGAGTGCCCGCTCGTACGCTTGGATCGCCAACCGATGTTCTCCAGCACGAAGATAGACGTCGCCAAGCAAGCGATTCACGGGCCATGCTGCACCCGGAGGGTCGTTTGGATACTGCCCGGCATCGCGTTGCGTCTTCTCAAGTGCCGCTGCGGCCGTAAGAAAGCGGGTCGCATCGAGCAAGTCTCCCTCAGCGGCGCACAGCAGACCTTCGGCGGCATTCAGATCGATTGCAAAGACGTCTTCCATGGACAATTCCACACCGTTGGCCGCGCCCTTGTTCTGTTCAGATAGCGTGCGAAAGAGCTCCTTCACCTCCGCCAACCGGCTTCGGGCGTCGACGGTCTTTCCTAGCCCGGTGTATGCGTGAGTCTCCACCAACGCTTGCATGAACTTGTCGAACTCATTGTCACGCCACTGGATGGTGCCGGGCTTAAGGATGTCATCCCACCGTTCAAACTTGATGAGCGCGCGGATCTGCACTGCCAGCCCCTGATCGAATATGCCGGGCTGTTGATCGAGGCTGCGCTTCGGTTCGAGTGGCGCCGAAAGAAGATCACTCGCCCCTTGAAGGGACGCAGCAGCCATGCCAAGCTGTTCCTGGATGTAACAGAGGTAGTTGCGATTGTGGGCGTAGTTCCACGTCTCAAATGGAAGCGCAAGGCGTTCGTTCATGTAGCGCAACTCAACGCGCGTTGCTGCATCCATCGACCGGGCGGCTTCATGCCACATACCGATCTTGGAATAGTTGTGACCAGGCATGTGGTTCGAATGGCCGATTCCCGGCACAAGTCTTCCATACGCTTGGCAACTTGGGAGCGCTTGCTCTGCGAGCACGCCATCCCAGTTGTGAATTCGTGTGTGATGCGCTCCGGGATGATCGGGAGCTCGCCGGAGAATGTCTCTTACAACCATCTCCGTTCCAAGTGAGTTGCCTGAGCCAATAGAGAAGAGCGCGTAGAGCGTTGCGGCTTCTAGGTCTTCGGGGTATTGCAGAACGAGTTCCTGCAACTTTTGTGTAAGGATCTTCACGCGCTCGGGCGCGTCTGCTCGCATGGCGTCCTCCCACGCCTCGATGTACAACCGTTCACGTGGCGTGACCGAATCTTTGCGTCGTATGGCTTCCTTGAGGAAGTCCTTGTATCGCTTGATTTCGGGAAAGTCAGCGAGGCCGGTGGACCAGCTAAGTCCGGTGCGAGCCATTCCCCAGTACGCCATGGCGCACTCCGGGTCGAGTTTCAGGCACCACCGAAATGCTCGCTCCGCTACCTCGTACCAGAACGAATGCAGCAACGCATTGCCCTGATCGAACCACTCCTGCACCTCTGGAACCTGAGTCGTGATCGGAAAGTGGGCCTTGCCGATTCCCTCCATGCGCCATGGCTTCTGTCGAAGGCCAGTGTCGAAGGCACTGCCGTGTCGGGAGTGCCCCATCGAATCGTCTGCTTCGGCACACTGCACGGCGCCGATCATTGCAAGAAGCACCAATAGGAGACGCGACAAAATCATGCTTGCTCCGGCGATAGAACCATTGGTAATGACGAGACACATTGTTGCTGCGATCGGCAACGATTGCGCAGAATACAAGTCCGGCAAGGATGGCGGCACCGCACCATTCTCCAACCGTGTAGTCTCTTCACTCCGGCGGCACGCGGGTTGGTCTGAGTTTCCCAAGCAAGGAGCAAAGCATGAAGTTGTCTATCAAAGTATCTGCGGCCATGATGGCCGTTGCGGTGATCACGTCTGCTTCCCAAGCCCAGCAAACCTCCGGCACCCCCGGTTCCCCGGGCGCAACTACCACCATTGACGGCAAGCAACTGCCCGCGCCCGATCCCAAGTTCGGAGGCAAGATTTCGGAAGATGCGTTGACATCCAAGCCGTGGTGGGCTCCGCGCATCGTTCCCCCTCAAGGGGCGCCAAACATCCTGCTCATCATCACGGATGACGCCGGCTTTGGCGTGCCGAGCACCTTCGGCGGCGTCATTCCCACGCCCACCATGGACCGCGTTGCAAAAAGCGGCCTTCGCTACAACAACATTCACTCCACTGCACTCTGTTCACCAACGCGTGCAGCGCTCATCACCGGTCGCAATCACCACTCCGCAGGGTTTGGCGTGATCTCCGAGCAGTCGACCGGCTTCCCCGGCTACAACAGCATCATCGCCGAGGACAAGGCAACCATCGGGCGCATCCTCTTAGAAAACGGCTACGCGACCAGTTGGTTCGGCAAGGACCACAACACCCCAGCATTCGCGGCAAGCCAGGTTGGGCCCTTTGACCAGTGGCCGACCGGCATGGGGTTTGAGTACTTCTACGGATTCGTGGGCGGCGACACGAGCCAGTGGCAGCCGAACTTGTTCCGCAACACCACTCAGATCTATCCCTTCGAAGGCGCTCCTGGCTGGAATCTCATAACAGCGATGGCCGACGATGCGATCGACTATCTCAATCGCACGAACCAAACGATGCCAGAAAAGAAGTTCTTCATGAAGTACGCGCCTGGATCCTCTCACGCGCCGCACCACCCCACCGAAGAATGGGTAAAGAAGATCCATGACATGCACCTCTTCGACGAGGGGTACGAAGTCCTGCAACGGACGATCTTTGAAAACCAGAAGAAGCTGGGTGTGATCCCAGCTGACTCCGTGTTGGCAGCGTGGCCGAAGGAGGTTCTGAAGCCATGGGCCGAATTGGACGCACAAACCAAGAAGCTATTCATCAAGCAAGTTGAGGTCTTCGCGGCCTACGTGGCCTACAACGATCACGAAATCGGCCGCATCATCGACACCATTGAAGAAATGGGCAAGCTTGACAACACGCTCATCATCTACATCAACGGCGACAACGGCACCAGCGCCGAAGGCGGCCCGCTCGGCACGCCCAACGAAGTGGCATTTTTTAATGGCATCAGTGAAATGCCGGTCGAAACCCAGATGAAGTGGTACGACGTGTGGGGGACGCAGCAAACCTACAACCACATGTCCGCGGGCTGGTCTTGGGCTTTTGATTCACCCTTCACTTGGTTCAAGCAGAATGCCTCCAAACTGGGCGGCATTCGTCAGGGCATGGTGGTTTCTTGGCCTGGCCACATCGACGACACGGGCGGACTACGCGAACAATTCATGCACGTCATAGACGTGGTTCCCACGATTCTTGAAGTAACCGGCATCCCGGCACCCCAGATGGTGGACGGCATCAAGCAGGCTCCGATCGAAGGTACGAGCTTTGCCTACACGTTCAAGAAGGAAAACGCTGATGTACCTTCCAGGCACAAGACTCAATACTTCGAAATGATGGGTCAGTGGGCGCTTTATCACGAGGGGTGGCTGCTCAGCACCAAGGTCAACCGCGCACCGTGGGAGGCGTTCGGCGCTGCCAATCCTGATCCGCTCAATAAGCAGGTCCTTGAACTCTACAACCTGAACGAGGACTTCACTCAGTCGCGCGACATCGCCGCAGAACATCCGGACAAAGTGAAGGAACTGAAGTCGATGTTCGTTGCCGAAGCGCAAAAGTATCAAGTATTCCCCATGGATGCATCCGTCGCGGCCCGCCTGGTCGCGCCCCGTCCCAACATCACGGCTGGACGTACCGAGTTTGTTTACACGCATCCGATGCTTGGTCTGCCCCAAGGCGACTCGCCGTCAATTCTCAACAGCTCCTACACCTTTACTGCGGAGATTACGGTGCCGGAGGGTGGAGCTGAAGGCATGATTGTGACGTCAGGCGGTCGGTTCTGCGGCTACGGGTTCTACCTGCTGAAGGGCAAGCCGGTATTCCTCTGGAACATGATTGATCTGGAACGCATCAGGTGGGAGGGTCCCGAGGTGCTTGCGCCAGGTGGGCATACGATTGAATTCGACTTCAAGTACGACGGCCTTGGCGTTGGCACGCTTGCGTACAACAGCATGAGTGGACTGGGACGTTCTGGTACCGGCACTCTCAAAGTCGATGGAAAAGTTGTCGCCACCAAAAGAATGGAAAAAACGATCCCCATGATTCTGGGGTTAGACGAAAGCTTTGACATTGGATCAGACACGCTTACCGGCGTGAGTGACACCGACTATAAGCTTCCATTCACCTTGACTGCCAAACTCAACAAACTTACGCTCAAGGTAGATCGACCCGAGTTGTCAGCTGCCGACATTAAGGCGCTCGAAGAAGGCATGAAGAAAGTTCAAGCCGGACGTGAGTAAAACTCTCAAACGAGTAGAAGACACCATATGAATCCACACATCGTCCTAAAGAGCTGCATGGTGGCGCTAGCGGTCATTACCACGGCGCACGCCATCCAAAGCGCCGACACTCAAACCACCGGCACCCCCGGTTCCCCTGGCGCAACCACCACCATTGATGGCAAGCAACTGCCCGCGCCCGATCCCAAGTTCGGAGGCAAGATTACGGAAGATGCGTTGACCTCCAAGCCGTGGTGGGCTCCGCGCATCGTTCCCCCTCAAGGGGCGCCCAACATCTTGCTCATCATCACGGATGACGCCGGCTTTGGCGTGCCGAGCACCTTCGGCGGCGTCATTCCCACGCCCACCATGGACCGCGTTGCAAAAAGCGGCCTTCGCTACAACAACATTCACTCCACTGCACTCTGTTCACCAACGCGTGCAGCGCTCATCACCGGTCGCAATCACCACTCCGCAGGGTTTGGCGTGATCTCCGAGCAGTCGACCGGCTTCCCCGGCTACAACAGCATCATCGCCGAGGACAAGGCAACCATCGGGCGCATCCTCTTAGAAAACGGCTACGCGACCAGTTGGTTCGGCAAGGACCACAACACCCCAGCATTCGCGGCAAGCCAGGTTGGGCCCTTTGACCAGTGGCCGACCGGCATGGGGTTTGAGTACTTCTACGGATTCGTGGGCGGCGACACGAGCCAGTGGCAGCCGAACTTGTTCCGCAACACCACTCAGATCTATCCCTTCGAAGGCGCTCCTGGCTGGAATCTCATAACAGCGATGGCCGACGATGCGATCGACTATCTCAATCGCACGAACCAAACGATGCCAGAAAAGAAGTTCTTCATGAAGTACGCGCCTGGATCCTCTCACGCGCCGCACCACCCCACCGAAGAATGGGTAAAGAAGATCCATGACATGCACCTCTTCGACGAGGGGTACGAAGTCCTGCAACGGACGATCTTTGAAAACCAGAAGAAGCTGGGTGTGATCCCAGCTGACTCCGTGTTGGCAGCGTGGCCGAAGGAGGTTCTGAAGCCATGGGCCGAATTGGACGCACAAACCAAGAAGCTATTCATCAAGCAAGTTGAGGTCTTCGCGGCCTACGTGGCCTACAACGATCACGAAATCGGCCGCATCATCGACACCATTGAAGAAATGGGCAAGCTTGACAACACGCTCATCATCTACATCAACGGCGACAACGGCACCAGCGCCGAAGGCGGCCCGCTCGGCACGCCCAACGAAGTGGCATTTTTTAATGGCATCAGTGAAATGCCGGTCGAAACCCAGATGAAGTGGTACGACGTGTGGGGGACGCAGCAAACCTACAACCACATGTCCGCGGGCTGGTCTTGGGCTTTTGATTCACCCTTCACTTGGTTCAAGCAGAATGCCTCCAAACTGGGCGGCATCCGTCAGAACATGGCCGTCTCTTGGCCCGCACGCATCAAAGACACGGGTGGCCTGCGCGACCAGTTCATGCACGTCATTGACGTGGTTCCCACGCTGCTTGAAGTGACTGGCATCCCGGCACCCCAGATGGTGGACGGCATCAAGCAAGCGCCAATCGAGGGCACCAGCTTTGCATATACGTTCGACAAAGCAAACGCCAAGGAACCGTCGCATCACAAGACGCAGTACTTTGAAATGTTTGGGCAGTGGGCGCTTTATCACGAAGGCTGGCTGCTTAGCACCAAGGTGAATCGCGCACCATGGGAAATCTCCGGCGCAGCCAATCCCGATCCGCTCAACAATCAGATCCTTGAACTTTACGATCTGACGAAGGATTTTGCTCAGACCCACAACATCGCCGCCGAACACCCCAACAAGGTCGAGGAGATGAAGAAGATGTTCATCGCCGAGGCCAAGAAGTACCAGGTGTTTCCGATGGACGCCTCGATGGCGGCCCGCATCGTGGCTCCACGTCCAAACATCACTGCCGGCCTCACCGAGTTTGTCTACACCAAGCCCATGATCGGACTGCCGCAAGGCGATTCCCCGTCCGTCCTGAACACCTCTTACACCTTTACGGCGGACATCACCGTCCCCGAGGGTGGCGCCGAGGGCATGATCGTGACCTCCGGAGGACGGTTCTGCGGTTACGGCTTCTATTTGCTGAAAAGCAAGCCGGTCTTCCTTTGGAACATGATCGACCTGGAGCGCCTGAAATGGGAAGGGCCTGAGGCTCTCGCGCCCGGCCGTCACACGATTGAATTCGAATTCAAGTACGACGGCCTAGGGGTGGGCACGCTGGCGTACAACAACATGAGTGGAATCGGCCGCCCCGGTACCGGCACACTCAAGGTGGACGGAAAGGTTGTCGCCACCAAGGCAATGCCAAAGACGATTCCCATGATTCTGCAGTGGGACGAGAGCTTTGACATCGGCTCCGACTCGCTGACTGGCGTGAACGATGCCGACTATCAACCACCGTTTGTCTTCACGGGCAAACTCAACAAGTTAACTCTCAAACTGGACCGTCCAACGCTTTCGCCTGCGGACATCAAGGAGCTGGAAGCCGGCATGAAGAAGGTGGACGCAGGACGGGAGTAAGCGGCTTTGGATTGACGCCAAACTTACCTGTTGGCTTAACCCAGACAATTGACGGTTCTGAACCGTTCACTTGCGTATATGTTGTTTGGAATGAGAAGGCACCTTTCGGCGCTTGCGGTTCTGGTATCGCTCGCGGCTTCTGCCAATTGGGTAGACGCGGGTGACGATTGCGCTCCAGATTGGGTCCCCTACTTGGGGCAATGCACGATTGGATTCGGCCAGACAAACAGCCCAAACCAAACAACACCCCTTGCGATGGCAGAGTTCGACGACGGCACGGGCAACGGCAAACGGCTCTATGTCGCGGGCCTCTTCAATTCGATTGCGGGTCAACCTGCACAGGGCGTGGCGGTCTGGAACGGATCGGCGTGGCAAACCCTTCCGGGTACCACCGGTGGCACCATCACATCTCTATTGGTTCATGATGATGGCACAGGAAATGCGCTTTACGCATGCGGCAGTTTTTCCACCATCGGCGGCGTGGCAACCGGACGAGTGGCGCGGTGGAATGGAAGGCAATGGAGCGCCGTCGGAAGTGCCGTCTCGGGGGGTGTGAAGTGCATGGTGGTTCACAACGATGGAACGGGCGCTGCGCTCTACATCGGGGGCTCGCTTTTGGCGGCGGGTGGTATGCAAGACGCCAGCGTCGCCAAATGGAATGGCGAAGAGTGGACTGCTGTAGGTGATGCTTTCCCATTTGCAACGGTCAACGCGCTCGCCGTGCACGATGACGGAGCCGGTCCCCTGCTCTATGCAGGCTGCGGAAGTGACATTGTGCCCGGCCCCATATCGACGGCGGTGGCGCGTTGGACCGGTCTTGTGTGGCAGCCGGTTGGCGACAATATGGCGGGCCCGATCGGCTGCATGATCAGCTTTGATGACGGTACGGGTGCCCCGGCGCAGCTGATCGTGGGTGGAACCTTTCTGTACTCCGGCCCCGGTGGTTACCTGCAGGTCGCACGGTGGAATGGAGATTCGTGGAACCCCCTAGGAGGTGGACTCATCGGCGGAAGTGTCGGCGTTGTCGGGTTTTCGATTCGCCCCGACGCTCCACCTGGACAGCCCAAACTGTTTGCATGCGGCGACTTCAGTCATTCGCCTGGCTCCGGAGTGGTGCAAGGCGTCGCAGCATGGGATGGAATCAAGTGGCTGCCATGCGCGGGCGGACTCGGCGGAGGCGGACGGGCAATGCAATGGCAGCAAGCCAAAAACCGATCATGGCAGTTGATTGTGTGCGGAGACTTTTCGTCGGCGGGCGGTCTTCCAGCTGGCCGTATCGCGCGTTGGAGCGGCCCATCATGGAGCGCTTCGTCATGGAGTTGCTTGGGCAAAGGCTTCAACAATCTGGCCAGGATTGTCACGCTTTACGATGATGGGCGCGGCGGCGGGCCAATGCTCTACGCGGTGGGCGCGTTCACCGCGATCGGAAGCACCGCAGTTACATCGGTGGCCCGATGGAACGGCAGTGAATGGCAGGTGGCGGGTGCACCGCCCGATGGCACGGTGGAATGTATGGAAGTGTTTAACGGTGACTCCGGTCCCGTACTTGTGGCCGGCGGCGACTTCACGCACATTGGAGGTGTGGAAGCAAATCGAGTTGCGGTGTGGGACGGATTGAGTTGGGCGCCGCTCGGTAGCGGAATTGCAAGCGGTACTGTTTTGGCGCTCAAGTCGTGGCCCCAGGGCGGGCCGGGCGGCACTCCCGCGCTTTACGTTGGAGGAAGTTTCACACAGCCTTCCACCAATGTCGCTCGATGGTCCGGCGGATCATGGTCGGCTGTGGGGACTCTGAGCGGCACAGTTCGAACGCTAGAAATCTTCAACGATGGCACGGGCGATGCGCTCTTTGCGGGCGGCACATTTTGGGCCTCCGGCAATACGCCGATCAATCGGGTGGCCAAGTGGACTTCTGGCCACTGGCAGGCACTTGGAGAAGGGGTGAGTGGCACAGTGAACACCATGACCTCGTTTACGCCAGAAGGCGCCAGTGCGCCGCAGCTCTTTGTGGGTGGAGAATTCGCCACGGCTGGAGCGCATTTCGCGGCTGGAATCGCAGCATGGGATGGAGGGGAATGGAGCTCCGTCGGCGCAGGATTGACGCGGGAAAGTCCAACGGCTCCGCCAGTTGTGACATACCTCTGCGCGTGGCAACGCTCCGGTGGTGAGGCACCGCTGCTCCTCGTGGCCGGACGGTTTGCAGGAGCACGCGGAGAGAGTGCAAGCGACTCTCGACGGATCGTTGCGTGGGACGGGGTGCAATGGCGCGGATTCGGTAGCGGACTCAACGGAACCGTGTCCACCTATTCGAATGGAAGCGCGAATTCGATTGCCCTCTTGCCGGGCAACAATTCGTTCCTGGTGGCTGGCTCATTTGCAACGTCCCCTGCCGGCGATGCAGTGGCTGCGGTGTGGGACGAGTGCGCGCCACATACTGGGGGCAATTCGGACTTGAACGGTGATGGCATCGTGGACGGTGCCGACCTAGGGCTCCTGCTTGGCGCATGGGGCCTCTGCGAAGGCTGCGCAGAAGACCTGACCGGTGATGGCACGGTGGATGGAGCCGACTTGGGTGTACTTCTGGGCGCTTGGACAGGTTGAATGATCGTCAAACTGGAACAAGGTGGGGTCCGCGGGCCGCGGGAGAGTTGTCTGTTTCCGACCACCGCCAGGTGACTGTTCAGGGGGCATGGCTCACGATGACGGACCCCAGTTACCAAGGAGCGTGCCAAGATCGGCACCGTCTACGATTCCGTCACCATTCAAGTCGGCGGGACAGCCACTGCACGGCCCCCACGAGCCCAGAAGCATGCCAAGATCGGCACCGTCTACAAGACCGTCGCCGTTGAGATCACCGAGCACAGTCATGGGACATCCCTGCCACTGCGCAAGATAAGGAGAGGGAGCGCCGCCGGCGCTCTGAAAGGAACCGCCCACAACGATCGCGGGATTCACGGTACCGCCGGTTGCGGCAACCGCGTAAGCAATCGAGCTCAGGCCGGTGCCGAGCGCGGACCACGAAGCGCCGTTCCATCTGGCAATGCGATTGGCTGGTGCGCCCCCGGCGTTCGTAAAATCGCCTGCGGCAATGAGCGCCGGACCATCCCTATCGGAGTAGGCGGTAATGGAATAGACGACCGATTCGACGCCGCTGCCTAGTGCGCTCCACGTCGCACCATTCCAACTGGCAACGCGATGGGCCAGCACTCCCGGCGCAGAGGAGAATTCGCCAGCCGCATAGAGCGCTGGCCCGGATCCTAAGTCTGCAACGGCGAGCGACCAAACTTGGCCGCTCATTCCCAAGCCGCCCACGGTGGACCACGCGCTGCCGCTCCATCGCGCGATTCGATTCGCGGGAGCGCCTCCGGCCGAAGTGAACTTGCCGCCCACATACAACTGCGGACCCGCACCGGAATCAAAGACGGCGAGCGCCTGTACCGCGCTGGAGACGCCCGACCCAAGTGCCGACCACGATGCTCCATCCCACTTGGCGATTCGGTTGGCTGCGACGCCGCCCGCAACGGTGAAGTCACCGCCCGCATATAGCGCGGGTCCAGTACCGTCATCGAAGACCGCGAGCGCGAGTACCTGGCCACCGATTCCGGCCCCGAGAGCCGACCAGCTGCTGCCATTCCATCGCGCGATCGATGAAGCGGGCACGCCGCCCGCGAGTGTGAAAGTCCCGGCGGCGATGAGGGCAGGACCACTGCCATCGTCGTAGACGGCCAACGCATTCACACCGCCGAAGTTCATTCCTGTGGACAGGGGCGACCACGCGGCACCATTCCAGCGCGCTATGAAATTGACTTGAGTTCCACCTGCGTAGACGAATCCACCGCCTGCATACAGTGCCGGCCCCGAGCCATCGTCAAAAGGAAGGAGCGAGAGTACCGTTGAGCCGATGCCGTTGCCGCCAACGAAGACACTCGCCCATGACGGAGTGCAGGCTGCCGATTCCGAACTAGATGCCGAGGAGATTGCGATCGATGACCAGATTGCAAGCACAACAGCAATCGGCGCCGCCAGCTTTGCTTTGCGCAAGACTTTCATGATATTTCTCCGGCAGTGGTGACGCGCGCGATCGAACACTCGAGCCGCAGCGCGGCACCGGTGGATTCAGGCTACAACCTGGCGCTACGAGCACCAAGATTCAAGACATCTTGGCGGGGATTGCGCTATCGGCGGTCAGGCTTTGAGCGAGGCTCCACCTCTCCATCACTTTTGCGAGGGAGATTTCGCAATCTCCGCGTGCCGCTCGCGGTAGGAAATGCTGTCCCAAACCCGCACGGTCTTGTCATCAGATTCAGTCAAGATCCGAGTTCCGTCCGCGCTGAACGACACGGAGGACAGCAAACGCTCCGTGTGCCCCTTGAGCTCGGCGAGGCACACGCCCGTCTTTGCGTCCCACACCCGAGCGGTTTTGTCAAACGAAGCCGTGACGATTCGAGTGCCGTCTGCGCTGAACGACGCTGAGATGACGGTCCCTGTGTGTCCTTTGAGGTCGGAGAGGACCGCGCCCGTCACCGCGTCCCACACCCGAGCGGTCATATCAAACGAAGCCGTGACGATTCGAGTGCCGTCCGTGCTGAATGACGCGGACGCGACCGCACTGGAATGCCCCTTTAGCTCGGAGAGGACCGCGCCCGTTGCTGCGTCCCATACCCGAGCAGTATGGTCCCCCCACCCTTCTGACGACCGCCGGGTGATTTCATACGAGGCTGTGACAATCCGAGTACCGTCCGCGCTGAACGACGCGGACACGACACGCTCCGTATGCCCCTTGAGCTCGGCGATGACCGCCCCCGTCGCCGCAGCCCACACCCGAGCGGTACTGTCATCC
>CAZXGD010000037.1:0-23132 GCA_964640485.1 uncultured Isosphaeraceae bacterium | reverse complement strand
GGGCGCAACGTGTCGATGCTGATCGTCACTCGGTCGAGGCCCGCGCGCCTCCAAGCACGCAGCGTTGGGCGATCGAGCCGCGACCCGTTGGTAATGAGCGCGATTTCAACGGGTGCAACACTGCGAATCCCCGCAATGATCTGCGTGAGCTCCGGATGCAGCGTTGGCTCCCCGCCGGTCAGTCGAATCTTGCGAACCCCAAGCGAGTACGCGATGCGCGCCACTCGGACGATCTCCGCGGTGGACAGGAGCGCCTCACGCGGAGCGAAACGGACATCGGGCTCCATGCAGTACGTGCACCGAAAGTTGCACCGGTCGGTGACGCTGATACGAAGGTCTCGAATGGTGCGCCCATGCGAGTCCACCATGCGTTGTGCGGCACGAATCTCAGCGGGTGCGGGCGGTGGTGACTGGTCCGTGTGCGCCGACGCAACGGGGGATCGGACGCGCGCAAGCGTGGGCAACGAGATGTGCAGAGCACTCACTCGCCTCTCCTGAACTGTTCGTGCGCCCAGCTCCACGCCGCCACGGTGCGCGGGAATCCAACCGTGTTCATGCCGAGCAAAATGGCCTGCTCGATCTCGCGCGTGGTCGCACCCAGCTTCAGCGCACGCCGCACATGGCTACGCAACGCGGATTCCAATCCAGCGCCCACGCAGATGCCGATCTTGATCAACGCGAGTGTCTTGGCATCCAGCGGTCCGGCGCGCTCAACCGCTTTGGCCACGCGCTCGTGTGACTGCGCAAGTTCGGGGTAGGCGCGCACGAAATCCTTGAATACGCCGGGCAGCGCCCTCGCCGGCTCCCGCTTCGCACCCGACGTCTTCCTAACGGTCTTTGCCTTCTTCTTCTTCATGGGTGCTCCACGGTATCCGCCACGGAGCAGAGGATCTTGTAGTACTCCTCGACGTCTAGGCCGCAGAGCGCGGCGCCGAACAATTCGGCCTCGACGTGGCTCGCAACTTCGCCGTAGTTCACCGATGGAATGTAGTAAGCCACGATCAGCGGGTGTAAATCGGTGACGTTCTCGAACATCGGATGTATGAAGAGGCAGAACCCATCGGACGGATGCTCCCCAAGCGCCTCCAAGCACGCGAACTCGCCCGACTGCAACGGCTGGGAATCAAACCGCATCCCAAGCGGATAGCGGACCACCGAACGATCGAGTAGCAGAGCGGCGAGCGCACCCGCAGCATTCAGGTCCGCGTGCACCTTGCGCGCGTGCACCGCCTTGTCCATCACGTGATCGCGCAGCGACTGTTGGGCCCCATCCGCGGTCGGCCGTTCGTTGGAGTGCGTCATGCGCTCCCCCCTGCGGACACCGAGCCAACATCGGGCCTCACGACAGCGTCCTGCCGGGTCGCCGCTTCGAAGTTTTGGTCGTACGTCAGGCGGCCCGAAAGCACCGGCACCGTCACCCGCACCAAGATGGTGTAGATCAAGAGCCCGCCCGCCCAGATGCCTAGGGTCACCAGCGTCTCATTGAGCGTGGGCAAGTACTCCACGATCTCGCCCAGCGGCGTCGGAATGAACGCGGGCACGATCAAGCCCATGCCCTTTTCGATCCAGATGCCCACAATCAACAGAACGCACGCAACCTGCAGCACGGGTGCGCGTCGGCTAACCGGCATGAAGAGCAGCGCGAGCGCCACCGTGTTCAGCGCGATCGCACTCCAGATCCACGGCACCAAGGCCCACCGCCCGTGCAGCCCGAGGAACAGGTAGTGCGCCGACGCCCCGTGCCCTGAGTCTGTGTAGAACTCGGTGAACGCTTCGGAACCGAGCAGGAACATGTTGATGGACAGGGCAATTGCGACGATGTTGCGCAGCGTCATGAAGGCGCGGTGCGGCACCTCGTACGCGGTGTAGCGCTTGAGCACCGAAAGCGTCAGGATCAGGAACGCCGGTCCAGCGGCAAACGCAGACGCCAGGAAGCGCGGCGCAATCACCGCGGAGTTCCAGAACGGCCTTCCCCCAAGCCCGCTATAGAGGAACGCCGTGACGGTGTGGATGCTGATCGCCCACGCGATCGCCACGAACACGAATGGAATGTAAAAGATCTTGCTCGGCATCCGTCGCCGGTACGCGCAATACACCAAGTACCCACAGATGTGCAGGTTAAGCAGCAGATACCCGTTCAGCACCAGCACGTCCCACGTCAGCATCGAGGTTGGAAAGTTGAAGCGCAGGAGCAGGTGATGGAACCTCTCCGGTCGACCGAGGTCCACCGTGACGAACAGCATCGCCATGATGATCGCCGCGATGGCAAAGAGCTCGCCAAAGATCACCAGGTCGTGCAGCTCTCGGTTCTTGTAGATGTACACCGGGATCACCAGCATCACCGCGGCCGCAGCCATGCCAACAAGGAAGGTGAAGTTGGCGATGTAGAAGCCCCACGACACCTGGTCGGTCATGCCGGTCGTAGCTAGTCCTTCGACCAGCTGCTTGCAGTACGCGTTGATGCCAAAGAGCACAAAGACCGTCAGCAGGAACATCCACGCGTAGTACCGGTAGTCGCCGACAAAGCTCAGGCGAAAGCACCGCGTCAGGAACTTCAGGTACATGCTCACGCGTGGTCGCCTTTCCACCACGCGGGTTCTGCCGCTGCAACAAAGTCCCTGCGAGGGCCGTCGACATCGGGCAGGCAGCCGTACGCCTCGCCCTCTTCCAAGCGCAGGCGCTCGGCGATGGCAAGCGCTTCCGGATCGAGCGTGTTAGGGTAGCGCTCGTCGAAGTAGTAGAAGAAGCGCGGCAGCGTGCCGACCTCCTCCTTGAGCACGAAAACGCGCTTGGTGCGCAGGATTTCCGACACTTCGGATGCCGGATCGAGCACGTTGCCGAATTTGCGCGCGCCGGTCGGGCATATCTCCACGCATGCAGGCATTCGCCCTTCGCGCGTTCGGTGCAGGCAGAAGTGGCACTTCTCCATCACGCCCTTCTCGCGCGGCCGATTGGACAGATACGCCATGTTCGGATTCAGCTGATCCTTGGGTAGATGGGGCTTAGCAAAGTTGAATCGGCGCGCCCAATATGGACACGCAGCCTCGCAATAGCGGCACCCGATGCACCAGTCGTAATCCACCACGGTGATTCCGTCCGCATCCTGCCAGGTCGCCTCAACCGGGCACACCTTGACGCACGGCGGATTGGCGCACTGATGGCACTGCACCGGCATATAGAAGTGCTCCGCGTCGGGAACAGTCGGGTGGTCGTAGTGGTGGTTGCCGCGTTCCACATCAAGCGTTCCACGCGGCATCTCGATGACGCGGATGTACTGGATCTCCGGGCTTCGGGACTGGTTGTTCTCCGCCACGCATGCGTGCACGCACTTGCGGCAACCGATGCACCGCGACAGGTTGAGCGCGTAGACGAACTCCACTCCCTCCATCGGACGGATGTCGCGCAGATGCGGGCGCACCTGAAAGCGTGCCTCCACCTGGCCGCGAATGCGCTCGAGAGCCTGCTCCATCTCGACGGCGTTCATCTCCTTGTAGTGCTTCTGCAGGAACTGATCCATGCTGGGGATCTCGCTCCACTCCAACTCGCGCAGGGGGCTCAGCGCCGCCGCAAGCGCCGCCATGCCGCTGACCGCCGCCGCGCCCGTGCGCAGGAAGCTTCGCCGCGTCAGTTCGGGTTCGCCGCCAGAAGTCGGCGCGGACGGTCCATCCCAGATGCGAACGTCCGTCATGGGTGCGCTCCTTCGTTCACTCGGCGACGCAACGGGCTCTGCTTGCCACTCGGCGCGTGTCCGTCGCGCGGGGATTGATCGCCCATGCGCAACGTGTTCGGGCCCGGCATCGGTGAGTACGGATCAAACTTGGGCGAGTGCGGATTGTGGCACTCGTTGCAACTCAGGCGACGCTGCGCTTCTGAGTGCGTCACCCAAGAGCCGAGAGTCTTGCCGTGGGTGCCCCGCTGCCAGTCGCGATAGACCGTGCCGTGGCACTGCGCGCACAGTTGCGGTGTCTCGACGAACGGCACCGTGGACCCGTCGCGCAACGTGAGCATCTGGCGATCGTCCGCGTCGTGGCAATTCAAGCACTGGTCGTTCATGCCATGGCTCAGGACGATCTCCTGGTGATAGGTAAGCGCGCGATCTTCGCGCGGAGCCGGCTGAAAGATCTGGTGGCACCCGTTGCAGTTCTGCTCAACTCCCTCGACCATGATCTGCGCGGGATCGGTCATGGCGACGCGTCCCGGTCCAACCACCAAGTTGTCCGGATTTACCGATCGGGGGGGCGCGACTGCAAAATCTGCGCTTCGGGATGACATTAACAACCCAGCTGCAACCGCGCAGAACCCAACAGGCAACAGCCATCCAAGCCAGGCGGGGTTTCGCGATTGAACTGTGCTCGGGCGCATCGATTGAGTTCCCGTTCGCGGAGCGGCCATCGCGCGACACGGGCGCGAGCCTGCGTACGATATCCCCGCTCGCATCCCGCTGCGGAGGTGCGGCGTAGTTGGACGTCGCTCGGAGACCACGAATGGCAATCAGCGGGTTGGTCGTGACGCTCTCGGACAAGTTCTCCGAGGAAGAAGTGCGCACGAGCCTGGCGGCCGATGAACGCTTGACCGTCGGCAAGTGCTTCGACGGCCGAGTTGCGCTGGTCGCCGAGACTCCGTCGGTGGAAGCTGACCGCGCATTGTGGGAACACTTGTGGCGCATGCCCGGCGTGCGCCACGTGGACGTGACCTATGTCTATCTTGAGGAGGAGTCGCAGTCTCAGGAGGATTCGCATGCTCAGCCTTGATCGACGCACCTTCGTGAAAGCCACCGCCATGGCCACCGCAACCGCAGCCGCGGCCGGTTCGGCCCGCGCGTACGCGTTGCCAGTGCTCAACGGACAGGCCGACGGCACGCCGCTGAAGTGGCAGAAGGCTCCGTGTCGGTTCTGCGGCACTGGCTGCCATGTGATGGTGGGCACTGAGAACGGCCGTGTCGTTGCAGTTCAGGGCGATCAGAAGGCAGAGGTGAACAAGGGCTTGCTCTGTGTCAAGGGTTACCACGTGGGCCTGGCGCTGTATGGCAAGGACCGCCTGACCACCCCGATGCTTCGCCGCGACGGCAAGATGGTGCCGATTTCCTGGGACGAAGCGATCGACATCATCGCAACGCGCATTGCGGCCGACCCGGCGAGCTTTTCTTTCTACGGCTCGGGCCAGTGGACCATTCCCGAGGGCTACGCAGCCAACAAGTTTGTAAAGGCTGGGCTTGGCACCAACCTCATTGACTCAAATCCTCGGCTGTGCATGGCCTCCGCCGTCACCGGGTTCCTCTCGACGTTTGGCGTGGACGAACCGCCGGGCGTGTACGACGACATCGAAGCGTGTGATGTTGCCATCATGTGGGGCAACAACATGGCGGAGATGCACCCGGTGCTCTTCTCTCGCCTGGTGGATCGCCGCGCGCGGGGCGAGAAGGTCACCATCATTGACATGACCACGCGGCGCACGCGCACCAGCGACCTCGCGGACGATGTGCTTTTCTTCAAACCCAACGGCGACCTGGCGATCGCCAACGGCATCGCGCACCACCTGGTCAAGAGCGGCAACTACGACAAGGAGTTCGTCGCCAAGCACTGCCATTTTCGCAAGCTCGGTCCCGCTCCTGACGATCAGACGCCGCCCCACATGCTCGGCGTACCGATGACGTTCGAGGAGTTCGCGCAGTCGGTGGAGCCGTACACCCCCGAACACGTCGAGGAGCTCTCTGGCGTTCCCGCTGACAAGATTCGCATGCTCGGCGAACTATTCGCGCAGCGGGACATACACATCAACAGCTTCTGGTGCATGGGCTTTAACCAGCACACGCGCGGCACGGCAATCAACTGCATCGTGCACGGAATTCACCTGCTGTCAGGCCATTTCGGCAAGCCGGGCGATGCGGCCACCAGTCTGACCGGCCAGCCCTCCGCATGCGGTACCGCGCGCGAAGTTGGCACACTTTGCCACATGCTGCCGGGCGGATTGCTGGTGGCAAATGCCGAGCACCGCGCGTACGCCGAGGAGCACTGGAACCTTTCGCCCGGACGACTGAGCGACAAGATCGGCTATGCCGCGGTCGATCTCTTCAAACGCTTCAACACGCCGACCGCAGAAGGCGGCGACATCCGCACCATCTGGGTGCAGGTCACCAATCCCGGGCAGACGCTCCCAAACTTGCATCGGAACTTCCTTCCCAAGAAGGACATGGCCGACAAGTTCCTGATCGTCTCAGACGTCTACCCAACCGCCACCACCGAGCTCGCCGACCTCATCCTGCCCAGTTCCATGTGGGTGGAGAAGAACGGCATGTACGGCAACAGCGAGCGGCGCACGCAGCAGTGGTTCAAGATGATCGATCCACCGGGGCAAGCGCGCGACGACGCGTGGCAGGTGATTGCCGTCTCGCATCGCATGATGGAGCGCGGCGCTGAGGGCATGAAGGACAAGGATGGCAAGTGGATCTTCCGTATCGAGGACGGCGCCGGCAAGGAAGTGCCCATCTGGAACTGGTCCAACTACTACGACACCAACGTCGACGAACGCCTGTTCAACGAGTACCGGCTTTTCAGCCGGCATAAGCACAAGGATCTCGCGCCGTATTCCGAATACGTCAAGGCGCGGGGCCTGCGCTGGCCAGTCGTTCAGCAGCCCGACGGCTCGTGGCGAGAGACTCGATGGCGCTTTTCCGGCTTCGACGATCCCTACGTCGAGAAGGGCAAGGACTTTCAGTTCTATCACTCGGTCACCAAAGATGATCGCGCGCTGATCTGGTTCCGGCCGCATGAGAACCCGCCCGAGATGCCCGACAAGGAATATCCATTCTGGCTTTGCACGGGCCGCGTGCTAGAGCATTGGCACTCCGGCACCATGACCCGCCGCATTCCGCAGCTGCACCGCGCCATGCCCCGCGCCTACGTGGAGATGAACCACGCCGACGCGCAGGCGATGGGCGTGCGCAGTGGCGACGCAGTGACGATTCGCAGCCGCCGCGGCGAGATCGACTTGCCCGTGTGGATCGGCGGCCGTGGCGATCCGAAGCCTGGCGAAGTATTCGTACCATTCTTCGACGAGACCAAGCTCATCAACCTGGTCACACTCGATGCGGTGGACCCGTACTCAAAGCAGCCCGACTACAAGAAGTGCGCCGTGGCGGTGGTGCGAAAGGCATGAGGAGCGGACGCATGCACACCGCGCGCGCACGGATCGCCAAGTCCGCGGTCATCGCGGTCATCGGTATCGCAGCGACGGGCGCCGCCGCGGCGACGCTGCTGTCGTTTGGCGCACCGCCGGCAGCGCGCGAGGGCATGAGCGGCAACGACCACACGCGCGCTTCGACTCGGCTTTCGTGGCGGCTGAACAATCCCGACCCGATCGTGGTGCCGGACAGCCGTGCCAATCCGGCGGCGGTCGCGGACAAGTTCGCCAAACGCGCGCTGGCTATGGAGTCACGTTCGCAATTGCGCGCCTACGAAGGCGCACCGCCAGTCATTCCGCACGCCATCGACGACCTGAACGTGCAGTCATGCCGCGCGTGCCATGCACAGGGCCTGAACGTCGGCGCGCAGGTCGCAAAGATGGTCTCGCACACGTACTTGACCAACTGCACGCAGTGCCACGTCGAAGCAAGCGTCGCAGCAGACGATCCACGCGTGGCGCCTTCCGTCTTAGCCGGAAACTCCTTCGCGGGCCTGCGCGCAAGCGGCTACGGCGGAACGCGCGCATGGGCCGGTGCTCCACCCGTCATGCCGCACAGCGTGTTCATGCGTACAAACTGCGTCAGCTGCCACGGCGAGCATGGCTACGACGGATGGCGTCCCGACCACCTTTCACGCACAAACTGCATCCAGTGCCACGCGCCAGCAGCGGAGTTCGATCAACTCTCGCCGACCTTCGGAGAGCCTGACGTGCCCGATGGCGTGGTGCGAGGGAGCGTGCGTTAGTACTCGCAAGGCCCCCGCATGCCGGACGACTCCCATCTCTCCCGCCGTCAATTGCTACGCGGAGGGTTTCTGCGCCGCATCGCCGCCGCCGCGGTCGAAGCGATGGGGGCGGGAAGCAAGGCGTTCGCGGATGTTGCCAAGTCAGCACGCACAGAGGAGACGCCCAGCACCGGCGGCGACAAACCGATCGGGCGGCGTTTCACGTTGCCGATCCACCGTCCGCCCGGCGCGGTGGACGAGGCATCTTTTCTCGCAGGATGCACGCGCTGCAATGCGTGCATCACCGCGTGTCCGGTGGGTGCCATCGTGCACGCTCCCGCCAAGTTCCGGCATGCCGCGGGCACGCCGATGATCGATGTGCACCACGCGGCGTGCATCATGTGTGAGGACACCCCGTGCATCGCTGCGTGCGAGCCGCGCGTGTTGCGCGCCGAACAGCCGCTCAAGATGGGCGCGGCGTGGATTCAAAACATGGCGTGCCTAGCGCACACCGGATCGTTCTGCACCGTGTGCTCGGAGCGGTGCCCCGTATCCGGTGCCATTGAAGTCGTCGCCGGCAAGCCCAGGATTCTCCCGGACGTCTGCACCGGATGCGGAGTGTGCGCGACGGTATGCCCTGCACCGGTGAACGCGGTCGTGGTGATGCCGATGGCCGATCGTCCGACGGCTGGCTAGGCCCGCGGTCTACTCTGGAGCGTTGTCAACCCTTGGCCAAGCGCTTGAGCACAACTGAGCCTGCAACCGGCTCAAACCGAGCCTGAAAGAAGCGAAGAAATTTCGGCTCGTGCACGATGCGCAGGCCGACCACGCGCTCGGGGTGCTGGTGCAGCTCTATCACGCTCTCGGCAGTCACATCCATATGTGCCTGCGTATAGACGCGGCGCGGAATGGTCAGGCGCAACAGTTCGAGTTTGGGGTAGAGGTTCTCGCCGGTGTCTGGGTCGCGGCCCGCTGACACCATGCCGCGCTCCATGGCGCGAACGCCCGAGTCAACGTAGAGCGCGGCCGCCAGCGCTTGCGCCGGGCACTGATCGCGCGGAATGTGCGGCAGGAACCGAGTTGCATCAAGAAAGACGCCATGCCCACCGATTGGCCTCACCATCGGAACGCCCGCGCTTTCCAATTGATGCCCCAGGTATTCCACCTGCCCAATGCGTGCGCGAATGTGGTCGTACTGAACCGACTCGGTGATGCCGATGGCCATGGCTTCCATATCGCGCCCCGCTAGGCCGCCGTAGGTGTGCAGCCCCTCAAAAAGCACGACCAGATTGCGCGCTTCTTCAGCGAGCGCATCGTCGTTAAGGCACAAAAAGCCGCCAATGTTCACCAAGCAATCCTTCTTTGCGGAATTGGTGCAGCCGTCGGTGTATGAGCAGATCTGAAGCAGGATCTCCTCAAGGCTGCTGTGCTCAAAGCCGGGTTCGCGCAGCTTGATGAAGTAGGCGTTCTCCACCGCACGAGTCGCGTCAAGCATGACTCTAATGCCGTGCTTGTGACACAGATCCCTCGTGGCCGCGATGTTGGCCATGCTCACAGGCTGACCGCCAGCCATGTTCACGCAGCACTGCAGGCAGAAGTATGGAATGTTCGCTGCGCCAATGCGCTCGATCTCGCGTTCGAGCTTTACAAGGTCTACGTTGCCTTTGAACGGCGACAGGTTTGAAGGGTCGTGCGCCTCATCGCAGATTACGTCAATGAAGCGCGCGCCCGCGAGTTCCTGGTGCGCACGCGTGGTCGTGAAATACATGTTGCCCAGCACCGTGTCGCCGGGCTTGATGAGCATGCGGCTCAGGATGTGCTCGGCACCTCGCCCCTGGTGCGTGGGAATCATGTGTCGGTATCCGTAGTGGCGCCTGACTACTTCCTCAAGCCTGTAGAAATTTGCGCTTCCTGCGTAAGCCTCGTCACCGAGCATCATGCTCGCCCACTGTCGATCGCTCATGGCGCTCGTCCCCGAGTCGGTAAGCAGATCGATGTACACGTCTTGGCTGCGCAGCAGAAACGTATTGAATCCAGCTTGTGCAATGGCTCTTTCGCGCTCGCCAAAGGTGGTTATGCGCAGGGGCTCGACCATCTTGATTTTGTACGGCTCGGCCCAAGAACGCTTTCTGACAGAGAGAGATTCACTTTGCATGGGTAACGGGAAGGTGAGATTTTGGGAGGGCGGGAGGGTGGGAGGATGGCAAGCTGGAAGGATCCGCAAGGGCAACAGAATTGACTTGTCTTTCAGGAGCGGCATGATATCCTAATTCTGGATACGCATATCCAGAATAGGCGGACTGACAGCATTATGCCGAACGAAGACTCGCCAGATTTAATCCTGAAACTCTTCGCGCTTCTTCATGTGCTGGCGGCAACGGCGTGGGTGGGCGGCCACATCGTGCTGGTGACAGTAGTGCTGCCCCGCGCCCTCCGCGATAATGATCCGCAACGCGTGCGCGACTTCGAGCAAGGCTTTGGTCGGGTGGGATTGGCCGCGCTTGCAGTGCTGGTGGCATCGGGCCTTTGGCTCGCGATCAACGCGGTGGCGGATTGGGGCGCACTTCTGTCACTGACTCACCCAGTAGGTCGGCTGGTTGCCGTAAAGCTTGGCTTGCTGGTAGCCACCGCCATCGTGGCTGCACATGGACACCGACGCGTTCTGCCACAGCTGGTACCCGGACATATGCGCCCGTTTGCTGTTCACGCATGGGTTGCAACTGCACTGGCGGTGCTCATGCTCGTTGTCGGCGTTGCTCTTCGCTTTGCGGCGCCGGGTTAGTTGCCTAGGACAATCATCCGTGACCACTCGCACCAACGTCTGTTCAAAGTTGGTCAGCCTTCCAGTGCTGGGCACGCCTAGCGCAGGTGTGCCTAGCAGCCCCCGCCGTTCGCGGGCCTGGAAGTGGCGCATCGGCGTGCTGATCGGCGTGCACGTATTGATGATTGCGCATGTGTTGCACTGGTGGATGACCGGCGAGTCGATCGGGCGATTCGTGCTTTCTGACTCCATGCGCACGCTGGAACTTGGCGAAGTCAACCCCGGCTTCCTACTCTTTGCGGCGGCGCTGCTAACCACCGCGCTGTTCGGCCGCTTCTTGTGTGGATGGATCTGCCACATGGGTGCGTTGCAGGATCTGTGCGCGTGGATCCTCCGCAAACTTGGTCTGCGCCCAAGGCTGTTTCGTGCGCGGTTGCTCGGCTACGTCCCGCTGATAGCAGCGTGCTACATGTTTCTGTGGCCAACGATGTGGCGAGAATTGGTGCAGCCGGCGCAGGCTTCGGTGTTCCCAGGCTGGCGTGCGAACTTCCGTACGGATGACCTTTGGGAAGGACTGCCCACTTGGTACGTTGCAGTCCCGTTCCTGATTCTCAGCGGGTTTGCCACGGTTTATTTTTTGGGGGCGCGGGGTTTGTGCAGGTACGGATGCCCTTACGGGGGGTTCCTGCTGCCGGCAGAGCAAGTGGCAATCGGGCGCGTTGTGGTGAACATGGCCAAGTGCGACCAGTGTGGCCTGTGCACCGCCGCGTGCACAACTGGCGTGCGCGTGCACGACGAGGTGCGGCTCTACGGCTCAATCACCGATCGCAACTGCATTCGTTCGCTCGACTGCATCGGCTCGTGTCCACAGCGCGCGCTTTCGTTCTCCCTTGCGCGCCCGGCGGTGCTCACTCGCCGCAACTCCATGGAGGCGCCGACGTCCCATCGCTACGACCTGACGCTCGGTGAGGAGCTCTTGTGCATTGGCGTGTTCGTGGCAACTTTTGCCATCACTCGCGGCCTGTACGGCCTGATACCCATGCTCATGGCGATGACGATAGGAGTGATTGCCGCGTTCTTCGCGTGGAAGACCTGGCGATTGTTTCGATCGCCCCATGTACGCCTCGGTCCACTTCAGTTGAGTCTTCACGGGCGACTGCGACCGGCTGGATTTGCATTCGTTACAGGAATGGCGCTCTGCGCGGTACTGATGGTTCACTCTGCAACCATTCGGGTTGCAATCTGGCGAGCTTCGAACATTGATGATCTAGTGACTGTGCCGTACGAGGTGGCGCTCGCGGGCGGGCCTGTGCCGGCGCAGCAAGTGATGCTCGCGCAGCGCGCATTGGATCTGTACGGGACGGCAGGCCCCGTGTGGGATGGTGGCTGGGCCTTTGCTCGCACTCCGGCGGTTGACTACCGAACCGCTTGGCTGCTCTTGGTTCTCGGTGACAAGCACGGAGCTATGAGAGCGCTCGCGCGCGTGGAGGCAACCGGCCGCGATGCAGACTTGGCGTGCATTGAGCGCGCTCGCATTCTTGAATCAGGGCAACGCGGCGCCGAAGCAGTGGCCGCGCTTAAGGAAGGCGCGAGGCGGCTACCACGGAGCATTGCGATTCGACAGGAGCTGGCCATCTCTCTGTTCCGTGCCGGCAGAACGGACGATGCGGTTGCTGAACTGAAAGATGCCGCAGAGGTTCGTCCGGGTCAGCGCGTCGCGCTCGAGCGGTTAGCCGATGAAATGGGGCGGCGAACGCAAAAACCCTAACAATCGACGTCCTCGCCACGGCAGAGAACAGAATCTGCCATCCTTTTTTTCGCCCGCAGGGGTGGCGGAAGCTGCGAGTAAGGGGGCGCCACAAGCACCTCAACCCCAGTTCGCAAGCAACACACCTAAATCAGCGCCGTCCACAACTCCGTCGTTGTTGAAATCTGCCGGGCAAGGCGTCTTCCCCCCGGGGCATGGCCCCCAACTTCCCAAGAGTTGACCTAGGTCAGCGCCGTCCACAATGCCGTCATCATTGAAATCTGCGTCCACCACGGGTGGTATCACTTCAAGCCGCACCCTGGTAGCCGTGTAGGTCACCTGGTACATGTTTGACGGAGTGACGGAGGAGAACTCGCCAGTGACCACTCCGGTACCGACAACCGATCGAATGACATCGAACACTTGTCCAACCTGTGGCTGGAATCCGTCTACTGTTGTGACTTCCAAAGCGCCGCCGACATTCGCATTTCCCGTCACAACGATCTGGTCGTGCGTTACACCCGCCTTCACACCGCCCAGTGAGATATGTGTGGTTGCACTTGAATTCAGCGCGAGGGAGCCTTCAATGGCGAGCACTCCAACGGGATCTCCAGGCTCCAGAGAACCGCTGCATTCAACCGCGCCAACGATCACGCCGTCACCCCATAGCGTTCCTACTCCCGCCCCGACCAGCACTGGCCCCGTGGCCATTTCCAATCTTCCACCGTCCCGCAGTTCAAGTCGACCGTTTCCGCCGATGCCGATGACAGCGCCAAGAGCTAGGTCAACCTCTACCTTTGAATCTGTGCCATTGACCGCTACGACACCCGACGAACCTGCATTCTCGCCCACACGCAACCAGTCGAAGGAAGCCGTCGCGCCGTCATCGACCGTCAGTGAGCCAACGCCGCCCTTGCCCACAGTGACCTTGCCGTCAAAGTCATACGGTCCGCAGGTAAGTTCGGACATCGCTCCGCTCACCACCACTTCGCCCATGGAGCCCACCCCTGAAGCCACATTGAGTTGATCGCGCACAACGCGTGCGCCAGCCAGCACATTGAGCACGCCGTGCCCCCCGACGCCGACTGTGCAAACACTCGTATTGCCAAGATGGTCCTCCCACGAGGATCCGGGATCGCGAGCCGTGAACGTACCGGTTGAGCCCGACCCCACCCCCAGCTGTAGATCAGCGTAGCTACCGCCAGACTGTTCACCCACGCGGCCACCCATCTCCACGGTGAGTGTGCCGGTGCCAAGATTCCCAACGACGAATGCCCCCAGGGGCAGATACTGCGAGCCCACACCGCACACATCAAGAGTGCCCACGCTCCCTGCATCTCTTGCAAGAGAGCCGCTGGAGAGAAGGCGCCCACCGTCGCGCACTTGAACGTGCGCGGTGCCCCTAGCGCCGATCCAACCAGCGCCGTTGTAGAGCCAGTCCGAGCCAGAACCGCTGACCAATCCTTCAACGGTGGCGCCTGGAGCGGTCGCCAAATCCCCGGGTGAAGACGTCGTGAGCTGCCCTCCGCCAAGAACTTCAATGACATACGCGGGTGACTGATCGGCAAATGATTCATCCGTCACGCCGCCGCACACTATGACTCCGCCATCAACCCGCAAGGTCTGCGTGGTGCCCGTTGTTCCCTGGAGGTAGATGCGGTATGCGGTGAAGTAGCCACCGTCTGTGGCCTCAAGGGTTGCATTGCACGGTGGCTCACCTTGGCCATAGTTACCAAGCGTTGTCTCCTGCATGAGCGCCTCGACGTGAGTGCCCGCACCCGTGACGGTCATGAGCGCCTGGCCGGAGTTGAGCGCTGGCCGCACTTCAAACACGGCCTGTGCGCCGTCTTGAAAGCGAAGGGTGTTGCTCGAATTCGCGGCTCCATAGAAAGCCACGACCTTGGTGGTGAACACAGAGCCCGCACCGAATACTGCGGTGGCGTGCGCGTTGCTCGGATAACTCCACGACCCCATCATGAAGCGATCCAAGGTGACAGCGCCGTCAAGGAACGTGGCCGAAGTGGAACCGGTTGCCCCGCCCACTTCGAACGCAAACTCTGGGAAAGACCCGAAGGGAATACTTGAGGAGAGCGTGTGGCCGCCCAGCGCAAATGTCACCGCGCCGTTACGCACACTGGCAGAATGAATCTGCCTGCTCTCATCGAGAGTAATCAGGTACTGCGACGCCAGCCAGAACCGGGGATTGTCGGCTGGACCAGGAACGAGGCCCGGACTCCAGTTTGCTGGGACGCCAAACGCGCCGCCGGCGGCATTGGTCCAGCTGACCACGTCAGAGCGGGCCCCTGAATTCATCAGACCTATCCCCGCCCACACGCTTGCAACCAATAGCCAACGCCTTCGCATGTGATTCCTTTCCGAGCATTCCGCACCGGATTCTCAAGCGCGGCATGGTGCTACGGCACCTATCCGCAGCAATTCACGCCGTCCGCACCGTCCCCGCCGTCAATGTCATATCCAATTAGGCCATCATTTCCATTTAGGATGAGACCACTACCAGCAGCTCCTACGACAACATTTGCGGTGCCTCCGTGCCCTCCGAGAGTCGGCCCACAGCCGTCGCCGCCGGATCCGGCACTGCCGCCTTGGGCACTAGCGTTTCCGCCGTTGCCGCCGAGCGTGTTTGCATCTCCGCCCTTCCCACCGGCGGCTTCGGCGGTCCCGCCATTGCCTCCCGGAACCCTCGCCGGTAGCGGGGGGCTACAACAGTCTTTGGCGTTTCCACCATTGCCGCCTACTGCAACGGCCTCTCCTCCATTTCCACCGCCGCCCGCGATGGGCGGCGCAATTGGGCCATTGCCGCCATTGCCGCCGGTCGCTGTTGCGCTACCTCCATCCCCACCATCCGGTCCACCGTCTCCCCCCCGGGCTTCCGCATTTCCACCTCTGCCGCCCGTTCCGGCTGCTACGTTCCACTGAATTCCAAAACCGTAAAAATCAAACCCAATGCGCCGGAGATTACCGCCGTCTCCGCCCTTGGCAATCGCGTCTTGTCCCTTGCCACATCCTTTTCCGCGTTTACCCACTGCCTTTGCAGGACGACCGTTGCTCGGCTCAGCCCAGCCATCGCCCGCCTTCGGCTTCTCGTCCTTTACCGGAGCCGGCGGAGGGATGTTCTCGCACGTGCAACTAGGCGGCTGACTGGGTGCATTCCCTCCATCCTGGCCCTGTACATACACCGTGGCCCCAGTGTCGCCGCCGCGACCCCCAGCAACGACGTGGAACTCAACCTGTGTAACGATTCCATCACCATCCCAGTCCATGGTGTTAATCATCAAATAACCAGAGTTGCCACCCGCGCCGCCCCTCGTGTCTGTGGTTCCACCAAAGGCTCCAAAGCCTCCATCAACGCCTGCTATGCCAGCCCCGCCATTGCCGCCGCGCGCCCGTGCGTTGCCGCCGTTCCCGCCATCATTGCAAACGAGTATGCCCGGGATGACCGGTACCGTCAGCGCGTTGGGAAACAGAGACTGACTGTAAACACACAGGTCGCCGCCATCACCACCATCGCCTCCACTTGAGTGGGCATCACCACCTCGCTGCGTCGGCTGGTTGGCCGACCCGCCCCACACCATCGATACTCCTCCGTCGCCCCCCTTCCCGCTTTCGACGTGCGCGGTGGGGTAGATCGCAATGGGAACATTGAGAGTTCGAATCGCGACCATGCCTCCGTCTCCGCCATTACCTCCTTGGGCGGACGCGGGCTGGCCCGGCGCTCCTGCCGCCTTGGCTCCGATTCCTTTCGCACCCGCCCCCGCTTGGATTTTTCCGTACACCTGCACCGGCCCACCTGCGTTTATGGTGATGCTGGCGCCTGAACCACCGGGGAACAGCCCATCCATCCCTCTGATTTCCCCTTCGATGTGAGCCGGACCGACAGAGTAAAGCGTAAGTTCCTGCGTCACACTCACCACCACACCCGGGGGAATGTTGATGTCGCTCACCAGCATCACACCGTTCGCGGAGAGGTGGCCATTCGGAGCAAACGGTACGGGCACTTGTGTGATGGTGTTGAATGGGACGGATGCCGAACTCTGCCCGATGGGATTCCCCAGATTGTCAAGCGGCTGAATTCGCAGCTGATAGTTGCCCGATACAGCTTGAGGAGGCAACACGAAACTGGACTCGATGAATTCGCCCTTCAGATAAGTGTTCAGCGGCATGTTGAACAACATTGGTCCCACCAGCACGATGGCATAGTTGGTAGCCCCGTCCGCTGGCATGAAACGCACCGTCACCGGAGCGTTGGGCATTCCCGGCGGCGAGATTGGCCAAGGATTCCCAGGTGAGATGCTGATGAGAACCGGTGCGTTGGCTGACGCGGGTGCGGCGAACGAAGCCAATGTGATACCCCATACGGCAACAACCGACAGAAGTGCGCTCAAGTTTGCCATGATGTGCCTCCAATTCCCGTAGCAGGGAACGGCGATCGAACCACCCCAACAGGTACGACACTGTCGAAAAGTCTAGACGCCAGATCCCACATTCCCAAAGCGTGAGGAATCAAGATGCCGGAGGTCGGCGCCCGCGAGTCATCCGGGGCAAATAAACCGTTGAAGATCGCGCCTGGGCGCAGGTCGAAGCTGGTTTCACCCGGCTGCCAATTCAGACGTCTTTGTCTTTAATTGAAAGCCCGCCCCTTGGGGGGCGGGCCGTTGAATCGCAGTAAGCCTCGGCGTCGGTATGAAAACCGCGCCTTAGTAATCCATCTCCTCCCCACCACCTCCTGCCGCGACCTTCTTCTTCTCCTTCTGCTCAACAATCGCGCACTCCGTGGTGAGCAGCAGCGCCGCCACGCTCGCGGCGTTCTGCAGCGCCACGCGCTCCACCTTGGTGGGCACGATGATTCCGGCCTTCACCAGATCTTCGTACTCGCCGGTGGCTGCATTGAAGCCAAAGTTGGCGTCGTTTGACTCTTCAACCTTCTGCGCCACGATGGAACCGTCAAGCCCGCCGTTGGCGGCGATCTGCTTGATGGGTGAGGCCAGCGCGCGGAAGACGATGTCAACGCCCACGCGCTCGTCGCCGTCCAGTTCCTTCTTGAGCTTCTCGAGCGCCTTGCGCGTGCGCAGCACCGCAGTGCCGCCACCTGGAAGAATGCCCTCTTCAACGGCAGCACGGCAGGCGTGCAGCGCGTCTTCAACGCGGGCCTTCTTCTCCTTCATTTCAACTTCAGTGGCAGCGCCAACGTTGATCTGCGCCACGCCGCCGGCCAACTTGGCCAAGCGCTCCTGGAGCTTCTCGCGGTCGTAGTCGCTGGTTGCGGCTTCCATCTGGCTCTTGATCTGCTCGATGCGACCTTGGATGTCCTTGGTCTTGCCGGCGCCCTCAACGATGGTGGTGGCTTCCTTGGCCACGGTGATCTTCTTGGCGCGGCCCATCTGCTTGAGCTCAACGTTCTCAAGCTGAATTCCCAGCTCTTCCATGATGGCTTCGCCACCGCACAGCACGGCGATGTCTTCAAGCATGGCCTTGCGGCGATCACCAAAGCCAGGTGCCTTCACCGCGCAAACCTTGAGCACGCCGCGCATCTTGTTCACCACCAGGGTGGCGAGCGCTTCGCTGTCAACGTCTTCAGCGATGATCAGCACAGCCTTGCCCTGCTCGGCGATCTTGCCCAGGATGGGCAGCATGTCCTTGGCGCTTGAGAGCTTCTTTTCATGCACCAGCACGTAGGCGTCCTCAAGCACGCACTCCATGGTGGCGGGATTGGTCACAAAGTGCGGGCTCAGCCAGCCCTTGTCAAACTGCATGCCTTCAAGCAGTTCAACCTGGGTCTCAAGGCTCTTGCCCTCTTCAACCGTAATCACGCCGTCCTTGCCCACCTTGTCCATAGCCTCGGAAATGATGCGGCCAACGTGCGCGTCTTGATTGGCGCTGCACGTGCCCACCTGGGCGATCTCAGTGGAGTTCTTGACGGGCTTGCTGTTCTTTTCGAGCTGCGCCACAACGACCGCCACGGCCTTTTCAATGCCGCGCTTCACGCTGCTGGGGTTGGCGCCCGCGGTGATGTTGCGCAGGCCTTCCTGATAGATGGCCTCCGCGTACACGGTGGCGGTGGTGGTGCCGTCGCCGGCATCCTTGGAAGCCTTGCTGGCAACTTCCTTCACCATCTGCGCGCCCATGTTTTCGTAGGGATCTTCGAGCTCGATTTCCTTGGCCACAGTCACGCCGTCCTTGGTGACGGTGGGAGCGCCAAAGCTCTTCTCCAGGATCACCACGCGGCCCGAGGGGCCTAGGGTCACTTTAACGGCCTTGGCCAACTTCTGAACGCCGCGCAGAATGCGCTCGCGGGCGTCAACGTCGTATGCAATTTGCTTGGATGCCATGATTCAATCAATCCTTTCAAGTCTTGAATGCCCTGTCACTTCGGTGGCAGGGCGGAGATTTCCGATTTCAATCCACGCCACACGCTCGGCGTCAATCACCACGATTCGCTGGCCGTCAGAGACTTTGACCAAACCGTCATTCTCCGCAGGAACCAGAAACGCGCGCCGCACGGTGCACTGCTGCGCGCCCACCATCTCCAGCCGCACATCGCGCTGGCCATTCAGTTCGCCGAGTGCTTTTCTAAGCTGCGCCGCGTCCATGGGGTGATTACTCAACCACTCCCAGAATGTCCTCCTCAGTCATGATCAGGTACGGGTCGCCGTCGATCTTGACTTCAGTGCCTGAGTAGCTGCTAAAGATCACGGTGTCACCCTTCTTGACGGTGAATGGCAAGTAGGTGCCCTTGTCCTTGTTCAGCAGGCCCGCGCCCAGAGCAACCACCTTGCCCTGCTTGGGCTTGTCCTTGGCGCTCTCTGGAAGAAAGATGCCGCTTTCAGTCTTGGTGGTTGCCTCGTCGCGCTTCACCAGAATCTTGTCCCCGAGGGGACGAACCTTCATAGCCATTGCTGCAAGTCTCCTAAAGTGTGAATAAGAAAGTGAGTGTGCGTTGAGCACGCAGAAGCTGAGTGAGATCAGTGTTTGGGCGGCGGGTTGCCGCTCGGCCTGCGACCAGAACCCTGGTCCTGCCAACGGTCGGGGTAGTAGCGCTCCACAATGCGATGCAGCACGCGCAGCATCATTTCGGAGTCGCATGGGCGATCAACCACGCTGAAGGCGCCTTCCTTGAGCGCTTCCATCAGGCTGCGGGAGTTTTCACGGCGCGTGGGCTGCGGCGGGCGCACCACCACCATTGGTGGGGGCTGCTCCAGTCGGCGCAGAATCTGAATGACGCGTGTGCCGGCGGGTTCACCGCCCAGCGTGTGGGCGTCAAAGGGCAGCGCCAAATCAACCACGGCAATGTGCACCGCGTGCACGCGAATGATGTGTGTGGCCTCCGAGCAACTGCGCGCCTGCAGCACGGAGACACCGTGGGGTTCAAGCAATCGCCCCACCGCGGCCATCCACGCTTCTTCGCTCCAGCCGCTTGAGGTGAGCAGCAGGTTCAGTCGGCAAGGCGCGGCGCCACCGTGGCCCTGTGGGTCATGGCTGTCGTTTGCAAAGCCGGGATGGAGAAAGCGTTGGCGCACGATTGGAGGACATTCCAGATGCAAAGGGCGTGCCAAACGGCCACAAGTGGCGGGGATTCAGGCCCGTACTGCTCATAACCCAATACCCCCGGTCCACCCCGCGCGGCATGGCCCAGTTTCGCCCGCGTCGGGAGCGCGTGCGGCCGCTGGGCCATGCCTTTGCGCGCGTAGAAAGCAGGCTGGGCGCATTTGCTGCCACTCTGGCAGAGGCTTGATTCTCTATAGGCTGTTCCCCCCTATGACACCCGGCACACCCATCGCTGCCATTCTCAAGAGCCCCGACCACTGGACCAGCCGTACCGCGGTGGTCAAGGGCTGGGTACGCACCCGCCGCGACAGCAAGGCGGGCATGAGCTTTGTGAACCTCTCCGATGGAAGCGGCTTTGATCCGTTGCAGTTGGTGGTGCCCAACACGCTCCCCAACTATCAGGAGCAGGTGCTGCGGCTTTCTGCGGGTTGTTCAATTGAAGCCGAAGGCAAGATCGTTCCCAGCCAGGGAAAGGCGGGCACCGCCGAGATGCAGGTTGAGCGCCTAACCGTGCACGGAATGGTGGAAGACCCCGACACCTACCCCATTCAGCCCAAGGCGCACACGATGGAGTTCCTGCGCGAGACTGCGCATCTGCGGCCGCGCACCAACACGTTTGGAGCGTTGGGGCGAGTGCGACACACCATGGCCATGGCGGTGCACCGCTACTTTCATGACAACGGTTTTTTCTGGATCCACACACCCATCGTCACCGGCAGCGACTGTGAGGGCGCGGGCGCCATGTTCCGCGTGAGTGCGCTCGACCTAGCCAACCTGCCGCGCACGCCCGATGGCAAGGTGGATTTCAGCAAGGACTTCTTTGGCAAAGAAACCCACCTGACCGTGAGCGGCCAGTTGAACGTGGAATGCTGGTGCTTGGCACTGAGCAAGGTCTATACATTCGGCCCTACCTTTCGTGCAGAAAACTCCAACACCAGCAGGCATTTGGCTGAGTTTTGGATGATTGAGCCAGAGATCGCATTTGCAGACATTCACGCGGACGCGGACTGCGCCGAAGGGTTGCTCAAGGCCATGTTCACCGCCGTGCTGAACGAGCGCGCCGATGACATGAAGTTCTTTGCCGAGCGCGTGGACAAGGAGTGCGTCGCCAGGTTGGAGAAGTTCGTGGCGCAACCCTTTGAGCGCATCACTTACACCGACGCCATCAAACTGCTTGAGCAAGCTTCGGCCAAGGGAACAAAGTTTGAGTTCGCGCCGCACTGGGGCATGGACATGCAAAGCGAGCACGAGCGCTACCTGACTGAACAAGTTTTTGCCAAGCCCGTGGTGGTGATCAACTACCCCAAGGACATCAAGGCGTTCTACATGCGCGTGAATGACGATGGCAAAACCGTCGCCGCCATGGACGTGCTGGCGCCCGGCATCGGCGAGATCATCGGCGGCAGCCAACGCGAAGAGCGCCTGGATGTGTTGGACAAGCGCATTGAAGAAATGAAGTTGGACAAGAGCGCGTACTGGTGGTACCGCGACCTGCGCCGGTACGGAACGGTTCCTCACGCGGGCTTTGGCCTGGGCTTTGAGCGCACCATCGCCTATGCAACAGGCTTGGCCAATGTGCGGGACTGCATTCCCTTCCCGCGTACGCCCAACAACTGCGCGTTTTAGCCCAGAAATGGGCTTTTCCTGCCGTTCGGCAAGGAATCCGCGGTGCTGCGGGGCAAGCGGTGCGTGCCTTGGGCGTTGCGCCTATGGGCAATCACCATGTTCAACGCAAAGTCAACATCGGTAGCGCTTTGTTCCGCGCTCGCAACGCTCAGCACACTCTTCTTGGCAGCCAACGCCTGGGCTCAGGCGCCAACGCCGCCTACGCCGCCAGAAGAGCGCCCCACCACGCCGCCCGCAGAGCGTGGACCTATGGATGATGCACCGCCCAACATGCGGCGCGGTGGACCCGGAGGCCCCGGCGGCCCCGGGGGCGGGCCACCTGGCGGCGCCCCCAAGACGCTCATTCCTCGCTTTGACACAGACGGCAACGGAACGCTTGACTTCAAAGAACGAACGGCCGCGCGCGTGGCGCTAAAGGCAGAAGCGGCGAAGCAGCCCGCACAAGAGCGAGGCCCAGGCATGGGCGGAGGCGGGCCCGGGGGCGGCCCCGGAAGCGGCCCCGGAAGCGGTCCCGGCAGCGGCCGTCGCGGCCCGGGCGAGTCATACGCGCCCTCTAAGCCCGGCCCCAAAGTTACGGTTGAAAGCGTGAAGCCCGTCGCATCAACCGTCGACCTGTACGACCCCACAACCCTGCGAACCATTTTCATTGACTTCACTGAAGAGGGCGCAGACTGGGAGGCCGCGCTCTCAGACTTCTACAACAGCGACGTTGAAGTTCCCGCCACACTCACAGTGGACGGCGTGAAGTACCCCGGCGCGGGCGTGCATTTCCGCGGTGCTTCCTCGTTCTTTACCGTTCCCGCGGGGCACAAGCGGTCGCTCAACATCAGCGTTGACGCCCAGAATCCCAAGCAAAACCTGCTTGGTTACTCCACGCTCAACTTGCTGAACGGGCATGCGGATCCCTCGCTCATGAGCACCGTGCTGTACTCCACCATTGCCCGCAAGTTCATCCCTGCTCCGCGTGCCAACTTTGTACGCGTGGTGGTGAATGGCGAATGCTGGGGAGTGTTTGTAAACGCCGAGCAGTTCAACGGTGAGTTTGTTGAGCGGCACTTTGCGGCCAAAGGCAAGGGAACCGCGCGCTGGAAGGTGCCCGGCCGCCCCGGCGCACGCAGCGGGCTGGAGTACACCGGCGACGACGTCGCGGCGTACAAAAAGATCTTTGAAATCAAGTCCGGCGACAAGCCAGAGAACTGGCTCGCACTCATCAAGTTGTGCAAGACGCTCAACACCACGCCGCCGGAAGAGTTAGAAGCCGCACTGAAGCCCATGCTTGACATTGACGGCGCGCTTAAGTTCCTAGCGCTTGACGTAGTGCTTGCCAATGGTGACGGCTACTGGACGCGCGCGAGCGACTACTCGCTCTTCAAGGACTCGGCGGGCGTCTTTCACATCGTGCCGCACGACATGAACGAAGGTTTCAAAACGCGCCTGATGGGACCGCCCGGCGGCGTCGCGCGCGGCGGCCGCGGGGGCGGACCCGGTGGCCCCGGTGGACCCGGTGGACCCGGCAGCCAAGGCCCGCCCG
>CAZXGD010000036.1:0-24096 GCA_964640485.1 uncultured Isosphaeraceae bacterium | reverse complement strand
CGGAGTCTTACGCGCAGCAACTGCGTACCCAGGGCTATGAGGCGTATTACTTTCACGACTACGACACTGAGACCAGCACGGTGACGGTTGGTGTTTTTGGTCCCGACTCCTACGACTCGCGCTCCACACTCTTTGCGCCCGCGGTTGAAGACATGATGCGCAAGTTTCCGCGCAGTTTGTTGAATGGTGAAGAGGTGTCGGTGCCGGTTGACCCCAAGAAGCCCGGAACCAAGACAGTGCCACAATCCTCGCGCTTGGTGGAAGTGCCAAAGATTTAGTTGGAACCAACGATGGCGTCGGCATCACGAGGCAGCGCATCCCCAGCAGTTCCCGCGCCCAAAGTGCCTGCCCTACTGTTGGGGCACGCCAAGGCAAAGCGATCGCTCGAAGCGGCGTTGAATGCAGGCCAAGTTCATCATGCGTGGATCTTTCACGGGCCACCAGGAGTGGGAAAGATGCATGCGGCAGAGATCTTTGCGCAATTGCTGCTCGACCCCCAAACCGGGCCGCAGGATCGAGCGGCCTTTTGCGCTCCGGTGGACACGCGTGTGGCGCAACTCATGAGCGCGGGTACGCACCCGGACTATCACGTGATTCGCAAGGAGCTGGCATCCCTCAGCGAGAGCCGCGAATTGCGAGAACGCAAGCAGCTGAACATTCCGCTCGACCTATTGCGCGAGCGAATGCTGGGCGGCGTGGACGGCGAAGGAAGGCATCACGAGAGCGCAGTGTTCCGCACCGCCGCCCTGAATCACGGCAAGGTGTTCATCGTTGATGAGGCTGAATTGCTGGACGCCGATGCGCAGAACGCCATGCTCAAGACGCTGGAGGAACCACCGCCCGGCACCGTGGTAGTGCTGGTGACGTCGCGAGAAGATCGACTGTTGCCCACCATTCGCAGTCGTTGCCAACGGGTGAGTTTTGGCCCGCTGAGCGCGGAGTCCATGCGCGCGTGGTGGCAGACGAGCGGTCTTGAGGTAGACCCGGCAGATCGACCCATGATCGATGCGTTTGCCGATGGCGCGCCCGGTATGGCGCTGCGCGCGGTGGCGTTCGGTTTGCCCGCGTGGCACGCAGAGATCAGCCCGCAATTTGACGCACTGGAGGCGGGCGGCTTTCCCGCAGGATTGGGGGAACGGCTGGCCGAGCTCGTGGACGAGTTGGCGAAGTCCGTGGTTGAAAACGACGAGAACGCCTCCAAGGACGCCGCCAATCGGCTTGGCACCAGACTTCTTGTCAGACTGCTGGGCCTGCGCGTTGCGACTGCGCTGCGCGATGCGGGTGAAGACGCCGCTCTTTTAGAGCGCGCAGTGGCTGCTCAGGAATTGCTCGCCCAGTTTGAGCAGCATGTGCGAAGCAACGTGAACTTAAAGCACGCCCTAGGCAATCTGGTGGCGCAATGGTCTGAACGGTGTCGCGGCGCCGCACCCAGCCGAGCAAGCACCTGACGCACACAGAGGGCACCCGTGGCCACCGAGATCGAACGCGTCTTTCTGCTCACCGGAATGCCAGCCAACATGCCCGCAGGTGAGGTGTGGAAGATCGACCAGGGCTACCTGCAGCCCGACCCACACGCGGCGCTCACCGAAGGACGCGTGCGCCGCACCACCCACGCCGATGGGAGCGTTTCATGGGTGCACACCATCAAGCGGGGCATTGGAAGGATTCGGCACGAGCAAGAGCAGCAGATGACGCAACAGCAGTTCGACGCGGCCTGGCCCCGCACGGCGGGGCGTCGCATTCGCAAGATTCGCACGCGAATTGCCCATGGCGCATTGGTCTGGGAGATTGACCAGTTTTTGGATCTGCCGCTCTGCCTTGCAGAGTGCGAACTGCCCGCGCCGGACACGCAGATGCCCATTCCCGAGTGGCTGAAGCCTGTCATCGTGCGCGAAGTTACGGAAGAACCGGAGTTTCGCAACTATCAGTTGGCGGTGAAGGCTGGCGCATTAGGACAGACCTAGCGGCGGGTCCCGGTAACTGACGGCACGGACCGCACCCGGCTCGCTGTACCATGTTGCGCCCCCGATTCACCCCAAGGAACGCTTCATGTCATTTCAATGCGCCATCGTTACACCCTCTGAATCCGTGCTGGATGCCAAGGCCACGTACGCCACGTTTGAAGCGTGGGATGGGCAGTATGGCGTGGTCGACAAGGCCAGCGCGTTCTTGATGAAGCTGGGTGTCGGACTGGTGAGAATTGACCTTGACGGTGGGCCATCGCGAAGTTTTGTTCTCGACGGCGGCTTTGCGCAGATGGACGGCAAGCGCCTGACGCTGCTCACAGAGCGCGCCTTGGACGTAGGCACAGTGGACGGCGCTGCGGCCCAGCGTGAACTTACCGAAGCCAACGCTGCGGTCTTGGCCTCCAACGACGCACCCCTCACACTCTCGCAGCGCGCGGGCTTGGAGCGAAGGCAGCGTCTTGCTCGGGCCAAGGTTGCTGCGGCCGCTGGGCGCGGCGCCTGAAATTGGTGAGCCGCGAGCGCCCGTTTGTGGCACACTATCTGTGATGAGCGCAAGGGGCACCACCAAATCTGCTGGCGAAGCCGCACCCGCGCAGGGTTCTGCGCGTGAGTCGATGGCCACCTCTGCGGCGTGCGCAGATCAGCCTCTTGAAAGTCGTATTGAAGCGCTGCTCATGGTGGCAGATCGTCCGCTGCCCGACACGCGCCTCTCTGAACTCACCTGCGCCACCGCACCGCAAGTGCGCGACGCTGTTGCAGAGCTCAATCGCCGATATGAAGCCGCGGGTTGTGCATTTGGAATTGAAAGTGTGGCTGGTGGCAGGCAGGTGATGACCAAGCCGAGCTTTGCGCCACTCATCGCACAACTCAAGGGCGTGCGAGAACAAGGCAAACTCACGCAGGCGGCACTCGAGACGTTGGCGGTGATTGCCTATCGCCAGCCAATTCTTCGCGCCGACCTTGAGGCCATTCGCGGGGTTGCATGTGGAGAAGTGCTGCGAGGATTGATGGACCGCAGGCTCATCAAAATCGTTGGCAGAGCCGACGAAGTGGGCCGCCCCATGTTGTACGGCACCACTGGCGAATTCCTGAAGCAATTCGGTATCGGCCGGTTGGACGACTTGCCCAACGCCAAGGACCTGCGCCTGTAACTCGAGCGTGGTTCGCCGGCGATTACCGTCGTCGTCGGCTGCGCATGCTCAGTGCGCCCGCCGCAAGCAACGCCAATCCGCCCGGTGTTGGAATCACGGCGTCCATCACGAACGCAGTTGTAAAGTCAACCTTGTCGCCGGCGCCCAGAATGAAGTCCATTCGAATGCCCATGCCGTCCCCCATGGCGGAGAAGGGCATGCCAGGAATCGGCTTACCAAAGGCTTCGCCAGGCAGGTTGGCCACACTGAATGGCGTGGCGGTCACGCTGTACGGCCCCGCCATGAGCGAGGCGATGGTGACAGGGCTGTTTCTGCCGCTTGGAATTGTGAACGCCTGCCACACGGGCAGAGATCCCACCGATGTAAAGGTGCCGCCATCGGCATCACCAGTGAGCACGCCGCTGACGGAACCGCCGGTCATACTGCTGACGCCTTGTGCAAAAGTGGGCAGCACAATGGTCAGCGAAAACGTCTGAGCAAACGCCGCAGTGTTGAGCACTGACACATTGCCGCCCAGAATCCCCTTGGTCTGGAAAGCGGTGTCCGTGGCGGTCATGTTGTAGGAGATGCTCCAATTGCTCCCCGCCTCGAGGCCTGAGTAACCGAATGTATTGGGAGGACCCAGCGCGGTGCCCAAGGCGCTCCAACTGGTTCCTCCACCCGGCGACGCAAGGTCAAACTGAAGAGTTGGACCTGATGCGGCAGCAAGCGTGGTTGCAGAGGCGACCAACAAGAGTGCGACTGTCTGGGGAGCGAACTTCATGTATTCCCTTTCATCCTGCTCTCATGTGGAGCGTCAAATGTCTTTGTTGATTCAGGCGCGGCGGCGACGGCTTCCAACCAGACCCAGAACACCAAGCAGCGGAAGCGCAGCTGGACCTGGAACTGGCTGAACGACAAAGGTGCTGGCAAAACTCACCGCGTCACCGGGTGTGAGCGCGAACAACAGGCTGATGCCAAGCGCACCCGGAGCTACGGAGTCTGGAACAAGCGTGCTGGGGATGGGGTCGCCAAAGCTGTCCGGCACCACGCTTCCGCTCAGGAACTGACCCACGCTGAATGAGAATCCACCGTTGAGCAGCGTGGCCACCGATGTTCCACCGATGAGCGCTGTGTAAATGGAGTTGACGCCAACGGAAGCCAATGTGGCTCCGTTGCCATTGAGATCTGTGAGCGTGGCCGAAACGGCGCCGCCCATCACTGAATCTTCAGTGGCATCAAGCCCAATGAGAGTGTGTGTGTAATTGAACACCTGAATCGAGTTCGTGTTGTTCACAAACGTCTGATTCAGAATCACCACGCCAGCGTGTGTGGACGCAGTCACAGCGCCCAATACCGCCAATGGCACGAAAAACTTGTACGAGACCATGTTCCCTCCTCCAGGGACTGGTCGGACCCTTTTCCCTCAGGTCGACCTCAGACTCAATCTAGCCAACCAAGATGTTGCTCGGAAACCAATCCGAGGCTCTCAGAAAGTAACCCGGGCACCCGCCGGAGCAAGCCAGAGGGCCCGGATTTCGGCGAATCGCGACCGCAATGTCAAACAAATGAGTGCCAAAGCCGGCGCCAAAGTCCACATACCAGCGGCATAGGCGTGACCGAACGGTTATCGGCCAATCTCAACGGCGGAGTCCTGCCGGTCATGGAGCGCCGAACAGAGTTCGCCACGAGGCTGGATCCATTGAGTGAGTGCGTCGGTGATCTGCTCTGGATGGGTGGCGGTTCGCACCGCTTCCTTGAGAGGTTTGATGTGTCCCATCGATTTGCCGTACCAACTGATTCGCGTGCGCATGCAGTGGAGAGTGTGCGCTTCTGAGTGATACGTGTTGAGCAGGTCCACGTGGCGAAGGATGCAACGCAGTTTGGCATTGAATGATGGTTCGGGAGCCGCCGTACCTTCCTTGAGCAGCTTCCACGCTTGGTCAAAGATCCAAGGAGTGCGCAACGCGCCGCGGCCGATCATGACTCCTTGACACCCACTTTGGCGCATGAGTTCCGGCACATGTTCGGGCGCTGTCACATCTCCATTGCCAATGACCGGAATGCTGCGAACGGCGCTCACAACATCACCGATTCGTTGCCAGTCAGCTTTTCCGCTAAAGAGCTGCACCGTCCATCGGCCATGCACCGTCACGGCGGCGATTCCCGCGCTCTCAAGATCGCGCGCCAGCGAGGGGGCCACAAAGTGTTCAGGGTCCCAGCCTAGGCGCACCTTGGCAGTGACGGGCACGCGGCCGCCGCTGTGCACGCGCACCGCATTCACAATGCGCTCGGCCAGAGCCACCGTTGCGGTGGAGTCGCACAGAAGCAGCGAACCCCCGTTTTTCTTGGCAACTTTGTCCACAGGGCAGCCCATGTTGATGTCAATGAGTTGCGCGCCATGGTCAACGGCCCATCGGGCGGCGTCGACCAATGGGTCATCCCAGTTGCCGTACAACTGCATGCCGCACGGTTGGTCATGCTGATTGGTGGCGGCAAGTTCCACGCTTTTGGGGCTTCCGCGCAGCAGTGCCCGGCAATTCAACAGGTCGGTGCTGGCAAGCCCCACGCCGCCAAGCTCACGGCAAAGAATTCGAAACGCCAAATCACAATGCCCGGCGATCGGTGCCAGAAGCAGCGGAGTGTGCAGTGTGAGCGGGCCGATGCGCATGCTTCAGGTGGACTCCATGACCGCTTCCTCTAACTGGTAGAGACCCAGTAGGAATCCCGCGGCAGAGAATGGCTCAATGCGCAGTCGGCCGCGCAGCGTTCCAAAGCGAAACAAGTGCTGGCCCTGAATAGTCAACGGTGTCACCAGCGTCACGTCGATTGAATCGAAGGGAGTTGGCGGCAGACCCAAGCAGCAGCCATCCCAGCGATTCATCATGAGCATGACTTCCTTGGTTTCAAATCGCTGAAGCGGCGGCGCCCAGTAGCCGCTGATTTCCACCCACGCACCCTGAAGTGGAATGAGCCGCCCGGGCAGATCAAAGCGCTCCTTTTGTGCGTCAATGGTGGCGCGCGCGCTGCCCAGAAGTTCCCACGTGATGCGGTAGGGATCATTGCGAGAACCGCTTCCGCGCACGGTGAACTGTCCATCAATGCGCAGTGTGCGATCATCAATGCGTTCAACGATGCCGGGGGCAGAACCGGGCGCAGCCGGCCCGGGGGGACCGATCGTCGTCACCACCGTTGGCTGCACCGGTGGCGCCACCGTCGCTGCCGCGACATCTGCGTTGTTCGCGGATTCCTGGCGGGTGGGCCACACGACCGCCGCTCCGGCGGCAAGAATGAGCAGCGCGACGGCTATCCAAAGAAAACGCACGCGCTCATCGTAGGCCAGTCACTGCGCTCACAATCACATCGTGCACGTCGGTGTTCACAAGTTGGCGATCAGGTAACAGCCCTTGATCTGCGATCACAACCGGCATGTCGGCGGCGGAGCTCTCGATGCGGCCGTGGCTTCCCCGAATGAGGCGCGTGTCCAGCGGCACTGTGGTGAGCAAGGTCCTAAAGCCCACCTTGCGCAAGGCCAATCGGGCATGTGCGGCAAGCTGCGGCGCGGGCTGGTTGGGATCCATGAGCAACTCCAACGGGTCGTAGCCAGGCTTGCGATGAATGTCCACGGTGCGCGCGTAGTCCGGAGCCCGCTCGTCGTGCAGCCACCAACCGTACGCAAACCAGAAGCGTGGCGCCGCAATGCATACCAATTCACCGGAACGCGGATGATCAAGCCCAGCATGAGCGCGCGTCGCACCATGCAGCACCTGTTCCACGCCGGGAGTCTTTTCGAGCAGCGTGCGCACCTGATCAACTCGGCTGGCGTTGCGTACGTACACGTGCGCAACCTGGTGATCCACTACCGCGAACGCTTCGCTGGCGCCGGCATCAAGGTGTTCGCGGCCGTTTTCAACACGAACGCTTAACAAGCCCGCGCTGCGAAGCGTTCGATTGAGCCACACCGCATCATCCACGGCGGTGATGCCGTATTCACTAACCACCATCACCCGCACGCCGCGCTCCGCCAACTGTCTGTGCAGCACATCGAAGACGCGGTCAAGCTCACGAATCTCTGGATCTATCGCGGGGCTGTTGGGCCCCAATCGCTGCAGGCAGTAGTCCAAGTGGGGCAGGTAGATCAGGTGCAGGGTGGGGCTCATCCTGCGCTCCACCTCAAGCGCGGCCTGCGCGATCCAGTCAGTCGATCGAATGGAACTGCGCGGCCCCCAGAAATCAAAGAGGGGAAAGTTCCCCAACGATTGTTGCAGATGATCTCGCAATTCAGGGGGGTGCGTGTAGCAGTCCGGAACCTTACGTCCATCAGCGCGGTACTGCGGACGCGGCGTGATGCTTGCGTCCACGCTGCTGTACATGTTGAACCACCAGAAGCTGTTGGCAACGGTAAACGGCGCTCCCCGGCTCTGAGCCACCGCCCGCAGGTGGTCCCACACCTTGGGCGCTTGCACCAGGTGGTTGGATTGCTTCCAAAAGACAACCTCTTGATAGTCGCGGTCAAACCAGCCGTTGGCCACGATGCCGTGCTTACTGGGGCGCGTGCCCGTCAGCATGCTTGACTGCACGGTGCAGGTGACCGCTGGTGTATCGGGAGTCATGGTGCGAACGCCACCGCACTGCCGCGCAAAGTCGCGGAGTCTGGGGGCGCGGTCGCGTGCAAAAATCCCGGGCGAGAGCCCGACGATGTTCAAGACCGCAGTTCGAGTGAACATGAACCGTTACTTGCTGGTGTCCACCGTGGAGAGTGGCCGGTAGTTGAACTGCTGACCACCGATGGCGGCTTCGAACATGAGCCCCTTCTCTTGGGTGAGAAACACGGCCACACCGTCGGTGTAATCGTTGGCGGCAGCGGCACCGGCCTCTGCGGCCACCGCGCTTGCATTGGCAGCGAAGGCAAACTGGCCGTTCAGCAACTTCTGGAAGGCCGCCTTGTTCTGAAAGAAGATGAACTCGCTAAAAGCTTGCCCACCCAATTGAAGCCCGATGGAACCCTGCGACATGTCGCAGTAGCCAACCAGGGAGCCGCCCTGAAAGACCTGGCCCTTGCCGTATGAGCCACCCACGCCAATGGCGCCCTTGCCCACGCTGGGGAGCACCGCATAGGCGTAGGCGTCCTTAAAGTGCGCTGCGATGCGCGGACTGGAGCTTTTGGCCAGCGTGATGGCGGCATCAACTTGTGAGCCAAGCGCCTTGCGTTCGGCCGCGGTTTCAGGTGTGGTGCTGCACGCCATGGGTGCGAGCGCGACGGTGCTAAGAATGCAGGTGAGAGCGATGGAGCGAATCATGGGGGACACTTCCTTGAGTGTGAGGTGAATGTTTGAAGTTAGTGGCGTGGAGTGGGGTTACACAATGGTGCACGCTTCTTCAAACTCAAGCCGAGGCGAACGCGGGAACAATGTGCTGGCGTCACCATAGCCAAGGTTGCACACGAAGTTTGACTTGACCGGGGTGCCAGCAAAGAACGCCTTATCCATCGCGGCGTTGTCAAAGCCAGACATGGGCCCGCAGTCCAAACCCAGTGCGCGCGCGGCCAGAATGAAGTAGCCCCCTTGAAGGCTCGAGTTTCGGAAGGCGCTGTCTTTGATGAGTTGCTCGTTGCCCTTAAACCAACTGCGGGCGTCGGCATGAGGAAAGAGTTTGGGCAATCGCTCATAGAACTCCATGTCCATTCCCAGGATGGCAGTCACCGGAGCGGCCTTGGTCTTTTCAACGTTTGCTGGAGCCATGCAGGCCAAGAGTTTCTCTTTGGCGGCCGGGGACTTTACAAACACCACTCGCAGCGGAGAACAATTGGCACTCGTGGGAGCCCAGCGCAGCAAGTTGTGCAGGTCGCGCAGCGTGTCATCGGCCACGGGCTTGTTGGTCCATGCGTTGTACGTTCGCGCATTGTGAAAGAGTTGGTCAAGAGCTGGTTTGGCGATGGCGGTCATAGAGTGTGACAGCGTACTTTGAAGGCAGTGTCTAGGCCGCCACCCACATCACCCAAACGCGTGCTCATCGTTTCTGCGGGGTCGCATGGAGACATCAACCCGTTCATCGCCATGGGCCGCGCGCTCATGGAGCGGGGCCACACCGTGGATTTTTTGGTCAACCCCTACTACCAACACCAGGTGCAAGAGGCGGGGATCAACTTTATGGCGCTTGGCGAATACATGGACCTGAAGCGCGTGGGCGTTGACTACCCCGACATCATGCATCCCAGAAAGGGCATGAAGGTGGTGTTGAACGCACTGCTCGTGCCCACATCGCGCGCGGCATTCGAGCGCATTCACCAGATTGCCCGTACGGCGCAGCGACCCGACGCGGTGGTGCAGCACATCATCTGCCCGGGCGCAGGATGGGCGTGCCAACAATTGCGCATTCCCTGTGCACACACGGTGCTTTCGCCGCTCAACTGGGTCTCGCGGCACGAACCCATCATCGGCGCGGGGTGGCAGCCGGAGAATCCGCCGGCGTGGGTTGGGCGCTTGCTTCGAGCGGTGATGCTTCCCATCATGGGGCGGATCTTTGATCCTCCGCTTGCCGGACTGCGGCGCGAACTTGGGCTCTCCAAGCAACGGAACATTCTCATCAACTGCATGCGTGGAGGTGCGCTGAATCTCGCCATGTGGTCGCCCGCGCTGCGCGGTGCGTTGCCCGACGACCCCGCCACGGGCGTGATTTGCGGCTTTCCCTGGCACGATCGGCACGGCCAAGTTGAAGCCCCCAGCGCAGAGATTGAGGAGTTTCTGAACAATGGAGAGCCGCCGATCCTCTTCTGCCTTGGCACTGCAGCGGTGCATGTGGCCGGAGATTTTTATGATCACGCCGCACGCGCGTGCCACATGCTCGGCCGTCGCGGATTGCTGCTTGTGGGCCCGGGGTGCCCCGCGCCCCGCGAACTGCCTCAGGGCGTGCGGGCGTTCTCATACGCCCCGTTTTCGGCGGTGATGCCCAAGTGTGCGCTCAATGTGCACCACGGTGGCATCGGCAGTACGGGCCAGGCGCTGCGCGCGGGGCGCCCCACGGTGGTCATTCCCCACGCACACGACCAATGGGACAACGCGGCTCGCCTGAGAAGGCTAGGAGTTTCTGAGACACTCCACCGAAGCAAAGTGAACGCGCCCCGACTGGCCCGGGTGTTGAATCAGATACTTACGCGCCCCGAAGCGGCCGCCAAAGCGCTGCAACTGGCGCAGATGATGTCCGGTGAAGACGGCGCCGCTATCGCAGCGGAGCACATTGAAAGGATCGCAAGCACATGACCGCAGACGCCACGAATCTTCTTGCCGCCATCCGAGGCAGGCGCACCATCAAGCCCAAGAGCTTGAAGCCCGATGCCGTGGATGAGTCACTCGTGGAGACCGTGCTTGAAGCCGCGCGTTGGGCTCCCAGCCACGGCCGAACTGAACCCTGGCGCTTTGTGGTCTTCACCGGTGAAGGTCGGCGCGCGCTGGGCGATGCCATTTCAGCGGGATACAGCGCGGATTCAAGGGCGCAGGGCAACTACACGGAGGAGGCATTTGCCGCCGCGCGGGATCGTGTTTGGGGGGTGCCTGTGTGGATAGCCATCCTGATGCAGCCGGGGCAAAAGCCCGATGGCACGCGAGCATTCCCCGAGTCTGAGGAAATCTGTGCGGTGGCGTGCGCGGTGCAAAACTTGCACCTCACCGCGTGCGCGTTGGGGTTGGGCGGAATGTGGTCAACGGGCGGCGCGCTCATGCACACCAAAGTTCAAGAGTTGATCGGCGTAGAAAAGCCCAGCGTTCTGCTGGGCTTCTTTATGCTGGGTTGGCCGCTGGGGGAGTGGCCCACTGCCACTCGCAAGCCCGTTGCGGAGTTTGTGCGTTGGTGTAAGTAGTGCTCTCGTTTAGCCCTTGGCGGCCAGAGCTGCATCAATGGCGGCGCGAAGTGCCTTGCCGCCATCCTGGGGCGAGCCCACTTCAGCCATCACCACCTTGCCATCCTTGCCCACGATGATGAGCGTTGGAATGCCGGGAACTCCACAGGTCTTGGCCAACTCGTCGCCACCCAGCAGGCAGTTGTAGGTGTACTTCTTGGCTTCCATGAACTTCTTGGCCGCGCCTTCTTTGCGCTCCCAAGTGTTCACGCCAATCACCAGCGCGCCCTTGTCCTTGTACTCCTCTGAGATCTTCTGCATGATGGGCATGGCCGCCACGCAGGGTCCGCACCAGGTGGCCCAGAAGTCCAACAAGAAGACCTTGCCAGAGAGCGACGCCAACGTCACCTCTTTGCCTTGCAAGTCCATGAGCTTGAAGTCAGGGGCGGCATCGCCAACCTTCACCGCCAAGCGCGGGGCTTCGTGCTCCTCTTCCTTGGGCAATTCCTTCTTGGCAAACCCCTCCGGGATCACCGCCGCAAACTGCGCGGGCTCCAGCGTGGGATCTGCCTTCACCGCGGTGAAGGTCATGGTGGGATCAGCCGCTTCCATTCCGCCGGGCCCCACCATTTTGGTGAGCTGCGCAATCCTGCGCGGGATTCCATCGGTGCGGGCGATGGCGAGCGTCTCCTCAAAGCGAACCTTTTGTGGTGTGGAATCAACTTCAGAGTCGTCGCCAGGAACGACCAGTTCACGGACGGCCAGCACGACGTCACAGGGTGTTCCGTCGATGGTTTCTTCACCGGTAACGGTTGCAGAAACCAGCTTGGGCTGCATGTCATCCGGGCCTGAGCCCATGCGATGACTGCCGCACCATTGTGGCAGTGCCGCGCCCAGCGGGCCGACCAACCGGAACCAATTGGTGTCCCCTTCGGTGTAGCTCTTGGTGGCCACGTCCATCATCACCGTTTTAGTGCCGTCAAAGGTGATCACCTGTGTGGGCTTGCCATCCTTCAGGCTCTCGATGCGAAAGCGGTTGAGCGGCGTCATGTCGTCAGAGCCAAACTCAAGCAGCACACGCGCGGGCTGGGTGAGCACGTATGGGTTGCCCTCTGCCATGCCGGGCTTGACGGTCATTTCACAGGTGTAACCAAAGGACTTCATCTTTTTGGCAGCGCTCACCGCGCCGTCGTAGATGGTCTTGGCCTTGGGGTCAATGGAGTCCGCGGCGGCCTTGGCAGGCGCGGCGGGTGCGGCGGGCGCGGCGGGCGAAGCCTGAAGCACGGGCAGAGCCGGCGTGGACTTCTGGGCGCACGCGATAGTGGTGACCGCAAGGGTGGCGAATGCAGCACATGCAGATGCAAGAATTGGGGTGGGGCGCATGGTGCACACTCTACATTGGGGGTGCGCCCCACTTTGCAGGGCGCAGAAACAGAGGGCACGCCATGGACCGCCGTAAGCACTGGGATGAGGTGTATTCCAGCAAGGGGGACGCAGAACTCAGTTGGTTTCAGGAGCAGCCTGCAGCGGCGCTGAAACTGATTGACGCGCTACGGCCCTCACCCGCCAGCGTGGTTGACATCGGCGGTGGGCAGTCGGCGCTGGCGGCGGCGCTGGTGGCGCGGGGGGTGCCCGGGGTAACCGTGGTGGACATCTCTGCGCAGGCATTGGAGCGATGCAAAAAGCGATTGGGTGATGCCGCTGCCGGCGTGAGATTCATTGTTGCGGATGTTCTTGAGTCGGTCGACCTTGGCGTGCACGACCTTTGGCATGACCGAGCGGTCTTTCATTTTTTAACTCAACCACAAGAGCGTGCGCAATACATGCGCGCCGCCGCCCGAGCGGTGCGCGCAGGAGGGCACGCCATCGTGGCTACTTTTGCGCCGGACGGTCCTGAACGATGCAGCGGTCTACCGGTGTGCCGATACAGCGCGGCGGACCTAGCGCTGGAGTTCGCCCCAGCGTTTGCGCTATTGAATTCGGTGGAAGAGTCACACAACACGCCCTGGGGTAAACAGCAGCAATTCGTTTATGCTGTTTTCAGGCGGGTGGTTGAGTAGTTCTTTGTAGTCGTTGGAGGATCTCTCATGTCGGTACAACTTGGAGACATCGCACCTGACTTTGTGCAGGATTCAACGGAAGGCAAGATCAGCTTTCATGAGTGGATCGGCAGCGGTTGGGCGGTGTTGTTTTCACACCCCAAGAATTTCACGCCGGTGTGCACCACAGAGCTGGGCGCGGTAGCCAAGCTTAAGAAGGAGTTTGATTCCCGCCGCGTAAAGGTAGTGGGGCTTTCGGTGGACCCACTGAGCAGCCACGAGCAGTGGTCCAACGACATTCATGAAACACAGGGTGTGCGTCTGAACTTTCCGTTGCTCGCGGACGCTGATAAGAAGGTGTCCAGCCTGTACGGCATGATTCACCCCAACGCAAGCGACACACTGACTGTTCGCAGCGTGTTCATCATTGGCCCGGACAAGAAGGTCAAGCTCATCATCACCTATCCGGCCAGCACGGGGCGCAACTTCAATGAGATCTTGCGTGTGATTGATTCACTGCAGTTGGCGGCGGATTACAAGGTGGCCACGCCGGTGAATTGGCAGGACGGGCAAGATTGCATCGTGCTTCCGTCCATCACCAATGACGAAGCCAAGAAGCTCTTTCCGAAGGGGTTCACGGAGTTGAAGCCGTATCTGCGGACGACGCCGCAGCCGAATCGGTGAGAGGGGTGGGGTTGTTCGGCGCACATCTGTCACGCTGCGCCGGAGCGCCAGCGTTCTTCCTGGTGAACAATCTCAACAACAGATAGCACGCCACCAAGGGCCCCGTCAGAAATGTGAAGCAGACAGCCGTCGTGGTTAAGAGGTTCCCCGGAATGTGTCGTGCGTTCCAGCCCGGAGCCTCTAATGGGTTTCCCGGATTCTCACCACACGGAACCTGTTTCCATGCTTCTCTCACGCCAAAGGGAAATGCTCCCACCAACCGATAGGCGCAAAGGTTGCCGGCGACGATCGCCCGGCCACTCAAGAAGTGGCCATTCGTAAGGATCTCAAACGCGATTGGGCCGGCCTCCCGCGAGGGAGCGGCGACATCGCCGCCGGCCACGCCATCAACGCCATCATTCGGATTCCAGCTTGTGCGCGAGGCTCGTCCTGGAATCGGAGATGGGGGGCGATCTAACTTGTTTGGATTTGTTGGCAGTGGTCCGATTTCGTTGAGCCACCACTCGCGGTCGCGTTCGTCAAAGTCCACCTCGATCATTGATAGCGTTTCGCGCGTGCCCGCCCAGAATGACAGGCCATCCAGAGTAAGCACGCACAGCAGAGCGAGCGCAGTCAACGCCGCTGCCGCCAACGCGAGGATTAGCGTGCGCTTTAGCAATTGCAGGCCTGGCTCATTGAAGCGATGTCAGTCGAAGGTGTACGGCGGATAGAGATTCGCGCGTGGGTGTGCGGATAGTCCGTATGATCTCCGCGATGGGGTCACTGGGAAGCTTGAAGCAGGAACCCACGTGAACAAGACCGTGAATCCAATGAGCCAGTCCGCAGTGGCGCCAACCTTCGTTGCCGCGCTCGTGCTGCTCGGGGTTGAACGCCGCCGGGAAGTACCCCACCAGCCAGCCCGATGACTCTGGACGGCATTTCATATGGATGGCCGGACAGAGTAATGTTCCCCCGATGCTGCACCGGGACAGAACACACCCAACGAGATTCCTGACCATACTTGGCGCTGCCACTCTTGCCATGTGCGTTGCGGTACTTGGGGCGTGGCGCGCTCCTCCGCCCCAAGACTCGGACGAGCGCCTGCGAGAACAGCTTCATCGATTCGCACCATACATCTCGATGCTGAACGATCTGACGCCCGGGCGAAAAAGCGCCGCGGAGTGGCTGACGGACCTATCGGCTCTTGAAAGCAGAGGAGAAGGATCGTTTGACAGCGACACAAAGCTCGCCAGAGCATGGGCGGACGTGCGCGCGTTCTTCATTTCATCGCGGACGAAACTCGCACCCAAGCTGGAATCCTCGATGGGCAAGATGGCTCCACTGGCAGACAACGACCTAGAGGGGATCATCGCGCGGTACTACCAACTGGCCCGCACAAAGCAGATCGCCGAGTGGCAAGCGGACCTCGACAAGAAGTGTCGTTCGGCCTTTGGGCAACTCAAGCCGCTGCTGCGGAAAGTATCCATGGGCCAGGTGTCGGAAAAGCCAGTGGCCACCGTGTCCACCCGGTCAAACCTCGATTGTGAGTTCGTGGAGATTTCGCACTCGCACTCGGCCCCTCTGACCAATGTCACGCTGCACGCTCGCCTTCTCTCGCTGGAGGGTCAAGGCTCCGACCACTACTACTTCATTTCTCATTGGCAGCCCAATCAGCAATACCCCCTGAGGATTGCTGTCGACTGGCTGTCTGTGGGCGCGGAAGGGACGACAGGAGTTGTGCTGGATGTGATTTCCGACGAGGTGATCTCGGTGGGCCAGCGAACAACTCTGGATCAGGGCGTGCCTGTGGCGCTCGATCGCCTTTTGAATGACGTGGAGGCAGGCTTGAAGTCGAAGAAGCAGCCCGCCAAAGCGATCAGTCGTCTGGGCGGGTTGCGCGACCAGCTTGCGAAATACTCGGACAGGAAAGAGCGCGGGGCAGCGCTTTCACTCCAGGCAAAAAAGATGCTGGAAGGAGAACTTGCACGGGTTGACGCCGCGATTGAGTCCAAGCAGCGTCGACTTAGGACACTTGACGAATCCTACGACCGCTACCGGCGCAGCCACGCCAAGTCGAGGCAAACCACGCCGGGACTACCAATGGAATCAACGGACATGAGGCAGATTGACAATGAACGCGATTCGGTGAAAGCGCACATCGTCGCGCTAAGGAAGGAACGCGAGGAGTGGAACGCCGGAGTTCGGTAGTGTTGAACCCGCCACAACCTCGCGTGGGCAGCAGAGTCACGCACAGTCAATCGGGGCGGCCGGATTCGAACCAACGTGGACCGGACAGCGTTCTTGGGAACGGACCAGCGTCCAGCCAAAGCCATGCCGTTTAAGCACCTGTTGATCGCATCGCTCTTGGCCGCGGGCACGCCCTTCTCTGCGGGCACCGCGCCCCGGCCTCAGGACGCTGCATGGCTCACCACTCCAGATGGGCTGAAGGTTCCATCCGGCGTGATGACCATTGGCCTGCCTCTGTCTCCCCTGCCAGAGGTCGATTTGTGGCTCGCATTTGTTCGGGAGGCCGGTCTGAATCTTCAGGACCCCGACGTCGTTGATCGCGTGACGAGTCTTTGTGCTGCGTGCAAGGATCGGATCCTGACGAAGCGGCGGCAGGCCATTCAGCCCAGATACGACGAGTTGAACAGCGCCATTGCCGCGGATCCGGAGGCTAGGAGGTCGCAAGAGACGCTTCCCATGCGGATGGAACTTCTTGCGCTGGCGATACGCGATTGCAGGACAGGAGCCGGCATGCAAGTGTCCGAATGGACCAGCGCGCTGGAAGCAGCAGCCATGTCGTCGGGGCAGTCCGACCGCCTCTCGCCCGAGCGAACCGCCATTGTCGCTGCCAAATTCCACCGCACCCTGCTGGGGGAGAAACTGGGTTGGGGGCCCGTGCCCGTGCCTCACCTTTTCAGCGTGGATGTCGAGTCGGTGTACGAGAATAGTGATCTCAAGGGAACCAGCGCGGAGTTTGTGTCTGCGTTGGAGGCCTATCGAAGGGACGCGATGCCCGCGCTGGTAGAGGCCTTTGAAGCGTACGAGCGGCACTACCGGAGCCGCGGCGCCGGATCTTCCAACAAGACCGCAGTGGAGCGCGCGGTACGGCGAATCGTTGACGTGCGGATCGTTGCAATCCGAGATTTGACCGCGAGTGCAAGTGAGGGCGGCGAACGATGGAAGGCGGAGCAACTATGCGCCATGCATCCGAATGCCGACCCCATCTATCGCGTGGCATGCGAGTTGGCCTTCATCTCGAAGACAGGGCTCTCAGAGTCGGAAGCTCGGGTGTTGGACGAACTGCTTCGGGCTGCCGAAGCTAGCTCCAAGAAGGCCACAGAGTTGTTCATTGACTACCTTCAGGCCCACTGGCAAGAAGCGGAAGATCGCAAGCCAAAGACGCGCTTGGTCTACCGGGATGGCCTTGGCGAAGCGGCGAGTCAATTGCAGACTGCGATTGCTGCCGCCGTTGACGCCCTGCCCCCTTCGCCCGATCCCGACTCGCTTCGCGCGCACATGACGCGAGCCACCGTTCTGCTGGGCATGCCCTCGGCAGAAGGCCGTTGGACCGCCATGGAACGAAATCCATCGTGGCCCGGGGGCGTCGTGCAGGGCTCGGCGGCTCCCTTTGGGGTTGGTGCGAAGGAGCCTGCGAAGGGTGTAGAGCCCGAGCCCACCAAGTACGGTCCCGAAGGCAACCCGCGGATGCGCAAGCCGCAACCGTAGTCCGAGAGGAGGTCTTGGTTTCGTGGCGCGGATGACGACTTGGTATCACTATTGGCATCAAAGCCAATGAGCGACCAACAACATCACACACAACCAATCGGGGCGGCCGGATTCGAACCGACGACTTCCTGCTCCCAAAGCAGGCGCTCTACCAAGCTGAGCTACGCCCCGTGCGGGGTGGGGCAGTCTAGCGTGCCCAGCCGTTAATTCTCGAACTCATAGGTGCTGTTGGGGATCACACCGGGCAGCAGGCGGTCTCGGAAGTACTTCCAGTCCGTGGCAAACCCCGCTACGGGGTCCGCGGGCTGTAATTGGTTGTGATACGGCGGGGTTTCCCAAAGCACAGGCAGGTTGGTCTTGTTCTTTAGGTTGTAGGACTCAACGCTTCCGTCCACATAGGACAGGGTGATGGCATCGGGCCGCCAATACGCGGGCCAGTCAATCCATCGGGCCACCGTGGGCTCAATGATCCACCCCTGATTGTTCCATGCGATGTTGTCATCCTCCACGATGGTGCTCAACGTGCGCGAAGGCTGTGGCACCTGGCCAATGCTGGTGGTGTTGTATCGGGCCAGCGGCACGCCCACGGCGGTGAAGATGTTGTCGTACGAAGGCAGTTCATCTGGGCGCGACACTCCGAGCAGCGCGTTAAAGCTGTAACTGCGAATGCGAGTGCTGCTGCTGCTGGCCACGGTGGAGTACGGATTGGTGGGCTCGTCCGGCGAGACGTACGTTTGAATGTTGCCGATGTACGGAAAGAGCGCGCCCTTCTCCAGCGCTGCCGGCAATTCAAAGGTGCCGGTGACATTTGGGTTCTGCGCACGCACCCAGCAATGCCACTGAGGATTGTTGAAGGTGGAGCACAAAATGTTGCTCGGGTAGAGCTGTCCGCCATTGTCAGTACGTGGGCTCACATACTTGCCCTTGTTGCTCATGGCATACGAGGCGTTGGCCAGAGTGATCTGCCGCTGATTGGTGAGACACTTGGTGGTGCGTGCAGCAGCCCGAACGCGTGAAAAGACGGGGAAGAGCAAACCGATGAGCAGGGCGATAATGGCGATGACCACCAGTAGCTCAGTGACGGTGAACCCTCGTCGGCGGGGTGCCGTGGAATGCTGCATGTGGGATGGGTGGGAGTGAGCCATGTCAATTCTCCAGACAGCGCGGGGCCAAGATCAGCGCCCTGAAGCGTAGCCGGGCAGGGGGAGTTTGCCACTAGAACGCGCGTCCATGCGGGGTACCATTGGGGTCATGGCACGCATCCTTGCACTATCGGTATCCGCAGTCATGTACGGCATTGCCTCCGCCGCTGTAGCGCAAACTAGTCCGGTAGCACACCAAAACTCCGACGATGTGCAGATTTCCGCGGCCCAGGACCCCCCAAAGGCTCCGCCGAAGGCCCCCAAGGCGCCCGATGTGAGCAAGTACGGCGGGTTCCTTGACCTGGTGAAGGCCAATCGCGAGGCGTTTGTAAAGCTGGCCGCCAAGGCCAAGGAGCTCAAGGGCCAGTCACCGCCCAAGGAGAGCACCTTCAAGGAATATCGAGAGGCCGAAGCGGCTTTTCAGCAGGCCAGCGCCAAGGCCAGCGGCTACATGCAACAGAAGCGTTGGACCGATGAAGACCGGGCGGTGATGTCCGCCATCTTGGCCGAAGAGTTGAGCAAGCCCATTCCATGACCCAGGCACCGCCCATCGTCCACCGCTCCCGCTGGCCGGGTGTGGTGGCTTGGGCGATGACGTTGGCGGCAGTTTTGGCGCTGGCGTGGTTCGCTGTGAGTCTGTTGAACCGCTGCACGCCAGCGAGCATCGCCGAGGGCGCGGGGCGCGGGCTGGCCGCCGCAGCCGAGCGCATGAGCGACATTCTGAAGCCCACAATCACGGTGTCGCCGTTGGTGGTGCTGCGTGGCGAGGACAAGGAGCCCAAGTTGGTGGTGTATTCCCACACCGCCGACATCACCGTACCGCTTGAAGAGAGTGCGTGGTATGGCACCACCTACAGCAGCGCCTTGGCGCGCAATTGCCGCGCACAGTTTGTGGTGCCCATTGATCGCATGAGCGATCGAGACGTGGTGCTGGTGCCCGGCGGCGATGGTGAACCAGCGCGCATTCTCATCATCGCGCCGCGGCCCCGACTGGACACTGACATGCTGGTGATCGCCCCCGACACCATTGAATTCACCGAGCGAAACAGCGGGCTTAACCGCGTGACGCGCATGTTTGCGGGCCCGGACAGAGAACGGCTCACCAAGTACTTGCGCCCGGCGATGCTGGAGGCCATGGGTAGTCCAAGCGTGCGCACGCGCGCCGAGCAGAGCGCCCGCGAGTTCTTTGAGAGGCGCTTTGCAGAAATGCTTCGCACTGAGCTCAAGATGGGGCGCGACGTGGTGGTGGACGTTCGCTGGGTGGATGACTAGCCACTACCAGCGCCACTACTCCAACATCACGCGCGACAGATCCACCTGCGGCTTGGGCCAGTCCAGCTTTAAGTCTTGAAGCGCGCGCATGATGGTTTGGCTCACCACGAGATTGCGGAACCACTTTCGGTTGCTGGGCACCACGATCCAGGGCGCCCCCTCCGCGCCGGTGTTGGAGAGCATTTCTTCAAACGCCTCCATGTACTTGTGCCAGTACCCGCGCTCTTTCACGTCGGCACTGCTGAACTTCCATTGCTTGGCCGGGTCATCCATGCGCGATCGCAAGCGTTCAAGTTGCTCTTGCTTGCTCACCAGCAGAAAGAACTTCAGAATCACGGTGCCCTCGCGCACAAGCATCTGCTCAAAGTTGCGGATTTGTTCATATCGCTCTTGGCATTCAGCGTTGGAGACCAAACCGTGAACTCGCGTCACAAGCACGTCTTCATAGTGGCTGCGATTAAAGACCGCGATCTCGCCGCGTGCGGGGCAACACTTGTGAATGCGCCACAGGTAGTCGTGCAGCGCTTCCTCTGACGAGGGCTTCTTAAAGGGGTAGACCGAAACACCCTGCGGGTTGAACGCCGTGATCACCTTGCGGATCGTGCCATCCTTGCCCGCAGTGTCGATGCCTTGCAGCACAATCAGAAGCGCCGAAGTGCGGTTGGCCCAGAGTTTCTGGTGCAACTCATCAAAGGTGGCCAGGTTGTGGGCGAGCGCCTCCTCCCCTTCAGACTTGGAGAATCCGCAGCTTTCATCCGGGTCATAGTCCTTAAGCCGCACGGGCCGTTGGCCGTCGATCAGGAATGGCTTGAGGTCAACCTTGGGCATTGGCGCAGGGTACGCAACGGGTGGGGGTGCACACGCGGCGCAAGTTTTGTAGTGTGCGGCCATTCATGCAACAGTCCAAGCCAATTGTGGCGCTGACGGGAGCAAGCGGAGGCATCGGAAGAACTCTGCTTCCGGCGCTGCTGGAGCAGTTTCAGGTGCGCGCGCTCTTTCGGAGCCGGGGCAAGTCGCTGGAAGCGGCGGAGGCCATGGGCGCGCAGGTGGTGCTTGGCAGCTTGGACGACCAGGCATCGCTCACGGCGTTAGTCGAGGGCTGCACCGCTGTGATCCACAGCGCCGCCAGCGTTGTGCGTGAACTGAGTTCAGCGCAGAAGACCAACGTCGAGGGAACCATGCGGCTTGCCGAGTGCGGCGCGAGTGCGGGGTGCAAGCGCTTTGTGCACCTGAGCACCATCGCGGTGTACCTGGGCAACAAGGGCCGCAGCGGAGTGTTTACAGAAGACCTGCCGCTGGTGGAGAACTGGCGGATGGACCAGTACAGCCGCACCAAATTGCGCGCTGAGCTTGAGCTCGCCAAGTTTGCGCGCACGCACGCCATGGAGATCGTTGTGGTGCGCCCCACGTGCGTCTACGGCCCAGGCATTGACGCGTGGACCAAGATGCCACTGAAGCTCATTCGCAAGGGGTTGCCCATGATGACCGGTAGTGGTCAAGGGCACATTGATGTGGTGCACGCAGACGATGTGGTGCAAGCCATTCTGCTGGCCACCACGCATCCGGCGGCTGCGGGCCAGACCTTTAACTTGGGCCACCGCTCGCTCCCCACGCGCGAGTTTCTGGGCTACTACAGCCGAATGCTGTGCAAACGGCTTCGCGGCATTCCGCGCCCGGTGGTGAAGGCCGTGTTGAACGGGGGCGGAGCGATTGAACGTGTGGCCCCGCTGGGGCTCATGGCCAACGTGAGCCCGAATCGCCTTCGATTGCTGGAGTTTTGCACCAGCGGCGTGGCTGGCAAGCCCAAGTTTCCGTCCACAAAACTCTGCACGCTGTTGGGGTACCAGCCACAGGTGAACTTGAGCGCGGGAATGCTGCAAACGCAAGAGTGGGCTCAGCAGCGGGGGCTACTCAAGAAGCGCCGTTCCTTTCAACATGAAGAGTGCAACTACGCATTCACTCCGCAAAGCACGTTCTTTCCTGAGTGCGAAGCAGACATCCAGCAGATCGTGAACAGCGCGGCCGCACGCGGCTTGGGTGTGCGCGCGGTGGGGTCAATCCATTCCATGGTGCCCTTGCCTGCAACCAAGGCCGTGTGCCTTTCGCCGCAGCGAATGCGCGGCCTGGTGTCCGTTGACGGAATGCTGGCCACCGTGCAGCCCGGAACGAGGCTCTGCGATTTGAATGATGCGCTTGCCGAACACGGGTTGGCTCTTCCGGCATTGGGGGCAATCACCAAGCAGACGATCGCCGGCGTGATTTCCACCGGCACGCATGGGGGCTCTGCACACCACGGAAGCGTCTCCAGCGCGGTGGAGCGCTTGCGTATGGTGACGGCTGATGGCAACGCCATCCAACTTCACCGTTCTGACGAACGCTTTTGTGGCGCAGCACTTTCACTGGGGCTGATGGGTGTGATTTCAGAAGTGACGCTCAGATGTGTGAAGGCCTTCTGCCTGCGGTCTGAAGTGCGCGTGATGAGCTTTGACCAGATGTTGGAGCAGTTCAACCAATTGCAGCAAGAGAACGAATACTGCGACATCAACTGGTATCCGCTGGCCGAACGCGTTGAGGTGATGACCTGCCGGCGCGTCGAAGGAACGGTGCCAAATCGCCAAATCAAGCCGGGAAAAGCCCCCGGCGCCAACGGGGCCAATCGCTGGGTGCTTGAACGCGCACTTCGCAAGTTTTATCGCGGCCTCTGGCGCCCCCTGCACAAGCGCGTGGTGAACGGATGGGTGGGCACGTGGTATCCCGAGCGCGAAGGACGCAGCGACTATGTGCTGGCCTATCAGAATTACAAACCTTCACGGATGCCGGTGACGGACATGGACATGGCTGTGCCTATGGCGCACGCATGCGACGCATTGCGCGCGGTTCGTCAGAGCTTTGTGGATCACAACAAGTTCCCGGTGCTGGGCATGCGCGTGCGCACTCAGAGTGAGGAGCCCTTCTGGCTCAGTGGGTCCTTCGGCGGCCCGGCCTGCTGGATTGAGAGCTTTCATTCCATGCCCGCCGTCAAGTACGTGGAGCGCATGCACAACGTGCTCGCACCGTTCAACTACCGGCCGCACTGGGGCAAGACGGTGCACGCTGATCCCGCGTACTGGGCCAGCGTGTATCCCCGATGGCAGCAGTTTCACCAACTGCGCAGGCAACTGGATCCCACGGGAATGTTTGCCAATGATTACATGCGGTCAACGGGGTTCTTGGGGGACGCAGCTTCTGGAAGCGACGAACGCATCGCTCACGCACCGCGCGCAGGCTTGGTTTAGGCGCGCTTCACTTCCACGCCGATGACACCCGCAACGCCGCCGATGGCGTTGGCCAGTTGCGGTACTCCTGCGGAGTCTGTCACTCGAACGGAGTAGATGCGCTCCACCACTTCTCCCACACGTAGCGCGGCAAGTTCGGTGAGTTCCACCGTGCGGGTGCCGCTTTCAAGGGCTTGTGCAAGCGCGTCTTCTGAGACGAAATCGGGGGCGATTTTCACCTTGACGGTCCACGGTTCTGAGGCCACGGTGGCCGCGCCGGGCCCCAAGAACGCAGCAAAGGTGCCGGGGCGAAACACCAGCGCGGCAATGGCCACAAAGGGCAAGCCGATGAGCGGAATCTTGATGTAGCCGGTTCCCACCGCCAGACCCACGGCCACCGCAAAGATCACAAATGCGGTGTCGCGCGTGTCCTCAACCACGGTGCGAAAACGCACGATTGAAAGGGCACCCACCAGGGCGAACGCTCGCGCAACGCTATCGCCCACCACGGACGCGATCATGCCGATGAGCACCGTAAGCAGCACCAGCGTGGCCATCATGATGACCGGCTGTGCAGATTTGCGTGACCTGCCGCTGCGGCCGTTACCCGCGCCTCGGAAGCCCTTGTGCGTGAGTGCGTAAATCCACGCCACCGCAATGCCCAGGATCAGCGCTGCAAACTGGCGCTCCACCAACGTAAGCACACTCAGGTGCGATTCTGATCCAAAGGCTTCTTGCAACCACTCTGGCACGGTGAATCTCTGTTTCTGCTTTAGGGCTTTGTAGTTGGAACGGCTGGTATGAGAAAGGCGCGCCGCTGGTCTGCAAACTGCTTGAGCGACCCGCTGTCAGACGTGGCCTTCTTGAAGTCATCGGCCGAATTGAGCTTGCGTGTGTCTTCTTCAACGGCGGTGAGAATCAGCGCGCGATTGGCTGCCACGACGGGGCCGAGATTCTTCCAGTCCAGCCACTGCTCTGCGATCTGGCGTACGTACGCCATGTATCGCTCGCGCAGCGCGGGCACGGCCAGCAGCTTGGAACGCAGCGGTTTGGATTCGTCGGT
>CAZXGD010000035.1:0-29530 GCA_964640485.1 uncultured Isosphaeraceae bacterium | reverse complement strand
CCGTCGTGCCGTCCAGATTCAGATCGCTGACTCCCGGTTGGCCCCAGCCGCCCAACAACGTTCCTAGGTCGGCGCCGTCCACGAGACCATTTCCACCAGCTGGCGCGATATCCGCCCTGCAGTTCACCAGATCAGAAATCGTGACCAAAAACCCGCCCGTAAAGAGCCCGGTGCCGATGATGCGTGATCCATCCGCTGAGATTCCCACAGCGGTTTCCAAGATGTTGTCACCGGGAATCGTGCCCCCGTTGGCCTTCACGTACGTGGCAAGATTCACGATGGGGCCGTTGCCGTAAGGCTGCAGCCATGCTTGGCGGTTGAGGCCTAGGGAGTCCGTACCAACAATGGTGCCATTCGTGGCGATTCCATTGGCTGTGCCAGTCCAACCGGGCAACGCGCTACCTGCACCGACGACCACCGACTGGCTGAAGTTTCCAGTCCAACGCGTGGCCTTTCCTTGGTAGGTGCCCAGAAGAATCGTGCCTTGCGAGTTCATGCCCCGAACCGATCCGAAGCCGGCACCGATCGGCTGATCAAGAAACTGCCCCGCACCTGATGCCGCCCACAATGCCGGCGTGGGACTTGTGCTTCCCTGCGCCACTCCTGCAAGCAGATTGCCGCTTGCGGACATGCAGTACGCAGAGTTGCCGCCGGAGCCCACGAGGCCCATCTCCACCATTCCGTCTGCTTCTGTCCAGCGGAAGGCGCGCGCATTGCAGCCGTTCACCCAACTTCCACCCACAACCACCGTTCCGTCGCCTGAGATGGCAGACCCGCTGCTGAGTGATCCACAACCAGAGACTGCCGTGGGCAGGTAACCCAAACTCTGCCACGTGTTGGTTGACTGACGCCAAATGGCCGCGACCAATCCGCCCGTCTCGGGGTCATTGATGCTGCCCAAAATCACCTGCCCGTTGTCTGAAACCGCAACAGCCCCCAAACAAGGGCTTGGAAGATGAAGGAACGCGCCGGTGAACGTGTCATAGCGGTAGCCGCCCCCACCCGCGAGCGTGGTGGCGTTTCCAACCACAAAGCGCCCGTCAGGCGAGATGTCGCGGGCACTCGCCGAGTTTGGAATGAGCTGACAGGTCACCGTATCCGCGTACGCCATTGAGTGTGCGACAAGCGGAACAGCGACGATGGCGGAGAACGCAAAACGGCACACGGGCATAAGGAACCTTTCGATGGGAAGTCCCAACAGAGGACACTTCATTCTGACCGCAATCCTAGGCCACCAAGCGGCGCGGACCGCTGGACCAACGCCCCCAATACGACTCTCGTCGCTGAGCGTGTGATGAGTGCCCTAGTTTTTTGCGCTGCATTTTGCGGCCCGCACCGAACGCCTCCGGCAACACCGAAAATGGACTTGGTTAGCATGCGCCCTCCGGCAATCCTTGAACACTCGACATCGCGATCACTCAGCCACACCATGGTGAACTCTATGAACAACGCACAGGGTCCTCGCGCGCTGCCCTTACGGAGCGCTTTCCAATCGATGACTGCCGCGGCCTTGCTGGCATGCTTTGGCGCGCTGCTTTTGGGGGCGGCGGGATGCGCCAACAAGACCAATCTCATGCCCACCCCGCTCGCCTACACCCACCCCGACTGGAATCCATACGGTGACGTGCCCCCCGCCCTGCAAGGGGACACCGTCTCTGTGCTGTACGTCACAGACCGGTCGCGTGAAGCAAACACAGAGAACGCTGTGCAATACGGGTCGGAACGGTCTCGTTCTGCGGCATTTGGCAACGCGGTTGTGAAGTTTGGAACCGGCCTCACCTGGGATCAGATTGTCAAGGAGAGCCGCACCGCCAAGCGAGCTCAGGACATTGAGATCACCCTAACCACCACCGAAGAGTCGGGGCGATTTGCAGAGACTCCACCCACGCTTGTCTTGACCGATGCGCAAATGGCCGCCGCCAACGCCGCCAAAGTGTCCGCCGTTCAAGCTGAGGCCGAGAAGGTGTTCATGGCCAATTTGTCGGCAAGACTCAAGGTCACGCCGCGCAAGGAGGTCTACATGTACATCCACGGCTTTGACAACTCGTTTGCGGACAGCGTGCTCACCACCGCTGAATTGTGGCACTTCTTCGGGCGCCAAGGAGTACCGGTGTGTTACACGTGGCCCGCGGGCGTGGGCGGATTGCTTGCCTACGAATACACCCTTGACTCAACGCAATTCACCATTTACCACCTCAAGCAAGCCATTCGGCTCATGGCATCAAACCCGGATGTACAAAAGATCAACATCATTGCGCACAGTCGTGGCACCGCCGTGGCCACGGACGCGGTTCGCGAGTTGTATCTGGAGTTCCGCGCCACACAGGATGTGCAGAAGTACTTGAAGTTGGGTACCGTGATTTTGGCGGCACCAGACATCGACCTCGATGTGGTGATTCAGCGAAACGCCACTGAACGCATCGGGCGCGCCGTGGAACGCAGTGCCGTCTACATGACTGATCGCGACAAGGCACTTGGGTTCTCAGGTTGGCTGTTCGGAGGGGTCAAGCGATTGGGCGATGCCGATCCGAAGATTTTTACGCCAGACGAACTTAACGTGCTGCGTCACTCTGAGCACTTTCAACTCATCGACGCGCAGGTTTCTGACCTGGGCGACTTTGGCCACCTGTACTTCCGCGCCAACCCTTCCGTGAGCTCCGATGTGGTTACGCTCATGAGGTTCGGCAGTCCTCCCGGCGCTCAGTATGGTCGGCCGCTCACAGTCTCTAAGAATGGTCTCTGGGCGATTGAGGATGGATATCCAGGCAAGAATTGGACCGCACCCACCGGCACCCCAGCCAAGCCCCCGGTTGCACAGCCCGCCCCGCTTGTGCAGCCAAAATAGCTAGCCATAGCCATATGCACGCCCCACTCAGTCCGCCGCCGTCGACACCTGCAGCTGCCCGTCGGTCATTCGGACGCTGCCTCGCGCGGTGGATCGGAGTGGGCGGTTTGGCACTGCTGGTGATTGGGTTCACAGTTTGGGGCGCTCTGTTCCTGTGGTGTTCCGCGCTACCCAGCGCTGCGCTCCGCGGCACGCTTGCGATTGGATTGGTGCTGGGCACTGCGGTGGCGTTTGCGGTGCTCAAGAATCGACGCCGGACGCTGGCCGTATTTGGCGCGGTGGTCTTAGCGCTCTTGGCTTGGTTCTATTCACGCACTCCGACCGGCGCAGGTCCGTGGCAGCGTGAGGTTGCGGTCATGCCTTCCGCCGCAATTCAAGGGGACAAGGTCACCATCCGCAACGTGCGCAATTTTGAGTACCGCACCGACACGGATTTCACGCCACGTTACGACGATCGCACGTACGACCTGAACAAGCTGCAATCGGTGGACCTAGTTTGCGTCTACTGGGGCAGCCCCGCGATCGCGCACGTCATGGCCAGCTTCGGCTTTCAGGGTGGAGAGTATGTGGCCTTCAGCATTGAGATGCGCGGCCGCCAGGGCGAAGAAACATCCATGCTTCGAAGTTTCTTCCGCAACTACGAGCTCATCTGCGTGGTCGCCGACGAGCGCGACGTCATTCGCCTTCGCACTGACTTTCGACAGCCCAATGAGCAAGTGCACATTTTTCGCACGCGACTGCCGGTTGAAGATCAGCGCAAACTCTTCCTGAGCTACGCCGAATTGGTGGACAGCCTCGACAAGCAGCCACAGTGGTACAACGCACTCACCGACAACTGCACCACGGGGGCGTTGCAACGAACGCATGCGTATAAGGGTCGCGGCCGCTACTCATGGAAGGTCCTCTTCAGCGGATATGTTCCTGAGTATGCCTACGACATTCAGATGATCGACACCGCCCTGCCGTATCCAGAAATGCAACGCATCAGTCTTGTGAATGACCGGGCGCGGGCCGTGGGTGATGCGCCGGACTTTTCCACGCAAATCCGCCAAGGGCTTCCGGCACCCCGCCCCTACACCATGGAAGAGTTCTTAAACGGCAATTGATTGGGGGCGCTGTGGAGCTAGCGTTATCCACATGAAACGGCGCTCCATTTGGCACGGGTGTGTCATGATCGCCTCATCGACAGCCGTCTTTGCGCTGGTGGTGGCGCTACCGTTCAGCTACTGGCGTGTATGCGGCTGGGCCACAAACTCCGAACTCTGGGTACGCCCTGCAGGTGCGCCGATGCAAGAACTGCACGTCACTACGACGGCGCTGCTTGTGACTCAAGGTCGAGTGGAATGGAGCAGGTTTCACTGGCTGCGAGCCGTCATTCCGGCTGGATCTTCTGCTGCTGGACCCGCGCAACAGCAGTCCGCCTGGGTTTGGGACTCTCAACACAAGAAGGTTCAGAGTGCCTTTGGCGAACAGTGGCACGCTCGAGCGTGGAACGATTGGCGGTTTGGTGACCTCGGTATCTACGCAATCGGCCCGCAAAGCGGCGGGAGTGGCAGGGAAGTCTCGCTCCCTCTTTGGCTCATGGCGCTTGTCATGGGATCGCCGCTGTGGCTTCGCATTGGTTCACGCATTCGCGCACACCAACGCGTGGCCAAAGGTCAATGCGCCTCTTGTGGCTACCCCCGCGGAAGCCTTGGTTCACACGCTTGCACTGAATGCGGCAAACCTTTCGTTGGCATCGCCCAGTAGCGCCAACATACCCGTATCAACGATGGATGCCGGTCACTCGACCTCGGCCACCTTGGTCCAATTGGAATCAGGATTGAATGACTTCATGGCTCGCGCCTGGCGCTCGGTCGATGGACCCAAGTCGCGCTGATAGACCACGCCATCCTGATTCACAATGAAGGTCATCACCCCGGAATTGCCATACTCCACAGGACTTGCGACGAACGCAAATCCGCCGATCTGGTGCCCGCCTGCCACGAATGGACGAGCCCCGCCTACTGCAGCGGAACCTTGCTCCTTGAGCATGCGATATTGGTAGCCATGGAATGGAATTGGCTTGCCCTTTCCACCCTGATTGACGTCGTAGCCATCGATCGCTGCCTGAGCCGCCATGGGACCCAGCGGGCTCTGAGGCTCTCCCGCAGATGAAGGCCAATACAGCCCGTTGCGCTTGCCAGGGTCGCTGATGAACTTGCCCGCGTATTCCTGGAGGCCGTTGCCATCAGGATCCATGAGTGCATATTCGCGTTGCGCGTCTACCAAGGCCATGCACGCGCTGATGGTGAAGATTTCATTCTCACCAACGCGGCGATTCAAGATCTCTTCCTTTCCCGCAGCGCAGTCAAATGCCCATCCATCCCCCTGCCGCACAATGGGCACCGGGAACGTCCATTGATTGGCTCCCAACTCCAGCATCATGCTTCCGTCTTCAGTTTCGATCAACTTGTGACCGAGCCGATACGCCGCCAGAAAATCTGCTGCGGCAGCGCGATCTTCGACCGGATCGCCTGACGATGTGATTTCTTCCCCAGCCGATCCAAAAACATGGTGAACCTGCTTGGAATCCACCGGATCCAGTGCCGACACCAGAGCAGCCACTGCGGCATCAGGCGTTGGATACGTGGCGGCAGGTGTGGAACATCCGCACAAGCCCGCGACCGCAATGAGCGGTAGCGCAAACCACACGCGGAATTCACGAAAAAGGTGTTGGGAACGAAGTGAGTACATGCGGATGAGTGCCTGGATATTCATGGGTGCAGCTCTGTTGATTATTTTGTTGATGGGTGATTGGCAATTGGTTGACGTGGCGCGCTACCGTCTTCCGCCACCGCCTCGAGACCCGCCGCCAGAGCGGGCGCCGCCGCCAAAGGAACGTGAACCGCCCGAGGTTCCCCTGCTAGACGCACCTCGATTGCTGGCCTCAGACGCGCTTCGTCCGGAGCCATTCGCGCCACCAAATGCAGAGCCGCTGGTTCTAGTTTGAGAACGATTGCTGGCAGCCCCGGACCGATTCTCTGCCGCACCTCCGGCACGATTGGACGCTGTGCCTGCCCGGTCACTTGCGGTGTTCGCACGGTTGTTCGCAGTGTTCGCTCGGTCACCAGCGGCGTTCGCACGGTTGTTCGCCGTGCCCGCCCGATCAGCGGCAGCATCTGTGCGTCCGCGATAGTCCTGACGCGCCTGCGATGCCTGCGTTGAGGAGATACCGCCGTACTGGCGTGCAGTGGCTGAGTCTCGGTAGGCCACTCCTCCGCGGTGCGCGGCGTCGTGCTGCCACGCACCTCCCGCGCGATTGATGTTGGTGTTGTTGATGTTGCGGTTGACGTAGTTGTTGTTGACGTTGACATTGCGATTGACATTGACATTGACGTTGCCGCCATGCCAATTGCATCCGCCCCATGCGTACCCCCACGCCATTCCGCAGGCAACACCCACGCCGAACGAGACTGCGGCCACGCCAGCGGTGTAGCCCGGCGGGTAGTAGTAGTACGGTGGATACGCCGGATAGGGCCAAGCCCCATACACCACCGTGGGGTTGTACGTGGGCACGTAAATCACTTGCGGCGACGGAGATTCAATTCGAATCACCTGAGTGGGGCCCGGTTCAACGATCACGGTTTGCTGAGCAGAGGTCTTTAGGTTGCCCTGAGCGTTGGCTTTGGCGCGCAAGCGCTGCACCGCGTCCATGACGCTCTTTTCGTTGGCCAGAAATGCGTCGCCAAGCTTCACCGTCCAGTCCAGCTTCTCACTCATCATGCTGAGCACTTGGGGCACATTCACCAGCGACTTCACGCTGGGGTCCCACGTCTGATCGGCCAAGGCCTTGGCCAATGCGTCTCCAGTGAGTTTGGAATTCTCCTTGGCCCACCGATCGGCCATGACTACTTCCATGGGATAGGTGGAAGCCATGAGCACCTGACTCAGCAGGTCATCGGAATACAGCGCAATGGGCGCTGCTAACTGGTCCAGTTCCTCCGGCTTGAGCGGCGGCTTGTCAGCCACTGCACCATGGCTCGACGTAGCACTTGCCGGACTGGCGGTTTGTGACGATCCGAAGCAGAGAACAGCCATGACTCCCGCAAGGAGAGCGCTGGCGACGGCGAAGTGTGTGTTTGGTCGCATGTTTGGGTGCCTGTGGGGCCCGAAACATTTATGGTACTCCGCGTCTATGGCGGCAGTTTCTACGTCCGTCTGGTGCAATTGTGCCGCCTTTACCGAGGCATCCAGACATCGGTGCCGAGCACTGGGTGCTTTCCGGCACTGCGTCGCCCGCTCCCATTCGATGCTCTTTGAGTGGATGAGGCCGAACACCCCACCGTAGATCTTGCGCGGCGGCGCCGCTGGTGGACGTCCTCGGCTCGCGCCTTACGCGATCGCCCCCTGCTTCTTGCTGCGGTCATGGCGGTGGGATTCCTGCTGGGCTCGGTGCTCTCGCTCTACGCGCTCTTCGCGGTCGCCAGAGAGGTTCTGCGTGACTCCATGCACCACCGCATGGCGCTCACTGCAGAGTTGACGGCCCTGAACATCGACTCCTCCTTGCATTCGCGCATTCAACGAGCAGACCAGGATGGCGGCGCGGAATACGAGGCCGCCGTTCGCCCCCTGCGCGCAACACTCGCGGCCTCGGAGGAGCTGTACTACGTCTACACATTTCGCGCCGTCGGACCGGAGATTCGCTTTGTGCTTGATGCCACCCCTGCCGGCGACCACGACGATGATGGTGTGGAAGACCATTCAGGTGTGGGAGAACTCTACGACGCTCCCGATCAGGCCATGCTCAAGGCTGTAGCCACCGGCACAACGCAAGTGACCGCCGACCCCTACACAGATCGCTGGGGGACCTTTGTTTCGGCGTACTCGCCCATCCGTACCAAGGAGGGTGCGATTGAAGGGTTTGTGGGAGTTGACGTTGACGTGAGTGCGTATGAAGCTCGCATTGCAGCCATGGCTCGTGCCGCTCAAGCGGGCCTCGGGGTTGCCGTGCTGGCGAGTGCACTGCTGGGAGCCACCATTCTGGTCTTGCGACGGAGCGGCCGTCGCGCTGAACTTGCCACCGAGTCAGCCCGAAAAGCCGCGGAGGCAGCCAACAGATCCAAGAGCGAATTCGTAGCCAAAGTAAGCCACGAGCTTCGCACACCCATTTCGGCAATCGTTGGCTACGTGGATGTTCTTCGCGAATCGTCGCGACCACCGACCCAGCACTTGGACATCACTCCTGCCGAGGCCACCAACGCTATCGCTCGAAACGCCCGCAGTCTTCTGGCGCTGGTGAATGACATTCTTGATGGCGCGCGCATCGAAGCGGGAACACTCTCCGTGGAGCGCGTTCCCACCAATGTTCGACAAGTTGCCTTGGACGCCATGGAAGCGCTGCAGATGCGCGCTGCAGAAAAGCGCCTCACACTTTCTGCGGACGTCGCTGACAACGTGCCCCAAGCGATCATCTCCGACCCGCTACGGTTGCACCAGATCATTACCAATCTGGTGGGCAACGCCATCAAGTTCACCGAGCGAGGTTCAGTGCTCATCCGAATCTACAACGATGGACCAGCGCACCTCGCCATTAGCGTGCGAGACACCGGCCCAGGCATGACGAGCGAGCAGATGTCTAAACTCTTTCGACCCTTCACGCAATTGGACAACTCGATGTCTCGTGCGTTTGGCGGTGCCGGCCTCGGGCTTTCAATCAGTCGGCAACTCTCGGGTCTGCTGGGCGGCACGATTGACTTGGAGAGCACTCCAGGCTTGGGAAGCGTCTTTACCGTCCGGTTACCCCGCTTGGAGCCCACGCTTCAGCCCCCCGGTCCTTCCAAGCCAGACACGCACATCGGGGTTCCGGCGCTTGGCGGATTGCGCATTCTTCTGGCCGAAGATGGGGCTGACAATGCCCGTCTCATTCAACACCAGCTGCAATGTTCCGGCGCCCATGTCACGCATGTTTGGAATGGTGAAACGGCGGTGCGAGCACTGGAAGGAAGCTCGGGAAGCCAACATGGAAAGTCTGAATTCGACCTGATTCTGATGGACATGCAAATGCCCAATCTGGACGGATACGGGGCGGCGAGCCTGCTTCGATCCCGCGGTTGCACCACACCCATCGTGGCTCTCACTGCCCACGCCACAGCGGAAGACCGCCGCAAATGCACCGAGGCGGGGTGCGACGACTATGCCAGCAAACCCCTGCCCAAACAGGCACTCTTGGACCTGTGCACGCGGTGGGTCCGGCAACCTTCACAGACCCGGCCAAGCGTGGCAAAGTGCAAGCAATAGCCCCGGGCTCCGGTCCGTTGGACTGCTGCATGAAACGCTCACCACTTCACCTGTCGTTGCTCACCATGGGTGCACTGACCGTGGTGACCATTGGCACCGCCGCGGGCATGAGAACGCCAGAAGATCCCCCGGCTGTTGCCGAGCCCACTGCCGAACAACTCGCCTTCTTCGAGAGCAATGTTCGGCCCCTGCTGGTGACTCATTGCTACAACTGCCACTCCAATACCGCAGACAAGGTTCGCGGTGGTCTCAAACTGGACTCGCTGGCGGCCCTCATGTCGGGCGGTGATACAGGCGCAGTGGTCGTGCCGGGAGATCCAGACCAAAGCTCGCTCATCCGGGCCGTGCGCTACACCGATGAAGACCTGCAGATGCCCCCCAAGAAGCGGCTGACCGCCGCACAGGTAAAGGTCTTAGAAGACTGGGTGCGAATGGGCGCACCCCATCCGGATGCCATGGTCACAGGCGCGGCCCCCGTGCCGCTCAAGAAGATCGATCTTGAAAAGGGGCGTGAGCACTGGGCCTTCCAACCGCCGCGAGCGAGCGAACCACCCGCCGTGAAGGACACCAAGTGGGCCACGACGCCTGTCGACGCGTTTGTGCTTTCGGGAATGGAGAGCCACGGCTTGAAGCCCGCTCCAGACGCAGACAAGCGAAGCTGGTTGCGGCGCGTGACCTTTGACCTGACGGGACTTCCGCCTACGCCGCAGGAGTTGGATGCCTTTGACAAGGACCGAACCGCAAAGGCGTACGAAACCGTGGTCGATCGTTTGCTTGCCAGTCCTGCATTTGGCGAACGGTGGGGCCGCCACTGGCTGGACGTAGCCCGATTTGCCGAGTCAAGCGGCAAAGAGACCAACACGATCTACCCGCATGCGTGGCGATATCGCGACTACGTGATCGCCAGCTTTAATGCAGACAAGCCCTTCAACGAGTTCTTGACTGAGCAACTGGCAGGCGACCTCATACCTGCCCGCAATGCCGACGATCGCGCGGAAAACCTAGTGGCCACGGGGTATCTGGCGGTGGGTACCAAGGGGCACAACACGCGCGGACGCGCCCAGTTCGCCATGGATCTGGCGGACGAACAGATTGACGCGTTCTCGCAGGGAATGCTGGGGCTCACCGTGGCCTGCGCCCGATGCCACGACCACAAGTTTGACCCCATTCCTCAGCGCGATTACTACGCCGTGGCCGGAATCTTTCTCTCCACGGACACCAAGTACGGCACCTACCGAACCCCAGGAAACAACCATCCCGGCACCCTGCTTGAGTTGCCGCCAGATGCCAAGAACGTGGCCAATGGCCCCTCGATGCCCGCGCTCGTTCGCACGGCGTACGAACGGCAGTTGGCACAGGCAGAACAAGACGCGCAGGAGTTCCAAGAGATTCGCAAGCAACAGATGGCTGCGGGTTCGCGGCGCGGTCCTAATGGGCCCACCCTTCCACCAGGCGTTACGCAACAGAAGCTCAACAGGCTTCGCTACGCAGACTCTCAATTGGAGCAGACTTCTGATGTGCTGGCGCGATTCGCCAAGGACGGTTCCGCCACGGAAGCCAATCGGTTGGCCATGGGAGTGAGCGATCGCAGCAAAGCTGTGGATGCGCGCCTGTTGGCGCGAGGCGAATTGGAGAAACCCGGTGAAACGGTGCCGCGCGGATTTGTGCAGGTGATTTCATCAACGGATTCGCAGCCGATCTCCAAAGGCAGCGGTCGATTGGAACTGGCGGAGTGGGTGACCAGTGAGGAGAACCCGCTCACGGCACGCGTATGGGCAAACCGGGTGTGGCTCCATCTGTTTGGCAAAGGAATCGTGGCTTCGCCCGACAACTTTGGCTTCAGCGGTCGCCCCCCAACGCACCCTGAATTGCTTGACTGGCTGGCGGTTCGCCTCATCAAGTCAGGGTGGTCCACCAAGGCGTTGGTTCGAGAGTTGGTGCTCAGTCACACTTACCGCATGAGCAGCAGGGCTGACGCCCAGGCACAAAAGGTGGATCCAGACAATGTGTGGCTGTCACACATGAGCAAGCGTCGGCTTGAAGGCGAGGCCATTCGCGATGCCATGCTGAGCGCTGCCGGCGTGCTGGAAACTCGCCCACCGATTGGCTCTCCCGTTGCATTTGTTGAGGGCCAGGATCGCAATCCGGTGGCAAGCCGCGTGGCCACGACCGAGACTCCGGTCCGAAGCGTGTACCTGCCCGTGATGCGCGATCACGTGCCAGAGATGCTCGACGTGTTCGACATGACTGAGTCTGCGTTCGTAAGCGGCGAGCGAGAGAAGACAAGTGTTCCCACCCAAGCGCTCTACATGATGAACAGCCAGATGGTGGCTACAGCATCGGCCAAGATGGCGGATCGATTGATGGCCATGAATGTCTCAGACAACGAGCGCGTTCGAGCCGCCTTTGAGCTGGTGTACGGCCGGCATCCCACCGCCAGCGAAGTAGCCGCCGTGCGTGGCTTCTTTGAGGACTTCCCTGCCGCGCAAGGCAATCGAGATGTTTCGCAGACGCGCAAGATTGGCTGGAGCGCATTCTGCCAAGCCCTCTTCCAAGGGGCTGAGTTCCGAATGATCGACTAGCAGGAGCTTTCCATGGATCTTTGCAACAACAGAGTCTTTGCACACAGCCGCCGTGACATGCTTCGCATGATGAGTTGCGGGTTCGGACTCATGGCCTTTGCGGGGATTGCCTCAGGCGCGTCCGCGGCGCAGCAGATGGCCAATGCCTTGCGCAGGGGCGATGGAGGTTCCGACAATCCGCTTGCACCAAAGGCAGCGCACTTTGCGCCGCGCGCCAAGAGGGTGATCTTTCTGTGCATGCAGGGCGGGCCCTCGCATGTGGACACCTTTGACTACAAGCCTGAATTGATTACCAACGACGGAAAGAGTCTGTCTGGGGTGCGAGCGGGAGCCAAACTGATGGCCAGCCCCTGGAAGTTCAAGCAGTACGGCAAGAGCGGTTTGTGGATTAGCGACCTGATGCCCGAGACCGCCAAGCACGCTGACAAACTTTGCTTGCTTCACGGAATGAACACCGCAGTGCCGGCGCATGCGCAGGCCACGGTCATGATGCACACCGGAAGCTTTCAGTTCGTTCGTCCATCCATGGGCGCGTGGACGTTGTACGGCCTTGGGACTGAGAATCAAAACCTGCCCGGATTCATCACCATTAATCCTTCGAGCGGCCAGGGTGGCGCGCAGAATTACGGAGCAGGCTTCTTGCCTGCGGTGTACCAAGGCACGCGCGTGGGCATGGAGCGGAACGCACGCCGTCAGGGCTCGGGCAGCGAGGCGATGCCCAACCTAGGCAACAAGACACTCACCGACAAGGCGCAGCGCGAGCAACTGGATCTGGTGCAAAAGCTCAATCGTGAACGCGCACGCAAGGATGGCGGCGACGATGCCGTTGAAGGCGTCATCGGAAGTTACGAGCTGGCCTTCCGCATGCAGACTGAGATGCCGGATCTCGTGGACCTCAGCAAAGAGTCGGCCAAGACCAAGGAGGCCTACGGAGTCGGCACGGGCAATGACAGTTTTGCCAGGCAGTGCCTGCTCGCCCGCCGCTTTGCAGAAAAGGGCGTTCGATTCATTGAAGTCAATCACGGAGGCTGGGACACGCACCGCAACCTGCGAGACGACCTTGAGAAGCAGTGCGGCGAAATCGATCGCCCCATTTCGGCGCTCCTTGCAGACTTGCACCAACGCGGCATGCTGAAAGACACACTTGTGATCTGGGGTGGTGAGTTCGGGCGAACCCCATACGCGCAGAACGGCGATGGGCGCGATCACAATCACAAGGGTTTCACCATGTGGATGGCCGGCGCAGGCGTAAGGGGTGGAACCAGCTACGGGGCCACCGATGACAATGGCATTGAGGCCGTCGACGGCAAGATGGACATCCACGACTGGCACGCCACCATTCTGCATGTGATGGGCTTGAACCACGAAAAACTCACCTACCCCTACGCCGGGCGGGATTTCCGCCTGACAGATGTGCACGGCGAGGTGCACTCCAAGATTTTGAGCTAGTTGCCCACCAGCAGGCGCATAGATTGAGGGGTTGGCGCGTGTAACCCGTTGACCCCGTGAACTACGCCGAGACCATCGCCGACCTATACCAAGAGCATCGACAGTCGTTGTATTCGTTGGCGCTCACCCTGCTCCGCGATCCGGCGCTGGCTGAAGACGCGGTCCACGACGGCATTCAGTCCATGCTTTCACGTTCGCGCGCGCCGGAGGGGGATCCTGTGGCATATCTGTTTGTCGTGGTGCGCAACGCGGCGCTTGATCTCGCTCGACGCCGCAAAGTTCGATTGGCATCCAGCACGCACGATGCGCTTTTTGACGCCCGCCAGCCAGATCCGTTGTTGCGTGCCAGCGATGCCGATGCCGCCCGCCGCCTGCGTGAGGCCATCGAACGATTGAGCCCCGAACAACAGGAAGTCATCGTGCTTCGTTCGTTGGGGCGCCTTGGCTTTGAACAAATCGCGACCGTGCTTGGTGCTCCGTTTGGCACCGTGGCCGCTCGTTACAGCCGCGCGGTTTCCGCCCTGCGGCGCGAACTTCAGGAGGTTGCATCATGAGTTCCGAGTCCATTGAACTTCCCGTGGCGGATCTTGAGTTGGAGCGGATGGTGTCCGCCCTGCCCTTTGTCGCCCCCAGCCGAAGGCTCGACGCACGCGTGGCCGCCGCGGTTCATTTTGCAGGACGGCCCAAGATTCACCGCATGCGTTGGCCCGCCGCAGTGGCTGCGCTCATGGCGCTGGCCACAGGTCTTGCCATGGGCTGGCGAATGCGCGACTCCGCACAAGGCTCGTGGATCCCCGCTGGCACTGAATGGCAGACCGCGGGCATCAGCGACCTTGGTCCGCGCCGCCTGGCGGATGGGCAAGTGGTGCGCTGTGCTGAAACGCTCTATCTGCGTACCGACCACTTTCGCGATCCGACAAATGGCGCCGTCATCGAACTCAAGTATCTAGAACCACGCCTAAAAATCGGCCGACCCAGCGTCGACTGACCAACCCTCGCCGCATCATTAGGAGATCCCATGTTTAACGTGCTGTACGGACTCGTCGTAGCGCTGCTCGCCGCTTGTTCCTCCACGCCTGCGCAAAGTGGCAAGCCCGCCGCCCTTAAGGAGGGAGCACCTGCCGCACGATCCGCCAAGGGCGTCGTGGTGGCAACAACTCCGTCAGAGGGCAACACCAAGGTTCGCGTGGTGACGTCAGGCCCGGACGATTCGCTTGTTGAGTTGGCAGCCCTGACCGAGGTGGAGGGCATCGAACTTGACGAGGCCACGCGTGAGTCCATTCAAAACGCCATGAAGAGTCTGGATCAAGTGCGCACGATTTCACAGACGTGGACTCCTGCGGCGGGAAGTTCCAGTCCGCTGCTCTGGCGTACCCGCATGATCGATGTGGAGTATGAAGAGAACGCCGCGTTCTTGGGCGTGAGCACGGAACCCGTGAACCCGCAGACTGCGGCGCAACTTCCCATTGCCTCGGGCACTGGCCTTGTGCTCACTCTGGTGGAGGAGAACAGTCCGGCTGCGGCCGCCGGGTTGAAGCAGATGGATGTGCTAGCCCGCCTGAATGATCAAATGCTGGTGAACGCCGAGCAGTTGGCGGTGCTGATCCGTGCCAACAAGCCTGGCGATTCCCTCAAGATCACATACGTTCGAGGGGGTAAGGAGTCCACAACCTCGGTCACATTGGGCTCGCGCCGACTGCCCAAATTGGGGCCGGGTGGGGTGCGCGCGGACGGTGCCTTTGACCCAGCGCTTTCCTTTGTGGAATTGAACAAGAACAAGAACATGCCCTTGACGTGGGCGCGTCTCATGGCGCCCCGTGCTCCTTCGCCGGCACCCGACGTGGACGCTCCCGAAACAACGGAACTCAGCACCATGTCTTTGAGTTACAACTCCGATGAGGTCTCCATCAACGTCACCACTGAAGATGGTGATCGGCATGTCACCGTCACAGACCTGCGTTCGGGGGAGGTGGTCTTTGATCAGGAGCGAGATCCAACCAGTGAAGAATTAGAGAAGATGCGTCCGGAGATCCGCAAGGATGTCCAGCGGCTTCTGGGCGACATGCGCAAGGGAAAGATTCGCATGAAGGGCTCGTCTCTCATGGCACCTCCCGCGCCACCTGCGCCTCCAGCGCCGCCTGCACCACCCGCCGCTCCGGCTCGCCCCAGCAAGCCGTCTGCTCCTGCGCCGGAAGCTTCCGCCGACAACGAGAGTTCACTCATGTGAACGCACCGCGCACGGGCCGTCCGATGTTGCAGCATCGGACGGCCCGAATGCGTAGGCACCCTCCACGCCGCGTTACACTTCGGCGATGGCGGTCTCCACGGAACTCCCCGTTGCATCATTTGAAGACCTTCAGCCCCGCGAGGGTGAAGACGCGCCTGCCAGCGTTCTGCGATCCGTAGGCGCTCTGGGCGGAATTGCGCAAACGCTGCGCCCGAATGGTCGCCCCGGAAGCGTGATCGTGACTGATCCCGCGCTCATCCGGCAGGTGCTCCTGCGTGGTTCCTCTGATGAGGACGTTGGGCTCATCCGCAACTTTGCCTTGCGAACGGCGGCACCCCACGGGTTGATTTCGCTGTCTGGGGCCGAGCACCGTAAGGTGCGTGTGGCCGCAGCCCCCTGCTTTCGCGGCAACGGCTTGGCTCCGCTTGAACAGGCGCTGGACCGGCGAGTGGAGCAGGCCGTTCAAGGGTGGCCCACGGGAAAGCCGGTGACTGCCGCCAAGTTGACGCTTGATGTGCTCTGCCGGGCCTTCCTTGAATGGGTCCTGGGGCCGCTCGATGCCCAGCGCGAGGCGGAACTGGTGGCCGCTGAATTGGCGCTTCTGGAAGTCTTCCACCACGCTGACCCCAATCTCAACCAACTCTGGCCCACCCCCGATGCAGAGGGGCCCATTTCCTTTGATGAGATGGTCACACGGTTCTTTGCACTGCGCACGCTGCTCGCGGACACCGTGGAGCGCGGTCCGCAGGGAATGATGGGCCAATTGAACCAAATGCTCCCTCCCCAAGGGGACGGACTTTCGCGCTCGGCACAACTTACCGACCATGCCATCCACTTGCTGTTGGCTGGGCTGGACACCGTGTCGCAAACCTCGGCGCTGCTGCTCTACCACTTGGGCCACTCACCTCAGTGTGTGGAGTCAATCGCAACCGAAGCGTTGGCTGGAAACCCGGAGCCACCCCATACCGAAGCAGTCATCAAGGAGATTCTGCGCTTGTACGCGGGCGTTCCCGTGGCAGTTCGCGTGACCGGTGCGCCCGTTGAAGTGCGAGGGTTCAACATTCCCTCACACCGACCGCTCATGGCGTTTCTGATCTGCATGCAACGAGATGCTCGGTTCTTTGATCGACCGTTGGAATTCGTGCCTGAACGATGGTTGCCAGGTTCAACGCTCAAGATGGACTCCTCGGCGTACTTTCCCTTTGGCGCGGGGCCGCACATCTGCATCGGCGAATTGGCGGCCAAGATGATCATGCGCCGGTTGATTCCCACGGTGTGCAGGCACTTCAAGATTCGATCACTTCAGCAGGGGCTCGTGCCGGTGCTGATTCGCATCGTGGCGCTACCCATACGCGCGCCCGAGATTGTGCTCGAGCCAAGGGGCCGAAGCGCATGATGATTGCGGCCATCGTTGTGCTGGTTCATGCGGCACTGGCGGGTCAGGCGGCAGAGCGTGCGCCACTCCCTGCCATTGTGCATGTGGTCGTGGTGAGCATCGACGGCCTGCGGCCAGACGCCATCGACGACCGCGCGGAGGGCTCAACCCCCGCCTTGGCACGAATCCTGAGAGGTTCAGGCACCTTGAACGCTCGAACCGATCCTGAAATCACCGTCACCCTGCCCAACCACTTGAGCATGGTGACAGGTCACTCGGTGGGCGGCGCTCAGGGGCACGGATGGATCGCCAACGAGGATCCCCCTGCGATTCGGCACGGCGGAACGATTCAAAAGAAGACGGGCAGGTACATCCCCAGCATGTTTGATGTGGCACACGATCGGGGAGTGCAGACAGGCGTGTTTGTAAGCAAGACAAAGTTCTGGCTGCTGGTTCAGTGCTACGGTTCGGCGGAGGGTGCGCCGGATGCAGTACCCCCCGATCATGGCAAAGGCAAGATCGATGTCTTTACCTACTCCGCCAACTCGAAGGCTCTGGCTGAACAGGCTGCGGCGTGGCTGCGAGCTCAGCAAAGTCAATCGCTCGCGTTGGTGCACTTGAGTGACCCTGATGTCGAGGGCCACACAACCGGGTGGGACATGGCCCCCAATTCGGCATATCGCGCCTCGGTGGCAAAGGCGGATGCCGCGCTGGGCATTCTGTTGGCCACGATTGACTCGTCCCCCGAGCTCAGGGGCAAGACTGCTGTCATCGTGACCACCGATCACGGAGGCGGAGAACCATTCAAGTCACACACTGAACCGCAAAGCGCGTTGAACTTTCGCATTCCGTTTTTGGTCTGGACGGGCTCCGACCGGCCCCGTGCGGATCTCTACGCGCTCAACCGATCAACGCGAGCGGAGCCGGGCCCCCAGGAGTACGTCGCACGCGACGCTCCGCAGCAACCCATTCGTTGCGCAGAAGCAGGAAACCTAGCACTGCAATTGCTGGGATTGCCCGCAATACCCGGATCTCAGGCGAACGCGGCTCAAGACCTCATTCTCAAGCCCGCCCCCTAGCGGCGTGATCGCTTGGAGATTGGCTTGCTGGTGTTTTCCCAGATCGTGCGCCCGTTCTTCAGGTCCACCACCCACACGCGCAGCTCAAACGTGCGTTGACTGTCATTTTGGTTGGCCGAGTAGGCGGAAAGCAACTCGCTGTTCACGCTTAGGCGGGGTGCGTCCACCGTTCCCATGGAACCCGAGTCTTGCACCGTGGACTGGTCGAACATGGGGTCGTTGGCCAGTTCGCGAGCTTCGCGCACTGAAGGATCGGCGCCTTCTGCCGTCTCGAGCGCGGCGGTGAATTCAAACTCACCGCTACGGATCAGCCTGCTGCGAATGGCTGTCGTGACCATAGATACGGGCAGATCCCTATCGGGAATGCTGCTCTTGTTAACGGTGTTGTTGTAGCGCGCCAAGATTGACTTGGGACCTGTGCGATACGCGGAGAGCTTCTGGCTCTGCAGCAACTGATCTGCCATGTTGGTGGCGATCTCTTGTGAGTCACCGTAGTCCAAGCCCATGGTGGTGATGGCTTCATTGCCGGTGGGATCCACTCGAATTGGATCGCTGTTGCAGCCCCATAGAAATGCTGCGAACGCAGCGGCGGGAAGCCATAAGACCCACGAAACGTTGGTGCGGTAGAGCGTCATGATTGGACTTTCTTAGGGTTTGCGAATCCAGCGGGTCATGCTGACACGCCAATCCACAGCGGCCGCCGACGCAGCCATGAAAGAGACCGTGGTGTCCTGACCGGGCAAGAGCGTGACCTTGGTCCATTGCGGATTCTGGCCGGGAATGGTCATGCCGGAGGCATCAAACCACTCTGCCTTCCACATGAAGTCAACCTCGCCGCCACCCGCCGAGTTAGCCACATTCAATTGCACTCTCGGTGCACCTGCGGGAGTGCGCCCCTCGTACGCGCTGACCACCGTGGCTCCCGACGCGAGCGATGCGTCAAAGTTCACCTTCTTGAGCAGTAGCGCTTGAGGAATAGCCTGCATGTTGGCTGGCTCAACGGTATTCACACGAGTCACGCTATTGCATCCACCAAGTGAGCCCAACAATCCAACGGTCACGGCGAGGGCACCAAGGAATGGAAGTCGTACATGGTTAGGTGTTTGCATCGATCGCTCCGGCATTAGGACGCGCCCGGCGGCGCAGTAGTTCCCCAAATGGGGGACACCACGCAGCGTACCTGTCCCGGCACAACGGAACGGACATAGACCAACGTCACCAATCCAGGCGGAAGTTGGATTCGCTGCGTGGCAGGGCCGGTTCCGCCAACCAATGAGAGTTCAAGAGTCCCATCCTGTGGTCGTGGAACCTGGGCCATGTGCATCAACGCTCCCGGTGTTCGCCACGTCCGCAAGTCCGCCTGGTTGGTGAGAGCCTTGTAGAGCGACGCCGCGAGCAATACTCCAAGTTGCGCTGAACTTGAGTTCTGCGTGGCTAAGTATCCCCCGACCGTTGCCCCCTCCTTCACCGCGATCATCACCAGCGTTCCAAAGATGATCTCAGGCTGCATGCGGCGGTACTGCGCGCCAAAGATCTGGTTGTAGTCCGCCAGAAGCGCTGTGTTGATATTCGTTTGCCCGTCCAAACTTCGGATGTTGAGCGCCGTCACTTGGGGGTGCGAATACTCAGGCACCTGAAGCGGGATCGTGCTTACACCTGTCCACGGAGTAAAGAGCGGAATCGTGATCTGCTTGTACCACGGGGCAACACCGGTCTCAAAGAGCACGAGCACCTGAGACTCTCCTGCGGCGGCGGCTGCAAAGGGGTTCCGCTGAACTTGCCCCTTCAGAAACGGATTCTCCGGCATCATTTGGAGGGCTTCCTGCAGATTGCTGGCCCCCGAGCGGAACTCTTGGCTGTCACCTGTGGCACACCATGCGATGCCCGCCATCCAACTGGCAAATGGATCGAGGTAGGCCGCATACCCCGCGTTGGCATCCAACACCTGCAGTTCTGGGCTCTCCATGATTGACTTCAGTTGCCCGGATGCTTGGCCGTCGCGCCACGTGGACGCATCTCTTGAGGCGGCTTCAATCTCCTTGGCCTGAAGCACGCTGGCATCGGTCTGCCGTTCGCCAGTTCTTCGCGCGTAGACCGCAGCCTCACGCAGGTCTCCGGCCAAGAGCTGATTGAGCACCTGATACGCCTCTACGCGGATTCGTTCGCTGTATGTGCCTCGGTAGGTACGAACGGTGGGGTTGACGATCGCGCTTCCCACCAATTCTGCCGCGCTAGGCCGGTTGTTCAGGGTGGCGTACTTCTCCCCCAGACGGCTGGCTTGATAGAGCGCCTCCACGCTGTCCGCGCCAGCGCCTCCATCCTGAAAGATCTTTCCAGACTCCATGAGCCAGAGCAGGCGATCACGATCGTCCTTGGCGACGGCGCTGCGCGCCGCGGGTGAACCGGCCTCGTGCACGGCACCCTCCAGATTGCCGGAGTTGTGCAGCTCAACTGCCGCGGCAAGGGGTTGCGAACAACCTGCCAACAGCGCCCCGGTCAAGATCACCAGCCCGAATGCAGGAGCGATGGCCGAGTGCAACTGCAATGACCTCATGCAAGGTGCAAGTATAGACCCACTGTCACGGACTACCATGACCACATGAAGCGCGCGATCCTCATTGCACTCATGACGCTCGGTGCCAGCGTGACCACAGCCTGCACCACCGTAAGTGGAACCGGCCGATCTCAGCTCAACATGCTTTCGCCCGCGGAAGAAAAGGAGTTGGGCGCCAGTGCCTACACCGAAATGCTGGGCGAACCTGGAGTGAAGACGGTAACCAGTGGGCCGGACTACGAGCGAGTTCAACGCGTGGGCAACAGAATCACTGCTGCGTCTGCACGCCTACACAAGAAGGCCGTCGCGGGATTTGACTGGCAGTGGACCGTGATTGAAGATCCAAACACGGTCAACGCGTGGGCGCTTCCCGGAGGCAAGAGCGCGGTCTATACCGGCATGCTCAAGATGGCCAAGACCGATGATGAGTTGGCTGTCATCATGGGGCACGAGGCCGCACATGCCATTGCAAGACATGGCGGCGAACGAATCTCCAGCAGCATGGTGATGGAGACCACGCTTCAAGGGGCCCAAATGGCAATCACCGGATTGGAGCCCGCTGAACAAGCGGCAGTGATGGCCGCGCTGGGAGTGGGCAGCCAGATGGGCGTGGCACTGCCGTGGAGCCGAATGCAGGAATCCGAGGCGGACGAGATTGGCCTATTCATCGCGGCGGACGCGGGCTACGACCCCAGGGCCGCCATTCCCCTGTGGGAGCGGATGGCCCAATCAAGTGGTGGCACGCCCGAGTTCATGTCCACGCACCCGAGCGAAAACACGCGAATCAAGCGCTTGAACCAGCTCATGCCCAAGGCCACCAAGACTTACGAGGCGGCCAAGACCCGGGACGGCGGGCCGGCCCCGGGGTCGACGCCGGTGCGGTAGGTGGCGCGTGGATCGTTAGTTCAAACCGATGAAGTGGGGTTTGGAGGCGAGGGTGGCGATCTCAAATCCTGCTTGGTGGGATCAGACTTCACTTCATTCGCCTGCTGAATGCCCTGCCGAACACCGGACGCAATGACCTCTTCGGCACGCTTGAACTTTCCCTGCCATGCCCAAACTACACCCCAAATGAAAATCGGAATGCCCATCAAGGCCATTGGAATACCGATGCAAGCGAGGATGAGAGTCGTGGAAGCAAGAATGCCAACCATAATCAAGACCCAGCCCGAAATGGCGAGTATCAATCCCCACATTAGTTTCTTGGATGCGTTCATTGGTTCCTCATGGATAAAGTGACACAAGGGTCACGGTTCGAGATTCGGTCCTCTTAGCGCGTGCGGGCGTTGCCTTCGGTGAGGGCGTCTGCGATGTCGGCGATCATGAGCGCCGCTTCCTTAGAAAAGCGAATCAACAACCAGACCACTAGGCCGGTCAGGAGGCTGAGGAGTGCAATGCCGGAACTACTCACTGCGCCAACCGCTTTCAGCGATGCGATGGCAAATGCAATTCCGGAGAGCGCAACCCCGATCGCTGCGGCATACCCAAGCATGGCGATCACCCCAATAATGCCACGATAGACAGGGTAGGCTGAACTGGCGCGGATGGATTGGATGTATGCCTGCTTGTTTGCGCTCATGAGACACCTGTGCGAGCGTGCTCGCGATCTAGATTCCAGTTGTCCACGCGCCCAGCAGCATGCCCAGATCGGCGCCATTCACGATGCCGTCGCCATCCAGGTCAGCGCTGCCGCTACTCCCCCACGCACCAAGCAACATGCCAAGGTCGGCGCCGTTGACGATTCCATCACCGTTCAGGTCGGCCGTAGTCACGTAGCCACCCCAGCCGGTGGCCACATTCGACAACTGCACAGTTGAGCCGCCAACTGACTGGTCGTCCAGTCGGAAGGACACAACATGCGTCCCGGCGGCGAGTTCCTCCGGCAGGTGATACGTGACCGGAAGGCCGTCAATCAGGTAGTTCGGCTCGTCGGCTCTGCCAACCCGTCGGCCGTTCACGTAGGTGCTGAGCAGGCCCACATTCGTGCCTGCAGTGGTGAAGTCGACGGTAAGTGAGAGTTGGTTCACCGGTTGGGTGGTTTGGAACTGGAGGTTCACCCAAGCCTGATCCAGCGAAGGCTCAGTAGTGATGGTGAGCGAGGACTGCGTGATGGTGACCGCGGGGACGGCACTGACGTTGGCCGAGAGTGCCGCCAAATTGAGCGGCGGATCGGTGCGCACGAACGGCACCTGGTTCTGACCATCGTCCCCACCCTCTTCGCCAGCCACGCCCCCTGGGCACTCCGACTGCGAGAGGGTGTAGGCCGGACCTCCCTGGGGCAAGGCGCTCACGTAGGTCAACCATGACCCGGTACCCAGGAAGTGCTCCTTTGAAAGATCGTGCAACATGGGCAATGTTCCGCCGTCAGCGCAGGCCACGGCGTCCACAACGGTCTGGCGATACAAGTACACGGGCCAGCTGTGCGCGCACCAGAGCGTATCGAGCACTCCGCACGGGTAGCTCGCCTGAGGCAAGGATGTGGTGACATTCATGTTGAGCGCATTCGGCAGAGCCACAGAGGTGAAGCTGCCTGACACATCGTGCGTGGCGTGCTTCGCGAAGTAGTGATCCGCAAAGTCGGCATCAGCTCCATACATTTCGGCCGCGTTCATTCCGCCGAAGAGAATGCCCGGTGGCACGAAAGCATCCAGGTATGTGCAATGGATGATGGGTGCGGGCACCCCCAGCACGAGTGCCTCAATGCGAATCGCTTTGGCGGCCGCAGAAATGAGCGCCGAACCAGCACTGTGTCCGATCAGGTGAACGTGGTTGTAGCTCTTGGCTGCGATCTCCTTGCCAAGCGTGAGTCCATGGCCGATTCCAGCGGCGGCAGCGGCACTCGGCAGAGTTGGCGGATCGTCAGTCAGGCGGCCGCAATCAGCAGTCCAGTTGTAGGCTTGAAACTTCCAGGTTCCCGATGCCGTGAAGTGGGTGGCAATCTCATTCTTGAATGGGACCCATGTATTGAAGAAGGTGTCTTCCGATGTGTTCCATCCATGCACCACCACCACCAGGTTTGAGGTTGTGGACTGGCTGATCTCCTGCAGTGCACCGTTGTCGTATGGAACCGATTCCGGCTGACCCTGATTCGGCGGAGTGGTGAACGGGTCTGCGGGCGGCGCGCAATCTCCACCGTCGGACTCGAACTCGGGGCAGTTGAATGAGATCGCATTGCCTAGGTAGTAGTAGCCCCCTGCGTCGCAGATGTGATCTCCGACCCACGAAGCCGGGGCGCAGTTCCCGTTGCAGTCAAGGATCTCGCCTGGACCACAGCCGGTGTTGACCGGGCAGTCAATGCCGGAAACATGGGGTGGATAGACCACGAACGCCTTCTGGGGGTCATCGAAGAAGTCGTAGATGAGGTTTGGGTTCACCGTGGGATTGGGGTCAAGACCGCCCCAGCAGACGTACTCCGCGCGAACATCGTTGGAACCGTTCTTAGCGAACAACATGTTGTTGTAGATTGCCGCGCCAAAGTCTGCGGCGTTGTCTTCGAAGACGTTGAACGTTCCGTTCGTCTGATTCCCGGTTAGCGTGAGCGTGGTTTGATGCCCCGTAGTGCCCTCCGAGACATAAATGGCGCCACCTCGCCCCACCCCTCCCGCGGGGCCACCATCGGCCACGTTGCCTGAGAATGTGTTCTGAGTGAAGTTACATGTGATGGAGGTAGTCGAAGACTCGATGACCATGCCTCCCCCACGGCCATCCCCGCTGCCGTTCAGGGGAATTGATCGATTGCCGGAAAAGCTGTTTCCGATGAACTGACACAGATGTGATCCGCTAAAGCCGACACGCTCCAGTCTGATCCCACCCCCGATTGGAGCCGAATTGCTCAGAAATGCGTTCTGCTGGAAGGTAACCAGCGAAGTGTTTCCGTACAGAAATCCTTGAACTGCTCCTCCCGCGGAACTCGCGCTGTTGTCGAAGAATGAGTTTCCGGCGAAGGTCCATACCGAGTTGGAAGATTGGCAATAGGCGTAAACCGCCCCTCCCGCACTTGCGACATTTGATGTGAACTGATTTGAAGTAAGGTTGATTGACGCGACAGAAGAGTCGTACAAGTAGAGTCCGCCACCATTGCTCGGTGATGAATTGCTGGCGAACTGGTTTCCAATCATGGACAACTGCGTTCCTGCGTAGTACATGCCGCCTCCACCTCCGCTGGATCCCGATTGATTGTGGTGAATGTTCGAATCTTGAATGCGCAGCACGGGCGGATACGGGGTGCTGGTGTTGGTCGCATAAATACCCGACCTTGCGGCGTGTCGAATCTCACTCAAGTGAATGAACGGCGATGATTGGTTTATGGTGATAGACCCGCTGCCCGACGCGCCGCCACCGCCGTATTCAACGATGCAGTGCCGCAAGATCGAGCCGGATAGATACTGGCTGTTGGCGTCAAAGGCTGCGTCCACGGTGAAGTCGGTGAAGAAGATGTCCTTCCATTGACCCGGCACCGCACTCGGGTTGCTCGAGGTGAACAGAATGGGTTGTGTTGGACTGCCGATGGCCTTGAGAGTGCCCGCGCCGAAGGAAGTCGACCCCACCGTGATGCCAAGCCCGGCGTTGAATTTGACCGTAACGCCTGGCTGAATCGTGAGCGTGGCGTTCGCTCCGATGATGATGGAACTGGTGACCACATAAGGCGAATTGGCAGTGGTCCAGGTGGTGTTAGTGAAGATCGGGCCGCCCACGTCAGTCGCACAAGCCGGGCGCACCACGCACGCGATTGTCAGCAGCGCAACACTAGCGCACGCACGAATCCAGCCCTCGAAGATGCCTCGCCTCCCACCTCTCCAGCTGTTGCGTACGTTGAGTAGGACGGCTGCGGAGCGGAGTGTGCGCATAATGACCGGTGCCTCGGCTATCCGCCCGTCAGGTGGCTGAAGAGCCACGCACGGGCGAATTGCCATTCTCGTTTCACCGTGGCCGGCGAAAGTTCAAGGACTTCTGCGGTCTGCTCGACGCTGAGCCCCGCATAGAAGCGCAGCCGGACCACTTCGGCGGCCCGAGCGTGCTCCTGCTCCAAGCGAGAAACGGCGGCATCAAGGCTCAGGATTTCTGCGGGATCCTTCAGCGACACCAAATCGGCCACCTCCGCCATGTCGCTCAGGCTCAACTTTCGGGCGGGCTGGCCCTCGTGGTCCTCGCCCGGCCCACCTCGCTTCTGCGCAAGGCGGGCGCGCGCGTGGTCGATCAGATACTGGCGCATGGCTTGCGCAGCGGTTGCAAAGAAGTGGGCTCGGCTTGTGAACGCCGGCGGAACCGAGGACCCAAATAGCTTCAGGTAGACCTCGTGCACCAGCGCGGTGGCGGTGAGCGTGTGACCCGTCCGCTCCCTGGAGATTGCGGCCTGTGCGCATTCGCGAAGCTGCTTATAGACCAGTGGAAGCACCTGAGCGGCGGCTTCCCGATCGCCGTTGGCTGCCCTCTCCAGAATGCGGGTGAACGCTGGTTGCTCCGGCATGCTAGGTAGCGTAGAACACATTGGGGCCGCTCTGTACGGCCCGTCGGGGCGTTTGCCTCCGGCGGCAAGCGGTGTGATTTGTGAGGGCCCCGAGGTGCCGTGTGGGTTCTAGCCAAAGTCGCCAGATTCACGAGGTGTTTGTCGAGGTGGCCGCGCTGCTCGGTCAGGCTCGAAAACAGGCGTTGGACGAACTGTGCGGCGACGATGTTTCGCTGCGGGCTGACGTAGAGCGACTGCTGGAAGCGGACCAGGCCGCCGGAGGTTTCATGAGCCGGCCCACGCTCGCGGGCCTGAGCACCGATGTAGCCATGTCGACTCTGCCTGAGGGCGCCCTGCAGTCCGTGGGGCCGTACACCATCGTGCGGCGTCTGGGTGAAGGCACCTTTGGCGATGTGTACCTCGCCACACAGGAACAGCCGCTGCGCCGAACGGTGGCACTCAAGATCATCAAGCTGGGCATGGATACCCGGCAGGTGGTGGCCCGGTTTGTTCAAGAGAGCCAGGCGCTGGCGCTCATGGATCACCCCCATATCGCCCGAGTGTTTGACGCTGGCGCCACGGAAGCGGGCCGACCGTACTTTGTCATGGAGCTGGTGGACGGCATGCCGTTGACGCATTTTGCCGACACCCACGTGTTGAGCATCGATTCTCGGCTTGCACTCATTGTGCAAGCGTGCCAGGCAGTTGAGCACGCGCACAGCAAAGGGGTTCTTCACCGCGACTTGAAACCATCGAATGTGCTTGCCAGCATGCGCGATGGCAAGCCATTTGCCAAGGTCATCGACTTTGGGATCGCAAAGGCCACGGGAGCAGTAGGCGGAATGGTTGCAGCTACTGCCGCGTTCACCGATCAGCGGCAATTCATTGGTACTCCTGAGTACATGAGTCCCGAACAGGCACAGGGTGGGCCCGATGTCGGTCCGGGGTCTGATGTCTATTCACTGGGTGTCCTGCTGTACGAACTACTGACCGGCGAATTGCCCTACCCGGGCAACCGGCTTCGGTCGGCCTCGTACGCCGAGATGCAGCGCATCATTCTTGAAGATGACCCCCCTGTACCAAGTCTGCGACTCATGGCCCAGGGACCAAATCTTGCGCAGACAGCGGCGCACCGCGACGCTGCGCCGGATTCACTCGTCGCCGCAGTGCGGGGTGACCTCGATTGGATCGTGCTTAAGGCGCTTGAGAAGAGCGCCGCACAGCGATACGCGAGTGCTTTGGCATTGGCCGACGACATTGAGCGGCACCGACAGGGAGCCAATGTCTTGGCAGCGCCACCAAGCACGCTGTATCGGCTGCGACGGCTTATCCGTCGACGGCGCAGTGCAATTGCCGTCGCCTCAGTGGTTGGGGTGGCGGTGGCGCTTGGCGCCGCAGCAACAGTGTGGCAACTCATCCGTGCCGAAGCATTCTCAACCGAAGCTTCAGCCGCACGCACAAGCACCAAGGCCATTGAACAGGTGGCGGAATCCCGCCGACTTGCGGGGCTCAGCTCAAAGGCGGGCCTTCATCAGCCGCAGTTGCGAGTGCTGCTCGCCGTGGAGTCCGTGCGTGCTTCTGGCGAGGGTCACAGTGCAGCGCAGCCCGAGAGCATTCACGCGCTCGTTGACGCGCTCGATGCAATCGGCGGAGTGCCCCTCACCGGCCACGAGCGAGCCGTGCTCCACTGCTGCTTCCACCCTACCGGCAAGCTCCTCGCGACGGCGAGTGCAGATGGCACCGCGCGGCTGTGGACAGTCACCAGAGGGGCTGCCATGGCTTTACCGACAATCCTTCGCGGCCACACTGCGGCGGTCACGTGCGTGGACTTCAGCCCCGACGGCTCCAAACTGCTGACCACGAGCGCAGACGGAACCGCACGAATCTGGAACATGGATGACATGTCGACGGAGCCACTCGTTCTTCGCGGCCATCGTGCGGCGATTAACTTCGGTCAATTCAGCCCGGACGGCTCACGTGTGGCGACGGCAGCTCAAGACAACTCCGCTCGTGTCTGGACGCTTGGTTCTGCGGATCCGTCTGAATCTGCCCTGGAACTCACCGGGCACGGCGACCAGGTAAGGCTCGCGCGCTTTAGTGGCGATGGCAAGTTGCTCCTCACCGCAAGCTATGACGGCTCAGCACGATTGTGGGACGCCGAATCTGGCGCCGCGCTCACAGATCCGCTCCGAACCTCTGTGGTCACGGGCTGGTGCCGCGATGCCGAGTTCATTCCGAATCGCACCTATGAAGTTCTGGCTCTTACTTCTGGCGCGGCACTTACTCATTGGCAGGTTCACGGGAAACAACTGGACCTCGCCTTCAATCAGCCTTGCAGCAAGGAGGAAACTGATCCAGTGGCCATTGCCGTAGCGCCGGATGGAAAGACGTTTGCTACCGCCAATGCGCTAGGCACGGTCTCAGTGTTACGGTGCAGAAACAGCGAACCACCAACGTTGGTGCACTCACTCTACATGCACACATCCGAAGTCACCGCCCTTGAGTTTAGTGCCGATGGCACTCGCCTCCTTTCTGCAAGTCGTGATCACGCGGCGATCGTGTGGGATCTGCGCACCACCAATCCGGCAGAAAGGCCCCTCGTCTTGCGCGGACATGACATGGATGTGAGGCACGCCGCACTCAGTAAGGATGGTTCGATGGTGGTCACGGTGAGCAGCGACTGCACCGCCAGACTGTGGAGCTTGGAGGGCGACGGCTGGGCGTACTGGGGGCCGGACCTGCCCGTATCACCCGACCGTATCGTGAATTCGGCTGCTCTCGACCGCACCGGGCAGCAGTTGGCGATTGCAAACGAAACCAAGACCGTCACCACGTGGACTGTCGATTCCGCCGGTCACTGCTTGGCTGTGCGCGAATTTCCAGGGCACCTAGACGCCATGTACGCGGTTCGATTCGCACCCGACGGCGAGTCGTTGATCACCCTTGGGAAGGATCGAGTGCTTCGCATTTGGAGCACCGATGACACGAGTTCAAGAGAGCCCGCATGTTTGGCGTCATTCGAACCAGTCTTTGCGTCAGGGCTTTGCGTCCACCCTTCCGCAAGGATTGTGACTTCGGAGGGTGATGGAAACGTGTGTCATGTCTGGGATTTGGACTCACCTGACCGGCACGCACCAGCATGGACCTTGCTTGGCCACGAGGGAGCCGTGCTCTCAACCTCCTTTAGTCGCGACGGCAAGACACTCGCGTCAGGGAGTGAAGATGGCACCGCTAAAGTTTGGCGATTCGTGCCCGGATCTCCTCCCGAGCTCCTACGCACATTCCAAGGACATCGCGGATATGTAACGACCGTGGCGCTGAGCCCAGACGGATCCAAGCTCGTCACGGGCAGTGCCGATCGTTCCATCCGTCTCTTCGATCTGGACATCGAAACCCAGGACGGCGGCTTCGTCTTAGCTTCCCATGACACTTGGACAACGGAAGTGGCATTCAGTGACGATGGCCGCACGCTATTGGCGACTTGGCGGGGTGGTCGTGTGCAGGTCTGGCGCTTGGACAACCCTAGGAATCCCAACCTATTCCTGACGCTGGACTTGGGAATGGAGATCAGAAGGTCGTCCATCAGCGCTGACGGCGAACGCCTGCTCTTGGTGGGAAGACGGGATTCCGTTCGGCTGCTGGATCTCAATGCAGACCGACTGATTGCGCGGGCCAAGCACGCCATCGGCCGAGA
>CAZXGD010000034.1:0-29585 GCA_964640485.1 uncultured Isosphaeraceae bacterium | reverse complement strand
CCGCCCCCGCCGACGCCGCCGCCCCCGCCCCCGCCTCCGCTCCTGATGCGGAGCCCACCAGGTGACAGGTTCGCCCGTCGCGGCCACCGCTCGCCGCCCACTTGGATTGCTCGCCGCCGATTCATTGCTGTTGGTGTGCGCGGCAATCTGGGGCGCCACCTTTGTAGCCCAAAAGATGGCCACGCTGCATATGGGGCCGGTGCTCTTTAACGGCGTGCGTTTTGCCTTGGGTGCCGTGATCTTGGCACCTCTTGCCGTGCGCGGGTGGCGCACCATCCGCGACCGTCGCTCTCGCCGCGCCGCTGTCGTCGGCGGGCTTCTTGCGGGTCTGGCCATGAGCGCAGGAAGCACGCTGCAGCAGGTTGGCATGCAGTCAACCAGTGTGAGCAGCGCGGGTTTCATCACCGGCCTTTACGTGATTCTTGTGCCCATGTTGGGCTTATTCGTGGGGCAACGCGTGCGCTGGACGGTGTGGACCGGCGCCGGCTTGGCAGTGGTTGGCATGTACTTCTTGAGCATCTTTGATCCGCAGGGCGGCCAACTGAAGTTGAACTCGGGAGACCTGTGGGTGCTGGGCTGTGCACTTGCGTGGGCGATACATGTGCAAGTAGTTGGGTGGGCCGCACCAAACGCGGACCCATTCGTGATTAGCGTGGTGCAGTTTGCGGTGACCGGTGCTGTGGCACTCACCATCTCCACGGTTCTTGCCACGTGGTTCGCCCACGAGGAATGGGGAGCCCGCGAAGCCTTTAGTTGGAGCAGCATGCAACAGGTGATCTGGCCCCTGCTCTTTGCTGCAGTGCTCTCCACCGGCATTGCGTTCACGCTCCAAGTGGTGGCGCAGACCAGCGCTCCGCCGGCGCACGCGGCCATCCTGCTGAGCCTTGAGAGCGTGTTCGCCGCGCTGGCAGAAGCGGTCTGCCTGACCCTTGGCTGGAGTTGGCTGGGCGCGCACATGACTCCATGGAAGGTGCTGGGGTGCAGCCTGATGTTTGCCGGAGTGCTGGTGAGCCAATGGAAACTGCGCGCTCTATACTCACCCCCCAATGCCCTTTGAGACCACCATTTTGGCCCCCGGCACCCGAGTGCGGGTCACCCAGCAGCTTCCCGCGGTACAGAGGGTTGAAACCACCACCGTCGACGGCACGGTGGTGCGCTATCGGCAGGCCATGACCGGCAGTTGGTACGCACACAGCTTGCACGACAAGCTGTGGCTGGACCGGCTGGAACTGCGCAAGGAAGATGGTGAACTGGTGGTACTGAACCTAGATCAGTACACCGTCATCCAGGCTATGCCTGCGCCGTAAGTACTGGCGCCACCGACACAAGTGTCATTAGTTGCCGCCACGCCGCGCCCATGTCGCGCGCGATGACTTCATTGACGCCACGCAGCGAAAGGCGGTCAAACTCGGCGGCCACCTCGTCCAAACTCTCGGGGCGACCCCGCAGATACACCCCGCTCGCGATGGCCATAGCCCGGGCGCTCGTTGACTCACCGCTCATCACCAGCGCACTCTTGGTTCCCACAAGGGCGTGATCGAATTCTTCTTGGGTGATTCCCCCTTCAAATCGTGCCAGTTCAGTCAGAATGCACTCGAGCGTGGTGGCCGCCCGCTCATGCGTGCTGCCGGCGTAAATCTGCACCAGTCCGCGCTCCTTGCCCAAGCTGCTGCTGGCACCCACGGAGTAGCACAGCCCGCGCTTTTCTCGCACTTCTGTAAACAGGCGACTGCTAGCCGCCCCACCCAGCACCCGAATGGCCACCCGATGGGCGTACGCCGAGGGGTGCGAGTCGGTAGGGGCGGGGAACCCTAGCGCCAGGTGGGTCTGCTGAGTGTCCACCTGTACTGAATGCGTTCCGCGCCTTGCCGGGGCGCTCTCCACGGGTGCTGAAACCGCCCCCTTCCAGCCAGAAAACAGCTCATTGAGCAGATCGCAGGTGCGCTGCGGGTGGACATCCCCTGCAATGCCAATGATGGTGCCTGTGGGCTTGGCGCGCCGTTCCCAAGCGGCGCTCAATGAACTCTGGGTGAGCCCCTCGAGTCCAGGCCGGGTGCCATAGCCGCTGCGGTTGAAGGGCGCCGGCATGGCGAACTCTCGCAGCTTGATGCTGGATAGGTGCTGCGCATCGTCATGCAGGGCGTCTAGCGACTGCAATGCCAACGATCGAACCGCGTCCAGCGAAGCCTCTTCCAGGCGCGGCTGCCGAACCACCAGGGTGAGCAACCGTAGGAGCGACTCAAGCCGATCACCCAGACACAGTGCCCCCAAGGTCAGATGGTTGATGGCGGCGTTGCCCTGACGTTGAACCCCCAATGCATCAAACAGGTCGCTCAACTGACGGCTGGAGTGGTTGCCCGCACCGCGAAAGATGAGCTCCGCCAAAACTGTGCTTTCGCCCTCACACGCGTCGGAGTCACCTGCAGTACCCACGGGCAACAGCCAAGACACGGCGCAACTGCGTGTGCCGGGCATCTGCTCAACGGCCAGTGTGGCACCGCACTCGAGCGTAAACGCTTGTGGTTGTTCGGCTGACATGAAGGAGTGAGAGACTAGCGGTGCGCGGGGGCACTTGACCGAACGAAATCGTCAAACCATTGATCGGTGGTGTGAAGTCCCGGCGGCTGCTGAATCAACCACACCCCAAGGCGCAATGCTCCCAACGCGAACAAATCTCGGCTGGTCGCAAAATGCCCTATTTCTAGGCGTTCTCCGGGGCCACTGAACGTTACGGTGTGATCGCCTACAACGTCGCCCGCGCGAATGGCGTGAATACGATCGGCAGCCAGCGCACTGCCGCATCCGCGCTGCACCGCCTCGGCCAAACTGCGCGCCGTGCCTGAAGGCGAATCAAGTTTGCGCGCGTGATGTGTTTCAGTAATGTCGATGTCAAAGCCGGCAAGAAGTCTGGCTGCATCCTGCACGAGGCGCCGAGCCACGGCCACCCCCAAACTGGTGTTGGGAGCGATCATCACCGGCAGTTGTTCTGCGGCCCGGGTAATGGTGTCTTTGGTTGCCGCCGAGAGGCCGGTCGTTCCCACCAAGAGCGCGGTGCCGAGCTCAGTGGCAATGGAAAGTGCATGAAGAGCACCTTCATCGCTGCTGAAGTCAATGACCAAATCGGCTTCTCCGCGACGCACTTGGAGTTCATCATCCCGGTCAATGGCCCGAATGATGTGAGATTTTTGTTCCGAACTGGCCAGTGCGGCGATTCGCTGGCCCATGCGTCCCAGCGCGCCGTGCAAAACGATCCTCGCGCGAGCGTGCGAGAAATCATGGGGTGTTTGCGCGCTTTGGTGCGCGCGACTGTCAGCGTGTGCCACAGGTTGGTCGTCCCTTCAAGGGGGTAAGGAAAGAATGTTGCAAAAAATCTGCTGGAGGCCCTTCACAGCCTGTACCGATAAAGGTACTACTGAAGGGCGAGCAGGGGCTTAGTTACGCGAGCCTCGAGTTCTCTCCGACACCCCCACGCGTAACAATGGGAGCCAGAACCATGGCTAAGAAGAAGAAGGCCGCAAAGAAGGCCGCCAAGAAGAGCAAGAAGAAGTCCCGCTAGTAAGGTCTTCTCGACCGAACAAGACCAGCAGGGCCGGCCTCGTAGCCGGCCTTGTTGGTTTTTGCGAACCCGCTAGGATTCTTGGCCTGTCATGGCGCACATCATTGCGGAACCCTGCATCGGAACCAAAGACTCGGCTTGCGTCGAAGTCTGTCCTGTGGACTGCATCCATCCTGGCAAGAGCGAGGGTGATCATGCGGCGGCCACTCAACTGTATATCGATCCCGATACCTGCATCGACTGCGGGCTGTGCGTGGATGAGTGTCCGGTGCACGCCATCTATCCGCAGGAAGACCTTCCTGCGGAGTGGCAGAATTACATCAAGATCAACGCGGACTTTTACAAGAACAAGGGCTGAGGCAACGCGAAGTGAAGCGTGAGTCCTCGCCGGGAGAACTGGCGCGCAGTTAGTCCTCTGTGCGCTCGGCGGGCTTATCGACGCCGCTTGGAGCGTCAGCCTTCTCTGTCCAATCTTTAGCGCGGTCGCCCAAGTTCAGTTCGCTGGGCATGGTCTTGCGATACCCCAACTTGCGCAGGATCTCAAGCACATCTGTCCACGAGGGAAAGGTCTTGTGATTGACTCGCTTGAACGTATCGATCGCCAGCAGAAACAAATACTGCTCGCGGTTCATCTCCCCTTCTTCTGCGGTCTTGATGAAGTCCGTCAAACGGCGGCCGGGGCCGCGGCGCCGCTCCAGATTGCTGGGGTCGGTGGGAGTGCCTTCCAAGTCCCGGCGATCTAGGCCCGATCGGCGGTCAACCACCTGTTTCCAGCGCTTGTCTTCGACGGGGGGATTCTTGTTTGGGTCCATGAGGTTTGCCCCAGTAGTGGGAGGTTGGGCGCAAGTGTAGTGCTGCGCAGCCGTAGGATGCGGCCGATGAGCTCCGCGGCTTGCGCATTGGCATGGATTCTGGCGGCCGCCATGGCGCCGCCACTTCCCGCGCCGCCCTCGGCGCCGCCTTCTGCACCCGCAACGCCGCCCGTAGCGGTTCCCGCAGTTCCCACCACGTTTGATCCGCCCTCTGATCTTCCGCGTGTGCTGGTCTTTTGCCGCACTGCGGGGTTTAGGCACAAGTCGATACCCGTGGGCGCCAAGACTGTGCGCGAGCTCGGCGCCGGGCGCTTTGCCGTGGATATCACTGAAGATGCAACCGCGTTCCGTTCCGACAACCTCAAGCGTTACAAGGCGGTGGTCTTTCTGAGCACCACTGGCGACGTTCTGAATGCCGAGCAACAGCGAGCGTTTGAACTTTTCATTCGCGCCGGAGGCGGGTACGCGGGCGTTCACGCGGCCGCTGACACGGAGTACGACTGGCCGTGGTACGGCAGTTTGGTGGGCGCGTACTTCAAGGGCCATCCGCCGGTGCAGCAGGCAACAGTGAATGTTGAGGACAGGGATCATCCATCCACTCGCGGCCTGCCTTCTAAGTGGGTGCGTACCGATGAGTGGTATGCCTTTCGCACCAACCCGCGCGCGCAGACCAGAGTGCTGGCGTCCCTCGACGAAAGCAGCTACAAGCCCGGGGAATCAGCCATGGGGGATCACCCCATTGCGTGGTACCGAGAGTTTGAGGGCGGGCGTTCGTGGTACACGGCGTTGGGTCATACCGAGGAAAGTTTTCAAGAGCCGCTCTTTAGGCAACACCTGCAGGAGGGGATCGGCTGGGCCGCAAATGTGCCGTCGCCTGCGGCGCCACCCTCGTCGCCCCCTGCTCCAACGCCGCCACCCGCTGACGCTCCGCCCGCCAATTCAGCTAGTGTGCCACCCCACGCTGCAATCATGACCGCATCCTTCACACCAATGTTGGCGCAACTCCCCACCTCATTCATGCTGGCAGCGTTGATGGTGGTGCTGGTGGTGGTGTTGGGAGCACTCGGCCAGGGCATTCGTGCGCCACTCTTGGGTTGGCTGTGGCCTGGGTTGGGCCATCTTTCACTTGGGTACCGCAAGCGTGCGCTGTTGGGAATGACCGGAGTGGTGGGGATGCTGGTGACAGGGTTGCTGGTGGGTGGAGCTGATGCGGTGGACAGCCGTGAAGACGCAGCATGGTTCATGGCGCAGGCGGGGAATGGCCCCGTGGCGTTTGGTGTGGACATGGTGAATCAGTCTCTTCTGAAGACCGGGCAGGTAGGCGACTTGATGCCCGCACCGCCCCCGGCCGGCCCCGGCGGCCGCCCGGTGGAGCGAGAGATCATGATTAGTTCCTACAAAGGGCTTGGGCCGGCCAATGAGTTCGGCACACTCTTTATCGCGCTGGGCGGCCTGATGAATCTGGTGCTGGTGATGGATTGCTCGCGCCGCGAGCCCGCCACAAATCCAGCCGAGTAACTCACGCCTCTTCTTCGCCAAACATTCTGCGCACCACAGGGGTGAGCCGGTCGGGCAGGCTGAGGGCAACTTCATCGCCCACTTCAAACACAGTGTCGCCGCGAACGCGTTCGGTGTGGCCTCTGCGCACCAGAATGGCCACGGTGATCTCTCCCGGAAGCTTGGCTTCAGCCAGCGTGCGGCCGGCAACGGTGGAGCCGGGGTTCACCATGAGCATGACGAGAGTGGTGTCCAGCGGTACGGCGGTCACGATGTCAATACTGGCGGTGGGTCTTGGCGCGGGGGGCAGGCGCAGCCGCAGGAGTTTCATGGTCCAGCGAACCGTGCTGCCAGGAATGATGTTGCCCACGATGACGCTGCAAAACACCAGCATGAAGAGCAACTGCAGGGTGGCATCGGCGCGGTCATCAGTCACAGAGATGAGCGGTATGGTCATCAGAATGACAGGCACCGCCCCCCGCAGACCCAGCCATGCGATGCCTGCAATTTCCTTGGGTTTAAAGCCGCACGGCCACAGGATGGCGGTCACCACCACAGGTCGTGAGATCAGCGCCAACACAATGGCCACCAGCGTTCCACCCACGAGCACTCGCCCATCAAGCAGTTTGCGTGGCTCAATCAAAAAGCCCAGCGTGATGAACATCACGATCTGCGCCAAGTACGCCAGCGTGCCGTGAAACCGCACGATGGTGGCCCGATAGGGCAGCGCACGACTGTTGGCCAAGTAGAGCGCAGCAAGAAAGACCGCAAGCAATCCGCTGGCGTGCACCACGTGCGCCGCGCCGTAGGCAACTAGAGCGATGGCAATGGTGCGCGCGGGGTAGACCTCAGGGTCGTGTTCAGGAAACGCATGCAACGCGCGGGATGAAAGCCAACCGATGGCTACGCCGATCCCCGCGCCACCCACCAACTGCCATGCGATCTGGGGAACGGTTAGCCAACTCCAGCCGTTACCTAAGTACATTTCGGTAAACGCGGCCACCAGCACAAAGGCCATGGGGTCGTTGAGGCCGCTTTCGAGTTCCACTGTTTCGCGCACGCGGCCGGAGATGCGCTCCCCCGACAGAATCTGCAGCACGCTGGCGGCATCCGTGGAACCAAGCACCGCACCCAGGATCAGCGCCACGGGCCATGTGAGGTCGGGAATGAGCCACATGGCGATGACCGCGGTGAGAAGCGTGACGCCCACCACGCCCACGGTGGCCAGCAGCGTTGCGGGGAACCACACTCCCCGCACGCGCCGCAAATCGGTAGACAGCCCGCCGTAGAACAGAATGAGCGCCAGAGCCATGGTGCCAATGACGTACGCGCCGTCAAACTCACCAAAGTTGGCCCGCAACTGCTCCTGCCGCCCCAGCGCCATGCCGAGGCCGATGAACACCAACGCGGTGGGAATGCCCAAACGGCTGCTGACGCGGGCGCTGAGAGCGGCGGCGCCCAACATAAGCCCGGCCAGCATGAGCAAGAGCGGAAAGGTGTGAAAGAGCTCAGTAGTCAAAGGGTGAACCTGGCGCGAATGGTAGTTGCCACCCATTGCCGCACTAGCGCGCCGCAGAAGTAGGCGGGACGATACGCACATGAGCCAGGTATTCCCGTTCGTGCAAAGCGTTCGCTATGAGGGCCCAGGATCGCGGAACCCCTTTGCGTTCAAGCACTATGACCCCGATGCCATGGTGGAAGGGCACCCCATGCGCCACCACCTGCGGTTTGCCGCATGCTTCTGGCACACCATGCGCAACGGCTTGGCGGATCCGTTTGGAGCGCCAACGGCCAGCATGCCTTGGGATGACGGCAGTGACACGCTTTCAAACTGCAAACGGCGGGTGGATGTGTTTATGGAGTTCCTGTGCAAATGCCAGATTGACTGGTTTTGCTTTCATGACCGAGATGTGGCGCCGGAGTGCGCCACTCTTCGCCAGAGCAACCAGGCGCTCGATGAGGTGTGCCAGCACATTGGCGCGCAGGCCAAGGCCTGCGGAAAGCGCGTGCTGTGGGGCACGGCGTGCTTGTTTGCGCATCCGCGTTACGCGGCGGGGGCGGGTACGAGCCCAGATGTTCACGTGTTTGCACATGCGGCTGCGCAGGTGAAGCATGCCATGCACGTGACTCACCAATTGGGCGGACAGGGCTACGTGTTTTGGGGGGGCAGAGAGGGCTATTCAAGCCTGCTGAACAGAGATATGCCTCGCGACTTAGATCACCTAGCGCAACTGCTGCACATGGCATGGGCGTGGAAGGAAGAACTTGGATTCAAGGGCCAGCTGTACATCGAGCCCAAGCCGCGCGAGCCCAGTGTGCATCAGTACGACTACGACGCCGCCACGGTGATTGCGTTTCTGCGCCAGCACGAGTTGCTGGGCAAGTACATGTTGAACATTGAAACCAACCACGCCACCCTAGCTGGGCACGAGATGGAACACGAATTGCGTGTGGCCGCCGCAGCCGGCGTTCTTGGCAGCATTGACGCCAACATGGGAACGCCCCATTGCGGCTGGGATACGGATCAGTTTCCCACCGACCTGTACCTCACCGCGCGCACCATGTTGGTGGTGCTTGAGTCCGGTGGCTTCCGCACCGGCGGCTTGAACTTTGACGCCAAGCGTCGCCGTGAGAGTTGGCAGCCTGAAGATCTGTTTCACGCGCACATCGCGGGGATGGACGCATTTGCGCGTGGTCTGAAGGCGGCTGCAGCGATCCGTGCGGATGGCAGGCTTGCCCATGCGCTGAAGCATCGTTACGCAAGCTGGGACAGCGCGATGGGGCAACGCATTGAGCAGGGCAAGGCGACGCTGGCCGAGCTAGAGGCCGCCGTACTGGACGCGCCGGTGGGAGCACCCGCCAGCGGAGGTCAAGAACGGCTGGAGGGCATACTGAATGAGTTTGTGTAAGCGGCGCGGGGTGTGCGTAGGGGCTTAGGGCGCCTTCTTGGGCGGAGGAATGTAGGTGTAGTCCCCGTGATTCTCAGCGGCGATGCGCTTGAGCACGTCTTCCGCTGTTCGTTCGTGAAAGGCGATGGTGTTGATGACCACCTTGCGGTCGGCGTTCAGGCGGTCGATCACCTCAAAGACGGGGGGCGCGGCAAAGACCCCATCGGTCATCAAGTAGATGGTGTCTGGCTTGGGGTCTTGCAACGCCAATTCCATGGCTTCTGTGGGATCGGTGCCGCCGCCGCCTTGCTGCTGGCGCATCCAATCGATTCCGTCTTGCTTGTTCTTTTTGCTGGCCACCACCATCTTGCCCGGTGGCATGGGAAGCGGTGAACTGGCAAAGAAGATAATGGAGTAGGCGCCTGCTTCTGGGAGTTTTTCAATGGAGCGGCGCAGTTCCAGTTTGGTGTGGATCAGCCGGTCGTCCTGATGCATGCTGCCGGAGAAGTCAATCACGTAGATCACGCGCGATGCAGAGGTTCGCACGCCCATGAACTCGGTGCCCCCCTCGCCGGGTCCGCCATTGCCTTTGCCGCTTCGTCCTGGCGTGCCGTTGCCATCAGGCACGCCGCTTGGAGCCACGGGTTTGGGGGGCGTCGTAACAGGCGGAGGTTCAGGCTCATCGGGCAGTGTGAAGCCGATGACCGGGGGTTGCACAGGTGGTGCTGCAAAAGATGATTCTGCGTCGCTGGTGACCTGAACGCTCTCGCCCTGTGGCAAGCCTGCGGGGAGTGGATTGCCCTCTCCCGTGCCATCGCGGCCACGCCCGGTGCCGTCAACGCCTGCGCCCGGTCCGGTGCCGCTGTGTGCCGTGCCGTCGCCGCCCCCCGAGCCAGGTGTGTTGCCGGCGATGGTGCCGGGTGTCTTGCCACCGATTCCGCCGCCGCCCCCTAATTGCTCCCATGCGGCAAGGCACACCATGAGTGCCAGTAGAAACGCGACTGCAATCCCAACCACGGCCGCGTTGCGTTCGCGCGGCTGGCACGTGGCACTGGAGGAGTTCGTGGTGGCGGAATTCATGAGTGGAGTGGCTTGAACTAGCGTATACACACAGGTGTCCTTGAGACATTCGACCTTTTTGCGAGGAACGTGTGACTCGTCCATTGAAGGCTTCCTGCGTCTGCCCGCACTGTTGGACCCGATTCCGGCCGGATGAGGTGCTTTGGATTTCTGCGCACCCGGAACTGGTGGGGGATTCGCTCCTAGCGCCTGAGGACCAGGTGCGCTTTTTGCCCTCTAGGTTTTCGCCGGACGGCCAGGCCATTGACCCCGGCGGCGAGTGCACCCGACGGCTGGCCTGCCCCGGATGCCACCTTGAAATCCCGCAATTGGTGCTTGAGCGCCCCATGGTCATCATGTCCATCGCGGGGAGCCCTTCCAGCGGTAAGAGTTACTTTCTGGCCAGCGCCATGTGGAAGCTGCGCGAGGACTTGGCGCGGACGTTTTCAATTGCGTTCACCGATACCGATCCGGCCATGAACTGGCGCATCGCTCAGAATGAGTCGCGCTTGTTTCTCAGCGAAGACTCCAACGCGCTGGTGGCCATCGAGAAGACTGAACTTGAGGGTGCGCAATACAACTCAGTGCAGTTTGACCCTGGCGTGGCCACGCTGTTGGCGCACCCATTCATCTTTACGGTTCGTCCGGGGCGTGAGCATGTGAATGGTCATGCAGCTTCCAAACTCACCACACTGCTCACGTTGTATGACAACGCCGGAGAGCATTTCTTTCCGGGTGCTGACACGGCGCGTGCACCGGGCACGCAGCACTTGGCCCGCGCTCAGGTGTTGATGTTTGTCTTTGATCCAACGCAGGATGTTCGCTTTAGACAGCAGTTGCAAGGGGTCTCAAGCGATCCACAACTTGCGCCGGGCCGCCGAACAGTTCGGCAAGATCAACTGCTTGTAGAAATGGCTCGACGCGTGCGGATGCACGCCGGTCTGGCACCGCAGGAACGCATTGCCAAGCCGCTGTTTCTGCTCATGAGCAAGAGCGATATCTGGAGCGGCCTATTGAAAGAAGAAGATGGTTCACCGATGGATGTGGTGACCCCTCCCTATGCACGCGAACGCGCGGGTCTGGGCAAGATGGGCATTCGACGGGTGGATCGCACCAGCGCCCGATTGCGGGAATTGCTCATGCAGTTTGCCCCCGAAGTGGTGACTGCCGCTGAAGATGCCTTTGAGCGCGTGATCTTTGTTCCGGTGAGCGCCATCGGAACCTCGCCGATCGTTGACGCAGAGTCTGGGTTGCTCAAAGTGCGCGTCTCCAAGATCGCCCCTGCGTGGTGCGCGGTTCCGTTTGCGTATGCGTTGGCACGTTGGTCGCAGCATTTGCTGGCGTCAGACAAGAGTGAGGGGCAGGAGGAGTTCTACGGGCAAGAGGCGCAGGTGACGGAAGTCGAGGCGAGCCCCGATGGCGTTTGAGCTGGTGTACACCTCTTCTGCGCGCGGTTTGCGCGAGGGCACCAGCGGGTTTTGCACGGTGGCCATGACGCGCGGGCTGCCCATGACGCTGGTGCCCAGACTGGAAGCTTTGGGTGGATATCGTCCGGGCCCCAGCGGTGATGGCCCGGTGGCGCTCTCATTCTTTAGGCTTGAGACGGGCCAGGGTGTGGTGAATGTGCTCACGCGCGTAGGCCCCGCCGCACCGGACCACACGCAGCGCTCCAACAAACTGGCCACCTATCTGGTGCTGAGCAACGATGAACTATGCCACGCAGGCCCGGCATGGCTCATCGGTCGCGCCGCGTTGCGAACCACATGGGAGGGTCCATCGCGCTGGCTCGAAGAGCCGGTGCGCATGCCAAGCCAATCAGAGAGTGACGCGGCATGCCAACTTGCCCCCGCGCACGCGTGGGCTCAGGCGTGCGGTGACGCGGGTTGGGCGGGAGTGCTGGCAAGTGCATTCTTGCGAGATATGAGCAGACCCGCTCATGTCATATTCAGCGAGAACACGAACACGCTGGCGTTGGTGCAGCAAGCCATGCTTCTGCTGCCAGACTGGGCCAGATGGCGCGCTACATTCAGCACCTACTTTGTGCAGCCGGTGGCGGGGGCACCATGCGTATGGCGATTCTGCCTGAATGGAACACCTGCGGCCGAAGCTGCCCGCAACTCAAAAGGGTTGGTGATCGATCTCACACGGCCTCTAGGCAGCGCATTGGATAGTCGTCATGTGCGCGCTGCCAGAAGCGGCGTGCTTGAGGGCGCGGAGTCTGACAGAGTGCCTACTGGCGGGGCGTCCCACGCCGCAGATCTTGCGCACGGCAGCGTGGCCGGGTGGCGAGCGCCAGCGCGCGCGCACGCTCAAGAGGACGAGATCGGCATTGAACCGGCGTCTCCGAGCGTGAGCCCCACGTGGGCGCAGAAGCTTTCTTCGCGGAGTGCGCGCGAGCGCATGGGCGTCGGCGGACACGGCGACGATGACGCGAATGGTGGCCGGAACTCGCGGCGCGGAGATCAGGCGATGGAGCGGTTTAGGTTCGCCCCACCCATGCTCGGTTGGATGGCGGGTGGCGCGGCGGTGATTCTGGCTCTGGTTGTGATTTGGGTGCTGGTGCTCGGTAAGGGCCAGCAGCCGGTGCCGCAGGGGGTGAACAAGCCTGTTTCGCAGCAAGTGACGGGTGGTGCGACAGGCGGTGGCGCGGATGGTGCGGCGGACGCGGCGGGTGACGCGGCGGCGAAGAATGCGCGGGCTACGTCGCCCGTGCCGGTGGCTACTGCGGTGCCCGTGCCTGCGCCCGTGCTCACCACCGCGCCAGTGGCTGAACTTCCCTCGGTCACCGTGACTGTGCCCATCATCGACACCGCGTCGCAGCCGGACCCGCCCGTTCCGGCGCCGGATCCCAGCAAAGTGCCATGGGTGGTCCTTGCCTTTGGCAATTCCCTGCAAGAATTGGTTGCGCAAGGAACTCTGCCCACAGGGGTAGCAGCCAGCCGTGTGGTCTTTGTTCCTCCAAGCACCTTTCAGCAGGCGGGCGTGATTGCAGAAGACGGCGCACTTCGCCTGCCGGGCACTGGCGGACGCGCCGTGGCACGAATCACAGGCGACGCGATCAACATCTCCGTGCCCGTCAGCAGCAACGCCTTGGAAGCACTCTCGAGCGTCATACAACTGCCGGTAAACGCCAACGCCGCCAGATTCGCGCGCGCAATGCTTCGCCGAATCCCCATGGAACTGGTTGACGAGTCGGGTGTACTTTTGGCGCGCGCCCGAGTGGAGGCGGCAGAAAGCCTGGCCATTCCTGGCGAAGTGCGCAAGAACCGAACACCCTGGCGCGTCTCTTTGGATTGGCGCGAACCCTCACTCACATTGGAGTTGTTCAACCAGACCAGTCAGGGGCGAACATTCATGGATTCTGCGCATGTTGACGTGGGTGGCACTTGCACGCTGCAAGGAAGGAGCGAGCCGCTGACGGTGACCCTTTCGGCGTCCAGTGCTCTTTCAGTTGTCGGCGAACCGTGGGAGGACCCCGTGGCTGCGGAAATGGCCAAGCTCCGCGAACAGCAGCAGTATTGGAACGACCTCAAGCTGGCAGTAGGCACACTCGAGGCTCGATTGAAGGGAACCAACATTTCGGACATGCGAGTGATGGCCGCCGGTGTTGCGGTAAAGGATGCTCTGAATGATGCAGAGCGCGAGCTATTGAAGGACGAGAAAGGCAAGGCGCGCAACATGGAAGATCCCGCAGTGCTGCGCGAGGTGCTGCCCGTGTTTTTGAAGCGCTGCACCGAAGAACTTGATCGCATTGCCAAGTCCAAGGCCGCCGTCGGCGGTGTTTCAAAGCCCCAGTCAGTGCTTGCCATTGAAGTTCGCGCTCAAGATGGATTCCATCTCTATACGCTGTACCCCGAAGGCATGCTCAAATGAGGCTTCTTGCTTCCATCTTGTGCGCGGCGGCAGTGCAACCGGGCGCTCTGGTCTGGGCACAACCGGCGCAACCGCCACCGTCGCCTGCGGGGTCGGTCTGGATGGAGACGAAGCCGCTGATTCCAAAGGTTGACTCGTTGCAAGATGTGCAGCCTTCCAGCGGGGTGCTGGCTCGCTGCTCTGGAACGATCGTGCGTGCGGTGCCGAGCTTTGACCAACCCGCCACGTTTCTCACGTGGCGCGTTGAGCCCGACCATGTGGCGTTGGTGGCCAAGGATGATGGAGAGCGATCAGCAGTACTGGCACACCTGCGGTGGCAGGGTGCCGCATTGGAGTGGAACTGGGCGCGTGCCAGTTGCACCACGTTTGCGAAGGCATTGCGTGAGGCTGAACGCGTGTTGCCGTGGATGACCATTCGCGTCTCGCTTGAAGGTGATGCCACGGTGCTGCTTGCCGCGCCCCCAGTGCTGGTGCACAAAAAGCTCAGCCCTTCGGCGCCCGTGATCACGCTGGTGCCGGGCGCGCCCGGCAGAACGTTCACCTTGAGTGCGGCTGAGTCCACAGATTGGACTGCTGCGCCCGGCACCTCCGGCGGACTGGTGTTCACCTGCTCTGTGGGCAGCGTGTCGGCCACGTTGGACCAATCGGGGCGAGTGCGCGTTGAGATCGATCCGCCTGGTGGTCTAGCGATCACCGATGTTCGCAAGCGCATTTCAGAGCGCACACAAGAATTGCGCCGCGCTTCACCTGAAGAAAAGCGGATCATTGAGAGTGAACTAGACGACCTGCGCGGCAAGTTGGCAAAGCTGGAACAGGAAGCGCGTGCGCCTCGGCCCGCATGGCCTGCGCTGCCCGTACTTCAGGTGCGCGACACGCAGGGCCGCACCTACGCCATTCTGGAGTTGCAACCCACCTAAGGTCATGAACGGCGCATCGCTCGAAATGTTCGACTCCATCCACTCGGTGCTCGCCGGGCGGGCCTTCCCAGAGGATCAACGCCGCGACCTTGCCATGCGCATGAGTGAGACCGCGGAGTCCTTCCGCCGCAGGTTGGAACGCGCCGTTCGCTACGCGCGCATGGGGTTGCGCCAAGAGGCCGCATTTGAGGCTGAAGCTGAACCCACGCTCTTTGAACTTGCGCAGCACTTGGATAGTGAAGACCTGCACCAGTGGCGCGCGCTGTGTTCGCGGCAGGGGTGGCCCGTGCCCGACGTGCCGGATGCCGCCGCGCTAGGCGAAATTGAAGAAGCCGTGGCGCAACTGCGACCCCTGCGAAAACTCATGGCGCGAATGCGTCTGCTGGTGCTCAGCGATGCGGGCCCTTGGGACCGCCTGACGCTCCTGCGTGATTTAGCACAACGGGATTCACACAATCCAGCCTGGCAGGCGGACATTGATGCGCTTGAACCTGTGGCCGCACACTGGCTCACCGAACAATGCGAGGATGCCATTCAGGCGCAGCAACTAACGGCAGCCGAGCAGTTTGTGGAGCATCTTGAGGATGGGCTTTGGAAGGCCATTTCACCCTACGCTCGCGCAGCGGAACTGCGTACGCGTTTAGACGCCGCGGTGGTGCAAGAGTGTACGGCGCGCGCACCGACGGCGCTGGACCAACTTGAAGCAGAGTGGACCGCGCAGAACGCACCGGGCGTTGAAGATCAACTTTCACGATGGCGCAGGCTTGAATCTCGCGCTTCAAGTCATGGTGGGGCGCTGCCTGATCATTTGGTTGGGCGCGCTGCGGCGGTGGAGTCGTGGCTTGAGGATCGCCGTGCAGAGGCTCAAGCACAACAGGAGCACCAAGAGCGCGCGGCACACTTGCAAGAACTGCTGTCCACGGAAACTGCCACGCTTGCGCAACTGCGCCGCGCGCTGCATGCGTGCGAGGAGAGTTCGGAAGGATGCCCGGAACAACTTCGTCGACGCGCACGAGATGAGATTGCCGCACTTGAACGCCGCCAGAATGGCAAGCGGGCGTTGGCCGTGGTGGCCGTCGTGATGGTGGTGGCGGCCGTGGTAGCCGCGGTGTGGTACGGCGTGGCCCAAACAACGCTCTCACAGCGAGTCGAGGGGTTCGCTTCCGCCATCAGCGCGCGGGTGGCGGCCGGAGATTTGGATGAAGCCAGCCGAATTCTGGCGGAGGCAGATCAGGACTTTGAGATCTCCGGCGATGAACGCATCACCGCCGCACGGCGCGAGTACATGAATGCGCGGAGCACCATCGCGCGTGGCGATCGCGAGTTTGACGGTCTGATGGCCGCCGCAGGAGACCCCGACTCACCCGATGCCAGCACACACAACGTTCAGCAGGCCGGGCAATTGGCGCGCACCGAAGCGCAGCACAAGGCGGTGTCGGAGTGGACTCGCTTGCACACGCGCGCAGGCCAAGCGCGTGCTGCCGCGTTAACACAAGAACAACTGAAGGAAGTGCGAGTCATCGCCCAGACCATCGCGGCGCAGCACGCGGATCCCGAGAACGCGGCCACCGCGGCCGCACTTGCTGACTGCGACAGCCGGCTGGGTGCACTCGCCCGCGCCGCGCAGGACAACTCAGCGGTGATGGCCGAGGTGCAGCGCGCGCAACTGCTCCTGGCGTCGCAGCGAACCGCGATGCAAGCAGTGCAAGCGGCACGCGGGCGATCGGCTGCGCTCCAAGCACTTGCCGCTCACTCGACGGACCCTTCCGCGCTGCAACTCGCACTGGAGCGCTTTGCGGCCGATCACCCGGAGAGTCAGGAAGCGCAAGCATTGGCGCAAGCCATGGCATCCGCTCCGCTGTGGCAGGGTGTGGTGGCTTGGAACTCCGTGATACAGGGGCGAAGTCTGGCCAAGGCTGCAACCATGACGCAGCAGGAGCGAGATTCGCTGCTCTCGGCGCTCCGCACCTATGCGTCGGCCCATGCTGCGCTGCCAATGGCAACACCAGCCCGCAGTTTTGCCACACTCTTGGTTCCCGCCGACGGTTGGCGGCTTTGGCTCGAGGACAAGCTCACCAATTTGCCCGCGCTTTCATACTTTCAGGTTGAGCTCAAGGATGGCACGCGCTATTACACCCTGCAGGATCCCGCACGAACCACCATTCAAAGTGAGCCCGGCGGCAAGACCTATCGAATTCTCTCAGTGCTCACCTCGGGCGGGGTGGACCCCAAGACCTCGTTTCAACGGGTGGATGAGAGTGCCATCAAGAGCATGGGGCCCTCGCCGCAGTCGGTGCTCGCCGCGCAATTGCGTGAACTTCTTGAAGACTCTGACTCCAGCCCCATGCTGGCGAACGGAGTGCAAGCGGCGCTCACCACGCTGGCCAAGGTGCGCGATGCCGAAGCGATTGACAGCGCCTTGACTGCACTCCTTGCGCGTGGAATTCTGGAGTCGCTGTTGCCAGAACTGCCGGCCGCCATTCAGGCGCCCATGCAGGCGGCCGCAAAGCGAATTGGTCGCGAAAAGCCAGAAAACATCGACTGGGTGAGCGGGTCAGCCCTCGGGCGTGAGCGCGGGCGTGCACTCCGATCGCTGCTGGTGGAGACGCTCAAAGTTGAGCAGTGGCGCAAGGCGTACGCCGACGCCATCGCGGCGGCGGCGGCGCCGCTGCAGGTGTCTTACGCCCCCGCCGCGTTGCTCCTCGATGCGCCGGCCCCGCAATCTGGCAGGGTGATCGTGACAGTGGATTCCCGGCCCATTCCCCCCAACGCCCAGTTGGTGGCCTTGAAAGTTGGCGTTGGCAATCAGCCCAGCACCATGGTGCCGGTGGGCGCGTCTGATGACAAGGGAACCGTGTCGCTCACCGCAGAAGCAAGAGCACTTCCGCTGGGAACGCTGGTGTTCATCAAGAGCGGTGGCACCCCATGAGCGCGCAGGGGCGAAGCACCACCGCCGAACACGGTGAGTGGTTGGTGAGACACGCAGGCAAGGAGAGTGGGCCCTTTGATGTAGACCGATTGCGAACACTGGCCCGGCGCGGCGCGATCACGCGGTTTCATCAACTGAGCCTTGATGGGCGGGAGTGGATCAACGCTACTGACGTGCGGGCGATCTTTAACGCGGACGGAAGTGTGGCGAGCGGCGGCCGAGGGCCAGCGGAGGCTGAAGTCCCCTTTGGGTTGGAAGGTGAGGCGGCAGAATCGCGCGAGTCTGGGCGTGCGTCCGCTGCAGGGGCAGACACGGCGCACACCGCAGCGCAGGCTGCAGCGCACGCCACAGGCTGGGGTGCGCCTCCGCAGATGGCAACCGTGCGTGTGGCGCAAGTTGCCGCTCTAGCGCTTGCCACGCTGTCGTTGGCGGCACCCACGCACCGTTCGTCGCAGGGAGCATTTGAATGGTGGATCTCTGGCAACGCTCTTGAGATCGCGGTCTACGCCTTGTGCAGCGTGGCCGTGTTGGTGTGGTGGATCGCGGCGTATTTGCCACCCTCGCCCTCTCTAGGCAGCGCATTGGCTGCGGTGTCAACCGTCTTGGCTGTGGCCGCAGTGTTGCCGTTGTATTCCTGGGCCGCGTGGGCCATTCCCGCCAGTGTGATGCTGCCGCTGGCAGTGCTTGTGGTGGCGTGTCAGAGCAGGAAGGCACCGCAGACCCGAGCGGTGGCGTCCGCCGTGTTGGTCGTCGCGCCAATCGGCATGATTGGATCGGCCCTCCTGCTGTGGACGAACTTCCGACCATGGGGTGCCGGAGCAACAGGCGCACTTGTCGTGGCATCCGCGGCGTTGGTGGTGGGCGCCATTCGCAGCATGAACGGTACGAGCGCATTTGTGCCTGTTGTGGTGGCCTGCGCTTGCGCAGGCGCAGCACTCTTTTGCGCGGCATTTGACGGACTTCAGGGTGCAGCACCCATGCAGGGCGCTCGTGGCGCAGTTGCAGCGGTGCTTGCGATCAGTCTGAGTGTGCTGGCTTGGTCCGGTGCACACCAAGCGTTGACGGAACCAACTTCTCCGCACTCAAACCCATGACCACACCAGCATCACAACCCGCGGGCAAGCCCGGTCAACTATCGCGATCGTCGCCAGCACACGCTGGGCGCCCCGACGGATCAGGACCCCCTCGCGGCACGACGTACCCACACCTGGACGCTCGTCGTGGCGACATGGAGTGCATGGTGGGTTTGCGCGCGGGGCGATACACAGCGGCTAGTGCGCCGCTGTGGCTGCTGTTTGCCACGCTCATGTCAGCGGCAACCGCGGGGTTGTTGGTGGCGCTCAGCCCCAATGGTTGGATGCTTGAAACCATGAATCGCTGTTGGACCAACTGGGCAGTGCTGTTGTTTTCTTGGTGGTGCATCGGCATGCTGGCGGCCAAGTGGTTTAAGACCAACATTCAGATGCAAGCGGTGCGCATCGACGACCTTGTGCCCAGGCGCGGTGACTTCGTACTCAGCCCCGGCACTTCGGGAGAGATCCTGGCACGCGTTCGCGCCATTTGTGATCGGCCCAAGGAGTACCTGCTGTTTAGGCGCGTAGACATGGCGCTCTCAAACCTGGGCAACATTGGTGAAGTGCGCGATGTGGGCGCCGTGCTTGAAAGCCAAGCAGACGCGGATGCCAGCGGTGTGGATTCCAGCTTTACGGTGGTGCGCGCGCTCATCTGGACCATTCCCATCCTGGGTTTCATTGGAACCGTGGTGGGGCTCTCCGATGCCATTGGAGGATTCACCGCCGTCCTAGCCGATAGCGGAGCCGACGCTGCAGGCATCAAGTCAAAGCTTGGGCCCGTGGTCAATGGGCTCTCGACGGCATTTGAAACCACCTTGGTGGCGCTGGTGGCCGCGGTGATCATTCAGCTTCTCTCCACGTGGGTGTACAAGCGCGAGGAGATCTTGCTTGACTCACTTTCGGACTACTGCAATGAATATGTCCTCAGCCGCTTGAAACTTACGGACTGGCGCTGACGCTCAACCACAGTCATGGCACGCAAGCGCAAGAACACCGACACGCCCATCACGCTCTTTTCCTTTCAAGACATCATGTGCTGTCTGGTGGGGGTGCTGGTTCTCATCGCACTCACGCTGGCCATTGAGGGGCTCGCCGCAGAAACGCTCATTGAACGCGCGCGTGTTGATCCTGCGGCAGCGGCGGCAGCCACCATGGAGGCGCAGGAGCAAAGCACTGAACTTGAGCACCAGATCCAGGAATTGCAACGCGAACTTCAGGCGCGCCAGTCCGGCAGCGAAGTTACGCAACAAGAAGTAGAAGTGCTAGAAGCGCGCGTGCGCCAAGAGGCATCAGACCATGAACGTCTGCGCCAGCGGTTGGCCGCGCTGGAAGAGCGTGTCGCTCAGGCCAACGCAGCGGCCAGGGCGCGCGCCGATGAGGTGGCGCGCGCTCAGCAGCAAATCATCGAGGCAGAACTGGCGCTCCGTCGCCAGCGCATTCGGCTCAGGCCTGGCGCCCTTGCTCTGCGAACGCCGTTTTTTGTGGAGGTATCTGCGGCAGATCTTCGCGTGGGAGACCTGGATCCAAGCCAAGCGCCAGTCATGGCCCAGACGCTGCCGGGTTTCGCCACGGACGCGCAAGTGGTGGACGCGATCGGTGTGCGCCAACCCGGCAGCCATTACGCGGTGCTGGTGGTTCACGCGGATGGCATTGCCAGATTCGGGCAATTGCGCGACGTGCTGTTTGGGCGCGGATATGAAGTGGGCTGGCAATTGTGGGATGGCTCTGCAGGGTGGTTCTTAGAGAAGGCGCCCACTGCGGCGAGCGCGCAGGGCGCCATGGGTGCACCATGAGCCGTGCGCCCTCCAAGCGCCAGCGGAGGCGCGGTGGCAGGCGGAGCGTCGCGCTCGGGGGCAACCCCTACGAACTGTTCATGGACGCCATCACCAACACCATGGGCGTGGTGATGTTCATCTTGCTCATGGTGGTGCTGTTTGGCAGGCCCGTGGATGCGGTGCCCATTCCCGATCAGACGGTGGCACGTCGAGTGCAACAACTTCGCCAGGACCGAGACACACTCTTAACGCAAGTGGCCCAGCTTCCGCCTGCTGGGGATCCCCAGTTGGTGGAGCGATGGCGTGCGGCCTTTGAGCGCACCAGTGCACATCGGCTGGAGTCTGATGCGCTCAATCGTCTCATCTTGCAGCAGACGGTACTGGCCGAAGCAGCACAGTCCGCCGCCGCCGCGGCGGAAGCGCAAGTGCAGCAGTTCATGACCCGCGTGAAGGATGTTCAAGCTCAGGCTGCCGCCCCGCGCTCTGAGTTTGTGCGCGTCAGCCGATTTCAGCCAGATGCGCGCAACGCGGTGATTCTGGCGCTCAGCGCTGGCAAAATCTCGCGGCCATTGGTGACACGCCAGACCAAGGAGATTCCACCACCCGCCGAGGGGACCGCGCTTGGAGACGCCACGCAGATTCGCGGCGCGCTTGGCGGGCTGCTGCGCGATGCGCCGCCCACCACACATCGGGTTGAACTTGTGGTGTGGGCAGATTCCTTCGCGCAGGCCAAACAGGTGGAGCAGACGCTTTTGGAGATGGGGTACGACACCAATCCGCTTCCGGTGGCTGCGGGCCAGAGTTTGAAGCCCGGCACGGGCGGCGTGCAGTAATGCCAGACCGCGTGCAGAGACGTCGCGTGCCGTACGATTGTTCATCTGTGAACAACCACCGCACACTGTGTGTTTGTACCGCTGCACTATGCATGGCGCTCGCGTTCAGTTTGGGGTGCGGTCGCCCCATCACGGTGCATGCGCTCATGCAGGGCTCCACAGTTCCGGTGGAGGATGTGCGAATCTACAAGTATCGGTTCAGTATCTTTTCAATCTTTCCAAGCAAGAAAAGTGTGCAGACTGATAGTCAAGGACAAGCACGAGTTGATGTGGGGCCCAACGCCACCAACCTCACCATGCTCTGTCAGGGTTTTGAACCGGTGCTGTTGGCCGTGTTTGAGCGCTCGACCCAAGCGTTGAGCCCCGACGAGGGTGGCTACAACTACATTTTGGCCTTTGACTCGCTGAAAGACAAACAAGTTGTGCCGGTGGAGTTTCGACCCGTCCGCAGCTTTCCGCTGGAACTCTTCGTGACCGATCGCGACTCGGGCGCGCCCATCGCTGGCGCAGAGGTGCTGGCGCGCACGTTTCTGTACTTGCCCCAGGTGGGCGTAGAAAAAGATTGGGGCTTTCCGCCGGTGCAACAGGCCACCACCGACGGTGCAGGCCACGCCAGCGTGGCACAGATGAGTGGCTTTCGCAATCGCGTCACCGTGCGCTTGGCAGGGTACGAGGACGCGGTGATCGACATTGACGGCCGCGCCGAACTCAGCGCGCACGCTCGCCAGGTGAGCATGCGCGCACTGAATGTGAAGCACATTCAGTTTCAATTGATAGACGTCGATACGCGCAAGCCCATCACCAGCGCTCAGGTGAGCTTTGGCGCCACCCGCGACGGGCTTCCGCCGAGTCCAGAAGCGTGGACCAAGCCAGTCGACGCCGACGGTTTCACCGGACTCATGCCGGTGCCTGATGTCACGCCCTGCCTCATCACCGTCAAAGCCAAGGGGTACCACGACTGGCGCGGAGCCCCCATGTGGCGCGCTCTTGAAGATGGCAAGGTCAAGCGGCTTGAACTGAAGAAGAAGTAGCCGCGAGCAATTCAGCAATCTGAATGCCGTTCAGCGCCGCGCCCTTGCGTATCTGATCTCCGCTCACAAAGAGCCAAAGACCCATGCCCGCAGGCTGACTGGGGTCGGCACGAATCCTGCCCACCAGAACAGGGTCTCGCCCCGAGGCGTGAATGGGTTCGGGGAACTTGTTGCCAACGCGATCATCCACCACCTGAAGGCCGGAGGCAGCGCCGAGCAGGGTGCGCGCCGCGTCTTCAGTCAGCGGCTGGCGCAACGTGAGATTGATCGCTTCAGAATGGGACCGCAAGACTGGAACACGAACACACGTGGCCGCGATGCCCACGGTGTCGTCCTCCCAAATCTTGTGCGTTTCGTGTACGAGTTTGCGCTCTTCTTCATTCATGCCATCAGCGCCCACCGCGCTGTTGTGGCTGAACAAGTTAAACAAATAGGGGCGCCCAAACACATCCGTTGTGAACGGCTTGCCCTGGGCAAACTCATGCGCTTGGCCTTCAAGTTCGGCCATGGCCTGCGCGCCCGCGCCGCTGGCGGCTTGATACGTGCAAACCACCATGCGTGCCACGCCGACGGCCTTGTGGATGGGGGTCACTGCAACCAGTGCGATGATGGTTGAGCAATTGGGAACAGCAATGATGCATGGCGTAGTCACCCCATCGAGCACGTGTGCGTTGGCCTCAGGCACCACCAGCGGCACAGAAGGATCCATGCGGAACGCGCTTGAGTTGTCAACCATGAACGCGCCTGAGCGAACGGCCTTTGGCCCCCACTCCTTGCTGATGCCCTTGCCGGCACTAAAGAACGCGGTGTCCACGCCGTCAAAGCAACCCTCATGCAGTACCTCGCACTTCACGATGCGCCCGCACACGGTGTATTCACGCCCTGCGGACCGCTGGCTGGCAAACAACCGCAGCGCCTTGTGCGGAAACTTGCGTTCCGCGATCAGTTGCAGAAACTCTTGGCCAACAGCGCCAGTGGCGCCAACGACAGCGATGGTTTGATCAGACATTTACGCCCTGCGTCGCGGCTCGGCGGCCACCAGAAAGAAGCGGCTCACGGCCGCATCAAAGCTGCTGTGATCGCCGCGCTCAAAGGTAAATGCGCCTTCCATGGTGCCCCAACTGGTCATGAGCGGCGCGTAGCTTTGGTACTCAAACTTGCCGCCTGGGCTCAAGGTGGGCTGCTGGCCAATGACGCCCTCGCCCTCAACATCATGCGCTTCACCGTCGGCGTCCACAATGTGCCAACGCCTCTTGCGCAACGTGACGGGCGAGTCGCCTTCATTGACGATAGCCACGTGATAGGCAAAGTGAAAGCGACTGCTTGACGGATCGCTGGAATCAGCCATGAAGGCGGGGGTGACGCTCACGCGGATACCGCCCGTGATGGACTCGCTGCCGAACTTGGGATTGACCGTGGCCATGGTGATGCCCCATGATAGGCGCCAGCGCGCTGCCTAAGCAATCACACGCTGCGTGGGCCGGTCAGCAGCGTCCGCAAAGCTTGGCCTGGGTCCGGCTCGCGCATCAGGCTTTCGCCCACAAGCACGATGTGAACGCCATGTTCACGCAAACGTGCCAAATCGGCAGCCGTTGCGATGCCACTTTCGGCCACCATCACGCGCCGCGTGGGCGCTTCGACCATGTCTGCGATGCGCATCACGTGCTTGATATCGGTCTGCATGGTCTCCAAGTTGCGATTGTTTATGCCCAGCAGACCGTATCCGGAGTGTGGGAACCCAACATGATTCAGCACTCGCCACAGGCTGTCCACATGGTGCACTTCAAGCAGGGTGGTCATCTGCAATTCGGTGGCCAAGATCTGAAAGTCAATGATCTGCGCTTCGCTCAGGCATTCGGCGATCAGCAAAATGGCATCGGCCCCGGCAGCGCGGGTCTCCCACACCTGATAGGGGTCAATGATGAAGTCTTTGCGCAGTACTGGCAGCGGAACGGCATCGCGGATGCGATGTATGAACTCAAGTTCGCCGCCAAAGAACTCGTGATCGGTCAGGCAACTGATCGCGGACGCCCCCGCTTCGTAGTACTTTCTGGCGATGCCCACCGGGTCAAAGTCCGAACGGATCAAGCCTGCGGAGGGACTCTTGCGCTTGATTTCGGCAATCACTCGCGTGCCGGTGGGGTGCCGGTCATCCACCACGTTGCGAAAGAAGTTCCGGGGGCGCCCCAATTCCGCGATGCGCTCCTGCAGCACCGCCAGTGGCGTGCGCTTCTGCGCCTCTGCCACCTCACGGCGCTTGTGCTCAACAATGTGCTTCAGTACGGGAACCATGGGCGCGGCGGCGTTGGCGGGAATGCTGGCAGCGCCCGCATGGGCGGCAATGCAGGCGGATGAGGGTAGCGGGGCGGCCGTGCCTCTGTCGTGGGGAGCATGGGGAATGTTGGTGGTGGCGGCGTGTGCGGGTGTGGTTGCCATGGTGCGAACGAGCTGGTTTCGCCCGCACGCGGGGGTGGGCCCACGTTGGAGACTTTCGGCGGCCGTCAGTCTGCTGGGCTTTGCGGGAGCACTTGTGGTGGGGGGGATCGCCGCAAGTCTTGCAATGCAAGTGTTTTCAGACAGCACCGCCGGAGCGACCCAACCCAGCAGTACGTTGGCACGATCCACCGTTGTGGGACTTGCGGCTGCTGCGGCGCAGTTGTGCTGGATTGGAGCGGTGATGCGGTCGCGCCGGAACACAGGCCGCCCCAGCGGCGTTTCACCTGAAGCGTCCCCGGCACCTCTTGGTCAGTCGGTGGCTCTCATGTTGGCCTCCACCGTTTTGGCGTGGCCCGCGCTGCTGGCTGCGGCATTCATCACCAACTATCTACAGCAGCAGTGGAGCGGACCCCCCCCTGAACTTGGACATCAGATGCTGGAACAAATGGTGGCCGCCGGAACCCAGGATGTGTGGTGGTGGGCGGCCGCGTTTGCCGCGGTAGTGATTGCGCCGTGTGTTGAAGAGACAGTGAACCGAGGGTTCATTCAGCAGGGGCTCAAGGCGGCACGGATTTCACGACCGACAGCGGTGGTGGTGACTGCTGCGGTCTTTGCGTTGCTGCACTGGAGCGCGATACCAGAAGGTGCGCGGCTCTCCGGGCTGGTGACGCTCGCCTTGTTGGGGCTGCTCTGGGGCTGGCTCTATGAGCGCACCGGAAGGCTTAGCGTGTGCATTGTGGCGCACGCGCTGTTCAATGTGGTGAATCTGATGAGTTTGCCGCAGGGGTAGAAGGCGGCAGTCACGGTCAGAATGCATTGCCTTGCGGTTTCCGTATCTCTATATCGGGTCGGCCCCCTGCTTCGGCGGGGGGGCCAAACTTTGGCCTCAAATGCCCAGTCAGGCTTGACTCGCGGCCAAGCTGGGCTAGATTCACAGGCGAGGTAGAGGTGATTCTGGGTGGAACTCATATGAAGGGGAACGCAATGAGAGTGAGCTATTCCGGTCAGTCGGTCAGTCGGTCAGTCGGTCAGTCGGTCAGTCGGTCAGGGGGATCCTGTCCTGCACGGTGATCGCCATGGTGTGCTCGCGATCTTCTGCGCTTGACCCGCCGCCGTGTCAACTGCCCTGCAGCGGCCCGGACTGCGGCTGCTTATGCGCCGACTTGGTTGAAGAGTATTGGATCAGGATGTTTCAGGACGCACAATGCGGCGGACTCGGAGGCGGGCTCAACCCATCCTCGCCCTACGATGCGTGGCACTCCGCAGCGGGTACCCCGGTTCGCCTGCGCACCGCTGCGGACGTGCTGGAGGACGTCACCGACTGGACCGCGGACCTGCCTGCGCAGTGGACGCCACTTGAGCTTGATGCGCTCTCGGCCGAGTGGTACCCAGGGCTGCTCACCTTTGGCGCATCAGGCGGCAGCGGAACAGGATTTCCGCAGTTCCGGGGATACCGAATCAACGTCGATGATCCGGATGGCCCGGAGGGTCCGGAGCAGGGGTATACCGAGTACTTCATCGGGCTTGGCGACGTGGGCGTGGAGCCCCAGGACCATCCCGTTGCGTGGATTGATTTCGCGGAGCCGATGCGCGCGGTGTGGGTGGAACTTCGCACCATCGCGGGTGGCGCAACATGCGGCGTGCGCTTTCAGCACAGGCGCGAACTGGCGGGCGGTGGGGTTGAGTATGTCACGCTGGCTTCGTTGAAGCCTGGCAGTCTGGCCGGTGGCGTGGTGTTGGACTTGGCAAGCCTGGCATCGTTCATCGCGTCAACGTCATGCACCGGGACCGTTTCAGATTTTGCGATTGACCGCGTAGTGTTCGACCCTGCCGAGCCCGGCGCGGTGGTGCTGAGCGAGTTGGTGAACATCTCATGGCAATCCATGGCCACCGCTCAGGCGGCGGCTCTCTTTGGAAGGCCCTACCGGATGGTGGAGGTAGGTGCACTTGGTCCTACGCCCCCGCCTGAAGGGCCTGTAGGGGAGATTGGTGCATCCGTCCTCCGAGCCATGTGGCCCATCACCGACCACCGCTTCCGGCTCAACGGTGCGCGCCTGATTGCAGGCGCGTACTACCGCGCCCCTAGCGGCAGCGATCCCGGTGGAGTTCGCGCGGCAGTCTGGCACTGGGACGGCGCGGCATGGGTGCGATTGGATCTTGACGATGCCGCCGGCGTTGCCGGTCTTGCCGGCACGCAGTCCTTTGCGTCTGCCCTCAGCGAACCCTACATTGACGAGCGCGGACAGTACGTGGCCATGGTGGGTGGCGCGCGTGTGGAGCCATGCGTGTCTGGGAGCGACCCGCAGTCCTGTGGCAAGCCGCATGCTGCAGCGTGGTGCCTGAGGCTGCTTGGCTACTCAGGTTCTGGTCCTGCGTCTCCCACCGCCGTCACCGCGGTGCTCATGGATCCCCCTGAGCCGTGCCCGCATGTGCTCGTCAATGAGAGCGTCATCCACGACCTGCGCGTTGTTCCTACTGGCGTGGCGGGACAGTCATACGCGGCCGGATGCGGAGCGGTGGGTATGTGGTGCGCGTTCCCAGTAACCTCCTCTCAGGCTCGCCGCGCCAACACACACGCAGCCGTCTTTCTGCTGCGCACCGCAGAGCCAAGCGGCTACTCAGGCCAAACCAAAGTCATCCACTACGGAAAGCCATTTGAGTGCGTGGATGCGGAGGGCGCGGGACCCATTTCCGTGTCCACTCCCGAGCAACCGGTACCCGAGATGTGGTCAAAGACCGCAGCAACTGCGTGGGTGCGCGGCACCACGGCGGGTGACCCCTACGCATTCTCCGCCGTGGGCCAATGGCAAGGCGACCTGACCTGCCACCCCACTGACGAACAAGCCGGGTGCGATCGATTTGGTTCGGCCATGCAGTGGGACTGGAACGCCTGGAACTGGCAGCCAAGTGCAGCGGACTGGATGAACTTCCCCAGGCTCCGTGCTGCGCCTCCCGGCACGCGGCGCCACATCGGCGTTGACGTGGTGGGCGACGACGGCGGCGGCCCGCCGAATGACGATCCTGACAACCAGACGCAGGTGATGCAGGTGTTCGCCGCCATGGACGCGGTGCGCTCGGACGTGGCGCTTGACGTGGGTGGTCCGCTTCGCGTGGTGACCAGCGTGGGATGGATGGTGGACTCCTGCTTCAACCAGACTCAATGCGGCTGCGACTTCCGCGCGGCGGTGTTTGAGTATCCGGACGGGCTCGACACCGGCTACTGGCACATTGATCCGCAGTCGAATAAGCCTTGGATACTTGCGGACGCGGCGACCGGAGGCGGGATGCGCGCGCTCAATCTCCACGCGTCCATCTGGTCGGGCGGAAGCCTGCAGGGACCGCCAGACAATCCGGCGTCCACTCCCCACTCCAAGGCCAGCGCGGTATGCGCACCAAGCGGAGCGCCCGGTGGAAACGTGCGGTTCGTGGTGGGCGCGGCGTTTGATGCTTACCCAAACGAGGGTGAGAGCATTGTGTTGCTCGACTCCCAACGCGGCGTGATCTGGCGCGGTTCAAGCGCCTCTCTCACACCATCCCCATACTCGTCAGAGAGCCAGTGGTGCGGCAGAAAGATCAACCTCCTCGTGGGCTCTGTCATTCGCCTGAGCCAGGTGCCGCCGCTTGTCACCTGGCAGGCGTTGGAGGACCCCAAGATTTCGGGCTACGAGAACTTTGCGCCTGCAGTGCTCTCCGGCCAAGACATCACCGATCGGGGCCGGTTGCTGTGCATCTCGCGGATCTCGCCAACGGAGGCCTACCACGTCTCAATCATGGTCTCTCCCTTCGATGCCACTGGGGACGACCAGATTGACGGCGCGGACCTTGGGCTTCTCCTTGGGGCTTGGGGAACCAGCAATCCGCCGCTTGACTTTGACGCCAGCGGCACCGTTGACGGCGCCGACCTCGGGCTGCTGTTGGGTGCCTGGGGCAGCACGCACATCGAATTCTCCTGCGGCGCATCTGCATTGGCCTCGCAGGATCTGGAAGTTGTGCTCAGGGCCGTACAGAACACCGGATTCCAGGGCTTCCAAGAACTGAAGGAGGCCATGGTGGCCATGCCGCCGCCGCAGGCGGGGTTCCTGGCGCAGTACATCAAGATCGCCGTTGACATCGAAGCGGCCCAAGGAGGCAACCCATGAAATCACTCGCAACATTGGCCGTAGCGGCGCTGCTGCTGCCGGCGTGTCAGTCATTCGCAGCGTTCACGTACTACTCCACGGTGCAGGGCTGGCGCACGGCGGTGGGGGGGCCGACGATCCAGCGGAACCCGACCGACTACTACTCGGGGGTTGGGCAGCCGGTTGACCCGGAAGTGTGGGCGGATGTTGGCGTGCACCTGGTGTCGTCAGGGCCGCTGCTGACATCGACCTATCCTGGAGGCCCAGGCCCTCAGTCGGTATCGATCTACAGCGGCATCGGCCAGAGCTTCGAGGTGAAGTGGGACCAGCCCATCACGGCGCTGTGGTACAGGGTGGAGTGCCCATCAGGAGGGCCGGCCTGCTATTCAGGCAACGACTTCATCGGAGGCGTGGCAGACGGCCAGTGGGGCGTGACCTCGACAGTCGCGTTCGATCGGATCGTGATTTCCTTCCCCAATGCCAGCTATTACGGCTTCCTCCGCAACCTCGAATGGGGCGTGGTTCCCTCGCCGGGCGCACTGGTGGCGCTGGCCCTCGGTGCACTGTGCCCCGGGCGACGAAGGAGACGCGCATGATGAGAGCACTCACAACATTGGCCGCAGCGGCGATTCTGCTGCCGGCGTGTCAGTCATTCGCAGCGTTCACGTACTACTCCACGGTGCAGGGCTGGCGCACGGCGGTGGGAGGTCCGACCATCCAGCGGAACCCGACGGACTACTACTCGGGGGTTGGGCAGCCGGTTGACCCGGAAGTGTGGGCGGATGTTG
>CAZXGD010000033.1:0-31787 GCA_964640485.1 uncultured Isosphaeraceae bacterium | reverse complement strand
CGCCGGATCTGCTCCATGGTCAGTTCCTTGGTTCCCAGCGATGACCACGCGGCCACTTGCAGCGTATAGAGCGTGCCCTTGGGGTACGTGCGGCGAACATTACGCAAGTCATTGGGGCCGGGTGGACCATCATTGGGCGAAGCTCCAGTGCGCACCAGCATGGCCCGCGTGAATGGCTTGGGAACGGTGGCCCCCAACTCCTTAACCCGCGTGAGTTCACTTTGTGCTGCGGGATCCTTGGGGCCGTCGAACCGACCAATGAGCACCATGCTGCCGCTTCCCGTGGTTTTTACGAACGCCTGGCGCAACTCTGGATACCGCTGCGTGATGGCTGCTCGTGCGGCTTCTGCATTGGCGCGATGGTTTGCTTCTGCAAATGAGGCCAGAAGCACCGACCACGCTGGGCCCGCTGAGTTGGCGCTTGCCGAGCCTGCCCGGCTGGAACCACCCTCACCCGCCTGACCTGACGTTGGCCGCTGGGCGGCCGAACGAGCTCGGCTGGGCACGCGCGCGGCGCCCACGTTTCCGTCTACTTCGGCGCCAGTGTCTAAGAGGGAGGCCGTTGGGTCTGCGGTGGCGGGTTTGGCGGCGCTGGGGGCGGGTCGGCCGGTTCGTGTGTCTAGGCGCCGGGGGCCAGAGGCGGTGGCGGCCGGTTCAGCGCGAACGGCGGCGGGTGCGTTGGGCGTGCCGGTGGTGGGTGTGGATTCACATGCGGCCAATGCCACCGCCAACGCACCCATGAGGGCGGCCGCGGCGCTCAAGAGGCCCTTGCGAAGGATGGTGGATTCAGGGTTCATGAAACAGTTGCAAAGTGTCGGGTAACCTCTGTGGGTCACGATGGTTGAGTGCTCGAGAGTACACCCGTCAACCATTCAAGGAATTGAGGCCAATCCGACGATACCACTCATGACCCCGGCAGCGTTTGCCGGATCTGGCCGCACGGATCAAGGAAGCAGCCAGTTGTGATGAAGAGCGCGGAGCAACGGAGTGCACCGCGTACTTCAAGGAGCACATGATGAACGACATCGGCCACGTTGGACCTACCTCACCGCTGGGCGCCATGGGTGCGGCCCACCGCGTGACAGAGGCCACTGCCGCCCTCCGAACGGCGCAGCAAACCGAGATCGCCCCTTCCGCGCCGCGATGGGCTGAGGGAAGAGATCGCGTTGAGCTTTCAGAACACGCTCACCATTTGGAAGCCATTCGTGCGCTTCCGGATGTGCGCTCCGCAAAGGTTGAGGCCATTCGCATGGCCATCGCCAACGGAACGTATGAGTCCCCTGAAAAGTTGCAGGTTGCGCTGGAACGGCTGCTTGAAGACGTGCGTGACATCGGCTAGCGCCACCCGCACTTCACTGAGCATTTAGCCGCCCCCAGGTCTTAAGCCTGGGGGCGTTTCAATTGGCAAGTAGCCTAAACCACAATGAATTCAGCATCACCCTCATCCGCGGACCAGCAGCCCGCCCAAACCAGCCAGGGCTTTGCCGCGCTTGGAGTGATTCCACAATTGGTGAGCGCGCTTCAGCGCATGGGTGTGGACAAGCCCACGGCGCCGCAGTCCGCGGCCGTTCCGGCGGGGCTCGAGGGGCGCGACGTGGCAGCCATCGCGCCAACCGGCACCGGCAAGACGCTGGCGTATCTGCTGCCGGTGGCGCAAAAATTGCTCCAGGAACCACCGGCACGCAAGCGCGGCCAACCTGTTGACCCCAAGCGTCGGCTACGCGCGTTGGTGATGTGCCCCACGCGCGAACTTGCTCAACAAGTCGCGCGCGAAGCTCAACAATTGCTGCGCGGAAGCGTGCTCCGCGCGGGAGCGGTGTTCGGCAAGAGCGCTCTGCCGCCCCAGCGAAAACTGGTGAAATCAGGGCTTGATTTGCTTGTGGGTACCCCGGGGCGCATTCGCGAGTTGTGCGAAGAAGACTCGCTCACGCTGGCGTTTCTGCGACAGATTGTCATTGACGAAGCCGACCGCATGCTGGACATGGGGTTCTTGCCCCAAGCAAAAGATCTGTTGGCGCGTGCGCCGGTGACACGACAGATGCTCTTCTTTACAGCCACCATGCCGCGCCCCGTTGAAACGTTGGTGTTGGAGTTTCTGCGCGACCCATTCCGCGTGAATCTTTCTCAGGGCGCGCCCGCGCGCGTGGTGGGCACACCCAATCCGCGCGAGGAAGCGGGGCACCACCTGCACGACACGTCGGATGAAGACAAGACCGCCATCACCGTGGCGCTGGTCAAAGATGGTGATCGCCGCGGAGTCATTGTCTTTTGTCGCACCCGCCGCCGAGCGGGTTGGGTGGCGCAGGCGCTGCGCCGCCATGAGATTCGTACGGCGCTCTTGCATGGTGATCGAAGTCAGCGCCAACGCCAAGCCGCGTTGGATGACTTTGCGCGGGGTGATGCCCGAGTGCTGGTAGCCACGGATGTTGCGGCGCGCGGATTGCACGTGCCGGTGGTGCGCACTGTGATCAACTACGACGTGCCACTAATGCCCGAGGAGTACGTTCACCGTGTGGGCAGAGCTGGCCACGGCGGTGGATTTGCAGAAGCGATCACGCTGCGCTGCCCCGCGGATCTAGACCGGTGGACGCGTGTGGAGCGAGCGTCGCGGCTGGAAGTGAAGCCATCGGCTCCGCCACCGTTTCGCGCGTACGTGCGCCCCACCACGCTGCGCGCACCAGATACTGAATCTCCCAAGCCCGCGCCCAAGCCTTCAAAGCGCAAGGAACGTGAGGCTCGGATCGAGGCGGCGGCCAAGCCCTCGTTGGCGGCCATGATTCGGCGTGGAATTGGGGGCAAAAGCAAGGGCGGGCGGGCTGGGTCCGGCGGCAAAGGATCAAAGGGTGGTTCATCGGGCGCCTCTCGCTCGGGGGCGCAAAGGCGAGGCACGCAACGAAAGCGACCCCTCGGCAGGGGGCAAAAGCCGGGCGGGGGCGTCAGGCGGGCGAAGGGCTAAGGCTGCGCGGCCCTCAGCTAGTCCCCGGGAATCATGGGGACGATCACACGAATCAGAATGGCGAGCCCCGCAAAGAGGCCAATCATTCCCACGATGATCTGCACTGACATTTTGGCGACGGCGGGCCAGTAACTCTGAAGTTGATCTACGCGAACCGACTTCCACGCCATGCTGATGAAGAGGCTGAGTGGAAGAACCAGAATCCACCACCACACCGCAACCGCAGGCGCTGGCTGCAGGAACGGAGTCCAAGCCAAGAATGCGGTGAGTGAGGTCATTGCCGTGCAGATCCTATCGCGTGCCGTAGACGCTGTAGTCCACGCTGGAGTCGCGGTCGGGTTCCTGGTGGGGCGGCGCGCCAAGCGAGCCCCAGAGCGCCGCCAACGCGGCCACTGCGATGGGTGCGCCAACGCGCACCGCGTTTGCCAGTGTGGGGCGAGTGGAGACCTTTGGAATGAGGGCAAATCCAACCGCCGCAGGAGAAGCGGCGGCCAACCACCACGCGGCTGTGGGTAGGTGATTGACATCATTGCCCATGGCGTACATGGATGCCGTTGCCATGACCGCACACCACACCGCGATTGCTGGGGCGCCCACGGGGAGCGGCCTTTGAACCCACCCCAGCACTGCCACCGCAGCTGCCATGGCGCTGAATGCACCGAGCACAATGGCCAATTTGGCAAAGCCTGAAATCAACACCAACCCAGAGAGCGATGCGGCGGAGCCCCACATTGCCAGCGCGGCCGTTGGGCCCGCCTGTCGGGTGGCGTGAAGCGCGACGGCTGTGGATGCAGCCGCTATCACTGCGCCGGCGATACGCGCCGTTGTGGAGAGCCCCGCAGGCGCTGCCACCACAAACGCAAGCGACGCCGCGAGTGCGGTGCCTGCAAGACTCAAAGACTGAAGTTTCGTGCGGCCCAATGCGTGTGCCAACACCGCCAATACAGCGGTGAGCACAATGGCCCACGGAAGCCAATCAAAGGAAATGTGAGGCTTCCAAGGAACGCCGCCGAATTGCTGTGCACACGCCCAGAACACCACACCAGCAAGAGCCAGTGCCACCCACCCTTGCCAGGCGCACCACGGCCACCGGTGCCGCAGCGCGCCCAGCGCCGCCAACAGCGCTGCTGCCGCCACCGTTGGCGTCAGAATGGCGTACAGAAGCGCGTCAATTTCCATAGGGAGTTGCTGCGTGAAGCGCGTGAAGCGCGTGAAGCGCGTGAAGTGCGTGAAGTGCGCGCCGCGCGTGTCGTGCGTGCCGCGCGTGTGGCGCGTGTCGCGTTGGCCCGAGCGATTTCTCGAGGCGGTGGGCGTTGGCTACTTTTGCGCGTTGCCTTCCAAGCAGACCACCACGCGAACGTCGTCGCCCAGTGCGCCGTTTTCTACGCCGTAGTTCACGCCAAACTCGCTGCGCTTGATGGTGAATGTGGCCTCAAAGCCGGCCTTGGCCCCGCCACCCATGCTGGCCGCGCCGGTGAACTCGAGTTTGGCCGTTAACGGCTTCGAGACACCGCGAATCGTGAGCGTTCCGGTCACGTCGTACATGTTTGCGCCCACCTTGCGCGCGCTGGTGCTGGCGAACTTCATCTCAGGAAAGTCCTTCGCGGCAAAGAAGTCCGGGCTGCGCAGGTGATCGTCCAGTTTCTTGGCGCCGGTGTCCACAGAATCGGTCTTGATAGTCACGTCAAACTTCATGCCATCTGCGCTGTCGGGTTGGTACGAAAACGTTCCGCTGACGTCGTTGAAGCGACCCCAAAACTGGCTTGCTCCAACGTGGTGCACGCGAAACAGGGCGCGCGAGTGAGTTTGGTCGATCGTAAAGTTCTGCACCGCCGCTGCGGGCGTGGCTTGCGGAGCCGCGGCCGGTGAGGGCTTGGCTGCCGGGGCGGTGGTTGGAGCCTTTGTGGGTGCGGTCTGGGCGTGAGAGGGCGCGAGACCCATCGTGAAGGCTGCGGTTGCTGCGATGGTGAGCGAGGCAGCGGCAATGGTGCAAATCTTGCAGGACATGTTGTGATTCTCCTGATTGGAAAAGTGATACGTGGGTGATGTGTACGCGGTGACCGCGATGCCGTGCGGGTTCCGCTGGGCAGTAAGACGCAAAATCACCCGGATGGGGTGTGGTATTATAGGACCTATACCGTGAGGTGGGTTTCGCCGTCCTGAAAGCCGATCCGCTGCATGAGTCCATCGAACTCATCCAAGCTAAAGAATTGGATGCGAACCTCACCCACTCCTTTCTTGCGCCCAAGCTTCACCCTGACCCTGGTTCCAAGATGCCCCTCCAAAGCCCTTTCCAGACGAGCGATGTGCGCGCTGGGCAACTGCTTGGCGCCGGAACCGCGCTTGGTTCCACGTGGAACAATCTGATCGTCTTGGGAATTGCGCTCCAACTGGCGGACGCTCCATTCCTCCCGCGCGGCCGATTCCGCCAGGCGCACGCGCACCGAAACGTCGGTGATGCCCGCCAAGACCTTTCCGTGCCCGGCACTTAGCGACCCCGTGCGAACGAACTCCGCCGTACGTAAATCCAGCTCGTTCAGGCGCAGAAGGTTGGTCACCGAAACACGCTCCACCCCCACCCGCTCGGCCACCTGCTGGTGCGTAAGACCAAACTCTTCTGTCAGTCTCTGGAGCGCGGCAGCCCGGTCCATGGCATTCAGGTCTTCGCGTTGCAGGTTTTCTACCAGCGCGAGTTCGGCGGCCTGTTGGTCCCCCACGTGTCTCACCATGGCTGGAGCTTCGGCTCGGCCCAGAATCTCTAGGGCGCGCCACCGGCGTTCGCCGGCGATCACCTCGTACGCTCCGGGCTCCGACGCGAGGGGCCGAACCACCAGCGGCTGCATGAGGCCGGCGGTGGCGATGCTGCCAGCCAGCGCGTTCAACGCGGGCTGGTCCATGCTGGAGCGCGGCTGGTAGCGGCCATTTCTCAAGCTAGAAAGTGGCAAAAACTCAATGCCGGGTTCGCCAGAGATGGCGCGAGAAGGCTTGGGCTCCGCCTCCGAAGAGGAGTCAGCGAGCGCCGTGGCTCCGTGGTCGCGAGGGCCCGCCCCGGCCGTTCGGCCGGTGTGTGCGGGGCCGGAGTCCGCGCCTTGGACCGCCTGGACCACCGGCTTCGACGCCGTACCGTGGGCTTCGCTTGCCTGGGCGAGATTCGCCCCCGCACCGCTTCGCGCCGGATTGTTGATTGAGACGGGAATCAAAGCACCGAGTCCGCGCCCGAGCCGACTTGGTGGAAGACGAGAATCTTTGCCGTTTGACTTCGCCACGAGTGGCCTCCGTTGCCAGATTGAATGTTCCACGTGGAACTCTCGAATGTGCGAACCTGCAGACTACCGTCCGAGGTCAGTGTGGCGAGACTGCAGACCGAAGAGGCGCGGGGATGCGGAACACAGGGTCGCGAAGCCCTCTGAGCAAGCAAAGCCAGAGCAAGAGCCCGAAACCAAGCTCGAACCCAAACCTGAACCCGAGCCCGAACCTGAACCCCAGCCCGAGCACAAATCCCCCAAGGAACTCAGTTGTGTCTGATAACCACGCCGCGAGGCGCGCCCGCTCCTACCCAATCGTCACAGTCTCTTGAAACGCGGGCGTTTGCACCGTCGACGTGAGATCCGCGGCCAACTTGGCACTGAGTCCGCGCCGCGCGTTGTCGTCACCGTGATTCAAAATCACCAACTGCGGCATGTGCCCCGAACCCAGGAGCCAATCCTCAAGCTGTTCCCCGCTGGCGTGGCCGCCGAAGCCCTCCACCCGACTCACTCGCGCGTTTGCCTGCATGACCTGCCCGTTGATGCGTACCCGCTTGGCCGTTCCATGCGCCAGTGCGTCCGCCAAGCTACCGGTGAGCACGTGCCCGGTGAACACAACGTGCCCCTGCGGATTTGGCAAGGCCTGCTGTAAGTGGTGCAGCACAGGCCCGGCATCGCAAAAGCCGCTGCCCGCAAGGATGAGACCCGCCCCTTGCCGTTGCGCAACTTTCACAGACTGTTTGCGCGACCAAAGCAAGAACAACTCATCGAAATCCAGCGGGGAGTGTCCGCGGTCAATGCTGGTTCGGCACTCCTCTGAAAGCAGATCGGGGCGGGAACAACAGAGCTCGATCGTCCGCGCCGCCATTGGGCTGTCCAGATAGACCGGCGTGCCGCCAAGCGCCCCGCTTCTTGAGAGCAGGGCCAGTTGATAGATCAGCAACTGTGCTCGCCCAACGCTGAATGTGGGAAGTACCACTATCCTGCCACCCGAGCGCGCGTCGGCCACAATCTCTTGAAGCGTTGCCGCATTGCGGTGCTGCGTGGGCCCCAGCCGCGCGCCAGTGGTGGACTCCATGATCACCACATCGGCGGGCGAGCTCTGCCCCCTAGGGCGAAAGAGCCCCGACTCGGGAGCACCCAAATCGCCCGAAAACAGCACGCGAATCCTGTGCGCCTGGTGCTGAATCTCAAGTTCCACCGACGCGCTGCCCACGATGTGGCCAGCATCGTGAAGGCGAAGGCGCACCCCGGCCGCAATGTCGCGCCACTCGCCGTACCGCATACCCACGACCGAACGCCCGATCTTTTCTGCTGGTCCGTGCGCGTACAGAACCGGAGGCGGCCCCACACGCCGATGCAATTCAACAAAGGCTGGGTCGGGTGGCGGGTCCAGCACCACCGCTTCGGGCGCCGTTCCGCGTGTGAACTCTTCAAGGCGGACCGCTTGCAGCGTGGCGCTGCTCTTGAGCACCCTGGGAATCAGTTCCGCCGTGGCATCGTGGCAAAACACAAATCCCCGATATCCCAACCCGGGCAACATTCCGAGTCGCCCACAATGATCAACGTGCGCGTGCGTGCAAACGACCGCGTCTACTTTGGCAAACTCGATTGCCGGGGGAATGGTGTTGCGCTCTTCCTGCGCCGGAGAGCCTTGAAACAGCCCAAAATCCACCACGACCCGCGCGCGATCGGTCTGCAAAAGCGTGCAGCTTCCAGTGACTTCACCCGCGGCTCCAAAGAATGTCAGAGTTGGCGCCTTGGACACGAAGGGGCAAGCATAGGGGTTGAGGCGCGCAGCGGAAAGTGCTTGCCCCCTATCCTCGCAGCATGAGCACACCGACCGGCAAGGCTACGTACGTCACGCTTGGGCGCAGCGGATTGCGCGTTCACCCCATTTGCATGGGCGCCATGACCTTTGGCAACGACTGGGGTCTGGGCACCGATGAAGAGACCAGCTATTCCCTGATTTCTCGCTATCTGGAGTGGGGCGGCAACTTCATCGACACCGCCAACATTTACAACAAGGGACACAGCGAAAAGATCATGGGGGATTACTTTCGCGTGGGCCCCGGTGCGGGAACCCGCGACCGCGTGGTGATTGCCACAAAGTTTGGCGGAAACATGTGGCCGGGTGACGCCAATGGAGGCGGAAGCGGCGCGAAGGCCATTCTTGGCGCGGTGGAACACTCCCTGCGCCGACTACAGACAGACTATATAGACCTGCTTTGGGCGCATTTCTGGGATCGCCACACTCCCATCGAGGAGCTCATGCGAGCCATGGACTTGTTGGTGCAACAAGGAAAGGTGCGCTACCTGGGCCTGAGCGATCACCCCGCATGGGTGTGTGCCATGGCCCAGAGCCGCGCCCACATGCACGGCTGGTCTCCCTTGGTGGCCATGCAGATTGAATACAGTTTGCTACAGCGCACGGTGGAGGCCGAGTTGATTCCGGCGGCACGTGAGCTTGGCATGGGAGTCACTCCGTGGAGCCCGCTGCGCGGCGGTGTGTTGAGTGGCAAGTTCACCAGGACAAGCCCCCCCAAGGATGATGGAAGCACCCGCGTGCGCGCGGACAGCAAACATCTGAGTGAGCGCACATACGCACTGCTGGACGCGCTGCACGCGCTGGCGCGCTCCAAGGATTGCTCGGTGGCCCAGTTGGCGTTGCGCTGGACCATGGATCGCCCTGGAGTGTCCAGCACCATCATTGGCGCGCGCACGCTAAAGCAGTTGGATGACAACATGGGCGCCATGCAGACCTGCCTGACAGATCAAGAGACCAAGGAGTTGGACGTGCTCACGCGCCCAGATCTACCCTTTCCAGCTGAGTTCCTTGAATTGATTTGCCACGCCATTCAGAACGGGCTCACCGTCAACGGCACAGAGAGCCAGCCCTGGGCCATGAGTCCGCAGAATGATGAGGAGCGCTGGTAGGCGGCAGCAATACCGCCGACTGCGGGGTTCAATCCCAGCGGAAGACGCCCTTGCGCCACGCATAGATGTAGGCGATGACGCTCGTGGCAATAAAGAACAGAATGCGCGCCAAGAAGAGACTGCTGGCCTGCGACTGCGCGTCAAGTTGCGTGTAGGCCACGGCCCACGGATACAGAAAGATCACTTCAACGTCAAAGAGCAAGAACGTCATGGCCACGATGTAGAAGCGCACGTTGAACCGCTTGCGTGCGCTGCCGATGGGATTCATCCCGCTCTCGTAAACCAATCCCTTGGTTGCGCCAGCAAGCCGGGGACCAATCGCCCAACTGGCAACGACGTTCACCACCGCAAAGGCCACCGCCATGGCAATGGCAAGGGCCACTGGAACGTAGCTGGAAAGGTTGGAATCAGCCAGGATTGGCATGGGCGGCGAATCCTACCACTACGACGCGTGGATGCGGGTTCTCATGGCTCCCGAGAGACCCCAGAGTCCGACGCAAGTGAGGCCAAGCCACGGCCGACCAAGTATGAAGCACACTGCGGCATCCATGAGTGGAATGGTGCCGATCCAACCGCCGACGGCATGTGGAACACCCCCGCGCCCACGAACTGCCTGGCGCGTCGCGATGACAGCCGCAGGCATGGCCACCAGCAGAAGCACACCCACTGCAATCACGCCGGCGGTTGTGTGATCGCGCGGAATGTCAAAGAAGAACACTCCCACGGGTAGAAGCGTGAGCAGTGGAACCAGCCGGGCCGCAGCCCGCGACACTTGGCGCAGTCCGCGCACCTCGTCACGCGCGGCAATGCTCAGCGCACCCACGTAGGCAAAGAGACTTCCGGCCACCCACGCAAGAAGCGGCCATTCGGTGCCCGGTGAAATGGCACGCGCGGCGATCACTACGACCAAGGCCCGGCACAGCGCGAGCAGCAACCAGGACATGGGCACAACGCGATGCAGGGTGTCATAGACAAGCACTGACGCACCCAGCACCAGGGCGTAGACCATTGTTCCTTGCCCCACCCAGGCCAAGAGCGCGGTCCCCGCAGCCAGAAACACAAGGCCCACCAGCAGTGCGCCGCCGCGCGACACTCGCCCCGAGGGAATCGGCCGACCGGGGCGCTCTGATGAATCGGTGTCTGCGTCGCAGGCGTCGTTGAGCACCATGCCGGCCACATACACCAACAGCGTGCCCGCGATGAGCATGAGCGCGGTGTCCCAGGGTGTGGCCATTCCGCTCAAGCGAAAGAGCATGCCGACCGCAATCCCCGCCAGCACATTGGATGCCACGGTGGGGGCGTTTGAAAGCCGCATGATTTCGATCCAAGAGAACATGCTGGGTTTGGAGTGCGCAGACTATGCGCCACACTCGGCTACGCGCTCCGCGGCCCAGCGCAGTTCCGCGGCGATTCCAGGAATGATGCTCCCCGGCAGGCGCTCCACGCTGGCGGCGGGCAGCACATCCCATGCGTATGTTTCCAATTCAAGCTGCGGCTGTTCGTGGGGCGGCCACGCGGCAATCACGCGCAGGCACTCCACGATCTCATTCTGTGTGGTGCCCAGAGCGCCCAAACGAGCCACGTTGATGGGCACGTGAAAATGGGTCCGCCATTCGCCCTGTGGCGCTTGGGCCAATGCCTGTGAAAGGTCTTCAAAGAAGAGCACGCCATCGGGGGTTCGCACGCACGTTTGATGGAGATAGCGCGGTTCTGAGAAGGACGCCAAGACCGCCAGTTCATCGGGTGCGCCGCTGCAGGTGGGGGCGCTGGAAATCTGCACCTTGCCAACGCGAATTCCCGCACGCCGGTAGGTTTGCAGAACGTCTTGTTGGCTTTCGAACATCACCGCCGCGTGACATATGTCGTGACACACGCCGATGTAGCGGCGAGCATCAGTCGCCGAAGCCCCAGAGGGGAACGCACGATCAAAAAACTCAACCACGTCACTTGCGCGGTCGAGAGCGCACCCGGGTTCTGGCTCTAGATCTACGGTCACCCGCACGCCAGACTCATCTTCAACTCTGGCGCAATGCCGGGCGACCTGTTGCAGCTGAGCGATGGCCACGCCTTGACTGGCGCCGCCGCTCACGGCTTGAAAGGACTGGCGCCATCCCAGCGGCAGAGTTGAAATGCTGGCGCGCGTGGTTCCGGCGGGAACAAGTGCGGGCAACAAATCGATCAACTGCGTGGTAAAGATCAGCCGCCCGGCATCTGCCCAATGCGGTTGATAGACACGGTGCTTGACGGGGCCTGCATGAAACTGGTGGTAGGGAAACCCATTGAGCGTCACCACACAAAGGCCGCGCGCCTGAAACCAATCCCTAAGCTGCTGTGCGCCACCAGGCTGTTGGGCGAGTTGCGCCGCCGATTGCGCCGAGAGCCACAGCCCCAGCGGAAGCACACCTGTTGGGCACACCAACTTTCGCACCCCTGTGAAAACGCGCTCCACACTGGAGCGCATTTCCGCGAGGGAACTCCCCGCAACGACGTTGGTGCAATATGCCAGCTGCACCGGCGCTAGCGTCCGGTGCTTCTGCCCGAGGATGAGCCAGAATTGCTGCCGGACTTCTGGCTGCGGGAAGACTGGGAGTCCTTCTTGGAATTGGTCTGGGAGTTGGACTGGGAGTTGGTCTGGGAGTTGCTTTGTGAGCTGGACTGCGAATCCGATTGCGAGTCGGTCTGCGAATCAGACTGCGAATCGGATTGCGAGTCCGTCTTACGGTCAGACTTGGAATCGCTCTTTGAGTCCTTCTTCGAGTCTGATTTGGAATCAGTCTTAGAGTCAGTCTTCGAATCGGTCTTGGGCTCGGGCTTCTTGCTGCCCTTGATGGCCACGATCGCGGAATCAAGCTCGCTTGGACTGCCGATGTAGCTGATCTTGCCCGATCCATCCACCAGGAATGCGCAGGGGATGTACTGCTGGCCCGCCGCGGAGAACCAGTCGCGGGTCATGCTTCCGTCGGCGTCATAGAGCACCGTGTAGCCCATCTTGTCACCCTGGCGTTCAACGAGATCCTTCACCTTCTTAAGTTTGGCTTCGGCCCTAGCGGCGGCGTCGCCATCCTTGGGCTCACGCTCCATAGCGGCCACCCCGATGATGGTGATGTCTGGATAGTCCTTCTGCAGTTTGGTCAGGTGTGGAATGCCTTGAATGCACGGCCCGCACCACGTGGCCCAGAACTCCACCACATACACCTTGCCCTTTTGGAAGGTCTTGACCTCGTTGCCCTTGATGACCACTTCGGCGCTCATGGCGGGCGCCCGCTTGCCCGGTCCAAGCTTCTCCGCTGCATTGGGTTGGGCGGTGAAGAGTGCGACGCTGGAGAGCGTGATTGCGAGAAGTGAACCGATGATCATTGGTGTGTCCTTTGTAAGGTGCGGAAAGACGTGCCCGGAATGAAGTGTTCGGGAATGGTCAACGCGCTTGTGCGCTCAAGATTACATACGCCCGGCTGCCTGAACGAGCCTACGAATGATGCCAATTCCCATCGTGGGGTCTGCCGTTCGTTCGGGATGCCACTGCACACCCACATAAAAGGGGCGTTCTGGGCGGCTGATGGCCTCGATGACTCGATCGTCCGACCAGCCGATCACCCGAAAGTCTGCCGCATCGGCCAGGGCCTGATGGTGCCAACTGGCCACCGGGCCGTCCCCCAATTCGGACTTCACGGGGTGTTGGCGGTCCTTGTCGTGTCGATCGGCGTTGGGCAGGGTGTCGGGCAAATGCTGAATGAGCGTGCACCCACCGTGAACGCCCATCAACTGCATTCCCAAGCAGATTCCCAGCACGGGCAGAGTCGGACGCTCGTCCAGCGCCCCAAGGAGGGCAAACTCAGCCGCCTGACGATCTGGGTGCATGCATTTGGCCGCCGGATGAACGGGGATGCCAAGCGGCCGAGTGTCAATGTCATCGCCGCCAGTCATCAACACGCCGTCCACACCGTCAAGCAGTTGCTGCCGCATCTGCGCCACCGCGGGCAAAATGACCGGAACGCCGCCAGCGGCAACCACCATGTCCACATACGTTGAGCGCACTTGATGCCGAACGACGCCGGAAGCGTCTACGGCAACATCGGCGGTAATGCCAATTCTGGGCGGGTTCATGGGTGGGGGCATTCTGTTCAAGGAATTCCAATTCGGTGAGGCGCGCCCTGTTGAATCGGCACGCCGCTACGGGCATCATTTGATTATGTTGGCCCGCACCCTGTCCACCCTCGCTGCGCTGACCGCGGCCACCACCGTTTGCGCGGATGTCGCGCTGCCCGCTGTCTTCTCGCACCACATGGTGCTGCAACGGGACATGCCCATTCGCGTCTTTGGACAAGCTCAGCCTAACGAAGGTGTCTCTGTCGCGCTCAAAGACTCCAAGGGGCAGACGATACGAACCGCAAAGTGTGTCGGCGGACCGGATGGTCGGTTCACCGCGATGATGGATGCGCTCCCTGCCACCATCGCCCCTTTGACGCTTGTGGTGGAGGGCGCAAACACCGTCACCGTAAATGATGTGCTGGTGGGCGAGGTGTGGTTGGCGGGGGGGCAGTCCAACATGGAGTGGCCAATCGGGGCCACAGGCGCGCAGGCAGATCAGGCGCGCGCCGCCGCGGATGACCCATTGGTACGGTTGCTCAAGGCCCCGCACGTAACCGCCAACCGGCCGATGCAGACGATCAACGCGTCGTGGGTGGTGCAGAATTCGAGCACGGTGAATGACTTCAGTGCGGTGGCGTACTGGTTTGCAAAGGACCTGCGGCAATCTCTGGGGGTACCCGTGGGAATCCTCTCCATCAACTGGGGGGGCACCCGCGCGGAACCCTGGGTTGATCTGGCCACGCTGGGGAGCGACGTGCGCTTTCAAGACGTAGTTGCCGCGCAACGCCAGTCGGTGGAACAGTGGATGAACACCCCCGAAGCCCTGCGCGAACACGACTGGCAAGGCAAGTGGTCTGCCTATCAGTCCCAAATCAACGCGTGGTGGGCAACCGTCAATGGTGCGGACCCTGGAGCAATGGGGCGTTGGTTTGCGCCAGAAACAGAGGTTCCCGCCGCAGCCGAGGGCACCCAGCCGATTGCCGCAGATGCGTGGACATCCGCCGCACTACCTAGCAAGTGGTCAACCGTGGACTCCCTGTTGGGGTGGGATGGTTCGGTGTGGTATCGACGCACGGTAGAGATACCCGACGCGTGGGCGGGGAAGGAATGCGTGGCGGAGTTCGGGCCAATCGACGATTGTGATGTGCTCTACTTCAACGGACGCGCCGTGGCCAACACGGTTGGGGAGTGGAGTGCACAACGGCGATACAGGATTCCCGCGGATCTGGTGAAGGCCGGCAGCGCAACGATTGTGTTGCAGGTGCTCGACCTGCATGGCGAAGGTGGAGTGACTTCGGGTCCGATGAAACTGGTGTGCCCAAAGGCAGAGAATGCCGAGATTTCACTGGAGGGTGTTTGGCTTGCGCGCCGTGGCGGTGCTGCTGCAAATATTGCCGCGCCGCCAGCCCGCCCCGTGCGCGACGCCCCGCCTGCGTCATTGAACACCGACCCGGGTGCGCTCTATCACGCCATGATTGCCCCATTTGCGGGCTATGCCATTCGCGGAGCCATTTGGTATCAGGGAGAATCAAATGCGGGGAGCGCAGAAGAAGCTGCGGAGTACAAGAATCTGTTACCGCTCGTGGTGCGCAGTTGGCGAGCTGCCTTTGGAAGACCCGACATGCCCTTTGGCGTGGTGAGTCTGGCGGCGTTTCGTGCGTTTGAGCCCAACAAGCCAGCAAGCGGCATATGGCCAATTCTTCGCGACTCCCAATTGGCGGCAGAGAGTGCCGTGCCCAACGTGGGCGTGATTACCACCACCGATGTGGGCGACGCTGCAGACATTCATCCCCGCGACAAACGAACCGTGGGCGAACGGCTGGCGCACTGGGCTCGCAGCAGTGCGTATGGCCAGCGCCAGGTGGCGTGGCGCGGACCCCGAGTGGCTCGAAGCCGGCTGGACGGGCACGCCGTTGTGCTGGAGTTTGATGTTGAACGGGCCCCCCTCAGCGGGGGAGGTGAAGAAAAGGTGCTTGGATTTGCCCTGGCTGGAGAGGATGGGGTCTTTCACTGGGCGGATGCGGTCATGATCTCGCCCACTGCCGTGCGCGTGACCTGCGAGAAGGTTCCACTTCCCGTGGAGGTTCGGTACGCGTGGCAGGACAATCCACAGAATGCCAATCTGGTGGACAATGGGGGTCAGGATGGACTTCCAGCCCATCCGTTCAGGCGCGTGGTGACCTATTGACGGGAACACACATTTAGACCATGAGCACCGCACCAAAGTCCGCCGCTCCAAATCACTCTCAAGTGCCACGCGATGCCCAGCCATTGGGGCTGTTGCGAACGCTCATCGCGGTGGCTCTTGGCTTCTTTACCTTTGGGGCCACGCTGACGATCGGTGCGCTTCTTGCGCTGTTTGTTCTAGGCACCGAGTTTGCGTTTCAGGACGACTCTTGGCGCACTTCTGTGGGCATGGACATTTTTCTGCTGTTGGCCGGGGGCGTCGGGGCGTTCATGGCGGGGGCCGTCTGTCGACCGTTGGGTGGAAGCCCTAAAATCGTGCCCATTTTTGCATTTGCGTCGCTGTTCACGCTCTGCCTGTGGCTTTACATGCGAGCGTCGGCAGCCAATCCCGACACTGCACGCGACGCGGGTGTGGCCAACATGAGCAATGGGTTCAACTTGGCGGTGTGGGGGCCGGTTGCCAACTTTGGCCTGCCCGTTGTTGCGTTCGTCATGGCGTACCTGGGCGGCCGCTTGGCAAACAAGATTCAGATTGCGCTCTTTGGGCGTTGAGTACCTGCGCGCAAAAGGCGCAGCGCGGCCACCATTGCTGTCGCCGTTGCTGCGGCGGCGGCCAATCCGCCCAAGGCCATGCTGCGTGCCATGTCGTGTGTGTCTAGCGCCGATTGAGATCCAAATGCAGACTGCGCAAAGATCACGACTGCGGCGGTGATGGCCACACCCGTTGTGCCACCGATCTGTCGGAGCGTCTGAACCAATCCACTGACTTGCCCGCGCTCGTGCGCGGCCACGCGGCTCAGGGCGTCTGTGTTGGCAGGACTCATGGTGAGCGCGATACCGGTGCCCATGATGGCCATTCCCACAGCCATGGTCGGGTAGTTCTGCCACCACGCCCCGAGGGCTTGCACCAGTTGCCCCGTGGTAGCCAGCGCGGTGCCCAACACCAGTGGCGCGCGCACGCCCGCGCGGTCATACCAACGGCCGGCGATGTGCACCATGATGATCACTGGAACCAGCATGGGCAGAAGGCTGGCGCCCGCCTGCAGCGGAGTGAACCCCAGCACGTCTTGTGCATAGATTGAGCCCTGAATCACAAACCCCGTCATGGCAAACTGCATGAAAGCAATAACCAGCGCACAACCAAACAGAGAACGGTCCGCCAAGAGCCGAAGTTTGAGCAGCGGACTGGACGAGCGCAACTGCTGGAATACAAACATCACAAGTATGCCCAAGCCGACGGCCAACGAAGGAAGGATCCACGCCTCAGAAAGAATGGATGTATCCGGCGACCCGCGACCGCGAAAGAGTGCACCCAGTTCCTGAAGCCCGAACACAAAAAGCGGCAACCCCGCCAAGAGCAGCGCTCCTCCGGTCCAATCAATGCGGCGGTCGGGCGATCGCGCGTCGCGCGGTCGAGCCATGAGCGTGAGAGCGATTGCGAGCAACGCCACCGGGACGTTGAGATAAAAGACCCAGCGCCAGCCCGCGGCTTGCACGATGAATCCTCCGAGCGCTGGCCCGAGCGCCATGAACAGCAGGGGAATCCCCACATACACGGCCATGGCCTTGCCGCGTTCTCCTGGCGCAAAGCTGCTCACCACCAGCGCGCTTGATGCGGGCTGCATGAGACACGCAGACAACCCCTGCAACACACGCCCCACGATGAGATGCGTGCCGGTCGATGCCTGAGCGCAGACGACGCTTGCCACCGCAAACCCGATGACTCCCACCAGAAACGCGGGCACTTTGCCCACCAGGTCTCCCACGCGTCCACCAATGGCAACCAAAGACGCCAGTGCCAGCAAGTAGGAACTGACCACCCACGCTTGGCCCTGAACACCCATCTCTAGTCCTTGCCCTATGGATGGCAGTGCGATTCCAACCACCGTCATGTCCACAAAGATCATGGACAGACTGCCCGTCATGGCCAGCAGCACAAGCCATCTGCGCGGCTGCGCGCCGTCGGGCGCTTGCGCGTCTGGCCGGGCGTGCGAAGGTGGCGGGGGGGCTGTGGGCAAGACGAGTGAGGGGGTGCACTATCGCGAGATTTCAGGCGCGGTGGGGCGCAGCGGCGAGCAGTCAAAGCGCGCGCTCTGCGAGAGAAACGTTTGTGGGTTTTCAAACGTCACCTTGCGCACCAATTGTTCTAGGTGTCCCCGGCGGCGCATTTCCATTTGTGCTTTGGCGACGGCAAGCGGGTCGCTGTGACCCCAGTCACCCGCGCTGTTCATCCAAATGCGCTCGCTGCCGTACATCTCAATAATGTCCACGGCGCGCTGTGGTGTGCACTTGGTGTCGGGGTAAAGGGTCATGCCGCACCAAAAGCCCTTGTCAAGCACAAACTTGGCGGTGTGCTCTTCAACGTGATCGATGAGCACGCGGCCGGGGTCGAGCTTGGGGAACTGCGCGATGGCGTTCATGATGAGGCGCGTGCCCTTGAGCTTGTCTTCAAGATGCGGCGTGTGCACCAGCACCATCAGGTTGTGATCGTTGGCGAGTTGCAGGTGTTCGTTAAGCACCTGAAGTTCATTGCGGCTGTTCTTGTTGAGCCCAATCTCGCCGATGCCCAACACGTTGCCGCATGCAAGAAACTTTGGAATCAGCGAAATCACCTCGCGGGCGAATCCGGGGTCTTCAGCTTCTTTGGGATTGATGCACAGCCACGTATGGTGGCGAATGCCATACTGTGCTGCGCGACGCGGCTCGTGCTCGGTGAGCTGGCTGAAATAGTCAAAGAACCCCGCAGGGCTGCTGCGGTCATAGCCAGCCCAGAACGCGGGCTCGGTGATGGCAACACAGCCGGCGCGCGCCATTCGGACATAGTCGTCCGTGGTGCGACTGACCATGTGAACGTGTGGGTCGATGTACATGTGGATCAGCCGTTGCCCTTTGGATTGTGCGCGCCCGTGGCGCCCTTGGTGTGCGCGTGGGCAATGGGCTCTTGCGAGGGGTCGCTCAACAATTCAAGCACGCGCCGTGCGCGATCGGGTTTGGATTCGGCCAGAACGGCCAGCGCGCGGCGGAACGACTCCATGCGAAAGTCATCGTGAGCACCCGGGGCTTCTGCGTGCGCGCGATCCACGCGGTCTAGAAAGGCCGCCAAGTCCAGGATGCGCGCTCGATGTTCAATGAAATACGCATCCACCACTTGCGTGCGCGAGAGGGGGGAGTTCACGCTGTTTGGCATGACAGAAGTCTAGTTGTGCGCCAGCGCCGGCTAGTTGGGGCGCGCCGTGAGTTCCACGGCCCGCGCCAGAAGGTCGGGGCGGAGTTCGTGAACATCGACAGCCTGCCCGATGCCTTGCAGCAGCGTGATGGTGAGTCTTCCCCCCAAATGCTCGCGAAACTCTTCTAGACCTCTGGAAACGCTCTCCAGCTTTGAGAGCAACTGGTGGGTGGTGGGAAGCTCAAGTGCGCGCAGGGTGTGAATCACACGCAGCGCGTCGTCCATGGGCAGCATTCCCGCGCACGCGGAGTAAAGAGAGTCCAGCGCTATACCCACGGCAACGGCTTGCCCGTGGGGAAGGCTGCCCTGTGTGAGCCCCTCGAGTCGGTGGGCCGCCCAGTGGCCGAAGTCCAAGGGGCGCGCGCTTTGTGTTTCAAAAGGGTCGCCCCCAAGCACAATGTGTTGGTAGTGCAGTTCGGCGCTGCGCACAATGATCGGCATGGCCACGCTCATGTCTCGCGCGCAGATCCGGGAGGCGTCGCGCTCGATGCTGGCAAAGAGGCGGGCGTCTTTCAAGAGCGCGATCTTGACTGCTTCACTGAATCCCCCGCACCAACTCCATCTCGGGAGCGTGGATAGAAACATCTGATCGCATACCACTCCCCATGGCACTGAGAATGTGCCTGTGAAATTCTTTTTGCCCCCGGTGTTGATGCCGCACTTCACCGCCATGGCCGCATCGTCCTGCGCCAGCGTGGTGGTTGCAATGCGCACCACGCGACAACCCCGGTGAGCCACCGATGCGCCGTAGCCCACGGCATCCTGCACGGCGCCGCCGCCGATGCTCACCACGTAACTCTGCCTGTCAATACCGTGTTTGTTGACAAGTTCCACCACGCGGTCGGCCACGTGGGGCGTTTGCTTGGCGGCTTCACCGGCGGTGGTGCGTTCAACGCAGCGCAGTTCTGGCATGCCGGGCTGCCGCGCAAAGTACGCCTCCACGCGACTAAAGAGGTCGGGCCACGCGTCTGCCACTCCGCCATCAACAAGCACAATGGCGCGCCGTGGAGTGGTGCGCTCCGGCGGATCGGCCATCAGCTTGCTGAGCGTCGTGTTGCTGTGATTGAGGCAGTCGTCTGTAAAAACAACGCGGTGCCTGTGAGGCACCGTAAAGGGGGTGTCAAATGAATGCTGGGTGCGCGGCACGGGCGGGCGAGGATATCTGGGAGCCGCACTCTTGGGCCTTCGCAGTGCGCCGGCGCGGGAACGTCCCGCGCGCGGCGCACTGCAATGATGTTGTTGGCCCGCACGCGCTTACGTGCGCCGCAGCAGCACAAATCGCGTGTCTCCGCCTCGGTCAATCAGCAAGCGAACGCTGTTTCCCGCGGCCAGAGAGTCGTTCACGAGCGTGGCAAACTGGTCGGGCTGAGTGACTGCCGAGTCTCCAACCTTGCGCACCACGTCGCCCTCGCGCAAACCGGCGCGAGCGCCTAACCCTTGCCTGTCAACCTGTGTCACCAGCACTCCCTTGAGATCGGTGATTCCGCGCTCCTTGGCCATGCTGGGATCAATGGCGGCGACCGCCATGCCCAATTCCACGGCGGGGGCCGCTGGAGCAGTTTTGCTCCGCGGAACCACGATGCGCGGGCTCGCCATTCCTGTTGGCGGTGCGCCCTGACCCGCAGCCGCGAGCGCTGTAGAGCGATCCGCCAGCAGTGCAGTGAGTTTGAGATTCTGGCCCTCACGAACCACCTCAACAGAGCAGTCGGTGCCGGGAACGCAAAGCTTGATGGTGCTGTGTGCCACCATAAGCGAGGGCGTTTCCTTGCCGTTGATGCGCGTGATGATGTCGCCAGCCAGCATGCCCGCTTCGTCGGCGGGGCTTCCGGGCTCCACTCTGCTCACCACCACGCCTCGGCCCGCGAAACCAAAGCTGCCAGCCAAATCTTGGTCAAGCGGCTGCATCTGAACGCCCAGATACCCGCGAGAGGGAGAGTTGCCGCTGACGATGGCGTCAAGAACCAGCCGCGCCATGTTGGAGGGAATTGCAAAGCCGATTCCGTCTGAACCGCCGCTGCGGCTTTCAATGGCTGTGTTGATTCCCACCAGTTTTCCGTCCAAATCCACCAGCGGACCGCCGCTGTTGCCTGGATTGATGGTGGCGTCCGTCTGCAGATAGCTCTCGAGCGGGCTCAGCCCAACCTGGCGACCCTTGGCGCTGATGATGCCCGCCGTCACGCTGTCATTCAAGCCAAACGGCGACCCTAGCGCGATGACCCAATCACCGACTTGCGCCGCATCGCTGTCTGCGAATGCCAATGGGGTCAGATCGCTGAGCTCAACCTTGAGCACCGCAAGATCGGTTTCAAAATCGGTACCCACGATCGTGGCGGGAACGCGCCGTCCGTCGGCAAAGCCAACCGTGAGCTGAATGGACTCTTGCGGTATTCCCTGAGCTCCACCCCGAACAACGTGGTTGTTGGTAAGGAGGTAACCGTCTACTGCCACAACAAAACCCGTTCCCTGACCGCGCATCTGCGGAGCGCTGCCGGGCGGCCCGAATGCCCCCGGCGGCACTGAAAAGCCGTGGCGCCTGAGCATCTCGAGCATTTGCGGTGGAAGGTTGGATGGCGCCCCGGCGGTGCGAATCGCGGGGGCCACGGCGGTTTCAATGGAGACCACCGCGGGCGACACCGCGCTGGAGACCGCTCTAAATGCTTTGCTGAGGATCTTGGCATGACTCACCGCTTCCCTGGCGTCCGCCGGCACTTCGGCAGGCGGCTTTGCCAAGGAAACGGAGATGAAGGCCAGACTTGAAACAATGGAGGCCGTTTGGATCGTGAGACGGTTCAATGTGGTCCCTCGAATTTGGATGGGTGGATGGCAATCATGCGCCAGCGGCGCACCCTCACTACTCCTACGGATGAATTGCCGGGGTTGTTCTCAAAGTTGCCGCCGCCGGGGGCTAAATCTGCGAAGTTATCGCTGCAGCACAGGACCCAGGCGACTTAAAAACACCGCCGCGGCGGTGGCCACGTTCAGCGAATCCACCTGGAGCGCCATGGGGATTCGCGCTCGTAGGCAGCACGCGCGCAGCGCCTCTGCGCTGAGCCCCGCAAACTCTGCGCCCACCACCAGGGCGGTGCGCAACAGGGGATCCCTGGTCACGTCGGGAAGTTCTGCCAGCGTTGTCTCGCCCGATCCTGTGGCTCCAATGACCGTGAATCCGTGCTCTCGCCGCAAACGAGTGAGGTCTGACACAAACTCCTGACTTCTGGCGTGCGGCAGCGTCAGCGCACACCCACAGCTCACGCGAAGACTCTTGCGATAGAACGGGTCGTGGCAATCCTGTGAGAGGAGTGCGCCACAGCAGCCAAACGCCGCCGCCACTCTAAACAACTGGCCGATGTTGTCCATGTTGTTCACCGACTCAACGCACAACAGCAGCGCGCCGAGCCCGGGTGGCGGCACGAACGACTCCAATGTTCGTGCGGCTGGACGGCGACCCACGGCAAGCAGGCCGCGATGAAGATTGAAGCCCGTGAGCGGCTCCACGATTCGATCTGGCACCAGAAAAACATCTGGTGGGCTGTCTGACTCTGGTGATTGCGCGATGAGCTCGCGTACCCGCTCCTCATGCCGCTCGGCAGCCAGGATGCTCATGGTGCACCCCCGAACACGCAGCATGGCCTGAATGACGACTGCGGTCTCGCCAATGAACAACCCCGCGCGAGCAGATGGTGTTGTTCGGTCCCGGTCTTGAACCAGCCGATAGTGCTCCAGCCGGGGGTCTAGGTGGTCTTGGATTGCAATGAAGGTCATTGAAAACTCGAGCGATTTTCGCGCTTGAATCAGACGCTTGACGACTGCCGAGCGCGCATGTTGTTCGTGTGGACTCGTTGTACCACCTACTGGTGGGGGCGCATCAGTGGGCGCGGCGACATCCCCCAAAGCGCCAAATGGAGTCCGCCGCGCTGTCGGTAGGCTTTTGGGCATGCTCTGGTTGCTTGTAGTTGCGCTGACCGCCACCGCGCCCCCCCTTCCACCGCAACCGCCTGCGGATTTGGCCGCGCTCATTGCTGCTGCGCCCAAAGATGCAGCGGCCGCCAAGCGCATGCTTGCCGAGTGTGGCGTTCCCACAGATCGACGCAAGGAGGCGTTGGCGCTGTTGGCCAAAGAGACCGGCCGAAGTTCCGCAACGGTGCTTCTGGACGCGGTGGTTGAATGCGCGGGAACGTGTGGTGCCGCGCGGGACTTGGCGGACCTCCTTGTGGAGGCCCACACAGATCTCGCGGCGGACGCCGCGCTGCTTCCCCGTGTAGTTCAGATGAGCGCGGATATGTCCGCGCAGCCAGCGTTGCGGATGGCCGCGTATCGCACGCTCTGTGCGTTACCCGAAGATAAGCGCCCCGATGGCACCAAGGCGTACCGCATGCGCACGGTGGTCATCAAGACCATTGTGGGTGCCATGCAGTACGACGTGAAGGAAGTAAAGACCGCCCCCGGTGAGGCTTTGGAGTTTGTGTTGGAGAATCCAGATTCCATGCAACACAACTTGCTCTTGGTTGCACCGGGCAAACTGGCGGAGGCTGGAATCGCGGGGGACAAAATGGGAGAAACTCCGGAGGGAAAGGCGCGCCAGTTTGTGCCGGACTCTGCCATAGTGCTGGAGGTGATGGGCTTGGTTGACCCCAACAAGACCGGCCACTTGTTCTTCTTTGCGCCCACAAAGCCCGCCACCTATCCCTATGTGTGCACGTATCCAGCGCACTGGCGAATGATGAATGGCAAACTTAAGGTGCTGGCCCCGTAACCGCCGCACATGACACCCGCTGTCTCAATTGCCATCTCTGTTGTGACTCCCGTGCACAACGAGGAGGCGTGTGTCGAGGAGTTTGTGCGCCGAACCACGGCCACCCTGCGCGCGCTAGGAAAGAAGTATGAAATCATCGTGGTGAGCGATGGCAGCACCGATCGAACGGAGGAGTTGCTCAGAGGTCTTGTGCGGCTGCACCCAGAGTTGCGCGCGGTGCTTCTGAGCCGCAACACGGGCCAGTGCAACGCTATCTACGCCGGAATCCAAGAGAGCGTCGGCGACTGCGTTGTGGTGATGGATGGTGATTTACAACATGAGCCGGAAGAGATTCCCCGTCTGGTGGAGCTGATCGATCGTGGTCATGCGTTGGTCTCGGGGAGCAGATCGGCGCGCGCCGAAGGATTGATCACCCGTCGATTCCCGAGCGCCGTGGCCAACTGGATGCTCCGCCAAGTCACGGGCTGTCCCGTGCGCGACATGGGGGGATTCAAGGCCGTGCGTGGAGATATTGCGCGCGGCCTGCGGTTGCGCGCCGGTCACCACCGGCTCCTCCCTGCGCTCGTGTGGATGCGCGGCGGAAGCGTGGCTGAAGTTTCTGTGAGTTCGCCGCCGCGATTCGCGGGGCAGAGCCATTACGGCGTGAGTCGTGCGGTCGATGTGCTTTTTGACATTCTCATGCTGTGGTTTCAATCGAGCTTTAAGAGCAGACCTATCTATCTGTTCGGCAGGGTTGGCCTGCTGTTGTTGTTGTTGGACATCATCCTTACGGGCTGGTTGCTGTATGACAAACTGGTGCTACTGGAGCCGTTAACAAGCCGGCCCCTTTTCTTTGTGGTGATCATGCTTTTTCTTGCCGCGCTCTTTACGCTGGCCAGCGGATTCATGCTGGAGCTGCTGAGCGACGTTTTGAACACTGTGGGGCGCGTTCGACCGTACTTGATACGCGAGCGCATCGTTCACCCCTCGCGGAGCCCCAGTGGGTTGATATTGGACACCTGATTGGTCGTCCACCCCCCACGCTCCTACACTCATGCGCTCGAATGACGGTGGAACATAGTTCAACTCCACGCCAAGCCGCCCTAGCCTCTTCTGAGGCTCTGGCACGCACCTTGGCCAGACATCCTCGCCCGCTGGGCGGAGATACCGCGCGCTCGGTGGGTCCAGCCACGGTGAGCCTGACGAGCATGGTGCTCAACAACGGCGGCGGCAGCGATGGAAGAAGTTTTGCGGTGGTGGGGCGCAAGCCAGACTGGCTGCGCGCGCGAGTCCCCGGGGGTGCGGGGTATGAGCGGCTGAAGTCCATCATCACCGAACACCGCCTTCACACGGTGTGTCAAGAAGCGAGCTGCCCCAACATGGGCGAGTGTTGGGGGCGCGGCACTGCCACCATCATGATCCTTGGGGACACCTGCACCCGCGCGTGTGGATTCTGCAATGTCAAGACCGGTCGGCCGCAGCAACTGGACACCGACGAGCCCAGGCGTGTGGCCCAGAGCTTGGCGCTCATGAAGCTGAAACACGTGGTGATCACCAGTGTCAATCGCGATGAGTTGCCTGATGGCGGTGCGGCGATCTGGGCCGAGACTATTCATCGGGTGCACGAGGCGTGCCCCGAGATGAGCGTGGAGTGTTTGGTGGGCGACTTTCAGGGAGACGCCAAGGCCATTCAGACTGTCATTGATGCCCGACCTGAAATCTTGGCGCACAACATGGAAACGGTGCGTCGCATGCATCCGGCGGTGCGGCCTCAAGCCAGGTACGAGCGCAGCTTGGCTGTGTTAAGCCAATTTAAGGCGGGTGGGTTAGTGACAAAGACTGGAATCATGGCCGGCATCGGTGAACACGACCACGAAGTGCTGGAGCTCATGTCCGATGTGCGTGCGGCATCGAGCGCCGACATTCTGACCATTGGCCAATACCTGCAGCCGACGCGAAACCATCTGCCGATTGCCCGCTGGGTACACCCAGATCAGTTTGCCATGTTCAAACGCGAAGCGCTTGCCTGCGGATTCTCGGTGTGTGAAAGCGGCCCGCTCGTTCGGAGCAGCTATCACGCTGAAGAACAGGCTGATCAGTTGGCGCGCTAGAAGAATCGCAAACCGGTCTCGTGGTGGGTCAAGCGCCCCTCGGCATCGCGGATTCCGCGCGACCACACCACCATCACCGTGCGATCAATGGACACTTCGCCCGGGTTCAGGCACACCGCCACCCCGGTCATGCCCTCCAACAGGGGGCACGTCGTTCGCACCCGGGCACCACTCTCGCTGGTGTCCATCGTCTCGTAGGCGCACATGCGCGACGGGTCATGATGCCACAACAACACCAAGTGTCCGCCGTGAACGGACCGGGACGGCAGGCGCCTTTCGATGGTCTCTAGGAAGGCCTGGTCGCGCCGAACGTGGGCTCGTTGTTGAGGGCTGTCCATGACCAGACTGTTCATTACATAGAGGACGCGGTCAAACGGTGCGTGTCCTTCGGCGTGGGCTATTCCGTCTGTGGTGGCGTTTCCTCGCCCCATAAGCCGCTGCTTCATGATGGTCGCCCATAGGATTGCGCCCCATGAGTGTGCAGTTTCGCAGCGCAGCGCTTCCAAATGGCCTCAAGATCATCGCCGAGTGCAATCAAGACGCGCACACTTCGGCGGTTGGGTTCTTTGTGAAGACGGGTGCGCGCGACGAGCCCCGCCAACTGATGGGGGTGAGTCACTTCTTGGAACACATGATGTTCAAGGGGAGCCCCACTCGTTCCGCAGAGGACGTGAACCGCCACTTTGATCGCATTGGCGCTTCGCACAATGCCTTCACGACCTCTGAACTCACGGCATTTCACGCCCACGTCTTGCCGGAGCACCTGCACTCCGCGCTGGACGTGCTGAGTGACATCATGCGCCCAGCCCTGCGATCCAAGGACTTTGATGAAGAGAAGGGGGTGATCTTGGAAGAGATCGCCATGTATGACGACAACCCCTTCTGGGTGCTGTGGGAACACGCCAATGAGCGCTACTTTGGCGCACACCCCTTAGGGCACCGTGTGCTGGGCACGCGTGAATCTATCGCCGCGCTCACGCGCGATCAGATGGAGGATTACTTTGCAACTCGATACTCCGCGGACAACTGCGTGGTTGCGGCTGCGGGCAACTTGGATTTTGACGCGCTTGTGGAGCGCGTGCAGTCCTCGTGCGGCCACTGGAAATCCACGGGGGCGGTGCGCGCCCACCCTGCGTTTCACCCCCACGAAGAGCGGTTGGTGATTCCCATGAAGCAGGCAAGCCGCGCCTATCTGGCGTGCATCTGGCCTGGGCCGGCCATGAGTGATCCTCGCCGCTATGCCGCAACGATGCTGGCGCAGATTCTTGGAGACTCCGAGGGCTCGCGGCTTTTCTGGGCGCTCATTGAGACGGGCATCGCTGAAGAAGCGCAGGCACAGTTTGATGGCCACGATGGCGTGGGTGGAATGGTGGCGTACGCCGCATGCGCACCCTCAGACGCCGACCGCGTCGAGAGTGTCATTCGCGATCAACTGGCGAGGCTTCCGGAAACTGTCACCCAGGAGGAGCTCTCAAATGCGCGCGCCAAGGTGGCCACTGCGGTGGTCACGGCCGGCGAGCGCCCCGCCGGGCGGATGCGTCGACTCGGTGTCATGTGGCTCTATCGCGGCGCCTATGCCTCGTTGGAGGATGAGCTGGCTGAGATCGATCGATTGACTCTTCAGGACCTACGCAACGCCGCGCATGATTTTCCACTGCATCCGTCTCTGTACGCACGCGTGGTGCCGCCTGGGGCATAGTGCTCCGTTACCACGAGTAGACCACGGTGAACCGAAGGGTGCTGCTGCCTTCGGGCGGCACGATCACTTCCCGTTGAACCGTCGAAGCGTCTGCCTTTGTAAGTTCGACCGGCTTGCCGTCCACGGTGGCGTTCTCAAGAGTCCAGCCGCTCCAGCGCCAAAGGCGTTCCTTGACCATCACCGCCTGCGCGGTGGGTTTGCCGCTCTTCAGCGTGATTTCAATGGTCTCGCGCGCAAAACGCTTGCCGGAATCCACCGAGAAATCCATGCGCTTGCGAACTCCGGTCACGTCAAAGCTGTCACCGATATTCAGGCGCAGCGTGGCGCCGCGCGCGGTGTGCCCAATGAGATCTTCGCCCACGAACTCAGTGCTGCCCTTGGCATCTGTTTGCGACACGCGCACCTTGCCCGCAGGAAGGGGCATGCCCAAACCTGCGGCGGTGGTGTTGTCTGCAATGATCCACACGGTCACGGAGGTGTTGCCGCTGTCTCCTTCTTGAAAGGAGAGATTGGGGGCGTCCCCATACCCGCCGCCATACGAGCCGTCGAAGACTAATTCCTTGCGCACCTTGACCGCTTCGGCGGTGGGGAAAAGTGTGAGTTGCTGAGTGCTGTTTGCGGAAAGGTCAACCGTGCAGCCCAGTGTGTATCGGTGGTACTCGCCAAATGCTGCCTCCTCAAAACCGCTATTGCCACCCATGGCGCTCAGCGAGCGCCCCATTCGCAGTGTTTCCATGGGTCTGCGCGCCTGCACACGCCGAACTGAGCCCGCGATCAGCCGCAGTTCCGCGTCCTTCCATGTGGCGCCGCTGACGTTGAGTAGGGAAACCCACGCGGCCAATGATGCTGTCTTTTCATCGGCGCCCACGACCAAAATGTAATCAGCGCGCCACGTGAGCCCGCCCGTTGTGTAGTCCACGCGCACCTGGTGGTCGCCACCCGTTGAGCTGGCGACGCGCCAAAGCAGTGTGGGTTTCGTGCGGAGCCCCTCGGGCAACGACGAGAGTGCAATGAGCGCATTGTTGGTGGGAACAATCTTGATTCCCGCCCCGGTCTGAATGACCGCCTGCCCGCCGTTTGCGGACAGCAACTTTCCTTCGGTTCGCTCAACTTGATCTCCCAATGCGGTGGTGATGGCCACTGGGCGATCGAGAAACTTTTGGAGCAGCTTGGCCCCGTTCACCAGATCAAACTCCATGCGCTGTTCCAGCACGCTGGTGGATGGATCATCCAGATCGGTGAATCGCACGGTGGTGGGGTCCAGAAACTGCGCGACATCGGTGCAGGGCACCCAGCCTTCGCCCTTGGGCAGCTGCATGCGGCGCGTCTCGCGAACCACGCCAAAGCCGGGAATGGCCCACGCGGACTGCGGATCCATGCCCGCGCGCTGTTGATCGATGAATTGTTGTGGGTCAAAGTCGCCGGCGTTGGCGGCGCTGTAGATGGTGACGGACACCAAAGATTCGGCGGATTCGGGGGCGGTGCACGCGGTGCAGAACAGCACCGCACAGCAGGTGAATGTGGGGAGCATGTTGCAAGGCTACCGCGACCCAAAAACAAGTTGCATGGTGGGCGGCTCCACGCCCAGCGTGTGCCGAATGTGGGCCGCCAACAGCCGGTTGGCACGGTCGACAACGCCCGCGTCGCCCTCTGCACTACCACCCTTGGCCAGTGCAGCCAAGCACTCCGCGGTTGCGCGCCGCACCTTCCAACGGATCCCCTGGTGGTGCGCGTCCGCTACAAATCCTCCCGCGTCCGGCACAAAGTCCACCACCTGCGTGTCGGCTGGAATGTCCAGTGTTGGTTGGATTCCAGTCTCAACCAAGAGCGTCCATTGAAACGCAAGAAGCGCCGAGCCGCCTGATGTGTCGGGCTCTCCCGGATTGATGGCGCCACCCAACGTTCGCAGCGCCCGAGCCAGTGCGTCATAAAGCCCCGGGTGCGGATCTTCGGGCTGAAGCATGCGCCCCACCAAGTCTGCCATGTAGTACGCGGCACGATTGGAGGAAAGGTCCAGGCGCAACCGCGGGTACATCTCAAGAAGATCCCACTCCGTGAGCGTGGAGAGTTCTCTGCCCGGTTTCATGATGGCTCCAAACGTTCCGCGCACCAGCAGATCAATTCCGCCGTCAAACGCCCCGCGTTCCCGCTTGGAGCCCTTGGCCAACCCCCGTACCACCCCCAGCGTGCGACCGAACAAACTCACGGTTTGGCTGGTCTCGCTGAAGTCCCAATGGCGGATGCAAATGCCTTCGTCGAATGTGGGCGGCATGCGCTAGCGAGCGCCGCCGCGCGGGGAACTACCCTCAACGCGATTGCGGCCCGCAGACTTGGCACGATAGAGAGCGGCGTCCGCTTCTGCCAGCAATTCTTCGGCAGACAGTCCTTCTGGGACAGACCACAGATCTGCGACACCCAGGCTTACCGTGACCTTCAGCCCGTCCAAACCCTGCCACGGGGTGGCTTCAAGCGCCCGGCGATAGCGTTCGGCAACCTCCATGCCCTCTGTGGCCCCGGTGTGCGGAAGAATCACTCCGAATTCCTCTCCGCCATAGCGGCACGCCACGTCGCTGGTGCGGCCTGCTTGAAGTTGCTTGGCAAAGGTTTCAAGCACGTGATCACCAAAGGGGTGCCCATGCTGGTCGTTCAGACGCTTAAAACCATCGATGTCGCACATCACCAGCGAGAGGGGGCGGTGGTGCCGAACCGCCTCCGCCACTTCTTGAGCAAGGCGCTGGTCGAAGTACGTGCGATTCCACAAACCTGTAAGCCCGTCAACCTGCGCCTTCTGGGCGAGCATCTTGAGCAGGTGCTGCACTCGCAGCGCGCTGCGCACCCGCGCCTTCAGCTCCACCACTTCAAAGGGTTTGCCTACAAAGTCCACGGCGCCAAGATCCAGTGCGCGCACGCGGTCTTCCATGCTGGCGGTGGCAGAGATAAAGATGACAGGAATATCTTGAAGGTCGGTGTCAGACTTGAGTTGTGAAAGCGCCGCGAACCCGTCCATGCCTTCCATCTCAATGTCAAGCAGAATGACATCGGGGCGCAGCTCCCGCGCCATGCGCATTCCCTCGCTGGCCGTGAGCGCTCCGTGGAGTTCTAGGTTCTCGTACTGCAGGCGTACCTGCAGCAGGCGATGAATGAGCTCAGAGTCATCGATCGCCAACACCTTGGGAAGATGAGATTCCGTGGGAGTCATTGCAAAGTGAGCAACCAACCCATCGTAGCTGCGCCCAATCATGATCTCCCCGATGCCGGCTCAGGCCCGCACACGCGCGGCAAGAGCAATGAGTGTTCCGATGCGACTGCGAACGACGTTGAGATCCATCTCTTCTTTCACCGCGGACTCCACCAGCGCGGATGCTTCACCCAGAGAAGAGAATCCATAGCCCCCAGCTGCGCCTTTCAGTTGATGGGCGAGCACACGAACTTTGTCCGTGTGACCCGCGTTCATGGCTGATTGCATGGCCATCGTTCGCTTGGGCAGTTCTGCCACAAACAATTCGATGATTTCCTTCATCTCCACGTCGCCTGCAAACTCGCTGTAGAGGAAGGGTTGGTCCGCTGTAAGTCGCATGTCGATCTGCCAACTAATTCGGCCTTCGGGCCGCTTAAGAAGAGTGCATTTGCCAAAAGCATGCGCAAACCAACTGGCTAAGTTTTCCCGGCCCGGGTGGTTGATAACGCCATCCTGCGCCGCTCGTGAAACCCTACCATGCGCCCACGCACCTTCAGCCCCGCTGCGCGAAAGCGCTGCGAGAGGAGTTTCAGTCATGGTTCCTCGGATGCCTCCACAGGAGGCGCGCCTTGGTTTCGTTTATTCCAAGCCTTACCGTATTCAGGGTGTCTCTGTAGCCGGAGAGCAGGCTGTGGTCCACGTTCCTGAATTGGATCTGGCTTTTGACGTTGGTTTGTGCCCCAGGCCCGTTTTGGCGGCCCAAACCATCGCGCTCAGCCATACGCACATGGACCACGTGGCCGCGCTGCCGTATTGGTTCAGCCAGCGCTGGTTTCAGAAGATGTCAAATCAGGGGCGCTGCCTGGCCCATCCAAAGGTTGTGGAGCCCCTCCGCCGCATGATGGCCAGTTGGGTGGAACTGGAGCGCCAGCGCACGCCCCATGAAATCCTGCCCGTGGAGCCAGACCAGGACTTTGAGCTTCGCCCCAACCTGGTGATTCGGGCCATTGAGGTGAGCCATACGGTTCCCGCCATGGCTTGGGTGGTGATCGAGCGCCGCAGCAAGCTTAAGGAGGAGTTTGTGGGGCTGCCCCAAGACCGCCTGCGAAACCTGCGCGCAGAAGGGGTGCAGATCACCCAGATCATGGAGATACCACTGGTGGCCTACACCGGCGACACAGAGCCGGGGCCCTTCCTGCTGCGTCCCGAGTTCTGCAAAGCACAAGTGGTAGTGACTGAGTGCACCTTCTTCGAAGAAGAGCACCGCGATCGCGCCAAGATTGGCAAGCACATTCACGTCGAAGACCTGCGACCACTCTTGGAGGCGTGGGAAGCGCGTGATGTCGTCATTGCGCACGTGAGCCGCCGCACAGTGATGCCCTTCGCACGAGAGCGTCTAGAGGCGGTTGCCGGCCCGCGCGGGGCGC
>CAZXGD010000032.1:21607-33398 GCA_964640485.1 uncultured Isosphaeraceae bacterium | reverse complement strand
CGCGGACACTCTGGCAGAGCGCGTTTTCCAACTGGAATTCGCCGCCTACCCCGCTGCCATTCAACGCGCCACGCAGGCGGCCGCACACACCACCTGAGGGCAGAGTTCGCCAACTTTTGGAGCATTTGCCCCGGCGTTCCTCCTTTGCATGCAGCCTGGGCGTGATCATGGCGTAGGGTGTAGTGACATGCCCCGCGCACTGATCGCGGTATCCCTGCTGCTTACGCTGGTGCTCGGCGCCGGTGCTGCGCCGCCGCTTCCCCCTTCGACGCCTCCGGCATCCACCCCTTCAACAGACACTCGTGCCCGCGACCAGCAGTCCGCATGGCGCACGCGCTTTGGCACCACCCACTATCGATACATGGAGGACGCCAAGCACCGATTGGTGTTTGCCACATGTTTGGACTTGGAGAGCCATGAGCAGATGCTGGCCATGCTGAGCGCACAAGCTGATCAGCAAGCCGCCACCCTCTTTGAATCCGTGCCTGATGTCGAAGTGTTTATTGCGGTGGCGCGTCCATCCGATGCCAAGGCCGTCATTGGCGGCAGTGAAACGACGGAAGGCATGTACGAACACCCCATGCGAAGGTTGGTGGCCAGTGACATTGGAATCGTGCTTCGGCACGAGTTCACCCACCTGATGCACTTTGGTCACATGGAACGGCTTGGGCAGCCACACCTGTTGTGGGTGCAAGAGGGAATCGCCTGCCTGTACGAGGACTATCAACTGCAGGACGATGGAGCGATCACCTTTACGGCAAATCTGCGCCACAATCAGGCGCGCAGCCAAGCCAGCGCTCGCACCTTCATGCCTTTGGCCAAGCTGATCACGCTTTCTCCGGATGAATTCATGGCCAAGTCTCAGCAGCTTTACCCCCAGGTTCGCTCCCTCTTTGAATTCATTGCGGACTCTGGCAAACTGCGCAAGTGGTACCGCCAGTACACAGAAACCTTCGACAAAGATCGCACCGGGAAGATGGCCCTTGAAGAAGTCTTTGGAATGCCACTTTCACAGATCGAAACGGAGTGGCGAACCTGGGTGCTCAAGCGTCCCGCCATCCAGATTTCAATTCCCACCGGAACGCGCAGCATCGGCATTGAGGTGGCGGGCGCCACCGACGGCGTGCAGGTGCGCAAGGTTGAGCGCAAAGGAATCGCCGCGCGCGCGGGTCTCAAAGTTGGCGATGTGGTTGTGGCGGTCGATGGTGCGAATGTTCGCAGCCCCAGAGAGTTCATCGCGGCTTTGGCCAAAGTCAAGTCAAACACGGCGATTTTAACGTTGCGTCGCGGGGACCAGCGCATGGATCTGCCCATCGAGTTTCCGGCCGCGAACTCAAACGCCCGCGCCGGCGTACTGAACTACGTGTCACCTTTGGATGGCAATTGGTCCGACATCCGAAGGAAACTTCTTTCCACGGACCACTTTCAAACTCACTGTTGAGGGGCCATGCAAATCACAATCAGTGCAAAGCACATGGACTTGACCGACCCCATTCGCGAATATGCAACCAAGAAAGTTTCCAAGCTGCCCCACTTCTTTGATCGCCTTCAAGAGATACGCGTGGTGATTGAGCGCGTGAAAGACGGCTACCACGTCGAAGTCCTGAGCGACGTTGAACACCACGCTGACTTTGTGGCCAATAGTCAACACCGCGATCTGTATGCGTGCATCGATCTGGTGACGGATCGTGCCATCCGCCAACTTCACGAGTGGAAGGACCGAATCCAAGGCGCCAAGCGCCATCCACGCGACTAGGTGCGCTGCACGGGCCGCCGGCGCGTGCCGCTCTCGTGCAGGTGGACGCAAATCCGCTGGCTAAGCTACGCTAACGGCCGCTGTTCTCCGCAGGGGGAGCAGCGGCCGTGCGTGTTAGCGCGCCCGGCGTTCGCACCAACAGGGACCCAAGCACATGAAGCTCTGCGACATCGTGATCGAGAAGGCGATCGTTGCGTCAATCAAAGCGACTAAGCGCGACGACGCCATCCGCGAGATTGTGGAGTCAGTCGTGGCCACAGGCGTTGTTAAGGCGGCACTCGTGGACGACCTGGTGAAGGCGATCATCAAGCGCGAAAAGAAGGGCTCCACCGGCTTCGGTCACGGCGTGGCTGCACCGCACGTCAAGACCCCCGAAGTATCGCGTGTCTACGCGGCCGTGGGTATCAGCCAGGCAGGGCTGGACTTTGCTTCTCTGGACAAGCAACCCGTACATGTGGTTTTTCTTTTGCTCAGTCCGGAGGACAAGCCAGAAGAACACATCGACGCCATGGAGTGCATCTTTGGCGTACTCACTCAGGACAAGTTTCGCCGATTCTTGCGCCAAGCGAAGAGCACTCAGGAGATTTGGGGCCTGCTGGAGGAAGCGGACCACGCGTCCGCCAGCCGATGACGCCCCATGGCTTGAATGAACCCGATCCCCCCCATCGTGAAGAAGGCACGCATCATCATCCAGAACACCCTGGGGCTGCACGCGCGGCCCGCGATGGCATTTGTTGACTTGGCCAGCAGTTTTGCGGCGTCCATCCTGGTGCGGCGATCCGATGGGGACGAACTGGTCGATGGAAAGTCCATCATGCAAATGCTGTTGCTGGCTGCCACGCACGGCACAGAACTAGAGATTTGCGCGGATGGCCCCGACGCCGATGGCGCACTCGCCGCGCTGGTGCGCTTGGTGGAGAGCCGTTTTGACGAAGAGTGAGCACCTGATGATCGCTGGCGATGGCCAAATGGCCGTGGCGCTGGCGGTCATGCTGGCCGATCGAGGCACAACCGTCACGTTGTGGAGCCCATTTCCAGACGACGCGAGGGCGCTGCAAACGACCCGCGAAAGCCCCCGTCTGGCGGGTGCCCCGCTACCCCAGTCCACGGAGGTGACGGCAGATCCGGCACGCGCATTCAAGAATGCCACCATTGCTGTGAACGCGATCCCCACGCAGTTCATTCGTCCGGCGTGGGAACGGCTCAGGCCACACCTGCCCACAGGCATTCCGGTCGTGAGCGTGGCCAAAGGCATTGAAGAAGTGACGCTGCTACGCCCCACCGAAGTGCTCAGTGCTTGCACGGGCGGCGCACCCACGTGTGTGCTGAGTGGTCCCACCATTGCCGCGGAACTTGCACGCAAACTTCCGGCCACCATGGTGAGCGCGAGCACGGACCCCGATGTTGCGGCGCGCACGCAAGCGGCCTTCAGCCTTCCCTACCTTCGCGTGTACACCAACTCCGATGTCATCGGAGTTGAAATCGCAGGCGCCGCCAAGAACGTCGTAGCCATAGCCGCAGGCTTGATCGACGGCTTGGGGCTCGGCTCCAACGCCAAAAGCGCGCTGCTCGCCCGGGGCTTGGCGGAGATCGCACGGCTCGGTGCCGTGTTGGGGGCCCGACCAGAGACATTCTTTGGCATCGCAGGCGTTGGTGATCTGGCGACCACCTGCTTTAGCCCCGAGGGCCGAAACAGAAGTTGCGGCGAAGCCATCGGCCGGGGCGAGCCCTTGGATCGGTACATGGCGCGCACCAACAGCGTCGTGGAAGGGGTTGCCACAGCCCACTCCATTGTGGCGTTGGCCGCCCGCCATCAGGTGGACATGCCAATCGTGTGCGCGGTCGAAGCGATCCTCTTTCACGGGCTGAAGCCCGGCGATGCCATTCGGGAACTCATGGGTCGGTCTGCGGGTGAAGAGCGCATTGGATAAGTAACCCCAAGGCGAACCCGCATCCGCACTCGGTCGTATCGGACGCTAACCTTCCTGTTCCGGGCCTTTGGCCCCTCAACCGCATGAGCACTCTCCCCGCCACAGGCATGCAATCCGGCCGCCACTCCTCCTCGACTGCCCCCTCCGATCAGAGCGCTCGCGATGGACGCAGGCTGGAACGGCGCTTGGTGGTGGCACTGAGCGGCGGAATGCTGCTGCTCACTGCGTGGCTGGCCGAGACGGTGATGGGAATCGCTGAAAATGTCGCCGCGGTGCCCGCTGCAGTGGGTGCGTTCATCGTGGGCGTGCCGCTCTTCGCGGGGGCGGTGAGAGAGCTCCGCGAGGGTCGCCCTGGTGGCAACGCGCTGGCGAGTCTGGCCGTGCTGGCAGCCATGGCCAACAACTTTTTCCTGCAAGCGGGCTTCTTGGCATTCTTCTTGTGGCTGGCTGAACTCATTCTCAGCCGCACCGCGTGGGGCGCTCAGCGAGCCATTCGAGATTTGGTTGAACTCACCCCCGATGTCGCGCGCGTCATTGCGCCAGACGGCAGTGAGAGTGAACTCTCGCTCTCTCAAGTGCACATTGGCATGGTGGTCCGGGTGCGCCCCGGCGAAAACCTGCCCGTGGACGGAACGGTGCGCGCTGGCCAAAGCACCATCAATCAAGCGAGCCTGACCGGCGAGGCCGTTCCCATCGAGGCCGCCCAGGGTACGCCCGTCTACGCCGGTACGACCAATCTGAGCGGGCAAATCGATGTTGAAGTGACTGCCGTTGCCTCAGAGACCACGATCGGAAAAGTTGAAACGCTCATTCGTGAGGCAGAGAAGAACAAGACGGCGCGTCAGGAAGTGATTGAGAAGCTCTCCAACTATTACGTGCCCGTCGTGCTGATGGTGGCGGGCTTGGTGTGGTTCTTTACCAGCAAAAGCGAAGATCCTCTGGTGCAGAAGTCCGCGTCAGTACGCGCGATCACCGTGCTGGTGGTCACCGCGCCGGGCGCACTGTTGATCAGCTATCCAACCGCCATGGTTGCGGCTTTTGCAGCTGCCGCGCGCTTGGGGATCATGATCAAGCTCACTGGCGTGCTGGAGCGTGCCGCCAATGTTGACACGGTCGTCATGGATAAGACGGGTACGCTCACCACGGGCAAGTTTGCGGTGAGCCGATTGGTTCCTGCCGAGGGTGTGGATGGCGCGGAACTGCTGCAGGCCGCAGCGGACGCTGAGCAGAGCAGCAATCACCCGCTGGCAAGAAGCATCATGGAGACGGCGGTGCGAGCGCGCATTCAAGCCGCCGCCGTGCGCAACTATCGCGAGATCAGTGGTCGCGGCGTGCAGGCTGAGTGTGCAGGCGGATCGGTCTTTGCGGGGCGCGCCGCATGGATCGCGGAGTTGAATCCCGCAGCCACTGAACAGGCGCGAGGCGTGGAAGAAAAGCTCGAGGGCATGAGCGGTGTGCACGTGATGCTGGGAAACCGATATCTGGGCGCCGTGGGTCTCGAAGACAAACTCCGGCGCAACGCCGCTGAAGTGGTGAGCGACTTGCGCCAATTGGGCATTCGAAAGGTCGTGATCTTCACCGGCGACCGCCTGAGCGTGGCCAAGCGCGTTGGGCAAGCCGTGGGCGTTGACGCCATCGAAGCGGAGTGCCTGCCCGAAGAGAAGCACGAGGAATTGAAGTACCTGCTCAAGCGCGGCAACAAGGTGCTGGTCGTGGGCGACGGCATTAACGACGGCCCAATTCTGGCAAGCGCGGACGTTGGTGTGGCCATGGGTCTCTCAGGAAGCGATATCGCTACCAACAGCGCAGGCGTGGCACTGATGAACGATGACTTGCGCAACATTCCCTTCCTGCTCGAACTGGCACGAAAGGCCAAGGGGATTGTGGCGGTGAACATCGGCGCAAGCTTGGCGATGGCGGTTGTGGGTCTGGCCCTGGCTGCTACCGGGCAGATTGATATCTGGATCACCCCCTTCTATCAGGCTGCGGCGTACATCTTTGTCATCGCGAACAGTTTGCGACTGGTGAGGTTTGGTGAGGACTTTGCCGCGGGCGAAGAGGCTCGGCGCAACGCCGAGGCTAGCCAGGTTGCGAAGCCCGTGCGGCAGGCGCAGAAGCTGGCGAGCGCATGAGTGTGCGTGTGAGTTGACGGGTAAACTCGTCTCGGTCGATGCCTGCATGAACCATGAACACCAGGTGGCGTTCGCCCATCATTCCCAATTCTGGCGCAGTGCCGCGCGCAATCAGCAAGTCAACATTCCATGAATCAACGCCATCAGCCTCGGGCGTTCCAAACTCAAGCTTGGTGATTCCGCGGGACGGGATGTGCGTCACCTGAGCCCTGGGCGTGCGCCCCCACAGAGCGCGTTCAACAATGGTGAGTTGACCGGGCTCCACTCTCCAGACCACGTTGCCCTTCTGAAATCGACCCTCCGGCCGGAACTCGACGCTGGAGCGGGAGAGTCTTCGCACGACAAACAGGGTCCCAAACACCCCGAAAGAGCCCGCGATGGGTAACAGCAGCATCAGACTTGGAGCCTGAGTGGAGAAGGCAGCCGCCAGCGTCGCAGCTCCCACCAGGCTGCCAACGACGCCAACGATCACCCCGCCCAACCACCGGTGTTGCGCTGCAGCGAGAGCCGCAGGACTACCCCACCCGGTAATCACATAGGAGCCTGCGGGAGCCGAAAAGGTGCAGTTCGGGCACGCCACCACATCTTCAAGTGGCTCTCGCCATACACCAGTGGCGTGTGGCACACTGCTCAGCGACTTCATGCAGAATGGGCAGAGCGGCGGCTCGCTCTTGGTGGGAGCGGTGATCGTGGGCGGAAGTTCGGCATCCGCGTGTGCTTGCCGGCGCATGACGTACACCAGCCTTCGCGCGATGTCCTGCGGCATTTGTCCAGCGGGCACGTGGAAGTACCCCAACACCAGGCCCATGGCGCCTGCCACGCTGGCTTGCACCGGCATGTGAATCTGCATCGTCATGATTGCCGGAGCCCCTGATCGCGGAAACCAGCGCCATGCAGAAGACCCGGAGATCCGCCGCAGGTCGGCGGCGGCGCACTCCATGGGCTTGGCATCGGAGCGGCCCCGAAACACGCGAATGGCTCCGGGCTCCACCAACACCCGAATGTCTGAGCCTCCGAGTGTTTCATCGGGGTCCAACGAAGCGCTCAAACGGTGGCGGTTGAAGAGCACCCACAGAACGCTGCCAACCGCCACGGTGGAGCCCAACAGTGACAGCGCATCGGCCATTTGCCAGCCGCGCTGCGGTGCGCCCAGCATCGCGCCGAAGGAGGTGCCCCCACCAAACACCAACACGGCTGCCCTTACAAACATAAACAGTGCTACCACTGCGACAGCCAGCACCGCGCACCCCAAACCCACCGAGCGCAAGATCATGCCTCCCTCTCGCCGCTCCAACAAGGCCACGGTAGACGCCCCCACCAGGCAGCAAGATCCTTCGGGAATAGTCAACCCGCACTCCGGGCAGTTCAACTTGGCGGTGGTGGGCTCGTATGCGCCAGCAGGCATGCCGGCTAGCCCATCCAACGGATAGGCGCACTTGGGGCACCTGTTGCACGCCTTGGGCCATGGATGTTCCTTCGGTGTCGACGTTGAAGCGCTCGGCATGTTTCTGGTGCCGCAAGGATAGGGCTGGCACGATTACGCTGAGGCAATGGTTGCATCGCCCCTCGCCGCACGATTCGTCGCGCCCCTGCTACTGGTGGGATCGAACATCTTTATGACCTATGCCTGGTATGGGCATCTGAAGGATCTGAAGAACGCCCCACTCTGGATCGCAGTGGCTGCGAGTTGGGGCGTGGCGCTCCTGGAATACACCCTGCAAGTGCCCGCCAACCGCATCGGCTATCAGGATGCCGGTTACTCGCTTCAGCAGCTCAAGGTGATGCAGGAGATCATCACTATGGTGGTGTTTGCGGTGTTCGCAGCGTGGTACATGCGTGAAAAGATCACCTTGGACTTTCTGTGGGCCGGACTTTGCCTTGCGGCCGCAGCGTTCTTTATCTTTCGCGGAGTACGAGTCGCAACCTAGCGAGAAACCCTTCTGTTGTGCGAACCTACCAGCCCATTGCCACCCAGCACCATTGCGCTCTCGGCCGCCCGATCATCGACATGCGCTGGCGGCGCTTTCTGTTTCTTCATTGGCGGGTTGACCCCGCGCGGCTGCGGCCGCTGGTGGCGCCTGAGGTTGAGTTAGACACGTTTGACGGATCGGCCTGGGTGGGGCTGGTGCCCTTTGAAATGTGCGACACCCGCTTTAGGCGGTGGCCGTTCCTTCCCGGGTTACGGCAGTTCCGAGAATGCAATGTTCGAACATACATTCGCACCCGCACCCGCGACGGCGAGGCCCACGGCGTGTGGTTTCTCTCATTGGATGCGGCTCACATCATGCCCGTCATCGGGGGCAACTTGCTGTGGAGCCTGAACTATCGCCACTCCAAGTTTCAGGTGCGCGAACATGGCGAACACACCTCCTATTCACTGCAGCGCACGCGCGGAGCGGGCGGAACAGCTCTTGAGTGGCGTACTCAGGGTCCGGCGTGGCACGCACAGCCCGGCTCCCTCGAACAGTTTTTGGTGGAACGCTATTCACTGTTCACCAAGCGCCATGGACGAATCCTGCGAGGTGAAGTGTGGCACCAGCCATGGCCCTTGCGACACGCGACTCTCGAGCGCGCCCACGATTCGCTGCTCGCCGTCAACGGTCTTGCCGATGTGGCGCAAAGTCCACCCGACCACGTGATGGCTTCCGACGGCATCCACGTGTTGGGCTGGGGCTTGCGGCCAGTGATCTAGGCGATTGTGACCCGTGGATCTAGGTACACGTCTTGAATGGCGTTCAGAATCTGCACGCCCTCTTTCATCGGGCGCTGGAACGCCTTGCGCCCGGAGATCAGACCATGGCCCCCTGCCCGCTTGTTCACCACTGCGGTCTTGACGGCATCAACCAAGTCATTGGCGCCGCTCGCGCCGCCTGAGTTAATGAGCCCCACTCGACCTGAGTAGCAATTGAGCACCTGATATCGGCACAAATCAATCGGGTGGTCTGTGCACAGGTCGGTGTAGATGCGCTTGTCAAACTTGCCATAGGTGGAACCCCCAGTGCCCATGGCCGTGTACCCGCCGTTCAACTCCGGCAGTTTCTGCTTAATGATGTCCGCCTTGATGGTGACGCCCAAGTGGTTGGCTTGTCCCGTCAGATCTGCCGACGTGTGATAGTCCTTGCCGTCACGCTTGAAGGCATCGTTGCGCAAGTAGCACCACAGGATGCAGGGCATTCCCAGTTCATGCGCCTCTTCAAACATGCGGGCTACATACGTGATTTCATTGCCCGCGTCCTCATTGCCAAAGTAAATGGTGGCCCCCACCGCGCACGCACCCAGATTCCATGCTTCACGCACCGTGCCAAAGGGAATCTGCTTCTGCACATTGGGATAGGTGAGCAACTCATTGTGATTGAACTTCACGATGAAAGGAATCTTGTGCGCGTAGCGCCTGCTGACACTGGCCAACACGCCAAAGGTGCTGGCCACAGCGTTGCATCCCCCCTCGATGGCCAACTTCACGATGTTTTCACCATCAAAGTAGATGGGATTCTTGGCAAAGCTGGCACCCGCGCTGTGCTCAATGCCCTGATCGACGGGCAGAATGCTCATGTACCCCGTGTGCGCCAATCGGCCGTGGCCATACATCCGGTGCAAGTTGTTGAGTGTGCCCTGCGTGCGATCGGTCGCAGCAAAACAACGGTCCACGAAATCCGGTCCAGGAAGGTTGAGCGAACTCTTGGAAACCTTGGCGGTGTGATTGAGCAGTGGGCCCGCCTCCGCCCCCAGAATCTGGGCGATATCAGTTGAGGCGGACGCATTGGCGGCAGGGCTTGTGGTAGCTGGCATTGCTTCAGGATCGTACTTGCGCCTTCAGAATCCAACCACCGCACACCACCTGTTCATCCCGGTAACACACAACGGCCTGGCCCGGTGCTACGGCACTCTGGGGCTGGGTGAACTCCACCTGAAGATCGGGCGAGTGAACATTGCTCGAAGGAACGGCTCGAACGCGCGCCGGCACCGGCTTGGCGTTGTACCGAATCTTGGCCATGCATTCCTGCCAATCTGAGTCAGCGTCCTGCAACCAGTTGCAGTCCGTGGCATGACAGCCTTCCGCCAAAAGTGCTTCACGCGGGCCCACCGTAACGGTGTTGCTCTCTGCGTTCTTGCTCACCACGTACACCGGTTGACCGACTGCCACCCCCACGCCTTTGCGCTGCCCAACGGTAAAGTGCTGGTGACCCGCGTGCTGCCCGAGCACTCGTCCTGAGAGATCAAGCACCGTGCCGGGGCGTACGGCGTCCGGCGACGTGCGTGCCACGAGGCCCGCGTAGTCGTTGTCGGGCACAAAACAAATCTCCTGAGAGTCGGGCTTGTCAAAGACTGGAAGTTGCCGCTCCTTGGCGATGGCGCGCACAGCGTGTTTGCGCATTCCGCCAATGGGCAGCAGCATGCTTGCCAGTTGCGCGCGTGGCGTGCCGAACAACACGTAACTCTGATCCTTGTCGTGGTCTACGCCTCGCGCCAACGCAAGCTCACCCGAACTGCGCTGCACCACCTGTGCATAGTGTCCGCTCGCCACATACTCGGCGCCGATCTGCTGCGCGTATTGATGCAACTTGCCAAACTTCAGCCAGTCGTTGCAGCGCACGCATGGATTTGGCGTGCGGCCTTGGTTGTACTCCTGCACGAAGTACTCAATGATGCGGCCAAAGTCCTTCTTAAAGTTCACCACATAAAACGGAATGCCAAGCCGCGCCGCCACCAGCCGGGCATCAGCGGCATCGTTGATGGAGCAGCAGCCCTGATGCCCAATCTTGACAGACTTGCAGGACTCCACCGGTGTGGCATCTTCTTCAAGGTGGTCAAGTGTCTCTCCCGGGCTCCCCAAGCGCATGAAGCAGCCAATGACCTCGTGCCCCTGCTCCTGCAACAGAGCGGCCGCGGCGGAACTATCCACTCCGCCTGACATTGCTAGGAGCACACGGGGCATTCCGCAATCCTAGGCTGCTGAAACATGCTCAGATAATCCTGCCCCATGGAGATTCCGGGTGACACTGCGGGGGGCCGCCCTGCCACCCTGCGTTAAATCGCGGGCTAGAGCCCGAGAGATGCACGGCCCATCCGCACCTCGCGGTTAATCTGAGGGCACGCCCTCTGCGCCCTCCAGTCGGTGCGCAGACTTTCGTGGAGGTACTGACAATGGTGAATCGATCACATGGCCCTGCTGCCTCGTGCGGCGGCTTGAGTTCGTCTGTTGCTTTTCTTGCGTGCGCGTGTGGTGCCGTTGCCGCGCTCACAACTCAGGCACGAAGCGAGCCCCCCAATAGCTTTTGGAATAGCGCCACCGACTACTCGTACGGAGTTTCGGGGATTCCGGACTTCGATCAAGTACGTACAGCCCTCACGCCCAATCCGGGGTACGCGCCCTGCGCTCCACCGCACTGGCCGCCACAGGCCGGAGATCCAATGATGCCCGGCATGATGCACTGTGGGCCCACCACCGGCGTGGATCTCTACGTGTTCATTGCCAATCACGGGTACCCCGAACTTCTGCCCGCCGCGCAACTGGGCATCAACTGGACCGCCCCCGCCAACTTTGCACAGGGAACAGCGCACATCGGCCTCATGGGAACCAAGATGGGTGTCAACCCGGCCGCAGGCGGAACCAGCATGCAAGGTTTCGTGCACGGCATGCGCAAGGCCATCGGCAATCGCCCGTTGACGGTGCGTTCGTATCAAGCCTATGGAAACTGGTCTCCAACGCTCGATCACATCGCGGCTACGGGTCTCAACAACACCGTCATGGGCTTGGCGTACGGCCACTATCAAGTCGTGGGTTTTGTGTGGGGCAGTGTCCCCGTGGTGAATCGGCAAGGTGGTCACTTTGTGGCGATCTCTGGTGCCCGCCGCATCGGCAATCAAGGCTGGCTCTGGGTTCGCGATCCTGCCAATGACTGCGCGGTTCCAGGAGCAGGCCCCAATCTGTGCACGCAAACTGGGTTTGTGGACGGCCAGTATCACATTGA
>CAZXGD010000032.1:0-21507 GCA_964640485.1 uncultured Isosphaeraceae bacterium | reverse complement strand
TTCGGTGATGATTTGCTCGATATGGACACCGCGCCTGACATGAATGGCGCGGTGGTGATTGCCGCCAACACAAACGGCGTGGCCGGCGCGCGCGGTGGAAACATTCAGATTGTGGACCCCTCCACCGGAGAAGTGCACGTGATTGGAAGCGTTCCAGGAGCCACCGCGTTGGCCGCTGGAAACTTACATGACGTGCTGGTGATTGCGGGTACTGAAGCCACTCGCCTACTCATGGCTCCAACGCCACTCGAGGACAACCCCTCGGGCGAAGTTCCCCCGCCGCCCACGAGCGTCACCCTGCCTCACGCAGCACAGGCGGTGGCCTTTGATTCTGCCACGAGCCAATGGGTGCTGGTCTCATTCACGGATGCCAAACTCATGCGGTTGGCCCAAGATCTCAGCGGCCCAGTCGACGTGCAAGACATTCCCGCTTCCGTGCCATTGGGAAGTTCGGGGCGCATTGCCGTTTCTGCGAACGCTGCGGTGTGGCTGATCACAAACGGTTCTAGCTTTGCGTATCGGTTGACGGTTCCAGCGGGCGCCAAGGGCGGCGGAGAACTTGAAGCCCTTGAAGCGACGTTGACCGGCGTGACCCAACCGACTGCGATTGACTTCTTGGCGAGCGGTCGAATGGTGATTGCTGACAACGCCGTCATCACGGAACTGGAGTCCAAAGATCCGGCGATGTGGACCCCAGTGTCCGAGCCGGAGATTGATGTCACCTGCCCCGTTGTCACGCTGGTGGTGGATGAAGACGTGATCGGCACCGTGCCGGGGTATCACGATGCGCCAGATTGGTTTGACAATCCCGATCTCATCGTGCCCGGAATTGATGTTCCCGACCCTGTGTGCTTCGCTGACTTGAACGGCGATGGAACCGTGGATGCCGGCGATCTTGGCATCCTCATCGGAGATTGGGGCCCCAATGGCGGTAGCGGTGCTGACTTCAACACCGACGGCATTGTGGACGGCGCCGACCTGGGCAAGCTGCTTGCGGCATGGGGCGATTGCCCCGGCACCTAACGCCACTCCGAAGACCTCACCTTCAAGCGCCCGGCTCACGGCCGGGCGCTTTCATTAGCATGACTGCGAATGTCAGAGGTAGGTCACACGCAACTCTTGTATGCCGGCATTGACGAGGCCGGATACGGGCCACTCTTGGGGCCTTTGTGCGTGGGGTGCGCTGCCTTTCTGGTGCCAGCGGTTGGCCCCCCACATGAGGCGCCCGAGTGTCTGTGGGGGGTGCTGGCCAAAGCCGTGTGCCGCAAGCCCAACGACAAGCGCAAGCGCATCGCCATTGAAGACAGCAAGAAGCTCAAAGGCGCTAGGGATGGCGCCGCGCATCCGCTCAGGCATTTAGAGCGCGGAGTTACGGCCTTTGCCTCAGCGGCACACGCGCAGCCCACTTGCTTTGCCACGGACGACGAACTGTTGGCGGCATTGGGCGCACCCGTGCCCCTGGGTTCGCTACGCAGCGCGGAGTTGCCGCTTCCACTGGGCAATGACGCTGGGCAACTTCGCATCGCTTCAGCCATGCTCCGCACCACCCTTCAAAGAACTGAGATTGGCCTCTTGAACTTGACCGTGCGCGCGCTATCCGCCCAAGAGTTCAATCAACAGGCCGTTCGAGTCAGCAACAAGGGAACCATCAATTTCATGGCGTCAATGCACCATGTTGATGGCGTGCGGCGCGCCGCCGCACAGCGGGAGATCGCTGCGTACATCGCGCTTGACCAGCAGGGAGGGCGCCGCAGTTACCTGCGTCCTCTTTCCACGTCGTTTCCGGAGGCCAGCATTCGCATCTTGCATGAGTCGGAGACTCGTGCGCTGTACTCGCTCAGCCATCCTGCGGGCGATGGATTGCCCGCCCACGTCTTTACGGTGTCCTTTGAGCAAGGCGGGGAGGAGCGGCATCTGCCCATTGCCCTCGCCTCCATGGCGGCGAAGTTCACGCGAGAACTGCACATGCGAAGGCTGAATGCCTTCTTTGCCGCACACATGCCTGACGTTCAACCTACGGCGGGATATGTGAGCGACGGCAGAAGATTTGTGGAGGAGGTGGGGCCGCTGATCGAAAGACTGCAGTTGCCGCGTGAGGCATTAGTGCGAAACCTGTAGCGCGTGGGAGCGCTACACACCTCTAGGCGGGGCAACGACCCCAGTCATTCAAGAGTACGCCCAGGTCCACGCCATCAACGACACCATCGCTGTTCAGGTCGGCATTGGTTTCAGTCAAGCCCTTACTCCATGCACTGAGCAGAATGCCCAAGTCCGCGCCGTCCACCACCGAGTCGTCGTTCAGATCACTGCGGCAGGGCGGCGCGATGCGAAAGACATACGCGGCGCCGGAGAATCCCATGCTGTTGTCACTTTGGTTGCCGTTCACCCCAGTAGCGCTACTGGCCTCGTATGGAGCACCCACCGCAAATGTCTCTCCCGACACTGACACAAAGTAGCCAAAGTAGTCACCCGCGCCAGAGTTCGAGGACTTCAGGTACGCCTGCTGCGCCCAGGTATCGGCCTTCCGCATAAAGACGTACGCCGCCCCCGAGTCGATCGCGTCGTTGTTGGCCTGATCGCCATTCACCCCCGTGGCGCTGCTGTCCTCGCGGCGCGCCCCCACCACCACGGTGTTCTCTGACACCGCGACTGAGATTCCAAAGAGGTCGACTGCCCCCGTATTCGATGCCTTCAGGTACGCCTGTTGTGTCCAACTGTTGCCCGAGCGCACAAAGACATATGCAGCGCCGGAGTCCGCAGAACTGTTGTTGGCCTGATCGCCGTCCACACCCGTGGCGTTGCTGTCTTCGCCAAATGCCCCGACCACCACAGTGTCGCCTGAGACGGAGATCCTTTCGCCAAAGTGATCACCCGAACCCGTGTTCGACGCCTTCAAGTACGCCTGCTGGGTCCAGACGTCGTTGGACCTCGCAAACACGTATGCGGCGCCGGAGTCCCCAGAACTATTGTTGGCCTGATTCCCGTTCACGCCCGTGGAATTGCTGTCCTCAAGGGAGGCCCCCACCACCACAGTGTCGCCTGACACGGAAACCGCGTCGCCGAAGAAGTCGCTGAAGCCCGTGTTCGACGCCTTCAGGTAGGCCTGTTGGGTCCACGTGTCACCCATGCGCACGAAGATGTACGCGGCACCGGAGGAGAGAGCGCTGTTGTTTGCCTGGTTGCCATTCACTCCGGTGGCGTTGCTGTCCTCGCCGGAGGCGCCCACCACAATGGTGTCACCCGACACGGAGACTGAGTGCGCAAAGCCATCGTCCGCGCCAGTGTTGGATGCTTTCAGGTAGGCCTGTTGGGTCCAGACCCCCGCATTGCGCACAAACACATACGCGGCGCCGGAGCCACTCGCGCTGTTGTCGGCTTGGTTGCCATTCACTCCGGTGGCGTTGCTGTCCTCGCCAAATGCCGCCACCACGAGAGTGTCGCCAGATATTGAAACGCTATTGCCGAACTGGTCGCCCGCTCCCGTGTTTGATGCCTTCAGATACGCCTGCTGCGTCCAGCTAGCTCCGTCCCGCACAAAGATGTACACCGCCCCGGATTCTGGGGTGCCGTTGTCGGCCTGATCGCCGTTCACACCGGTTGCACTGCTGTCCTCTAGATGCGCCCCTACCACCACAGTGTCCCCTGACACCGCGACCGATGTTCCAAAGAAGTCCGACCCACCTGTGTTTGATGCCTTCAGGTACGCCTGCTGCGCCAGCGGGTCGATGGTCAGTGGATACCGCGCACATTCGTCGTGAACCACCAGCACCAGACGGTCTGGCTCAAGGCACTCAAACTGCGCTCGAACCAGAGCTCCGTCGGCATCAAATACGGTGAGCCCGCTGTAGTTCACCACGATGTTTCCGAGGGCATCCACAAACCTCACATCGCAGCCGCTCGCGCTCACCTGCGCGTACAGGTTGCCAACCACCGCAAGTGTCAGGCGTAGTTCATGGCTCTTGCGTGCCATCTTGGCACTCTCGGGCCGCGCGTGCAGGGTGAACCCGTGCTCAAGGCCTCGATCGTCGTTGATGTACCACTCCGTGAGCCCATCACTCCATTCGTAGTTCACGCGATTGCCTTGGGCGTGCGCAAAGAGCGGGGCCGCAACCGCACGTTCATCACCCGCGCGACCATATCGCTCCAACTGCAACCCCCACTCCCAGCCGCCACCATCCGGCACCGTTAGGAATCCGCAGCCGTCCAAATGCGTGCGCCACTGCTGGCTGGGATTCCGCATCTGATAGGCGCCCTGGGCAACCGAACGAGCTGCGTGGCGACCGGCGCCGTAAACGCCACGGATGTCTGCCCAATCACACGCTGAAACACCCTCCGGATGAGGCGCAGGTGGACGGGCCTGAGCCGATCCTCCCCACATCACGCCCACGGCCACCAATGCAACTGACACCACCGAAATGTGCTGGGTCCCCGTCATAGTGCCCCTATATACGTGCGGGTAACCGAGGCATCAACCCAATAACCCCCGGTGGGACGCACCTATTGATTGGCAACGGCAGTCCCGGTATCCTTGCCGATCTTTCGCACAGCGGCCCACAAAGCCCGTCTCTCGCACGTTTCACCCAATTTGGAACTGACATGGCAACTGACCTGAGCAAGGTTCGAAACATCGGTATCTGCGCCCACATTGACGCTGGCAAGACCACCGTCACGGAACGCATTCTTTTCTACACGGGCAAGATTCACCGCATGGGCGAAGTGCATGAAGGCACCGCCACCATGGACAGTCTGCAAGAGGAGCAGGAGCGCGGCATCACCATTCAAAGCGCCGCCACCACCTGCCCCTGGGACTACAAGGGCGTTGAGTACAAGGTGAACCTGATTGATACCCCCGGCCACGTGGACTTCACCATTGAGGTGGAGCGCTCACTGCGCGTGCTGGACGGAGCCGTTGCCGTGTTTGACGGCAAGGAAGGCGTGGAAGCCCAGAGCGAAACCGTGTGGCGCCAAGCGGACCGCTACGGCGTGCCGCGCTTGTGCCTCATTAACAAGATGGACAAGCTGGGTGCGGATTTTGACTACAGCTTCAAGAGCATTCGCAGCCGACTTGGCGCGAATGCCATCGCCATTCAGATCCCCATCGGCTTCGGCAACGACTTCAAGGGCATCATTGATCTGATGACCATGAAGGCGCTGTATTGGAAGCCCGAAGAGCAGGGTCAAAACATTGTGGAAACGGAGATTCCCGCCGAGTTCAAGGACACTGCGGAAGTCTGGCGCACAGAAATGATCGAGAAAATCGCAGAGTTGGATGACGGTCTGGCCACCAAGTACCTCACCGATCACAACTCGCTGACGGTTGAAGAACTGAAGGCCGGCCTGCGCAAGGGCACCATCGAACGCAAGTGCTTCCCAGTGTTGTGCGGAAGCGCCCTGAAGTACGTGGGCATCCAAACCATGCTGGACTGCGCCATTCAGTACTTGCCGGATCCCACCGAGTGCCCAGACGTCGAAGGTGTGGATCCCAAGGATCCCACCACCAAGCTCAGCCGCCCCCACAACGACTCCGCGCCATTTAGTGCGCTGGTGTTCAAGGTGGTCGCAGACGTTGCGGGCACACTGACCTACATCCGCGTCTACTCCGGCACGCTGGCCAAGGGCATGCGCGTTCTAAACCCGGGCAACGGCAAGCGTGAAAACGTGAGCCGCCTGTACGAAATGCATGCGCAGAACCGCACGGCCTTGGACTCCACCGGCGCCGGCCAGATTGTGGCCGTCATCGGCCTGAAGGATAGTTACACCGGCGACACATTGTGCGATCAAGACGATCCCATCATCTTGGAGCGCATGACCTTCCCCGAGCCGGTGATCAGCATGAGCATTGAGCCCATCACCGCCGACGACAAGAAGAAGCTGGGCGAGGCGCTCACCACCATCCGTCGTGAAGATCCCTCCTTCCGTTCCAATTACAACGACGAAACCGGCGAGACCATCATCAGCGGCATGGGTGAGTTGCACCTTGAAATCATCAAGAACAAGCTGGTGCGCGACATGAAGATCGGTGTGAACGTGGGTAAGCCCCGCGTGAGCTACCGTGAGACGGTCACCGGCATGGCCAAGGACGTGCGCGGCCTGTTCAAGAAGCAGACTGGCGGACGCGGTCAGTACGGCGATGCGGTGGTGACGATTAAGCACATGACTCCCGAAGAGGCCGCTGCTGAAGAACTCACCATGAAGGATGGCGTGGTCTTTGAGGACAAGGTGGTAGGCGGCGTGATTCCGCGCGAGTTCATTCCCAGCGTGGAGTACGGCATTCGCCAGGCTGCAGGGAGCGGCGTCATCGGCGGCTACCCCGTGATCAACGTGTGCGTGCAACTGGTCTATGGTTCGTACCACGACGTTGACTCCAGCCAGATCGCCTTTGAGCAAGCGGGCGCCTTGGCGTTCCGCGAAGCGTTCATGCGCGCCAGCCCGGCGTTGCTTGAGCCCATCATGAAGGTGGTCATCACCACCCCGGACGAGTTCTTCGGCAACGTCTCGGGTGACGTGGCCAGCCGCCGCGGTCAGATCATTGACAGCGAAATGCGCGGCAACACCCGCCAGATCACCGCCGAGGTGCCCCTGAGCGAATTGTTCGGTTACACCACCAGCCTGCGCAGCATGACTCAAGGTCGCGCTGCGGCCAGCATGGAGCCTCTCACCTATCGGCAGATGCCCGAGCGGTTGAAGCAAGAGGTGCTGGCCAAGCAGTAGCACCGCAGCCCGCTTGCGGGGTGGCGGTAGCCTAGGGACGCATGCCAGAGGCCACAGAGGGCACGCTTTTTAAGGCCGAATACGAGCATGAGCTCGAGCGGTGGCTTCGTCGTCGCTATGGGTTTTTCTTAGGCTGCACGATTGGATTGCGAATCTTGGTGCTGCTGGTCTCAACCAGCACCATGCTCTTCCTTCGAGGGGGCGGGTCAGAGGCACTGACGCCAGAACGGCGGCAAGCGGCGGACGAAATCATGTCCGCGCCTGTGCTCTCCATCACTCTCATGTCCACCTTGCTGGTGCTGGCGGTGGCGGCACGCGCATTCATCGTGGTGCGCAGCAAGTTGGAGACCAGAGAACAAACGCTGCGATCCGCAAGCTGGTTCATCATGCAGATCGGTGCCATCGATTTGTTGAGCGATGGCGCCGTTGCGGCCATCAGCAGTGGAGCCAGCTTTAGCAACTTAGGGGGACTCTTTGGTCTGCACTTCCTGGCCTGTCTCTTCTTGCCTTGGACGCCGCGCGAGAGCTTGCGTCCCATGTATCCGCTGATCGGCCTGTTTCTCATCGAGTTGGTGGTGTTCTTGATCATGGGCCGGCTTGACGCCGGCGATGTGGTCTTACACGTGTTTGGTGTGCCCTTTGTGCTTGTCCCTGGAATCTGGGTCTGTTGGCTACGACTTCGCCGCCGCCGCCGACAGTTCAACCGTGAAATGGTTGCCAAAGGGTTCTTTAGCATGCGGCGTGAACTGAGTCAGGCGCGCGCGGTGCAGTTGGCGCTGTTTCCGAAGCCCATTCAGACTGAAGCTGTTGACTTTGATTTTGCCTACGTGCCCGCCAACGAGGTGGGCGGTGACTTCATTCACGCCAGTATTGATGAACGCGGCCGCCTGGACGTCGTGGTGCTGGATGTCACCGGCCACGGTCTGGCCAGCGCACTGACGGTCTCCCGGCTTTCTGGTGAGATTGAGCGGCTGCTTGCCGAGGATCCAGACATCGAACCCGGGCATGTGCTCCGCATGCTCAATCGGTACGTCAACCTCACGCTCAGCCGGCACAGTGTGTACGCCACCGCGCTGTGCGTTCAAGTGTGCCCCATGACCGGCGAAGTGAAGTACGCCAACGCGGGGCATCCGCCCGCATTTGTTCGCCGCGCCGATGGAACGGTGGAGCGATTTGACAGCACCACCTGGCTGCTTGGCGCCGCTCCTGATTCCATGTTCGAGGATGACCAACTGACCTTTGCGCTGGGTTCGCAGGACACTCTGGTGCTTGTGACTGACGGAGTGCACGAGGCCCCCGACCGCAAGGGCGAGCGGTTTGGCATTGACCGCCTACACGAGGCACTGCAAAAGTCCCCAGCACCGGCGCGGTGGAGCGAGCACATCGCTGGCGCAGCTGACAACTGGCGCAAGGGCTTGGGTGACGATGATCTGCTCGTGGCAAGCGTTCGCGTGCCGCTGGCGGTGCCGGCGCCTGCCGCGGGGCCAGCCTCGACGGCACCATCAGGTCGATTGCAATCGACCGTACCGACCAATGGCACTCCCCTCCACGCCGCACCGCTTCACGCGCCGGAGTCCGGCGCACAGGCATGAGCGCGGCGGATTCTGCTGCGTGGACCCCTTGGCTGGAGCACGCGGCACGGATTGCGTGGAGGGGTCATGGCAATGTGGAACCAAACCCGATGGTGGGATGCGTGCTGATTTCGGCGCACGGAGAGTTCGTGGCCGAAGGGTATCACCGCTCATTGGGTAAAGCCCACGCTGAAGTTGAAGCACTCACTCGCGCAGGCGCAGCGGCGCGCGGCGGAACTGCCATCGTGACCCTTGAACCATGCAACCACCACGGGCGCACGGGGCCGTGCAGCAGGGCTCTGATTCAAGCAGGCATCGCACGCGTGGTGTACGCGTGCAGTGATCCGCACCCAAGGGCCTCTGGTGGCGCGGACTATCTGCGCGCCCATGGAGTGAGCGTGATTCAGGTTTCGTGCGCCGCCGCCGAACAGGTCACCGCTCCGTTCCTGCACACCGTACGCACCGGCATGCCGTGGGTGTGCATCAAACTCGCGCAAACCCACGATGGTCGAATCAGCACACATCCGGGTGAGAGTCGCTGGATTTCCGGCGCCCGCAGTCGAGCAACGGTGCACACCGAACGCGGCCGGGTGGATGCCATCCTCACGGGCATGGGAACGGTGCTGGCGGACGATCCGCTGCTCACCGTTCGCGGAGTGCGTGCGCGCAGAGTTCCCATGCGCGTGGTCTGGGATCCCCGCCTGCAGATTCCCTTGGAATCACAGTTGGTACGAACAGTTGCGGAAGCGCCTTTGGTGGTGGCCACAACGGTGGCGGAGGCAGAGTGGAGCTCCGCGCAACACACGCACGCGGCCGCACTGCGCGCCGCCGGGGCGGGCATATTGACGGTGCCCTCATTGCGAACACTTCTGAGCACACTGCACAAGGAGCATGGCGTGAGCCGTGTGCTGGTTGAAGCAGGCACGGGTTTAGTAGGAGCCCTTGTCGATCAAGGGCTGGCTCAAGAAGCGTGGATCTTCACGGCACCACGCAACGGGTTGCCGCCACACGCCGCGCAGGAGGGCGCAGCACCCAAGACATGTGTTCTGCGCACACTTCGCCCCATGCAGCGTCTTGAACTCGTCTCCCACCACATGCGCGGTGCGGATGAGTTTGCCCGCTACTTGCTGCCTACATAGGCATCCGCGTCCAGACGAACATCAAAGTTCTGCGGAAAGACCCGCAGCACTCCATCGTCGTTATCCAGCGCCCACTTGCCTGCGCCGCCGCTGCCGCTTCGTGCCAGTCGAATCACCGCGAGCACTGCGCCCCGCTCCCCTTTCAGAGTGAGAGTTGCCACGAGCAACTCCTGGGGTATCTGCTCCAACGAAATCTCCGGCGCACGCGTCTGAGCCAATTGTGTGAGCAACCTGCGCACGGCCTCTGAGCTAGCTGGAATGGCCGCGGTACCGCCGCTTTGAAGTTCCCATGTGTCGCGAACGCGCTGCAACACAAAGGGTGAAGCGGTGGTGCCGGCGGCGGGCTGGAACTCAATGCTGCGAACATCGGCAGGCACAACATCAGTGCCTCTGGGATCAATGAAGAACGCGGGAGCAGGAAAGAGTGTGGCCAACGCGCGCGTGCCCAACTGCAGCACTGCGGGGCGACCGTCGATCCTTCCGAATCTCTCCTGTGCGCCCTGCGTCACCGTGTTGCCCACGTCAACGGTGGCGGGCGTGGTGCTGTTGCTGCGCACGATCTCTAGGCTCACTGCGGGTGGCGCCAACCCAAAGGCGGCAAAGTCCTGCGGTTGATCCGCTGCAAAGGCATCGGCCTGCGCACCACTCACAGCCTCGAGATAGGAACGCACTGCTTCGCTGTCAGCACGGGTTTCAAAGGGCGTCACCACTCGCCAGGTGAGCCCCTTGCGTTCCAGAGTCCAGAGTGCGCTGGGCCCCACACCGTACTTCAACACAATGCGCTCAGCCTCTCCGGGCTGCGCGTCGTAGAGCGCCATGGACCGCAACTGTCTCAGGTCACCATCCAAGGCCAACGCATGCAGTGCCGCGTCCACGCTGGCTGCGGATGATCGACCGTTGGCTCGAGCCCATCCTCGCCCAGCTACGGTGCGGCGACCAAGTTCCAAGGTGCACTCACCTCCCGGCCAACCCAATTGCACCACCGCCTGCGGCGGATCCAAGCCAAGCGCAGCACGAGTGGAGGCATCAAGCGTGTTCAGGTCCACCGCTCGCGTTTGCTCCAACGAAGCGGCCACATCAATCAACTGCCGAAGCGCTGCGGCATCGGCAGGATGCAGGTACGGCTTGGTTTGCTCCCACCCCGCCAGTGTTCTGGTGAACTCCATGGCTGGCATTCCGGGCCGTTCCAATTGAATGCGCTGAATGTTTTCGATGGGAAGTTCTGCAGCGGATAACAGCGGAGTGCGATCCGCCACAGATTGAGGGACGATTCGCTCTGCCAGAGTCATCCATGCTGCAAACGCCACGCAAGCCGCCACAATGAGTGCCACAAGAGGTGACGTTCTCATGTTCTCCACCTTCTGCGCAACACGATGGTTGCTCCAAGTGCGGCAATGAGCATCGGCAAACCCACACCCTCCAGAAGCGAGACCGCCAAGCGGGCGAGTGAACTGAGTTGTGGAATCCTGTTCACCTCTCGACCCGATCCTGCCGCCGCAACCAGGTCGTCTCGACCCGAGAGCCACGCCACCGAGTTCACCAATAGCTCTCGATTGCCGGGATACCGCAGCGCCACTCGACCGCCACCTAATGCGTCCGCGGCATCTGCAACCGAAGAGACCAACCAGGTGGGCGATCCCACCAACAAGGTGCGCACGGGGGCGGCGCTGCGGCTGCCCGAACCCGGAATCTGTGTGGCCACCACCACCGGCACCGGTTCAGTAAGGCGCTTGTCTGCGGGCGCCTCCAATCTAGGCCGCTGCTCACGCCGCCAGTCACCTTCCATCCAACGCTCGCTTGACGGTTCGATCGCCGCAATCACCCATGAGCGCCCGTTGGGGCGCAACTCAGGCTGCACGGCCACCACGCTGTCAAATCGAGTGAGCTGCCCGGTGACCGCGCTACCCAACGGGTGGTCGCTCGCAAAATCGCGCACCAACTGCTCAGCGACAGTCTGCGCTCGCCCCGGACCGATGGGCACAACCTCAAGCACACTGCGACCGGTGATGGCACCCAAACCTCGCTCGGCAAGCACATCAGCCCACGGATCCCGCTTTCCAAGCATTGGCAGAAGGCTGGGACCGATGGAGAGCAATACCGGCTCGCCCCGCGCCACCAGGCGCTCAGTTGCCGCCAGCAACGCCCGTTCACGAGGACTCTCTTGCATGCCTTGGCGCTCGGCGGGCGGAACGATGATCCACACCAGCGGTCTACCCTGAGGCGCGATCGGCTCTAGGCCCTCGCCTGGCACCCATTCTGCAACATCAATGCGCGCCGCGCGCAACGCGTCAGCGGCCGCGGCAAAGTCCGCATGATCAGCACGAGGCCGGAGCAGTCCTAACTCGCCGGAGTGCACAATGACCGCCACGGGTGCTGGCCCCCCACTCATGCTGCGTATGGCCGCCGCCACCAATTGCTCTCCGCGAAATCGGCGGTCAAAGGACACCGCGCCGCGACCCCCTGCCCCTGCCACCAATTGTGCACCCGGGATTACGGTGATTCCCGGGGGTCCAATGATTACGGCAGCGTCCCCGGTGGCCAAGGCGCCTCCCACCGCGGCGCCGTAGAGCGTGGGCAACTGTTCCAACAAGTCTTGAGCGGCTCTGAGTTCACGCGCGGATTGAATGAACGCGGGGATCGCGCTCTCGATCCACTGGGCAAGCGCGGTGTGCTCGATGCGTTCGCGCTGCCTCTGCGACATCGCAACCGCTGCGGCTTGCAACTGCTCCCCCCAATGACGCACATTGGCCGCCACTGCCGCGGCAGCGCGCGCTTCATCTGGAAATGGCCGTGAATCGTTGGCCGTACGCAACTGTGCCAGTGATTTGTCGAACGCCGCTTTTTGCTGAGTAAGTTGGGCAAAGGCGGCGCGCAGCGAGTCCAACTCGGTTCGATCCGGGCTATCCGCGGGCAGTGATTGGATCACCCGCACCAGTTCGCCCTGCTGCACTGCCGCCAAATCGACCAGTCGTCCAAAGGCCTGCAAACCCGCGGCGATGGCCCTGCCGTGCGCCTCAAGTGCGGTGCGGTCACGCGTTTGAATGGCCTCAAGAATCTCCTCATACTTGGCAGCATCGGCAGGATTGGTGGGGTCCACACGTACGGTCTTCAACTCGCCCTTGCGTTGATCCCCCATGCGAGCCAGCACTTCGTCAATCTGGCGCAGCACCGCAGGGTCTGCTCCACCGGCGTTCAGCAACACGGCCACTGTCCACTCGCCTGAGAGGCCCGCCAGCAACTGCTGAGTGGAGGGCGCCAACGTGTAGGCGCGAGTCTTGGTCATGTCCAACATGCCACGCGCCGCAGGTGCATTGGCGATGCCAATGATGGAAACCACCAGCACTCCTGAAGCGCCCACCGCAATCAGCGCACGCGCCAACCCCGCTCGACTGGCTGGAAGGACCGGCCGGGTCACCACCAACACAGCCGCCGTGAGAAACCATGCCGCGATGCCCAGAAAGAAGATTGCGTTCCCAGAATCCAGCACACCCAGCAAAAAGTCGTCAAGCCGCCGCAAGGGGTCCAATGAAAACGCTGTGTACGCACCCTGAGCGGAGAGCACGGCTGGCGCCGCCTTGGCCAGCACGATCCACGTGAGCCACAGAAAGAGCGTCAACAGATATGCGCCGACTTGATTGCCGGTCAACGCGCTCATCAGGATGCCGCTGGCGATGTACGCCGCGCCGGCCAGAAGCAGCCCACACACGGCAGTGAGAATCTCACCGTAGTCGGGGCGCGCCACGAACTCCAATGCCGTCACTTGCGCAGCCGCGGGCAGACACACCGCGAGAGTCAAAAACGCTAGCAGCGCGAGGAACTTTCCGATGATCGCCGCACTTGCCCCTGAGGGTGCCGCAAGCAATGCCGCCCACGTTCCATGTCGGCGCTCCTCAGCCACGCTCCTCATGCTCAACGCGGGTGCGGTGGCGAGCACCGCCCAGCCCAGCGCGATAAAGACCCCCCGCAGGGTGGCGGGCGCTCCGCTCTGAAAAACCGAGAGCCCGAAGATTGCTCCTGCCAGCGCCGAAAATGCCGCCAAAACACTCCAGCCAAGCGGAGTGGCCAGCATGGCGCGCCACTCCCGAGTGGCAACGGCTGCGCACCCGTGAAGCCATGCGCCCATCACGATTTCTCCTGGCTGTGCATCAACGCGTGAAAGATGCTCTCCAGCGAGGCCTCTTTCCATTCCAGCCTTCGCACGGCCGAGCCAGAGTGCATGGCGGCTGCGCCGACGGCCTGCGCCAGATCAGCAACTGAGCCGCTGGCGCGAACGCACAGCGACCACCATCCGTCACTCATGCGCTGCCGTTCCACGCCGTGTGCACTGGGTAGTACTGAGAGTTGCGGTGAAATGTCTAACTCAGTTTCAACCACCAGTTGAACAGCGCTTGCCCCCTGCGCCCGCAAGTGCGCCAGCGTGCCTTGCGCGGCCACACGCCCTTGGTGAATGAGCACCGCACGATCGCAGACCGCTTCAACTTCGGCCAGAACGTGACTCGACAGCAGCACGGTTGCCTGCTCAGAGAGTTCCCTGAGCAACTTTCTAAACTCCAGCACTTGCGCGGGATCCAACCCGCTCGTGGGTTCGTCCAGCACGATCACGCGGGGAGAGTGGGCGATGGCCGCCGCCAAACCGCATCGTTGACGGTAACCCTTGCTGAGCTGTCCGCACAGGCGTCGGCGCACATCCTGAATCTGGCATCGATCCAACGCGTGGCTTACTGCGTTGGCGCGTTGACGCCGAGGTACACCATAAAGCCGCGCACGGAAACCCACAAACTCCTCCACGGTGAGTTCGGGGTGCACCGGACTCTCTTCCGCTAGGTATCCCACGCGGCGGCGGACGTTTGCGCCGTCAGTTGCGGGGTTCATGCCGTCAATCCACAAATCACCATCGTCGGGGGCCAGCGCCCCCACCAGCATGCGGATGGTGGTGGTTTTTCCCGCGCCATTTGGCCCCAGAAAGCCGCAGATGGCACCCGTGGGCACGCTGAACGACGCACGGTCCACCGCCGTGACTCGTCCAAACCGCTTGACAATGCCCTTAGTCTCAATCATTGGAAGGGCGCGCAGTCTATCCGTGTCTCACGCCACCTCAGTTTCGTCTAACGATTGCGCTTCTGTCCTATCATCCGCCCAAAGCACGGACGCACGATGTACCCCGACACCTCTCACGGCACGCACGGTGGACTGCCCGCACTCCTCCTAGAGGAGATTGGCGAGGGAATCGGCGTGGTGGACATTGGCGGCGAGCTGCTGTGGATGAACCACCGATTTGAGGCGCTCGACCCAGAAACGATGCGGCGCTTCTGCGAGTGCTGCCGCGACTTGCTGCAAGAGATGGCCCGAGACGGCATGGATCGCCGGACGCATTTGCGCACGTTTCGATCTGGAGACCGTGCGTATGAAGTAGCCATTACACCTCTTGCGCCACCGGGCGCTGAGATTGCGCGCTCCGAACGCGTTGTGGGTGTGCTTCACAACATCACGGCGCGACAGCGAATGCTGGATCGTGTGGACGCGGTGGATGCCGCGGGCGCTCAGTTGCTCACGTTGGATGCACACATCGTGAACCCCTTGAACGTGTCGGAGCGGCTGAAGCTCATTGAGGGGCGCGTGGTGGAGACGATGGAGAATCTGTTCGGCTCCCGCGAGTTTGAAGTTCGCCTTCTGGATCGCAAGTCTCAGAAGCTTGAATTGGTGACCAGCAGAGGAATTGAGCCGCTGCCGCCGGGCAGGTTCTTGTACGCCAGCCCCCAAGGCAATGGCATCAGCGGTCATGTGGCCAGCACCGGCCAGGGCTACCTGTGCCGAGATTGCGCCGCTGACCCACTCAACCTCGCGGGTCTCACGGACGCACGAAGCAGCATGACGGTGCCTCTCTTCCTGCAGGACCGTCCCGTGGGCGTGCTGAATGTGGAGAGCCGTGACCCCGGCCATTTTGATGAAGAGGACCTTCTGTGCCTTGAACTCTTTGGCCGCTATGTGGCCATGGCGCTGAACATTTTGGACATGCTCATCGTCGAGCGATACACCACCAATCAGCGGGTGAGCGGTGCATTACGCGAGGAGATTGCAGTTCCTCTAACCAGCATGCGCCAGGCTGCGGATCGATTGCGTCAGGACCCCGATGTTCCGCAGATTTCGCTGGTGGAACTGGACCGGGCGATTTCCTCCATTGAAACACGGGTGCGCGGAGTTACCGATGGCCCACAAACGGTGTTGGGCATCGATCGGGTGGATCGTTCGCGTGGCGCGGATCCTGAGATTGCCGGTCGCCGCATCGCTGTCTTGGATGACGAAGCTGGAATCAGGGACAGCGTGACCAACGTGCTGAAGGACTCCGGTGCTCTGGTGGATTCATTCGAGTCGGGGATCGACGGCTGTGAAGCCATCGAGCGCGCGTGCAAGGAGGGCCGCCCCTATGACATCGTCATCAGTGACGTTCGAATGCCCGATCGCAATGGCTTTGAAGTCTTCCGCACCAGCAAGGCGGCATCCCCGCGTACCCAGGTCATTCTTATGACCGGCTTCGGATACGACCCAAACCACTCCATCGTGCGCAGCAGTCAAGAGGGGCTCCATTGCTTCCTCTTCAAGCCCTTCCAGGCGCAGCAGCTACTTGACGAAGTGCGTAAGGCCGTTACGGAGTGGCGCGGGGAGTAACAGTACCGCCGTGGACCGCTCGGGGATGCACCGCTCGGCGCGCCGTGAGGATGCGCCAGAAGTCCTCGAAGTCTTTGTGAGCGGTTGCGTCCTCGAAACAGGGGTTGTCTTGGGCTGCGGCGAGGACGATGTCTTGCTGGTTGTGCCCCATTTCCACCGCAAGAAAACCACCGGGGCGGAGCCATGTGTGCGCGTGAGCAAGCAGCGGCGTCATGATGTCCATTCCGCGTGCGCCGCCCGCAAGAGCTGTTCTGGGCTCATACTCCCGAACATTTGGCTCCAGGGCATCCCATTCATCATCCGCCACATAGGGAGGATTGGAAACCAGGACGTCAAAGCTGCCCTGCGCGTGCATTCCCTCCAGCGCGGAATACAAGTCACCGGAACGAAACTCAATCTGCGAATCCACGCCGTGTGTGCGCGCGTTAACTCGCGCTAGATCCAGGGCCGCCGGCACCAGATCGGTGGCCACGATCTCTACCGATGGCGCAGCCACAGCCTCCGGATCTGCGCCGCGTCGTTGACCATGGCGCAGCGCAGATGCCACGCACACTGAGATACAACCAGTACCAGTGCCGATTTCCAAAATGCGAACGGCGGGCGAACGGACTGCGTGAGCGTCTGGCGGCGCGTTGACCCCCGTACTTGCCTGCTCCAGTCGCGCCGCAACAACTCGCTGCACTTCCTTCACCACATGCTCCACAAGATGCTCAGTGCAGGGCCGCGGGATGAGCGTGGATCGCCCCACAGCAAAGCGCTTGCTCCAGAACCACGCCTCACCCACCAAGTACTGCACCGGTTCGTGGCGACCTGCGCGTTGAACCAATGCGCGCAATGCGTCCAGCTCTGCGCGACCTGCGGGGCGGTCCATCTCCATGTACAGGCGCGTGCGATCGCACTGCAGCACGTGCGTGAGCAGCAGTTGTGCACACACTCTGGGGGAGTCAACCCCTTTGGAGTGCAGAAAGCCCTCCATCCACGCCAACAGTCGACGGGTGGTCCATGGCTCACTCCCCCCGGACCGCGCGGTGTCTGCCATTCCGGCGGTTGGATTTGGCGTTGGAATGCCAGACATTTGTGCGGTTTCTGAATGCGCGGCATACGGCGGCGCGCGGCGGTTCCAACTATCCTATCCGGCCCTTCGCGGCATGTTGCAATTTGAGCAGAAGGGCACCCATCTTCCCATGAGCGATTTCTTATCTATCGTCCAGCAGCACGCAGAACGCAGCAATCGCTTTGAGCGGATCGAGTGCACCGATGTCTCGGTGCGCTGCAAGGCCAAGGGCGCGGCCTCGGAGGCGTGGTACGTCGTGGATCGCCAAGACGACGGCTGGGCGGTCAGTTTGCTCACTCCTGACCGATGGTTGAGCGAGTCCATTGAAGGCGACATGCTGGAGGGGCGCGACACCGCTGAGGAACTCATTGACGACGAACTGGTGGAACTTGGTTTTGCGGGCAAGGCCCAACAAGTGAAGCACTACAGAGATGACGCCAAGATGTATGTCTTTCGCAGTTGCATTCCAGTCAATGCACAGGATGGTGCAGCCGCCGCCACGTATCTACTGGGGTTCGAAGCAGCATTTGCCAACCTGGGCGATATGCAGGCAGAGAGCAGCGCATGAACGACCGGCCCGTCAAGGTGATGATGCTGGGTTGGGAGTTCCCCCCTTACATCACCGGCGGACTGGGCACCGCATGCCATGGACTCACCAAGGCTCTGGATGAATTGGGTGCCAATGTCACCTTTGTGCTCCCCAAAGGTGTGGCAGGTGAATCCGCCCAGCATGTTCGGCTGGTCGCGCCGGGCATGAACCCGGAACCGATCCCGGAAGCCCAAACCAACGCCGTCAAGGTCGAGGACTTTGGCGCTGCACCGGTGCTGAACTATGCCGCGCCGGTGCGAGAGTTGCAGGCGCCGGGCGTGGTCGCCAGCACTCCAGCGGAGGTTCACCTGAGCGGCGCCGTGGCGCGCGCACGCCAGTTGCGGCTGTTGGCCGTTCCATTCGTGGCACAGGGTGTGTACACACACTCCGTTTCCCATCGGCTGGCCCAGCGCATGGCGCAACACAGCGCCGCACCAACTCGAGCGTTGCGCCCGGGCTCGCTGGGTTCGTCACGATTGGGCATTGAGGGCTCCCTGAAACTGCCTCCGGGTATTCCGGAAGAGTTGTTTGACGGAGTTGATGATCAAACCTACGACGAAATGTTGGCCGCGCTGGAGGCTTGGGAAGAACTTGGCAGCCAAGACCCGGCTGAAGCCATTGAGTTCATCCAAATGCTGCGAGCGGTTCGCGCTGCCGTGCCCGAAGCGGGCGGTCGCGGTTCAACGGCGTCTCTCGGCCGGGGAGGCACCGCCCCCGACTACAGCGGCGACCTCTTGGCGCAGGCCGAGGCCTACGCGCGATTCTGCGTGGAAACCTGCCGCGACCAGCCCTTTGATGTGATTCACGCGCACGACTGGCTCACGTATCCGGCAGGCATCGCGCTCGCCCGAGTGACTGGGCGCCCCTTGGTGGTGCACGTGCATTCCACGGAGTTTGATCGCAGCGGAACGCACGTGAATCAGCCCGTTTACAACATCGAGAGGCGCGGCATGCACAGCGCGGTCCGCGTGATCACCGTGAGCATGCTGACCCGAAACATCTGCCACAATCGCTATGGCATTCCGGTCAACAAGTGCGACGTGGTCTACAACGGTGTGGATTTGGATCCGGTGGCCAAGGGGCTCAAGACCATTGCCAAGAAGGATCACGTCGTGCTGTTCTTTGGCCGCATCACCATGCAAAAGGGGCCGGAGTACTTCGTGCACGCGGCCAAGCGAGTGCTCGACGTGATGGATGACGTGAAGTTCGTGGTCGCTGGAAGCGGAGACCAAGCGCAGAGCATGATCGAATTGGCGGCAGCCATGGGCATTGGCCACAAAATGCTCTTTACCGGGTTCCTGCGCGGCAAGGACATCCAGCGGGTCTTTCAGATCGCGGACGTGTACGTCATGCCCAGCGTCAGTGAACCCTTTGGCATCGCACCGCTTGAAGCCCTCGGCCACCGTGTGCCGGTGCTCATCAGTCGGCAAAGCGGCGTGAGTGAAGTGCTTCAGAACGCCCTGAAGTTTGACTTCTGGGACACTGAGGATCTGGCCAACAAAATCGTGGCAGTGCTTCGCCACCCTCCCCTTCGACGAACGCTCCGCGAAGAGGGCTTTGACGAAGTTCGGGGGATTACGTGGCAGGGAGCCGCGCGTAAGACCATGGGCGTCTACCGCAAGGCCATCGACACGGTGACGCGCCGACACGCGTAACCGGCTCTACCCCGAAACTCGCCCCCCTATACTTGCTGAATGGCCTTTTTCACGCGCAAGAAGCCTGTGACACCATCGCACTCGGCCGTGGGGAGTACTGCATCTGCAGCACGCAACTCCGGCGAAACAGGAGTTCCGGCCGCGGATGATGCACAGCACGAGACGCGGATTCACGAACTGTCGCGTGAGTTCCTCGATCGCGCACGCGCTGAGAAGCCTGGGGTCTACAGCGGCAGCTTTTCAGTCCTGAAAGACAAGCTCATGGACTGGGCCATGCAGGACGAAGCCTTTAAGGTTCAGCTCTTCCGGTTTGTTGACGCCTTCCCCACGTTGCACACCAACGAGGCCATCTACGAACATTTGCAGGATTACCTGAGCCAACCGGGAGTGAAGCCCCCGCCAGGTTTTGAACTGGGAATGGCGGCGGGTGGAATTGCCAAGGTGGTGGTGGCCAAGACCATGGCAAGTCAGATCCAGGGTATGGCGGGCAAGTTCATCGCGGGCACAGATGCGGCCTCGGCACTCCCGGTACTGAAGCGCATGTGGGGACACGGCCTCTGCTTTAGCGTGGACCTGTTGGGCGAAGCGTGCGTCAGCGACGAAGAGGCGCGCATCTATAAGGAAAAGTACCTAGACCTGATTGAAAACTTGCCCATGCGCGTGGCGGAGTGGAAGGGCAATCCGCTCCTTGAAACCGATCACTTGGGGCCGATCCCGCGCACCAATGTTTCCATCAAGATCAGTTCGCTCAGCGCCCGTGTAGACCCCATTGACACGGAAGGCAGCATTCGCACGCTCATGCGTTGCATCGTGCCCATACTGCACAGTGCTCGCACGCGCGGAGTGTTTGTGAACTTTGACATGGAGCAGTTCGCGCTCAAGGACTTAACCATTGAGCTCTTTAAACGCTGCTGTCAAGAAGTTGACTTTCACGCTGGATTGGCCATGCAGGCCTACTTGCGCAGCGCCCCGGAGGACGCGCGCAACGTTTCAGAATGGGCCAAGCGAACGGGTCGCGTGGTGACCGTGCGACTGGTGAAGGGCGCATACTGGGACTACGAAACCATTCAGGCCGAACAACAGGGTTGGCCCGTGCCCGTCTGGGGGCGCAAGTCTGACACCGATGCCTGCTTTGAACGGGTCGCGGACTACTTCATTCACAACACTCCTCGCCGCGCCGGAGAGGGCGGCGTGAAGTTGGCACTGGGTTCTCACAATGCGCGCTCCATCGGTGCTGCGCTGGCAACGCTTGAAAGGCAGAACTTGCCGCGCAATGCCATTGAACTCCAGATGCTTCACGGCATGGGGGATCAACTGAAGGCCGCAGCGGTCGGCATGGGGCTGCGCGTGCGCGAGTACTTGCCGGTGGGGGAAATGATTCCCGGCATGGCCTACCTGGTGCGCCGATTGCTTGAGAACACCAGCAACGAAAGTTGGCTCAAGGCTGGATTCCTTGACAATGCTGACACCCGCGTGCTCTTAGCGAGTCCGCACCGCCAGCACGAGTCCGATCCGGGTGTGCAGCGCATTGCACACGCGCCTGAACGGCACGCGCTGACGGCTGCCGTTCCGGGCGTGGGGGACAATCGCCCCTTCTACACGGAACCCCTGCGCAACTTCGCGGTGGCGGAGATTCGCGATGCGTTCGCCAAGGCCGTTCAGCATGCGGCCGTGCCCAAGGTTGAAAACAGCGCCACTTCTGCTGACGCGGCAGACGCGGTGGAGCGCGCTCACGCTGCGTTCCCTGCGTGGCGCGACGCCCCCTTTGCCACGCGAGCCGGAGTGCTCGTGAAAGCCGCGCAACTCATGCGACAGCGCCGCGACGAATTGGCGGGCGTCATGATCAAGGAAGCTGGAAAGATTTGGCGCGAGGCCGATGGTGATGTTTGCGAGGCGATCGATTTCTGCGAGTACTACGCGCGCGACGCCGCACAACTCTTTCAGCGCCAGCGCCTCGGGGCGTTCATCGGCGAACTGGACGAGCAGTGGTATCAGCCCCGCGGCGTATGCGCCGTGATCAGCCCGTGGAACTTTCCACTAGCCATCTGCTGCGGCATGACCGTGGCCGCGCTTGTCACCGGCAACACCGTGGTGGTGAAGCCCGCAGAACAGACCCCGGGAA
>CAZXGD010000031.1:21289-36091 GCA_964640485.1 uncultured Isosphaeraceae bacterium | reverse complement strand
GAAACGAAGTCGGCCCGGTAGTACCTAATGACCCCACCCCCCGCTGCCAGAAGCGACAGAAGCGCCCCAGCGGCGTGACTTCACGCGCTTCTGTCAGTTCTGGCAGTCCCACCCATCCACATGCACTCGAACTTCGTGCCGACCCCGATGGAAACCGCAATCCGGCCCTGCGCGATGGTCCAAACAAATTGGACCTTTGTGCACGCCTCTGCTAAGCGCCTGCGGCGCGACGATTCGTGCTCCATCCAGTCTGCACCAAACCTCAAATGATTTGAGGTTTCATGCGCCACTCGGCCTCTCACACCAACCAGCAACAAGGCCCAAGTGAAGGCCTAAGTGGAGGCCCAAGTGAGGGCTCGCGCTGTGCCCATTCGCCTGCGCCCGCCGCCGCCGGGATCGTCGGAACACCAGCGCCAACTGCGACGGTGCACGCTGCCTTTCGCATGGATCACGATTTTCCCCATGTGAAAGGCAGCCTATAACAGCACGGTCCTGGTGCCACGCTCCGGCAAAATCCACACCTGAATGGAGTGTGCCAATTTCCAGATATACGATACTTTCCGGCTCCGGAAATTGACGATATACTGGAAACATCGTGCGTGCTCAGGAAACCATCACCGAAGCCGAGATCCCTGCGCTCCTTGGAGCGCTTGGTGCACCGTGGGGGCCCCAGATGAAGCTGAAGCTGACCCCATGGAAGAAGACCCAAGGCCGCCCGAATGCAGACTTCCGCGTGCGCCTCCGCTGGGCAAACCAGGCGTACGACTTTGCCGCCGAGTGCAAGAGCCGAAGCACGCCCAAGGCGATCGACGAAGCACTGCTCCAAGTTCGACGCTACAGCCAAGCGGCTGGGCTTCCGCCGATGATCATCGTTCCCTACCTCGATGAACGTCGGCTTGATCGGCTCGCGGAAGAAGGGGTCTCCGGCATCGATCTCAGCGGGAACGGTATTGCAATCGTGCCAGGGCGCCTCCTTCTGCGTCGCTCGGGGCAGCCCAATCGATATCCGGAGTCGCAGCCGAGCAAGTACGCCTACCGCGATGCGACCTCAATCGTCCCGCGCGTGTTCCTGACTCAGCCGCGCTTCGAAAGCGTGAGCGAGATTCAGGCTGCGATCGCAGCACGTGGTGGAGCCGTCGCAATGTCGACGGTCTCCAAGGCACTCGCGCGCATGGCCGAGGATGTGCTGGTTGACCGCGCCGACGGGCGCATTACGCTCGTTCAGCCTGACGCCCTTCTCGACAAGCTTCGCGAGAACTTCCGACCGCCGCTCGCTCGCGAGAGGATCCGCGTGAAGGTCACCGGGCCGATCGCAGCACTGTTCAAGCAGGCCAACGAAGCACCAGCACCGCTTCGACTGGTGCTCACCGGAGCCGCTTCTCAAGATCGCTACGCTGCGGGCATGCGATCGGATGAGTTGACCGCGTACTGCGAGAATCTCAGGGCAATGTGTGCCCGGGCCGGGGATCACTTCAAGGAAACGGAGCGCTTCGCCGACCTCACGATCATCGAGACCAGCGATCGAACCCCCTTCTTCGATGCCAGAACAGACAAGGCCGGCGTGACCTACGCGTCGCCCGTTCAGGCGTTCCTTGAGCTCGCCGCCGGCGACAAGCGCGACAAGGAAATGGCGAAGGACATTCGCACGTCGATCCTTCGCGAGACCGCCAACGCAATGGGATCATGATGCCGGCAGACCCGTTGACCCTCACAGTGCTTGATCTTGATGCCGCCCTAGGCGGCGACGCCAATCTCATGGTCGATCGTGGTCTTGGCCTTTAGCGTAGCGACCAGGCGGCGGCCCCTTGATCTCATCGGGCTGAACCCAATGCACCTTGCCATCCCGCCAGGTGGCAACGGGATTCCCCGCAAGCTTGTGCTCCCAGACGGCCTCGCGCACCGCTAGACGAAACGCTTCGAGCACCGCCTGCGAGTCGTCCACGCGATCTGGATCTTCTTGCTTGATGTTCTCAGAATCGGCGGTCATTACTTGGACAGGCTAGTCCTGAAGGTCGTAGGCATTCCGGAGGCCCGCGAGCACGACTTCCATCTTCAGCGTGCCAAGCCCGAACGCCTTGAGATCAACCGATTCCGACTGAGCCTCCGCGAGGAACATCCGCATGTCGGCCTCGATCTCCGGTGCCAATGACGCGCGGAACTCTGGATCGATGACGGCGTACAGGCGGAACGCGTCGTTCTTGTGCTTCTTGATGTCGCTGCCGTCGATTGGCTGGCCCGACGCCGCTCGCTTGCGAAGGTCGAGCCACGCCTTGGCCTTCAGCGGGATGAGGTGCTCGGGGCCGACGGTCGGAACGCCTTCAACCTCGCGCCGACCGGCGTGAATCCACGTGTAGTACGCGCCGTCCAGGAGAATGGCGGACAAGCTGGACACCGCGTCGTCAACCGGGATGGGCGTGAGCTGGCTGCCGGGCGCCAGTGCGAGCGCATCGGGGACGCGGGAGAAGAGCTCCAGCATGAAGGGGAAGTCGACGTTCGCGGGCTTGCTGAAGCGGTAGAACTTCGTCGCGCCGGTGGTCGATTGCTGGAACTCGTACCCGCCCTGCCTGATGAAATCCCAGAACGCTCGGGCGAACGCCGCGTCGAGCGCTTCGATGCACAGCACGATGTCCAGATCCTTGGTGGCTCGGAATTGAAGCCCCGCAGCCGTGAGCGCCAGATCGCACGCTGTGCCGCCGATGAGAACGTAGCTGGCGTCAACGTCCTTGAAGTGTTCGCGGAATCGTGCAAGTCCCTTTACCACGCTAGGCGCTCCATCATGCGTTCCAGGGCCTGCTCGACCCGCTCGTCGGCGGAATGGCGCAAAGATAGCGCGAGCGACAGCGGGTCCACGACGTTGGGTTCACGGAATGGCCGCGGCGCGTAGCTCCACATTTCAATTTCGCAGGCGTCGGGCTCACGCATTGGGAGAGTGTTCACCGTTCCTTTTTGCCGGAGGGATGTCCACTGCTCGCGGCTCATCGCGACCACCGGGTTCGGTGGCTCAGCCAGCACGGTGTAGCGGGCCAGGGCGCTGAGTCCCGCCTGCAGCCCGTGCGCCTTGCGCGGAGCGGGATGAACGAAGTACCGGCAACTGACTGGGTCGCGCAGGAGTTTCTGTGCGCGCTTCCAAAGTTCTCGCGGCGGTGCCGCAAGGTGCAGGAGTCGCTCCCGGCCGGTCACCTTTGACTCCGCGAGTTCGGCGGCTTCGATCTCGTCGAACGCCCGGCTCAGTGTCATTAACGAGTACCCAAGTTGTAGCGCGAGTTCGCCCGCCACTAACGGGTCGGGCAGGCCCTGCAGGAGCGCGTGGATCAGGATGGCCTGCGTCGCGGGGCGAAATTGAGGCTGAGTGGTCATCTGCTTGCGAAAGTGTTCACGAAGGTCGATACCGAGTTCTGGCAGGTACATCTGGTTGCCGGGCACGACAAATGGCACCCGCTGCTCAATGAGGCGCTTGCGGTTGTACGCCGTGACACGTTCGCGCACGTAGACGACGGGCCACTCGCACTTGGCGTGAATCTGGGCAATGTGTTTGCGAATGCTCGCGGGTGATTCTTCTTCGGGCGATTCATCGACGGCGAAGAGCAGCCGGTGGCGAAGGATGGTGGCTTCGAAGAAGCGGTACCGTTCGGTGAGGAATGGGGGCAACTTCGAGGCCCCGCTCCACGCAGTGACCGACACCTTGGTCCCCAGGGTTTCGCGAAGGTATTCGGCGATGTGGTGGTTGATGTCAGGCATGACGACTATCCAACACAGTGTTGCACGATAACACTATCGGTGTGATCGTGCAAATCAATGGTAACAATCGTCAGAAACGCTTCCAGCACGCCGGAAACGCCACCCCCGTCACGATGTACGGATTGTGTTCGGCAACATGTGCTGGCGATGCCAACTCACACCCCTGCCATCCCGCTCCCTTGTGCAAGCACTGGTGCAAGGTCACAGCACCGCCGCCGAAACGCGCGCGATTCACGCCGATTCAGATCCACTACCCCCGCCTTCCCAAGCTGACCGTCGCCGGTTCGAACCCGGTCACCCGACCAACTTCATGCAGATGGAACGATTCGCAAATGCTCCGCAAAGCTGCGATCGCGTACCGCGGCGGGTACGGGCACACGCCGCCGACGCGCATCGCAGTAGCTGACCGACAGGGCACCGCCCTCCACGAAGTAGATCGCCTCCTGTCGGAACCTTTGCCCGAGGTTGCACGCATCGTCGAACGCCAAGTTCGTGGCCCATGACGGCTCGGCGTGCGCCCCATCGGGTGACTGCCCGATGACCCGACGCATCCACGCGTGCCGCCCGCGCAATTCGGCCGCAAGCGCTTCGTCTGCGGCCACACTTTGTTGCCGCGACCAGCCTTCGCCAGTCGTTGCATATGCGCTGATGATGGCGAACGATTCGGGCCAGGAGACCCCTGCGCCGGCGCCTTGGGCCTGCACGCCACGGGGCTCGGCAGGCACAACAAACAAAGTTTGGAAGTAGGCCGGATGCATGCCGGGGCCTTGCTCGGAACCGGGCAGTTGATCAAGCAGGCCCTGCAGCGCCTCTACAGGTGTTTGCATCTTCATCCTTCGCTGGGGCGATCGATTGCACAGTCGAATCAACCCGGTCAAGTTGCACTGACCAAGTCCTCCACAGTCGGCGATGACGTACTTGTAATCCGCCACGAGTGAGTTCATGCGCCCCAGAATCATTCGGTTATCCGTGCGCGCGCAGACGGCCGAGGTGTATTCGAGCAAAAGGCGCTGAATGTTGGATTCGCTCACGCTTTCCGTTCTCAGCACCGCATCGAGCTTGTGCATAAACACGGCGAGCAACTGTGCTCCGTGGTCCTTGCGCACGCCGACTGCCACGAACGACAGCAGGGTGCGCTCGCTCAAGAACAAGAGCATCTGTGTTCGGTCAACAACGAAAGGCATGACGTACCAGTCGCCCAACAGCGTCGGCTCTGGATTTGGCAATTGCACATCCTGAGCCTTGAGTCCAAGAAGCTGCTGCGCCTTCTGCGTGCACTTTAGGTAAAGCATGCGAGCTATCAATTCTGGCGTACCGAAACTTCAGGTGCCGCATCCACAAAGAGCGCAATCTACGGGGAATAACGAAGGTGCCGGTTGCGCGACATGCCATTGTTTTGGACGGTGGTTGATTCCACAGATGTGTGTGGCAAACTGCCGTACATCAGTACATCAGTTTATTGTCACAGAAGCACCCTAAGGCCTTCCGATGTCTGCACCACCCAACCGCACTACTCGACTCGACCTCCGCCTTCCGAGCGAGCACAAAGCGCTCATCGAGCGGGCTGCAAGCATCCAGGGGCAAACCGTAACCCAGTTTGCGATCGCCACTCTGGTTCGCTCTTCCCATGAGGCAATTCAGCAGGCAACGCTCGCCCAACTGACGGACCACGACCGCGTTCGGTTTCTGGACATGCTCAGCTCAGATGCTGAGCCGAATGCCGCGCTGAAGTTGGCTGCGACGAGGTACCGGGAACGGCGTGGCTGACCCAGCCGCCGGTTGGAAAATCGAAGAGCTCCGAGCCGACCATGACCGATCGGCGTGTTCCTGTGGGCAGCAATCGCTCGACGAATTCATGAGGCGGCGAAACAGTTCTATCTGAAGTACGGACTCATGGAGCTCCTGGACGATCCACACCCCCACCTCACCCCCAACTCCCCAACAACGCCCCCAAGTCCGCACCATCCACAATCCCATCTCCATTCAAATCGCCGCTGCAGCACGCTTCGCTGCACACCCCCCAACTGCCGAGCAGCATGCCTAGATCGGCGCCGTCAACGATGCCGTCGTGATTCAGGTCGGCCATGTTGCCAAACACGCCTGTGAATTGAACCGAAACACTGTTGGTGCCATAAATGACAGTCACCGGGTCGCAACTCTGCACGGCGCTGAACGTGCCCGTGCGCGCACCAGTGCTGGTGAGCACTACAAACACCTGCTCATCCGTAGGGTTGAATCCATTGATACGAGCCACAGAAAGCGTGCCAGCCAAGTTCGCCGTACCGGTGATCGCCAGCGCGTCATGCTGCGTGCCAGGTGCAGTGCCTCCGATCTCAACCGCCAGTCGACCAGCCACACCCTGAACGTATCCGCCGGTCACGCTCAACGTGCCGGCTGAGTTTCCAGGAGCCACAGTGCCCGCGCTGTTGGTGACTCCTCCGGTCACCTGACCACTGCCACCAAGCGTGCCACCCGAGAGCGCGACACCAGAGTTGGTGGTCAACACGCCATTCACAACGGTGCTGCCGCCAGTCTGGCTGTAGCTGCCGGTTCTAGAAAGTGTGCGCCCCGCATCAACTTGCACGGCCCCCTCATTGGTGAACCCGCCGGTGGCCAACGTCACATTGCCACCCACCAGCAACAAGGCGCCCGCGTTGGTGAACCCAGGGGCGTCTGTGGGGTCAATGGTTATGCCTTGATCGGTGTTGGCAAGAATGGTTCCTTCGTTGCGAATGCCTAGGGAGTTGACCCCCAACTGGCACGAGCCGCTCAGCGTGTGGCCCGGCCCAATGGTCATCTGATTCGATGCCGCGGCACCATAGATGCGATTGGCCTGCGTGTTGGAACACACGGTGCCGCCCGTGCCCGCCAAAGTGAAGGGCGAGGTCTGAACGATTACGTTCGTGGCATTGCCGGTGGAGTTGAGTTGCAACGGCCCCTGAAGATCGATGGCGTCGTAGAGATAGGTAGTGGTGTTGTTGTTGCAGCCGAATGCTCCTTGCACGGTGACATTGGCCAAACTGCTGGTGGCCACATTGCGAACTGCACCCAGGCCCGCCACGCCGTCCACGTCTCGCAGCACGCCACCAGAGATATTGGCATTTGAAAGTTGAACCACGCTGCCATCAGCCGCTTCGATGACTCCGCCGGTGTTGACGATGATGCCCGGATAAATAGTCATCGTGGCGCCGTTGCTGGCGCGCATCGTGCCGTCGTTGTAACTGCCGCCATCTGACAGATCAACAACCATTCCTTGACTGGTGTTGGCGTCGATTACGCCGTGGTTGGTGAGCAACAACTGGCCGGCGCCAAGCTGCAGTGACCCACGCACGCCGCTGTCGGCCGCAACGACAAGATGCGTGTCTGAAGCCGCGCCATAGATTCGATTGGCAGTTGTGTTGGACCCCACCACGCCGCCCGCGCCGATCATGGTGAACGGCGACGTCTGAAGCACCATGTTGGTGGTGTTGCCCGTTGAGTTGAGTTGCAGCGGCCCCTGCAGGTCAATGCCGTCGTAGAGATACGTGGTGGTGTTGTTGCTGCAACCAAACGCTCCTTGGACCGTGACATTTGCCAGGCTGCTGGTGCCAACATTGCGCACAGCCCCCGAGCCCCCCACGCCATCAACATCACGCAGCACACCGCCAGAGATGTTGGCATTTGAGAGTTGAACCACGCTGCCATCAGCAGCTTCAATCGTGCCGGTAGTGTTAATGATGATGCCGGGGTAAATGGTCATCGTGGCACCGTTGCTGGCGCGCATGAGTCCGTGGTTGTAGTTGGCTCCATCGGACAGATCAACCGCCATTCCCTGACTGGTATCGGTATCGATCACGCCGTGGTTGGTCAACAACATTTGGGCGGTGCCGAGCTGCATGGAACCGCGCACACTGCACTCGGCTGAGATGACAAGCCTTGTGTCAGCCGCCGCGCCATAGATTCGATTGGCGGTTGTGTTAGACCCCACCACGCCGCCAGTGCCGATCATGGTGAACGGCGACGTTTGAAGCACCACATTGGTGGCATTGCCCGTGGAATTGAGTTGCAGCGGCCCCTGCAAATCCATGCCGTCGTAGAGATAGGTGGTGGTGTTGTTGTTGCAGCCAAATGCCCCCTGAATGGTGATGTTTGCCAGACTGCTGGTGCTCACATTGCGCACCGCACCCAGGCCGCCGGGGCCGTCCACGTCTCGCAGAACGCCGCCTGAGATGTTGGCACCGGAGAGTTGGACCACGCTGCTCTCAGCAGCTTCAATCGTGCCGCCAGTGTTGACGATGATGCCCGGGAGAATGGTCATGATGCCGCCACTACTGGCGCGCATCGTGCCGTCGTTGTAACTGCCGCCATCTGACAGATCGACCACCATGCCTTGACTGGCGTTGGCGTCGATCACGCCGTGGTTGGTCAACAACATCTGGCCGGCGCCAAGCTGCATGGAACCGCGAATCAAAAGGTCTGAGCCCACGGTCAACATCGTGGTGGCCACCGTGGCGTAGATGCGGTTGGCAGGGGTGTTTGACGCGGCGAGCTCACCCGACCCGCCGATGATGAGCGGCGCATCAATTCGCAGATCGGTGGAGTTGCCCGTGGAGTTCATGGTCAGCGTGCCGTCGATGGTGGTGTTGGTGCCAGCCAGGGCAAGGGTTGACGTGTTGGCCATGACCAAGGCGTCGCCCACCAGCACCCACATGTTCTGAATCTGCGCGAACCCCGTGAAGTTGACCGTGGCATTGAAGTCACGTTCAGCATCAATCACCACATCAAACAAGTTTCCGCCACCATTGGCCGGCACTCCATTTGGACTCCAAAATGTGGGCGTGGTCCAGTTGCCCACCGCGGGGCCGATCCAATACTTGGTGGTGACGTCAGCGTGGGCCAACGTGGAAAGTGAAGCGGCCACAATCACCAGCGCGGAGTTTCGAGTTTTACGCATCGTGCCCGCAGGCTACCCCCGACTTCCCGTTCCTCAAACTTGTTCGGCATCATCTTCGCCGGAGTTTTCTGGCGTGGCCTGCGGCAACAGCAGCGCAGCCTGATCCGCGGGCAAAGCGTGAACATTGCGCAGGGTTCGCCCAATGGCGCGCGTGCGTGCGCCGGTGCCTTCCAGCGTGTTGGCGGCGGCGTCGATCTGCCTCTTTGCCTTCTGAATCAATTCGCCGAACTTCTCAAACTCTGTCTTGACTGCGCCCAAAAGAGTCCACACTTCGCTGGAACGCTTCTCCAACGCCAACGTGCGGAACCCCAACTGCAGACTTTGCAGCAGGGCGGCAAATGTGGTTGGCCCAGCCACGATGATGCGATGCTCGTTCTGAAGTTTTTCAGTGAGCCCAGGCTGGCGCAGAACTTCTGCGTACAACCCCTCCGTGGGTAGAAACAGGATGGCAAAGTCTGTGGTGTGCGGCGGATCCACATACTTGGTTCGGATGTCCTTGGCACTGGCATGCAGCCGGGTGGCCAGCCCCGCCGCGGCAGCCGCAGCAGCCACCGGATCCGCTTGCTCTTGCGCGTCCAACAGCCGCTCGTAATCGTCCTTGGGGAACTTAGCGTCCACCGGTAGCAAGATGGGGTGCTCAGAATCTCGGCCTGGCATGCGCACGGCAAACTCAACGCGCTTGCCGCTGCCCGGCGCGGTCTCAGCATTGCGAACAAACTGGTCCGGGGTAAGAAACTGCTCAAGGATTGTTTCTAACTGCACCTCACCCAGAATGCCGCGCGACTTCACGTTGCTCAGCACGCGCTTCAGGCCACCCACTTCAGTGGCAATGGACTGCATCTCGCCCAACCCCTTGTGCACCTGCTCAAGACGGTCGCCCACTTGCTTGAAGGCCTCGGTGAGGCGCGTTTGCAGCGTGGCTTGCAGCTTTTCGTCGACCACGCCGCGCATTTCGTCCAGCTTCTTTTGATTGTCAGCGTTGAGCTTGGTGAGTTGCGCGTTGGTGGCCTCGCGAAACTGAAGCAGTTGCTGATCCAGCGTGCCACGAATGGCGTCCAGCCGCTCCAGCGTGTTGCGAAGTTGCGTGCTGAACTTGCCGTCAAGCTCTGTTCGCAGCAAAGCAGAGGCATCGAGCGCCGCCTTTTCACCGCGCCTGAGTTCGTCCCGAAGCCGCGCTTCGACGGCGGTGAGTTCGGAGGTGAGTCCGGTGGTGAGATCTGCCGTGATTTCGGCGGCGCTACCGCCGGACTTTCTTGTCAGCACAAACACGAACAGCCCCAGCGTAAGAGCGCAGTTCAGGATGACAAGTGCGGTTTCCATTGGTGTGGGCAACGGGCCACTCTACGCCGGGACGGCTGACGCTTGTATGTCCCCCCTAGGCGCCTCTTGAGCGGCCCCGCGAGCTCGGTGCAGCGCGTGCACCGCGGCCACCCCGTGCACCATGCACCCGTTGCATGCGTGCGGTCTCCTGGCGCACCTCGCGCACCAACTGCGGCGGCCCGATCACGCGGACGTGCGAGCCCATGCCAAGAATCCACCAGAGAATCTCCTGCGTGCCGTCCACGCGTGCCTGAAATCGCAGGGAACCGTTGGGCAGGGGGGTGAGCTTCTGCGTTCGGTGCCAGCGTGTGTCCGCAATGGCACCGGCAAACGTTGAGTCGAAGACAAGTTCCACCGCAAGGCTCTTACCGGCGCCGGCGCGCACCAACTCCCAGGCGTTGCCCAGATGAGCGTCCACCGTAAAGTCACGCGGCATCGTAAAGCGAGTGCTGGTGGTGGAGACGTGTGTGAAGCGCCCCAACTTGTATGTGCGAACTTCCCCGGTTTGAGTGCGGCGCGCCACCAGGTACCAACTGCGGCGCGCAAAGACCAGCGCAAAAGGTTCAAGCTCAATGGTCTCGATGCGTCGTGCACTGGCTGCGCGCCGCGCCCCAGCCCGCGAAGCCGTGCCCGCTCGATCGCTTTGGTACGGACTTGCATACTCCGCGCGCACGGCCACGTTGGCAAGAATGGCTTCAACCAACGTGTGAAACACCTTTGGTTGAGCGGGCCGCTCCGCCTGAACCATGCGCACGCTCAGGCGCTCCTGCAGATGGCGAATGCGTTCAGCCACGCGCTGGTCCAGGGCGCGCTGGATCTTGTCAACACCGCTGCGCGCGGTGGCTGCATCGGGCTGCAATGGTTGGCCCAAGAGCGCGTGTGCCAGCACGGCGGTCGCGATCGCCTCTGGAACGCTTAGCTGCTCAGGGCGAAAGTACGCGGAGGCGGGAAGGCGGTAGATGGTGCGGCCATCGCTGCGCCGTTCGGCCACCAAATCTGTGCCCGAGAGCTTGACGTGTTGCAGATAGCGAAAGGCCTGGCGTTCAGTGACGCCAAAGTGCCCTTGAATCCACTCAACGCTTGGCGGATCGTTGCTGGATGCCTTCTTCAAAATCTGAAGCGCGATTCCAGTCATCGCCTTGCTGGTGGCGCGACCATTTCTCTTGTTCCTGCCGGTTGATGCCTGTGACGCCATTCCTGCCAGACTCCTTCTGTGCAGGCACTCTACGGAAAGCGGGGGTATTCAACCGCCTCTGACGCAGATGCGTCACCCCCGTGCGGCAGAATTCCGCTCAAGAACCGCGGACTCCGGGGGACGCGGTTCAGGTCTGAGAGCATCGTCAGGGAAGACGGCGGCGGCCCGTACTACTCGGGCCGCCGCCGTGCGATGTGCTGCCCTCTTTCAGGGCAGCGGGTGGGTTGTGTGGCAGAGGTCAGTCAGTTGCAGTTGTGATCCAAGGTGAGCTCGAAGTCACCCGCCAGGTTGTTGTATCCCGAGACCACAAAGTAGAGGACTTCACCGGGGGAGACCACAAGAGTCACGGTGGACTTTCGGAACGCCGTGAACGGTCCATTGATCTCGCAGCCAAGCTGATTGGAGTCGTCATTGCATCCCAAGTATGTGGACCAGCAGTTTCCATCAAACTCGTAACGAAGGGCTGTGATGACGGTGTCAAAGTTGGTGCCGGGGTTGCACGTGCTCGCCACGATGGTGCCGCCGCACGGAGCAACCCAGCGAACCCACTCAGAGGGTCCGTCTGGAAGCGACCCGAAGCAATTGCTGGGATAGTCAGAGTATGGGTTGTCCTGAGTGTTGCCAAGGACAGTTTGAAACGCAACGTTGTTAATCGTCATGCGCGGATTTGTGCAGGACTCACCGGGCTGAGAGAAGCTCACCGCGAGCGTTGCGGTGCCGTGTGTGCCTTGGTGATAGGACCCCACGCGAATGCGATACACGTAACCGGCGGCAACGTTCACGGTGACGCGCGATGCGAAGCCGCTGCCGCAATTCGGGGTGTCGTCATTGCAACCGACAAACGTTGCGGTGCCCGCGCCGCTGCCCGGGCATGGCGACGTGTTGGGAATGAGTGATCCGTACACAGCGATCACAGTGTCAAAGTCTGCGTTGCCGCACGTTTCCAGCGTGAGTTGACCGGAGCTCAGTGCGCGATACTGGTACCAGACGTCGTAAAAGATGTTCAAGGACGCGGCGCATGCCGCAGCAACGGCTGGCCCGTCAGTCGTGGCGCCACTATTGCAAAAGGTGTACTGGCCAGGAAACACTTCAATCGCGTTGACGCATGCATCATTGACGATGGGCGCACAGGGGCCCCACGCTCCCAACAATTGGCCTAGGTCTGCGCCGTCAACGAGTCCGCTGCCATTCAAGTCGGCCGTGGGATTGGAGGTACCCCACGCACCCAGGAGCTGACCAAGATCGGCGCCGTCCACTTGACCGTCAAAGTTCAGGTCACCTGGGCATGAACAGACGTCAGCCATCGCCGGACTGACGGTAAGCAGGAATCCAAGAGTCGCAGCGCCTAAGACACGCCGTGAAAGGTGCAAACTTAACATTGGTTATTCTCCAGTCATTACAAAACGGACGTCGTGCCGCCACCGGGAGCATCCTGGAATCGCAGGTCCGTGAGGGATCGCTCCACCCACACCCACGGAAAGGGTGCGCGGAACGCGCAACACCACCTTATAGAATCTCGTGAATGTTCACGGCAGAGAAGACTTCCATCCTGCTGCGTGAGATTCAGCGAGGCCAAGAGGGCGCGAAATCGGCTCTGTTTGAGGGTGTTTACGGGGAACTCCGCGCCTTGGCAGGGGCCATGCTGCGGGGGCGCCAGAGTGGTCAAACACTGCAGCCCACTGCACTTGTGCACGAGGCCTGGCTGAAGTTGGGCGCCTCATCGGGGGCAGAAATCTCAGATCGATCGCACTTCATGGCGGTGGCCGCCACGGCCATGCGGCAGATTCTTGTGGACCACGCTCGCGCGCGCAGCGCTGCCAAGCGCGGAGGAGGGGCGCGCAGGCTCTCCATGGAGGACGTTGAGGCCACATCGGGCGACTCCGCCCCCGAGGACATACTGGCCATTGACGATTGCCTACAACGGCTGGAGGCGTTGAATGCCAGACAGGCGCGCGTGGTTGAAATGCGGGTCTTTGCTGGCATCACCGTTGACGAGGCGGCGGAAGCGTTGGGGGTGAGCCCGCGTACGGTCGATTTGGATTGGCGAATGGCTCGCGCGTGGCTGTCGCGAGAACTGTCGAATGCCCACTAGCCCCGCTCAACGGTGGGCGCAGTTGCAGGAGCTCTTTCACCAACTGGTGGATGCATCGCCTGAAGAGCGCGCTGCGCGATTGGCTGATGTGGCCCTGAAGGACACTGTTCTTGCGCAGGAAGCGCATGAGTTGTTAACCGCAGACGGCGTGGCGTCGGAGTGCGACGCCCTAACCAGTCGAATGGCGAGAGCCGTTCAGCAGCTCGCCACTGACATGGAACCTGAAGAGGGCACGCCGGCATGGATCGGTGACTATCGAATCACGGGATCACTTGGGCACGGCGGCATGGGAGTGGTGTTTTTGGCGGAGCAGGAGTCACCGCGCCGCACGGTGGCTCTCAAGGTGATTCGTGCATTTGGTGGTGCCAGCGCGGTGCGCCGTTTTCAGCGAGAGGCTGAATTGCACGGGCGCTTGCAGCATCCAGGCATTGCGCAGGTCTACGAAGCCGGCATGGCCACGGAGCGCGATCACGCGGGTGCCGCGCATGGCCCCCCGCGCCCGTTCTTTGCCATGGAACTGGTGTGCGGCGAGCCCATTACGCGGTACATGCGAAACGCTGAGCTGAGCATCGCTGCGCGCGTGGAACTTGTTGCCAAAGTATGCGATGCCATTGAACACGCGCACTCGCGAGGAGTGATCCACAGAGATTTGAAGTCTGCCAACATTCTTGTGGACACTCATGGCAACCCCAAAGTGCTTGACTTTGGCATCGCTCGCGCGGTGAATCGCGATCAAGCCACCACGCTGCAGACCGCTGTGGGCGAAGTGATCGGCACACTGCCGTATATGAGCCCCGAACAGGTCTCGGGGGATCCTGAAGCCGTGGGTGTGCAGAGCGATATCTACGCGCTGGGTGTTGTGCTCTTTGAAACGCTTTGCGGCCGTCGACCGCTGGACATCTCAGGGCACACGGTGCCCGAAGCCGTGCGCATCATTACGGATGAGGAACCCACGCGGCTTGGAACCGTGGATCGCACGCTGCGTGGCGATCTAGACACGATCGTTGCCCGATGCCTAGAAAAAGATCCGGCTCGCCGGTACGCATCCGCCGGCGCGCTGGCAGCGGACCTGCGCCGACACCTTTCTCACCAGCCCATCGAAGCCCGGCCTTCCAGCACTCTGTACCAGCTGGCCAAGTTCACGCGGCGTCACCGCCCACTTGTGATTGGTGTGTGCACAGCGTTTGCGGCCATGCTTGTGGCCACGGTCGTGTCCATCGTGATGACGGTGCAGGCCAGACAGGCGGGCGAGGACACCAAGCGGCAGCTTCGCGTGGCGGAGATTGAGCGAGCGCGATCTACGGAATCATTCACGTTCTTGACGGATCTGATTGAGGCTGCTGATCCCGCAAAGAGCGGCGGTAAAGACACCACCGTTCGCGAACTCATTTACCGCGCTGCGGATGTCTTGGATCAAGAGAGCGGCTCCAGCCCGGAAGTGCGTGGAATGCTGGGCCGTCTCATCGGGTACACGCTTGGTCGCTTGGGAGACATGCCCCGCGCGGAGAACACACTCAGGCGGGC
>CAZXGD010000031.1:0-21189 GCA_964640485.1 uncultured Isosphaeraceae bacterium | reverse complement strand
CTTTCGCTGGTGCATCAAACCAGGGGCGACTACGCGTCAGCAGAACGAGATGCGCGAGCGGCGTGGTTGATGGAACTTGAACTTAACCGCACCGTTAAGGACCGGCGCACCCAAGCCGCGATTTCGCAAACCAACATGGCGGCGGCACAACTGCTACAGGGCCGCTCCCGCGAGGCGGAAGTGGCGCTGAGAGAAGCCGTGGCTGTGCATGAGATGCTCTCCGGACCCGATGCCCCCATCACACAAACTGTTCGCAACAACTTGGCGTCTGCACTGCGCGCCAACGGCAAGTACGCGGAAGCGGTGGCCATCATTCGCGCTGTGAACGAGGCGCGCCGCCGCGTTCTGCCGGAAGGCCACTTTGAACGTGATTTAGGTGATGGCCGTTTGGGTTTGTGCTACTTGGCCACCGGGGCGTATCTGAACGCTCTTCCCGTGTTTGACAGCGCCATCGCATCAAGCGTGCGCAAGTCCGGAGCGCTGAGCGAGGACACACTTCTGCTTCGATCAGCGCGCGCGCGTGCGCTTGCCGCAGTGGGGCGTTCGAATGAGGCACAGTCTGAGGCGCAGATTGCGACCGACGCCATGGCGGCGCTCAAGGGAAGCCAACACATCCGCGTGGCAGAAATGCTCGTGCATCAGGCGGGCGTTCTGCGAGATGCTGGAGAGTGTGAACGATCCAGTGAGTGTGCACAGCGCGCCCTGCAGATTGCTACCAAGGCGCAGGGGGCACGTCATCCTGTTTCTTTGAACGCTCGCCGCGAGATTGCGCTCACAGCAGCCCAGTGCGATCCTGCTGGCCAAAGTGCCGAGCACCTTTTGCGTGCGCTGGCGCAGGACTTGGCCAAGGAGTTGGGGCCTGATCATCCCACCACAGGGCAGGTGCTTCTGTCTCTGGCGGAACTGCAGTTAGAACAGAATTCAAGTCACGCTGGTGAATCGGCACGCGAAGCTGCCAGAGTTCTGGCGTTGCCTAGTGGGGTGGAGCCATGGTTTGCTCAGTGGGCTCAGTTCATCGCGCAGGTGGCCGACCGCCCCCACGCGGCGCAGGAGAGCCAATCTCTCTCTGCGCTCAAAGCCATTCGCGACAACATCATTGCGCTTGCGGGAGATCAATCGCCGGACCTTCGCCGCACATTCACGCCGCCTCCGGCTTCGGCGCCTTTGAAGGCACCGCCACGGGAGTGACCTTTGGAATCGTCACAAACAGCGGCAGGTCAGATTCCAACCAGCGTTGCACCAACTCTTCATTGATCACCTTGACTCCTTCCGCGCGCGCGCGGATGGCCATGACTCGCACGATTGACTCCGCGCAATCCGGCCACGCGGAAGTGACCGCCGCCACCCCCTGAATGGCGGCGGGTTCAGCAGTGAGCCCAAAGCCCGCGAGCGCGCGGCGGATGGCAGAACACAGTCCGCGCTCTGTTGGCGGTTCCAAATAGAGCGTGAGTTCAAAGTGCTGCTTGAGCACGGGCAGCACGCGTGCGGGGTCCGCCGCGGTAGCCAGCAGAGTGAACTCTGCCACAGTTTCAGGCTGCGCGTCAGGATCGCGGCGCACGAAAAGTTCATGCGGCGGCCGCGCGGCCCGTGGGGCGTGCAACTCATCCAGCATCACTGCCAAATGCGCCTGCCCCCGCTTGGGCACCAAGTCCAAGTGGCGAATGAGCAACACATCGCGGTACCGCATGGACCGGGCCAACTGCATCAGGTGAGCCAGGCTCTCAATGGACTCGCCCTCAACCTCAACGGCGCGCTGCGCCAGCTCGCGCACAACGGCGCGCGCCAGAACCAGCTTGCCGCTTCCGGCGGGACCGGTGATCAGCAAATGCTCCATGCGTCGCGCGTCCATGTTGGCCAGATCCACTGCAGCCTCCAGCAACTTGATGGAGCCGTGCGGACAATCAAAGCTGCGGAGCGTGGGAGCGTCAAAGACTCGGGCTCGGTGCCCAAGTGAACCCATTGCGCGAGCGGATCGAGGCGAGTTGTTCGGAGCAGGCGATGGCTGGGGATCGGTCATTGGTGCACTCCATTGCATGGCGCAGGCGATCGTCCCCCCGCGCGCGCGGAGGATCCCGACGACGAAAGACCACTTGCGGTGGGCTCCCATTCTGCACAGGTCGTATGGTGCCGGGCGGGGGCCAAGGCCCTCGTCAAGCGTGGCGAATGCTAGGGTAGACCCGCCTATACTTGCCCCTCTTTCCACACAGATTCTTAGAAGCATGACCACAATGCCCACCCCAGCCAAGGCCTCCCCCTCCGCCGCTGCACACACCACTCCTGGCGGCGGCGATGCCCCAAAGGGCGTGCTTGAACCCACCGATACTTTTGCCCGGCGGCACTTGGGGCCTTCCCCCGCCGAAGAGCAGGAGATGCTGGCCAACTTGGGCTGCGCGTCAATGGCCGCGCTGATTGACAGCGCAATTCCAGAAGGCATTCGTCTGCGAAGAGAACTGCAGATTGATGACCCCACCAACACGCAGCACTTTGCGGCGCGCGGTGAAGCGGAGACCTTGGCAGCCATTCGCCAGTTGGCAGAGGCCAACCAAGTGTGGCGCAGCTACATCGGGATGGGGTATCACGACTGCACCGTGCCACCGGTAGTGTTGCGCAACATTTTGGAGAACCCCGGTTGGTACACCGCTTACACGCCGTACCAGGCCGAGATCGCCCAGGGGCGGCTTGAAGCGCTGCTCAACTTTCAAACCATGATCTGCGAGCTGACTCGCATGGAAGTTGCCAACGCGTCCATGCTTGACGAAGGCACCGCCGCCGCGGAAGCCATGAGTTTGTGTTTTGCCGCGGCGGGTCAGGCAAAAAAGAGCTTCTTTGTGGCTGAAGATTGCCACCCGCAGACCATTGCCGTGGTTGAAACTCGCGCCGGCGGCTTAGGAATTCAACTTGTCATTGGCAAGCCAGACGCCGCGGCCATCGCCGGTGGCCAATTCTGTGGGGCGCTGGTGCAGTACCCGTGCACAAGCGGCCGAGTGCACGACTACACAAACTTTGCCAAGGCCGTTCATGCGACAGGCGCGCTTTTGGTGGTGGCCGCAGATCCGCTGGCGTTGTGCGTGCTCACGCCTCCCGGTTCCTGGGGCGCGGACGTCGTGGTTGGCAGTGCACAGCGGTTCGGTGTGCCCATGGGGCTGGGCGGTCCTCACGCCGGCTTCTTTGCAACGCGCAATGACTATGTGCGCAGAATGCCAGGCAGGCTGATCGGTGTGAGCCGGGACGCAACCGGTGAGACCGCTCTGCGCATGGCCATTCAAACGCGCGAACAGCACATCAAGCGCGAACGCGCCACCAGCAATATCTGCACCGCGCAAGTGTTGTTGGCGGTGATGGCCGGCATGTACGGCGCGTGGCATGGGCCCGAGGGCCTGAAGGCCATCGCCATGCGAGTGCACCGCAGCGTGAACACATTGGCGGCGGCACTCAAGACGCTCGGTCATGATCCAGGCCAAGGCCCGTGGTTTGACACTCTGCGCGTGAAGGTGGCAGGGGGTGCGCAGGGCGCTGCCGCCGTGGTTGCGGCCGCTGCAGCCAAGCGCATCAACTTGCGCGCGTATGGCGATGGATCTCTCGGAGTGTCATTCGACGAGTCAGTCACTGCTGCGGACGTGCAGGACGTGATAGACGCTTTTGCTGCTGCAGCAAGTGCGTCGGGCTCCGGCGGCAAGCGCGCCCCCCAAGTCGCTGAACTTGCGCGCACGGCCCCCAGCAACATGCTCGGCGCCTTTGCGCGCACCGATCCATTCATGCAGCAACCGGTCTTTAGTCTGTACCACGCGGAGCATGAAATGCTGCGCTACTTGTGGAGACTGCAGGGCAAGGACCTGAGCTTGGTGCACTCCATGATTCCGCTGGGTTCATGCACCATGAAGCTGAACGCCACCAGCGAAATGATCCCCGTCACCATGCCCGGCTTTGGGCAGGTGCACCCATTTGCCCCCAAGGAACAGTGGAAGGGCTATCAGGAGCTCTTTCGCACGCTTGAGCAGTGGCTATGCGAGATCACCGGGTTTGCCGCGTGCAGTTTGCAACCAAACGCTGGCAGCCAAGGGGAGTACGCGGGGCTCATGGTGATTCGCGCGTACCACCAGCACCGGGGCGAGCCCGGCCGCACGGTGTGTCTGATTCCAGATAGCGCGCACGGCACCAATCCGGCCAGCGCCATCGTGGCCGGTATGAAGGTGGTGCCCGTGGATAGCGATGCCGAAGGCAACATCGACATGGCTGACCTGCGCAACAAGGCGCAGTTGCACGCGGCTGACTTGGCCGCAGTGATGGTGACGTACCCCAGCACGCACGGTGTGTTTGAAGACAGCATTCGCGAACTTTGCGAAGTCGTTCACAAGTATGGCGGACAGGTGTATCTGGACGGCGCCAACATGAACGCGCAGGTTGGGCTCACGCGGCCGGGTGACATCGGCGCGGATGTATGCCACTTGAACCTGCATAAGACGTTCTGCATACCGCACGGCGGCGGCGGGCCCGGCATGGGCCCCATCGGTGTAGCCGCGCATTTGGCGCCGTTCTTGCCGGGGCATCCCGTGGTTCGGCCGGACAGCGCAGGCAAACACGCCATCGGCCCGGTGAGTGCTGCCCCCTACGGCAGCGCGAGCATCTTGCCCATCAGCTGGATGTACATCGCCATGATGGGCGCGGTGGGCATGCGCCGCGCCACCGAAGTGGCGATCTTGAACGCCAACTACATGGCCAAGCGTTTGGAGGGCCACTACGACGTGGTCTACACCAACAAAAATGGTCGCTGCGCGCACGAGTTCATTCTGGATGTGCGCCCCTTTGACGCCACCGCGGGCATCAAACCCGATGACATCGCCAAGCGGCTCATGGACTACGGCTTTCACGCCCCCACGATGAGTTGGCCGCTGCCCGGCTCACTGATGATTGAACCCACGGAGAGCGAGAGCAAGGCGGAGTGCGACCGGTTGTGCGACGCGTTGATCGACATTCGCAAGGAGATCGCACGGGTAGAGAAGGGCGAGTGGCCCAAGGACAACAATCCGCTCAAGAACGCCCCTCACACGGCGGCGGTGTGCACCGCAAGCGAATGGAAACGCCCGTACACACGCGAAGAAGCTGCCTACCCCGCCCCCTGGCTGCGGGCGTGCAAGTACTGGCCGCCCGTGAGCCGAGTGGACAACCCGTTTGGCGACCGCAATCTGGTCTGCACCTGCGATTCAGTAAGGTCGTACGCGTAGGCGGTGACCACCTACCATCCGCGTGTGAGCATTCTTCCCCTGCCGATGTTTGAGCGCGATGCGGACCCTGAGTTTCGCACCGCGCTCACCGATCAGGAGATCTACGAACGGCTTAAACCGCCCACCTCCATCGTGGTGCGGTTTGGCTCAGTAAAGCTCATCGGCGAGTACCCCTACGACGGCGATGCCAAGCCTGGCTGCGGTTCTAAGTTAGTGGTGCGCACGCATCGCGGCACTGAAGTGGCGGACATGCTCACCACCACCTGTTCCAACAGCGGGTGCAGCAAGTCAATCAGTCGCAAGGAAATGTTGGGGTACATCGAGAACTCTGGCGGCAGGGACTACCCCTTTCACACAAACGGAAGGGTGCTGCGCATTGCCAGCATTGATGACCTTAACCGGTGGAGTGCGCAGCGCGCCAAGTTCAACAAGGATGAAGTGGTGGCCGTGCGGCAGATGGCGGAGCAGGGCAACCTGCTGATGAAGGTGGTGGAAGTGGAGCCCATTCTTGGGGGCGAGCATGTGACGGTGCACTATGTGAGCGAAGAGCGCGTGGACTTTCGCGATCTTGTTCCAGTGCTGGCGCGGCGGTATGGCGCGCGAGTCGAGATGCACCAAATCGGAGCGCGCGACGAGGCGCGCCTCACCGCCGACTACGAGAAATGCGGGCAGTACTGCTGCTGCAAAAACTTTCTCAAGGTGCTCAAGCCCGTGAGCATGAAGAGCGCAAAGACCCAGAAGGCCAGCCTTGACCCGCTAAAGATCAGCGGGCGATGCGGGCGCTTGATGTGCTGCTTGCGCTATGAAGACGAAACGTACTCAGAACTTCAGAAGCGCTTGCCCAAGCTCAAAAGCCGCGTGGGCACAGTTGACGGCCCGGGCACGGTGATTGACTCAAAGATCCTGGTGCAGTTAGTGCTGGTGCGATTGGACAGCGGCGCGCCTGATGTGGCGGTGCCGGTGGAAGATTTGCTGCCGGTTGATGCGTGCCCGGTTCCGGTTGTGCGTCCAACGGCGGTCGCCCCGCCAACTGCGCCGAAGCCCACTGCGCCTACGCCCGCCGCGCCCACGCAAACGACCGATTCAGCGCCCGCAACCCCCAAGAAAAAGCGGCACCGTCAGCGGCGCCGCAAGGGTGAGCAGGGTGGTGGCGGGGGCCCAAGCCCCGCAGTTTGAGCGCGCCTTACTTCTTGCGCGTGTAGGTCAGTTCCATCTGCCGGAACTCTTTGCCGTCCGGGCCCGCCACAAACATCTCGTGAACCATTGATCCGTCGGGCATGATTTTCTCTGTGCCACGGGTCTTGATCACCTTGTTTTGCATGGGGTCGTAGCCCTCAGAGGTCCAAGAGATGTCACCCTTGGAATTGGCTGTACCCACGCCGTTCATGATGCCGGTGCCCATGGAGTCCATCCACGAGTATTCATACTTCTTGAGTCCGTTGTTGTAGCCGGTGATGCCTAGCCCCAAGAACTTGCCCCAGGGCTCTTCAGCCTTCAGGCCTTCAACGCGCTCCAAGAGGTAGCGGCCGCCAACTTCCATGACAAAGGTGCTGGTGTTTTGTGTCGTGCCTGGCTCCATGTCCGGCATGGGCCAGTACTTCACTGCAAGGTTCCATGTGCCCACCTTCTTGGCTAAGCGGGCGTGCTCCACGCCGGGCTTGGCATACGCCTCGTACATCTTCATCATGTCCGCTTCGGCCTTTGCGGCGGCATCATCGGCGGCCGCAGGCGGCTTGGGTTTGCTGGTGTCCTGCGGTGCCCAACCCATGGTGGCTCCCGCCGCAAATGCCAGTGCCGCCACTCCGATCAGTATTCCACTCTTCATTTGGTGTTCCTTTCTTGGTGTGATCTCACAGGCCCTCAGGCTACCGCCGCAGTGTCGCGGCTACGATCCGGGGCACATGAAAGCCGCCGCAGATCAGGAATCCAAAGGCCAATCCGACGTCGTGGGCACGCTCATGTCGCTCACGGTGGCCTTTACGCTGGCCATGGGGTTTCGCGGCTTTGTGCTTGAAGGGTTTGTGATTCCCACGGGCAGCATGGGGCCCACCCTGATGGGTGCGCACGTTCGCATCGACAGTCCGGTGACTGGCTTTGAGTATGCCTCGGATGCCAGCCCCATTGTCACCTCGGGGTTCCCGGCATTCCCGCAGGTTGACCCCATGATCAGTCAGCGCATGCCCATTGGACTCATGGAGCGCACTGAGCTGGCTGCCAATGTTCGTGCGGGCGATCGCGTGCTGGTGCTCAAGCCATTGTTTCTGGTGAGCCAACCGCAGCGCTGGGATGTGGTGGTCTTTAAGAACCCCACCGACCCCGTTGGCGATGCGCAGAACTTCATCAAGCGGTTGGTGGGATTGCCTAACGAGACATTTCTGATCGTTGACGGCGATGTGTTCACCGGGCCACCAGGCGCCTCGAGCGATGCGCTCAAGATTGAGCGCAAGCCGGAGTACGTGCAGCGTGCGGTGTGGCAACCCATTTACAACAGCGACTATGAGCCGGTGAAATCAATCGCCACGTTGGAGAGCGGCATGCGCGCGGAGTGGCCCGGGCCGCCCTGGAAGGCGCGCGGCCCAAACGCTGCCAAGTGGCAGGGGGTGGCACCCGCATCCAATCAGCCACCGCAGCGAGCATGGACATTTGCTGGCCCCGGCAAGGCCACGCTGGAGTGGGACATTGCCGCGTGGCCGGTTGACGATTGGAACTCTTACAACGCGCTGCGATTCGCCGAGGACGCGGGTACTGGCACCAACGCCATGGCCACGTTCACCAATCCCGCGTGGCGTTCCCAACGCGTGTACGGCGTGCGTGACTTGCGGCTCACGGCTTCAGTGGAGTGCGCAGACATGGCGGGGTTCAGCACGGAGTTCGCGCTGACCGCGGGTAGACACTTGTTGCGGTTTACGGTGCAGGGTGATGGTCACGCGCGCGTGCAGCGTGAAGAGTCAGAGGGTGGAAACGTCTTGGGCACGGCGGAGTTTGCCTTTACGCCCAGCAGCGATGGCTTTCTGGCGCTCGAGTTCTGGCACGTGGATCAACAGCTGTGGGTCTTTGTCAACGGACGAGTGGTGGGGCAGTGGCCTTACGAGTTTGCGAGCTTGAGTGAGCGGATCGCCTCCGCAAGCAAGTACAACCGAACCGTTGAACAGCATGTGGCCAACCCAATTGACCCGAATGGTCCTTCGGCGCCTGGCCTTTCGTGGACCTTTGAGAGCCGCGCGCCCTTCACGCTCAACCGCGTGCGCGTGGACCGCGACTTGTACTACCGACCGGTGATGCACGACCAGCGCAATCAGTTCCCCATGAACGGTGAGTTTGTCACAGGCGCTGGGTTCGGCACTGATTGGAACAATCCCGCCCGCCTTGGCCCCGATGATTTTCTGATGCTGGGGGACAATTCCAGTCACAGCCGCGACAGCCGCCTGTGGGGCCGCGCCCACAAGTTGGCGCTTACTACTTTTGGCGACGCGCAGCCGGGTGTGGTGCCGAGGCAGATGATCGTGGGCAAGGCTTGGTGCGTGTACTTTCCCGCGCCTATGCCGCTGTCATCGGGTGGCACCACCATCATTCCCGACTTCGGCAGGTTGCGCTTTATTCGATAGCGCCTTCAGCAAGTCGAAGGGTTTGATGTAATCGGCCGTGGCTTGGCTTTGCAAGGCAGCGGCGTCAATCAACACCACACCCCGGGTGGGATCGAGCTTTCGGTAGAGCGACTTTTGCTCTTCAAGCGGCAGGTCATAGGGCACATCCAACACGCTCATGTCAATGCTGTCCGCGGCGGAGGTCTTCTGCGCTTGCTGACGCAGAGCGGCTTCGAGTGTGCGAATGGCGTCCAGCCCGGCTCTTGGCCAGATATCGGTTAGGCGCTCCATGGCCGGAGACTCATGGCTGGGCAACGTGTCATCCTGGCCGCTCAGCACCACCAACAGCGCAATTCGTGCGAGTGCAGCTGACGTTCCCCGCTGCTTCAAAATGCGCTCGCGTTGTTCTGTGGCTTCTGTGGTGGCGCCACCTGCGCGCCACCCTTGATTCCAGCGCACCGTTCGGGCAACGTCGGTTTCAAAGCCCTTGCGCCAGCCAAATGGATCGCCCGCAGGCAGCGTGGCAAGGGCCTGTTCGAGTTGAGCCTGCTGTTCGGCGGGCAACGGCCCGATGGCCAAACACTGCTGCAGGGCCTCGGTGGCCTCAACCCAGATTGACTGCGCCACTCGTGCGCGCGCCAGGGTGGGATCGGTGGCCAACAGCGCCGAGGCGCGAAAGGCGGCCGTGAGTGAGGGCACCGCAGCACCGGATTGCTTGTGAGTTCGCGCGGCGTTCAGTGCATCGGCCAGCGCCAGCCGTGTGGCCGCACGCACGCCGCCCAACAGGCGTGCGTCAAGACTGGGCTCCGGCATGCGCAGAATCTTAAAGTCACACTTCTTGAGTTGTGCCGCCAACGTGAGCGGCCCAACCACCGAGAGTCTGGCGCGGTCCAACATGTTTTGCGTGCGCGTCAGCGCGATGGCGTCCAGTGCTTCCGGCGCCACTCGTAGAAGTTCAATGCCGTCTTGTGTCTCTTCAGGCAATGCACCCGCCGCAGTTGCCGCTCGCGCAAGCAAGAGCGCAGCATTCAGAAAGTCTTGCTCCTTTAAGTCACCTTCAGCGATCGCCTTCAACTGCGCAATCAGCGCGGCGATCTGCGCCTGAACGCGCAACTTCGCCTCAAGCACGTTTGTCCAACTGGGCACCACCAATTTGGCCAGCGGCCCCGCACGTCCACCCGCGACAAACTGTTCCAGTTGCCTTAGGTCTCGTCGGGCCGCCTCAGGATCAGGGTTGTCAAATGCTGCGGCGGCCTGTTCATAGATACCCTTGCATTGCCGCAGCATGGAGCTCACTTGCTCTGGAGAGCTCAGTTGAGCGCGCTCAGAATCGCTCATATTGTTGTCTTGAGCCATCTGCTTGAGTTCGGCAGCCCCTTGGGGGCCGTTCAGATAAGACTGAAGCATGCCGTACTCACCGCGCACCGCCTCGCCAAATCGATAAGCGTCTGGCGCCTTCAGCGGTCCGAGGGCCTCCATGAGTTGCGCGGCATTCTTCTGATCAACCGCGCCGCCTTCAATAGCCACGGCGGCGGCGTCCGTGAGCGAAGTGCCCATCGCCGCGCCCACCATCGAAGAGATGAGCACCTTGTCCTGCCCCGCATGTGCGCTGAGCATTCCCATCGCGGTCAGAGATTCCAACACGCCGCCGCGATCCACATCTGTCGCCGCGATCAACGCCTCTGCGTTCAAGAGTCGTGAAGCCTCACGCATGGCGGAGAGATGCGGCAGGAGCAGATTGAACCCCTGACTCTTGTCCAACTCCCAGTCAGCCTTGCGTGCCTTGGTGCCTTCCTTGAGCAATTGAATAGCGGGGCTTGCCTTCAGCAGGATTGCCTCCACCCGCTGGCGAGCGCCAAAACTCAGCACCGGCCCCAGCGATGCAAGAAAACTGCGGTCTTCAGCGGTGATCAGTCCGGTCGCAGCCCTGCCGTAGGGTTCCTTGCCCAATGCGGCAAATGCCTGTCGGTACATCTCGACCGCATTGTTGCTCTGGGCAGCCGCATGGGCGGTCACGCTGAGGAGCACAACGATGCCGGCCGCCAGTTTGCTGACCATGGAGCCCAAGACTATCCGTCACTGCCGGGTGATTCCGCCACTTTCAGAGAGATAACCACGGCAAAATGCTTCGATTGCAGCCCAAGGGTGATATGTTTGGCAGTCAACACCACTTTCAACATGATGAACACCACACTTCCGAGCCGTTGTCTCATTGCCCGCACCTCTTTGCGCGGATCCACGCTGCTGATGGGCATGGCGGCGCTGGCAGCTTCAGTGTCCGCATTCGGCCAGCAATGGGTTCAAGAAACCACCACCAGGTTTCCGGTGCAAGCGGAGTATTCCAACCAGTGCACCGTTGTGGACGTCGACGGTGACGGCGACTTGGACATCGTGTGGGCCAACGGTCAGGGGTACAGCTCCGCGGGCACCGCGCTCAAGCCACGCTTTTACATCAACAACGGTTCGGGCTTCTTTACTGACGAGACCGATGCGCGCGCCCCTGGCGTGACCGGGTGGTTCCGCGGGGTCGAAGCCGGCGACATTGACAACGATGGCGATGTGGACTTGATTCTGGCGCAGGACTTCAACAAGCGTCCAATTCTGCTCGTGAACACCGGCGGCGGAAACTTTGTGGACCAAAGCGCAGCGCGCTTGCCCAACCTCACGCTCTCCAGCGCCCGCGCACAATTTGGAGACGTGGACAATGACGGAGATCTTGACTTGATCTTCTGTAACAGCGGAACGGCAAGCCGGTTTGGCAGCGGGCAGCCCAAGCTGTACTTGAATGACGGCACGGGCGTTTACACCGATGTCACGGCCAGCAATCTGCCCGCGGGCAACCTGAGCGAGCAGATGGACATCTTTTTCTTTGACTGCGACAACGATTTGGACTTGGACATCTTTGTGGCCACACGCGCAGGCGCGGGCAGCCCCTCCAAACTCTGGAAGAACGATGGCACCGGCAAGTTCTCCAATCAGACCGGTCTGCCCAACAGCAGCAACGCATACAGCTTTGATGCAGGCGATATTGACGGCGATGGCGACTTGGATCTGATCGGAGTGAATGGCGGCGCGGAGAACCTGTGGCGCAACAACGGCACCGGCACCGTGTGGACCGTGATTAGCGGCAATATCTCGCCAAACAGCGCCATCGATGACAACGACAGCCGTTTCATTGACATTGATAACGACGGTGACCTGGACCTGATCATCGGAAGCTTGGGCTCCATTGAGCGCCTTTATGTGAACAACGGCGCAGGTGTGTTCACGCAGAACACCACGCTCTTTCCCGCGCAGTCTGACGCCACCATCGACATCAAGGTGGCGGACTTCAACGGCGATGGCCGGTACGACGTCATCACGGCACAGGGCGAGAGCGGCAACTTTCAGAACCGGTTCTATCGCAACGCAACGGGTGCCGTTGATACCACTGCGCCGCGCATCATTGCGGTGACGCAGATTGTGCCGGCAGCGCAGCCTGAGGCGCATGTTGTGCGCACGCAGATCTTTGATTCAATGACCAGCGACCGCGGCTTCCATGACAAGGGCATCTTTCTGAACTGGAAGGACAATGGCGGTGCCACGCAGCAAGTGGCCATGAAGTGGTCGGGCAACAATCAGTGGCGGGGCGTCATGCCCGCTCGCCCCCGCGCCACCAGCGTGGAGTATTGGGTGACCGCTACGGACTGGGCCAACAATGTGGCCACGGGCGCATCCAAGTTCTTTACTGAGGGAGGCACCCCACCCGTGCTGGGCGACCTGAACAACGACGGCATCGTGGATGGCGCTGACCTTGGCTCGTTGCTAGGCGAGTGGGGTCAGACCGGCGGGCCCGCAGACCTGAACAACGACGGCGTCGTGGACGGTGCGGACTTGGGAATCCTCTTGGGCGCCTGGACGCTGTAGGCGACTACTTAAGCGTCGAGAGGTACTCAACGATGTCGCGCACCTGCCGTGGCGTGAGCATGGTGCCCATGGCGGGCATTGCGCTCACGGGGCCAAAGCCTTCTGCAACTTGGGCGTTGGGCTCCAGCAGGCTGAGCACAAGTTGAGGCCTAGTGAGCCGCGTGGCCACGCCCGCAAGCGGCGGCGCCGCATGACCGCCCGTTCCCTCAACGGTGTGGCAGCGCAGGCACGCAGCAGCCGAGTGGTAGTTCACCAAGTACTTGCCCCGTTCTGCGTCGCCCCCCTGCGCGCAATCCATCCACGCCGCTGAGGGTTGGTCCTTGGGCAATGATGCGCGCCACGCTTCAACGCGCGGCTTGAGTGCGGGGGTGGCTTCAGCAGCTTCCACCACATCAACAACAAGTGCGCTGGGCAGTGTGCCGTTGGCAAGGCGGTCAACCTGCTCGGCCACGGCGGCTTGCGCCTGTGGCGTGTTGGTGCTGGCCAACGCGGCAATGGAGGCCTGCTGGTCCGCCGTGGAACCTTCGCGCAGTGCGGTCACGAGCAGTGGCACACCCTTTGCGGGATCCATGGCTGCCAGCGCAGTGCGCGCTTGAGAGCGCAATCGCGGCTCACTGCTGGCAAGCGCGGCCTCAATGGCTTCAGAGGCGTGAGAGTCCCCGTCTTGCGTCAGTTGTTGAAGGCACGCCACGCGTTCGGCCACCGGCTTGGTGGAGTCAAGCACGGTGGCGAGTGCAGCGCCGCTGTCCATGGGAATTGAATAGGTGCTCGCAAGTTGGCGGGCCAATGCGCGCACGTCGGCAGTGCCGTTGGCCACCAGGCTCGGCACGCGCTGCTTGAGAACCTGCACAAACGCGGCTTGATCGCGAGGTGCTGGGTCAACAGGTCGCCAATGACCATTCACGCGATCGCGAGCGCCCGGCTGCATGAAGTCAATCAACGCTGCCACGGCTTCTGCACGCACGATGGGTGGAAGAGCCGGGTTGCGCGCCAGATCGGCCAGGGCGGCGGCGTTGGCCGCTGTGCCTTGGCGCACGTTGGCGTTGATGACGCGGCGCAAGAGCGGAACGACCGACACGTCACCGATGTAACTGCCAATAGGCCCCTCGGTGTGTCCGTCGGGGTGGATCACTCCAATGGCCAAGTGATCGCCACCACCCTGTTGCAGTGCGCGAGCGTCCAGCCAAACCTTTTGGCCTGCTTGAAGCGCGATGGGTGCGCTGCGTTGCCCCGGCTGCGAGTTCCACGAGAGCGGGTTGACATAGTTCTGTACTCGCGCGACAGGTTTGGCGTGTTCAGGCAGTCCGTCCTCGCAAAGGGAAAGCTGGCCGTGATCATCGCTGGCGATGACAAACGTGTACTCGCCGTCAACGGGGGCGGTGAAGAAGCCTGTCAACCGTTGCACGTAGTCATTGCCGGCTTTGGTAAAGCCAACTGCTTCTTCGGCAGCGTCGGTTCTTGTGGGCGGCGTGGCAAAAACCTCGGCGCTGGCCAATTGCTCAGCCATCACACCTTTTTGATTTGCCCACAGTTCCCGCTTCCACTGATTGTTCACGGGAGTGACATCTGGCGTTTGAGCGCGAGAGCTGGCGTACACATCGGCAAGCGCCGCCAATGCCGCCTGCGCCTCAACAATTGGAAGATCATTCACCGCGCGCGCTGCTTCGGTGGCCACGCGCAGATCCGGGTCGTGCAGCAGACGCGCCAATTGTGGGTCCCCCGTACGGCGCATGACCAGCACGGCAGCGAGGCGGTTTTGCGCAAACTGATCCGCGGCCAACTCATAGATTTTGTCTGGGGCGTCCATGCCCACCAAACCCATCACCGCCGCGTGACGCAGGAATGGATCTTGATCGTCGTTTTCCCAGATCACCGCAGAGAGATTGGGAATGGCGTCTTTGTGCTGCAACTTTCCAAGCGCGATTGCCGCCTGAGCGCGCACGCGAAGGTCGTCATCGGAAAGCAGGCTCATGAGGGGCTCGGCGGCGGTGACGAAGCGCGCATCGCCGGCGAGCCGTGCGGCCAGCCTGCGAATCTCCACATGATCATCCGCCAGCGCCGCCACGATGAGGGGCTCGGCGCCCGCGTAGGTTTCTGCAGCATCTGCGGCCGTTGAACCGCGTGCGAGGCGAGCCTGAACACCCAGCGCCCACAGCGCGTGGAGTCGAGGCGCGATCGGCATCGAACTGTTAGACACAAACACCTGCAACAACGGCTGTACCGCGCTGCCGCGACCGGCAAGTTCCAAGTGGGCGCGCTGCCGAACTCGGATATCCGGATGGGTGAGCAGAATGAGCAGTTCATCAGAGTCGCGCTGAGCGAACCCGGCTCGAAAGATCTCCTGAGTTTCTTGCACAAATGGGCTCTCTAGGCCCGCGGGGTCCCACACGCGAAAGATCTGCCCGGTGTGATCGCTGTACCAACCGTTGGACCAGTCGCTGATGTACATGCGCCCGTCGTAGCCAAACTCAACATCGGTGGCCAGCACAGCGTTTACAAACGGGTGCGCATCCACCACGGCGTAGCCCGCGCCGCTGGGCTCAACAGCAAAGCTCATCACGCGGCTGTATTCATCGCCCCCGAGAAAGTCACAGAGAAAGAAGTGGTTGTTGTATCGCTCTGGGAAGCCCACGCCCGGATAGAACGCAAGGCCCGAAGGTCCATCGGTTTGATGGTCGATCGGTGGCAGGGTCCACGCGGGCCGAACCTTGTCTTGGGCGTCCCACTTCCACCACGTGTGCTCCTGGCTCCATGGGCCGCGCTGGTTTTGCCCCTCCAGCGTTTGGTAGTTCATGTCCCAGCCGGTCTCGCCCCCTTCCATGATGTAGACGATGCGCGCGCGGTCGCCCGCATCACTGTTGTTGTCGCCAGTGAACAGATCACCCCATTGATTGAAGGCCAATTCCTGCGGATTGCGCAAGCTGTGTGCAAAGACTTCTAGGTTGTCGCCGTTGGGCTCGCAACGAAAGACCGCGCCGGTAAAGGTTCGCGCAAGCTCCTTACCCTCTTTGGTGGTGACTCTGTACCCGCGGTCGCCGATGCTCCAGTAGATACGTCCATCAGGCCCCTGCACCAACCCGTGCATATCGTGGCCGCGCAGTGCGGTGCGAATGCCAAACCCGCTGAACACTTGTGTGCGCACATCCGCCACACCATCGTGAGTGGTGTCTTGAAACTGCCAAAGGTGAGGAATGCACGTGTACCAAACCTTTCCGCCCACGCAGAGCAGCCCTGCGCCCGTGCCATCCTCCGGATTGTTCATGGGTCCGCTGAAGAGCGTCTTGGCGTCTGGCACACCATCGCCATTGGTGTCCACCAACTTCACCACTCGATCTTCTTGCTTGCGGTAGTAGTCCATTCCGCCTTCGCGCTTCGAGGCCCACTTCTCATACATCTTCAGACGATCCGCAACGGATTGCAGTTGCAAGTCGTCTTGAAGCCAAAAGCTGCTGGACCGGTTGTCCTCAACGCCCTTTTCTTGGCGAAAGCTCTCGGCCACGTAGATGTTGCCCTGTTCGTCAATCGCAAAGGCCACCGGGTCTTCAACCAATGGCTCCTTGGCGAAGAGGTCCCATGAGAATCCGGGAAGGGGTTTGATGTCGTAGACAGGTGGGGGCGTCACCTCGGGCGGGGCGAACAAGGCAAGGGCAGCAATGAAGCTCGTCATGGAGAGTGGGTCCAGCACAAAGGGAAGGGTACGGAACTACCGCTCAGTGAGCCCTCGGCTGCACGCAGATATCGTGTGGAAGATGGACGATGCGCAATTGGCCCTGGTGAATGAACAGGTTCGGCGGGTGGCGCAGGAGATTCAGCCGCTGCTGCGCCCACACGCTGGGTTGGCCCAGCGCAACGCGCACGCGCACGTGTGGCTGGGGATCAAGGTCGTGCTGGGTGAAACGTGGAGGCAGGACGCCTCTCCGGCAAGTGTGAGCGCCTTTCTGGCGTGGATGCGCGCCAATCCCAACGCCGACTATGAGGAGTACACAGGGCCTCGCGAGCGCCTGACACCCCAAGAGCAGGGGCGACTCTTCTAGTCAGCGCGGCGGTTGGGGTGCGCGCTCTCTCAGGTCAAACAAGTCATCTGCCTGGCTGCCGCACACGGCGCGTTCAATCGCTCGCCGCTGATACTCAGGATTCCAGAATCGATGAATGAGGGCGTGGCATGCCTCTTGCACCGCGGCCGTCGGATAGGGCGACTGGATCCAATGTGCAATGGCATCCGCCAATGAACTCACGTCGCCCTTGGTGTAAAGCGATCCGGTCTTGCCCGGCACGATGGCTTCCCACTCGGGTCCTTGGTCATCGGGGTCATCGTGCGAGACCACGGGTACGCCATAGGTCATGCTGTGGATGGCGGTGAGACCGATCCTGCTGGGCGCCACAGTCACGCTGCTGGCCAACAACAACTCTGCCAAGCGGTGCTCGTCATAGCAGGCGCCCTCAAAATGCACGCGCACGCCGGCGCGTTGAGCGTGTGCTTCAAGTGCAGCTCGTTCCGGGCCGTCCCCCACCAGCAGCAAGTTTGCGGCAATTCCCCGGCGTTTGAGCAGGGCCATGGCGTCCATCAAGAGATCCAGCCGTCGCATTCCGATGAGACGAGTGGTGCACGTCACCACGGGAGTGCGGTCGCAACCAAAGAGTTGGCGCCGAATCTCCGCAGGGCGATCGGCACTCACTCTCTCGCGCGCCGCCAACTGTTCCGCAAGATCCATGCTGTTGTAAATGACGTGGAGTTTTTCTGCGGGCCAACCGCTCTGAAGCGCGTGCGCCTTAGAAATGCGCCCATAGAACATGTGCTGATGGGGCAGCGCGTAGAAAATGCGGCGGATGATCCCCTTGAGCCCTTGCGGCCGCGAGAGGTATCCGTGCCCCCAGAAGAAGACGCGCTTACCCAAGAGTCGGGCCGCCAGCGCGCCCATCCATGTACATGGCCAGTGCGGCACCGCGTGCATGATCACGGTGTCCCACTTCGGGCTCAGGCACGCCGTAAACGCGCCCCATTGCCACATGAACGGCCCTCCCACGTGATGTGTGGGCGCCAGCTTGAATCTCACCGCAGCACTGAGCTTGGCCGGCTCGATGGAATGCAAGTACTCGTGGTCATCGCCGATAAAGGTGAAGTCCGCGCATTGGCTTCGCGCAAGTTGCTCCACGATCGCCTTGCGATAGTGTGGATAAAAGTGGTAGATCACCGCTACCTGCGGTCGCCCGCCCGTGGTCATGAGATTGGCACGCTTTGTGCGAGCATGTTCTGAGGTGTCATGCGGCCGATTCCACAAACGCTACGGGGTGGTCTAGCCGAAGATCAATCGGCACGACGGAGTTGAACTGGTGGGCAGTTTCAATCGTAGAAACCGCCTTCGGTACACTTTGTGTGGTTTCTGCGCGCTGTTCCGTCAATTCATGGACTCCAACCAATGATATGGGCACGTTTCTTGCTGATGACCTCGTTGGCGCTCACCGCATCGGTGGCATGCGCCGTGGTGCCCCATTTTCAAGAGTCCAAACCGGCGGAACCTTCAGGTGCGCGTGCGCCGCTGATTCTTTTGTATGACTCAATTCCTGATCGCCAAGCGGCGGTCAAGGTTCGCGCCATGGGGGTGGAACGATGGGGGCAGATCAACCAAGATCCTGAGTCGTACACCACAGGCATCATTGATGTTGACTCGATTCTGAAGCAGATCGAGTCCAAGACCGGAGGCAAACCCGCCCCTTGGATGATGCTCGATTTTGAGGAGCCATTCTTTGCTGACCTCAATCGCCCCGCAGAGTCCTTGGAATACAAGCGCGCCGTCAAGGCCATGACGGGTGCGCTGCGCGCGGTGAAGCTCTCCTACCCAGATTCCAAGTGGTCCTTTTACGGTTTGCCCAACCTCTCGTATTGGATTGACGGCAAGGGTTGGGGGCAGGCCTCGCATCAGGCAAAGGAAGCCACGCTTAAGAAGGCCGCCGACGCCTGCGTGCCGGTGCTTGCAGACGTGGACTGGGTGAGCGTGAGCATCTATGAGTACTACGACACCAAGATGATCGTGCCCGGAAGCCCCAACAGCATTCGCGGAACGCCGGAGAGCGTGCGCGCAGATGGGCGCGCGTGGCGCATGGCGCAGGTGGGGCTGGCCAAACTTCTCGCGCGCGGCAAGCCGGTGATTCCCACGGTGTTTCCATACTGGGCGCCCGGCGGCGTGGCGCCCGCGTGCCGCGTGCTGCCGCCACGTCAGTTTATGGAAGAGCAGATCATTCCGGCAGTGGACGCCGGTGCCACGGGGTTTGCATTGTGGGCAGGTCTCTCGTTTCGAATTGACCAAGTGATTGATGGTGGTCGGGACCCCGCCTACGTGAGCAAAGAGAAAAACTTTGGCATCGCAGAATGGCGCGCCGCATTTACGGCCGACTACCTGAACAACGTGCCGCCCCCCAATTGGCGCGACCCCGCCGTTCGTTCGGCGCTGGTGGCGGGAACCTCCAAAACCATGGTGGATTCCATCGCCAACATTCGCGACTGGGAGAAGACTGGGGTGGTGAACCTGCCCCCGTTGAAATAGTCCATGTGTGGAGTCTTTGCTGTTCTTTCTCTCACCGCGCGTCTGCCGGAGGACGCGTCAGAGCGTATTGGCCGAGTGCTTGAAGTCATCAAGCACCGCGGTCCCGACGCACGTGGCCAACATGTGGATCCTCAGGGTCGATTCGCTTTCGGGCATGTTCGACTCGCCGTCATCGACATCGTGGCGGAAAGCAATCAGCCGTTTTGGTCTGCATGCGGGCGCTACTGTCTTGTCTTTAACGGCGAGATCTTTAACTACGTGGAATTGCGTGCAGAGCTCGAGGCGCAGGGGGCGGAGTTTCGCACGCACTCGGATACTGAAGTGCTGCTGCAAGCGCTCATTCGGTGGGGCCCGCGCTGCTTTAATCGGTTCAACGGCATGTGGTCGGCGATCTTTGGTGACACCAAGACGGGCAAGTTTGTCATCTCGCGCGATCGCTTTGGAGTGAAGCCGCTTCACACCTACATCCATCAGGGAACCCTGGTGGTGTGCTCTGAAGCCAAAGGGATTTTTGCGTACACCGGGTGCACGCCTCCGCCAGAACATTCGTCCATTGGATTGTTTCTGAAGTTCGGTACCGGGGGGGAGCATCCGCTCTCGTGGTTCAAAGGCGTGGAGCGTTTTCCGCAAGCGAGCTATCAAGAGCTGGAACTGGGCGGGGGCCAGGAAGCGGCGCATCGCACCACGCGGTTTTGGGAGTACCCCACCCAGCGCACCATTGTCAATACACCAGAAGCCGTGGAGGAGTTTGAGCGCATTCTGATGGACGCCATCAGAATTCGTTTGCGTTCAGACATGCCCATCGGTCTCAGCCTTTCCGGTGGTTTGGATTCCGGAGCATTGGCTTGGCTCATCAGCGCCAAGTGCAATCAGCAGTTGGAGACGTACACCGCGTGGCATGAGCCTGTGGAGAAGTCTGAGTTACCAACAGCCCAGCGGGTGGCCAGCATGTTTGGGCACAAGTCCACCGCGGTGCCGCAGGCACGCGATGAAGACACCATGGACGACTTGCGCACCTGCATCTGGCATCTTGATTCCGGGCACACCTCGCCCGCCATTGTGCCGTACTTCAACTTGTGTCGAGCCGCGCGCAAGAGCCTGACGGTGATGATTGAGGGCCAAGGCGCTGACGAACTCCTGTGCGGATACACGCAGTTTGCACTCTTTGCGGGGATGGATCGACTGCTCTCAGGGCGCGTGGGTCAGTTTGCCACCTGTTGCCGTTCCGTCATTTATGCGGAGGGATGGGCGCGGTTTGCCAAGGACTGCGCGCGCTTTTTAAGCAGTTCGCTGTATGAGCGGCAAGCCAATCGATGGCATGCCGGGCAGATCCTTTCGGCCGAAGCCAACAGTGCAGAGCCGCACCAACTTCACCACATTGACTTCAACACGAACAATCTGAATCGGGAACTGCTGTTCTCTCATTCACACGGACTTACCAACTTGCTTCAGTATGGAGACGCCGTGTCCATGGCGGTGAGTCTTGAAACGCGCTGCCCGTTCATGGACTACCGCATGGTGGAGTTTGGTTTCAAAGTCCAACCAGATCTGTTGATTGCGAATGGTTACGGCAAGTCTGTGCTGAGGCGCTGCGCTGAGCACGGGCTGCCTGACGACATTTGCTGGCGTCGCAAGAAGGATGGGTTCACCAACGCCACCACCCGCATCGTGAAGCAAGTTGTAGAACGGGGAGGTTTGCCGAAGGCGGGGCTGAACTATGCGCTTGAGAGCGGACTCCTGCGCGCGGAATTGAACACCCCGCGGATTCTCAATCAACTGCCGAGCAATATTCTCTTTCGACTGGTTTCGGTCCTCTTGTGGGCGGAGAGTTTCTATACCGATGCATCGGAACCGGGGGTTCCGGCTTGCATGGCCGCGCAGAGGAGCGTACGCTAGCCTGAGACGCCCGTGACACTCGCCACAAGAATCCTCAGC
>CAZXGD010000030.1:35824-37253 GCA_964640485.1 uncultured Isosphaeraceae bacterium | reverse complement strand
GTGTGCACAGAAGACCAGGTCGGTCGTGATCTTCAGGATGCGAAGCTGCTCAAGTCGGGTCGAGTGCGGCGCTCGCGGTAACGAAGGGACTGCACTCCGTGAATTCGTCCATTGAAGTCCACGCAGATTGGGATAGCAGGGGGCCGTTCTTGCTTGGGCACTTGGGTGTCCATGATGCCGGCGCCCGGGAGGTATTCGACTTCGAGTTCGCGCGAGATGTCCTCTCGAAAGAGGTCATTCATGGATTTCAATTGGATCCTGCGCTGCCCAATTTGAGTGGCAAGCACCTTGCACCTGATGGCAATCTCTTCGGTGTCTTCGAAGACGCAAGCCCGGACCGCTGGGGTCGAAGGCTCATGGATCGTCGGTTTGCGCGACTCCAGGGCAAAGGCGCGGCTAACAAGCGCAGGCTGAAGACGTCCGAGTACTTGCTCGGTGTTCATGATGGATTTCGCCTCGGCGCGTTGCGCCTCCGTCACCCCGGAGAATCCGAGTTCGCTGAGTCAGGCAGCCCAAACTCAGCACCACCTTTTGTCCGCCTGCGCGAGCTGGAAGCTGCGTGTCGCCAGTTTGAGGAGGATGACGGCGACTTTGGCAATCAGGTGGACGCTCAACTGCTCCTTCTCCTGGCTCCTGGCGCTTCGCTCGGCGGCGCCCGCCCTAAGTGCGCTGTGGAGGATCCGTCGCGTCGCCTGTACATGGCAAAGTTCCCGAGCGTGAACGATGAGTTCGATGTCGGCGCTTGGGAATGGGTTGTGCACCAGCTTGCGCTGCGATGCGGGATCCAGGTACCGGACGGGCAGCTGCAGCAGTTCGCAAGCAAACATCACACGTTTCTGTCAGCGCGCTTTGACCGTACATCCGCGCAGGACCGCATTCACTTCGCATCAGCCATGACCATGACATCGCATCACGACGGCGATGACGCATCGACTGGCGCCAGCTACCTGGAGATTGCGGAGGTCCTCATGCGCTTCGGCACCAAACCCAGCGCCGACCTGCGCGAATTGTGGACCAGAATCGTCTTCAACATGCTTGTGAGCAACACGGATGATCACCTGCGCAACCATGGGTTCCTGCTGGATCCACGCAAAGGTTGGCGCTTGGCTCCGGCCTTCGACATGAACCCCAACCCGAATTCTCGTGAACTCCGGCTCAATGTCACGGAAGATGACAATGCATGCGACCTTGATCTGGCGCTCAGCGCGGCCGCCTGGTTTCGCGTTTCGGCAAAGGACGCTCGCTCGATTATCGACAATTGCAAGGCCACTGTGCAGGGGTGGCGCGCCTTAGCGCACGAAGCGGGACTGCCAGCCTCCGAGGTTGATCGCATGTCTAGCGCGTTTGAGTTGAGCGGACCGCCCCCGGCCCGCGATTCGCACGCTTAGGTCAACAGCTCGCCAGCGCCAGCTTCAATCAGGCGACAGAG
>CAZXGD010000030.1:0-35724 GCA_964640485.1 uncultured Isosphaeraceae bacterium | reverse complement strand
ATTCGCACGCTTAGGTCAACAGCTCGCCAGCGCCAGCTTCAATCAGGCGACAGAGATGTTCGCTGCCGTGAGGGCCGAGTTCATACTCGAGTTTGACCGCCGCCCTAGTAACCGAATCTCAAGGGCAGACCTGTGCGCAGTGCCAGAAAACCTAGCCAGTGGACCTGATCGGGCTCGAACCGACAACCTCATCCATGCCATGGATGCGCTCTTCCAATTGAGCTACAGGCCCAAAATGTCAAGGGGGGCAATATACCGTTAGACGGCCGCTTCAATGGCCTTCACATATTCGGCCTTTGACTTGATTCCCACCCACTTGGCCACGGGCTTGCCATCCTTGAGCAAGACGCACATGGGGATGGATTGGACCCCGTAATTCAGGGCCGTTTGCTGGTTAGTGTCAACGTCCAGTTTTCCAACCTTGGCCTTGCCCTTCAACTCAGTGGCAATCTGGTCAATGGTGGGGCCCAGCGCGCGGCATGGGCTGCACCACTCGGCCCAGAAGTCCACTAAGACAGGCATTGAGGACTTGAGCGCCTCGGCTTCAAAGTTGGCGTCAGTGAAAGTGAAAGTGTCGGCACCAGCCATGGCGAGCTCCTAGTACGGGGTCAGACGAATTGAAAGGCCGCACAGCCGGAGCGTCCGGTGCAGATGGGTGAGGCCGGTCAAAAATGGTAGCACGAGCCTGAGCCGTAGACGGTCTTTGGTCGAATCCATTTTTGATGCAAGAAACCATGCCCGATCAATGGCTGGTTTCCCGCGCCCCAACGGGCACGGGAGATGTTCGTTACCGACTCCCGTACCCCGATACTGTAAAAATCGGACGTTCCCCCACCAGTTCTTTGGTGGTGTCTGATCCAGCCGTAAGCCGCGACCATGCCATCTTGGAGTGGAATGCGCACGATGATGGGGGCGGCCACTGGCGCGTGATGGATTGTGCCAGTAGTTCCGGCACGCGCGTGAACGGTGTGAAGTTGCGCATGTTCCAATCGCTCAGGCTTCGACCGGGCGACCGCCTGGATATCGGTCCAGTCACGCTTGAGTACGTGGAGCGCAACGCTGAGGTGGGCTCCAGCACGATTCACTCGAAGGCCGACGACACCGCATGCGAAGTGGTTCAGCCCGTCCAGCCCGTGGCGCTGAGCGCGGAGCAACTGGAAGCCGTCCTTGAGGGCAGCCATCACATTCACAACGCCGAAAATGAAGAGGCGGTCTACCAATGTGTCGTGTCGACGTTGGTGAAGTGCACCGGCTTCAATGACGCCGCCTTTGTGCGCCCTTCCGCAGATTGTGTAGATATCAAAGTTCTTGCCTCTGCCGGCAAAACAGCAACTCGCAGCTTCAGCCGCACGGTGCTGCGCCGTGCTCGAACCGGGCCCGTCATCATCAGCAACGCGCAGGATCAGAGTATGACCATGGCTGGAACGCTCGTGGGCATGGAAATGTCCCGCGTGATCTGCGTGCCTGTGGATCTGCACGAAGATTTCTTTGGGCTGCTGTACCTCAGCGACAGCGCGCGACCCAACATCAACGTTGAAGTGCTGGCGTCCGTGGCACAGTCGCTGGCCCGGGTGGCTGCGCTTGCGCTCAGCAATCTATTGCGCACAAGCATGTCCCAACGGTTGGAGGCGGAGCAGCGCGCCATGTTTGACGGCACACTGCAGGCGCTCATTGCCACGATCGACGCCAAGGATCCGTACACGCGCGGTCATTCCGCACGCGTGGCCGATTATGTGTGCTTGTTGGCACGCGCATTTGGCTTGCCCGAGCACGAGTGCGAACGCACACGCCTTTGCGGGCTCGTGCACGACATCGGCAAGATCGGCGTCTCCGAAGCAGTCCTGCGCAAGGCAGACCAGTTGACGGAAGAAGAGTTCCGGCACATTGCGGCACACCCGGTGATTGGGCAAGAGATCTTGCGCGGTATTCCACAGATGGCGGACCTGTTGCCGGGCGTACTTGAGCATCACGAACGCTTTGACGGTCACGGCTATCCCAATGGCACCGCTGGGAAGGCCATTTCGCAGATGGGCCGTCTGGTGTGCATCGCGGATGCGCTGGACGCCATGACCACCAACCGCACATATCGCCCTGCCAAGCCACTCCCCGATGCGCTGGCAGAAGTTCAACGGTGTGCAGGCTCGCACTTTGACCCGGACATGGCCAAAGCGTTGGCCTCCATCGATCCGCGCGACCTTCAGCGAGTGATGGGTGCACACGTCATGGCTGGTGCGGCCGTGCCCTTGCCGCCCGAACACGCGCGGCCCTTCACCAATCTCAAGGTGAGCTAGTGTGTTGCGAGTGCAGTGATCAGCGCCACCCGCGCCGATCCCGTGCGCAAGATCCACACCGTGTGAGTGGCGTCTCCGGCACCACGAAGTGCGGATTGCCATGCGTTGGGATCGCATGCTTTGCCTCGCGTACGCACCACAGGTGTGCCACCCCCGTGCTCCCGCAGCCAACGAGCCACGGTCTGCTCACGCGCGGGCATCTGCGCCACAACCACATGCCGTTCTAGCCAGGGGGACGCCGCAATGGTGTCGGCGGTAAGAATGCCCAATCCCGGTGCGGGTTCCTGCGCGTGACCTGCAATCAGGTGAACCAGCCGCGCACGCTCCACCGAAGGGCAGGGCACCGCGATCATCTGCAGCCAGCGTTCGTCATGTGAGCAAGGGGTATCTCCGGCGGGCCCGCTCATGCTCAACGCGCGCTCCACGTGTGTGGCCGTGCGGTGGCCCGGGTGAACAGCCAATTCTCCGCGCCAGAGCACTTGCTGCGTAAGAGTTCCGTGTTCGCAGAGGAACTCCAGTTCATCCTGGGCGTGAAGGTGGTGAGGCTCCAAGTCCATGCCGGGCCCCAACTTCACCGCAACACCCTGTGCAGGCGCACACGCTGAGAGCAGCGAGTGAAGTGGCGGTTCCAACTCTTGTGCGTTCAGCAATCGACGCCCAGCCCGGCGGCGTCCAGGATCGGCGTGTACCAGTGGGGCGGCTGATCCATGCGCCAGCGCATCCGCGCACCGCGCAGCCACACCGGCATTTTGCTCGGCCATCCACGCGCGCGCAGGGTTCAGGTCCACGCCTGTGGCGGGCGCCACGCGTGAAAGCTCCATCAAGTCTCCACCAATCCCACAGCACAAGTCCACCACCGAGCGGGTGCCCGCAAACCGGCGCGCCTTCCATGCTGCAGCCGCAGAGGTGCTGGCCATCTGCACGCCTTCACGATCTGCCCAAAGTGTGGCGGCGCGTGCGCCGAACTTGTCACGCGCCTTGGTGCGAGCCCACTGCACTTCGACGGCTGCGGCAACCACCTGGGCTGGCCACGTCTTGCGCAGGCGTTCGAGCTGGCTCGCGGTTGGCTCGTCGCTCACATGGTGCAGCGCATTGAGCAACTCCGCGCAATGCGGTTGCGCGAGCTCTTGCATGGCCTCTGTGGTGAGCACTGATTACTCGTCCGCTCGGGCGGCCGTTTGTGCGGCGGTGTGTGCGCTGCGTCCGTCACCTAGGAGCACGCCGATCCAACGCAGGTCTTCAGTGGAATCAAGCACGATCTTGGCAATGATGGTGAGCGGCACTGCAAAGAACATGCCCAGCACGCCCAACAAGTTTCCCCAGACCACCAAGCTCAGCAGCACGACCAATGGTGATAGACCCAACCGTGCTCCCAACATGCGCGGCTGAATGGCGCTCCCCACAACGACGCCAAGAACGGCTTGTACACAGCCCATGGCAATCGCTTCGCCCCAGCCCATGGTGACCATGGCAAAGAGGGCGGGAATGGCGCCACCCACGATGGCGCCGATCGTGGGGATGTAATTCAAGAAGAAGACAAAGAACGCCATGAGTGGTGCAAAAGGCACGCCGATCACCAAGCAGGCGATGTAGGTGGCGATGCCCATGAGAATGTTGAGTTGCGTAACCACAACCAGATAGGTGCGCACCTTGTCTGACACCGTCTGCAAACCGCCGGCCTTGGACATCGCGGGCAATGCCACGCGAATCTTGTCGGGCAACGTGGATGCCTCTGCAAGAATGAACGCCGTCACCAGCACCACCAACATCGTGCTCTGCAATCCAGTGGCCACTGCAGCGATGAGGTTTGTGGCGATGTTGGTAATGCTCCATTCCTGCATCCGGGAGATCGCCTCTTCAGTGCTGAGATTCAGACCACGCGCCTGCAGCCCCGCGATGGCTTCCCGCATCATGGTCTCAAAGCGCAATTGGTACGCAGGCAATTCTGGCTGCACCTGCGCTACGGATTGCGCCAGCAAGTAGCCCATTCCCAGAACCACACCAATGGTGACGGTGAGTACCAAGAGCAGCGAGAGCCAGCGGGGTATGCCCAACTTTCGCTGAAGCAACACCAACAGCGGAATGGCCAGCATGGCGATAAACGCTGCGGCCAGTAGCGGCACCACGATGTTGCGCACCAAGTAGAGCCCTGCCACCAAAATGGCGATGGACGCCGCCATGAGCATGATGGACAAGCCGCGTCCGATGGGGCTTGGTGCGGCGGCGAGCGGAGATTGCGAACTGGGGCCGTCCATGGCGCGCAGGGTAGGCGATCTACGGCTTGGTTTCGGCGGGATTGGCGGCGGGCTTGGTAGTCGGCTGGATGCGGATATTGCGGAAGCTCACTTTGTCCCCGTGGCCTAGGAACCCAATGTGTCCGCTGGTGCGCGCCAAGCCGGGGTGCGGCTTGCCGTCCAGCGTGCCGTCCTTTGCAGCCACCGCCAAGTCCGCGTCCACGATGATGCTTTCATTCAACGTCACACGCACACGGCTCCCTTGAAGGCTGATCTCCTGAGTGTTCCATTCGCCGACAGGCTTCATTCCTTGGGGCTTGGCCTCCACGATTCCGTAGACACTGCCATGACGCTGCCACGGTTTGATCTTGCCGGCGTATCTGGGGTGATCGCTATCAAGCACTTGAACTTCAAGTCCGTCGTAGGCAGCGTCACCCGTCAAAGGTGCCCGCACGCCAATGCCGTTGTTCGCGCCGGGGGTGAGCTGAAACTCAAAGCGCAACACAAAGTCACCAAACTCCTTTGCGGTGAAAAGGTTAGTCCCCTTGGGGCCGCACACGATGGCACCATCTTCCACGGTGTAGCCCGCCGTGTCGCCGGTCCAGCCTGCGAGATCTTTGCCGTTGAAGAGGGATTGAAAGTCGGCTTCGGCAGGCGGAGCCGTCGGCGCACCCGCAAGCGCCCAAATCACAGCAAGCGTGGAGGCGTAGATCATGGAATCACCCTACCACGCGGGTGCGGCTCGCCGCTCCTACGATGGGTCTTTCTCTGGAGCCCATATGCGTACTGTCCTCAGCCTGACCGCCACGTTTCTCGCACTCATTTCCGTGGCTGCAGTGACGGCGCCTCCAGCACCGGCGACGCCTTCCACGCCACCTGCACCCGCGCCCGCCGTTGCTGACTCCATCCCCAAACTCAGCCTTCAACGAGTCTTGCCGGAACTGCCGCTCCTTCGCCCAGTGCAAGTGGTCTTTGAACCCGGCAACGACGAACGCATGTACATCGTGGAGCAACCCGGGCAAGTCTTGATCGCTAATCCCAATGATGCTGCCACCACGGAAGCCAAGATCTTTCTAGACATGAGAGCGCAGGTGAACAGCCAGGGCAACGAAGAGGGGTTGCTCTCCTTGGTCTTTCACCCGAAGTATGCGCAGAATCACAACGTTCTCACCTACTACACCGCGTTCAAGGCACCGCGCAAGCGTGTGAGCAGGCTCTCGCGCTGGACCGTGGACCCCGTACGAGGCACCGTCAAGCCAGACTCAGAGGAGTTGTTGCTTGAAGTTGACCAGCCGTTTTCAAACCACAACGGCGGTACCGCGCTCTTTGGCCCCGATGGGATGCTGTATCTGAGCATGGGCGATGGTGGAGCTGCGGATGACCCACTGAAGTCCGGCCAGGATCTAGGCACGCTGCTTGCCAAGGTGATTCGCATTGATGTGGACAAGCCTCAGGGCGAACGCAAGTACACGGTGCCAGCGGACAATCCATTCGTGACCACGGAAGGTGCGCGACCCGAAGTCTGGGCCTATGGTTTGCGCAACATTTGGCGAATGAGCTTTGACCGAAAAACTGGCGAACTCTACGGCGGCGACGTGGGGCAGAACCTTTATGAAGAAGTAGACATCATTCGCAAGGGCGGCAACTACGGCTGGAACGTACGCGAAGGGCTTCATGCATTTCGCTCGGGAACGCCAGGAAAGTACGGCTCGGACTACATCGACCCCATTGCGGAGTACCCGCGCGACCAGGGAGTGAGCATTACCGGTGGGTACGTCTATCGCGGCACGCGCCATCCGCAACTTGATGGTGTCTATCTTTACGCCGACCTTGTGTCGTGCCGAATCTGGGGGCTACGCACAAAGGATGGAGCTCTGTCCGCAGGCCCCAAGCAAATCGCACAAACGCGCGGCCAGTTGCCCACCAGTTTTGGAGAGGCCAACGATGGCACCCTTTACTTGGTGACCTTCGAGGGGAGCCAGTCTTCCAATGCCAAAGGGGCAATCTGGCGCATCGGTTGCGCTGCTCAGTAGGATGGAGAGCATGAGACGCCTGCCAACACTTCTCTTCTGCGCTCTTGCTGCGCTGCCTTCGGCGGCCGGCTGCAACAATGATGATGATGAGAAGCTTTGGGGCGGAGCGCTTTCACCCACGCAGACGCAAAGCGCCCAGATGGGCAGTGGCCCAGAAGTGATGATCGATCCTTCCGACGGCGAGAGCGAAGACCCTTTCATGGGCAACCCTAACTATCCATTCGTTGATGAGCCCTGGGAACAGCCCGGCAATTCCGGCGGCTGACGGAGCCATGACGCCAACGCTGGTTCACCTGCGCGGAGTGCAGTTTGCTTACCCGGCAGGGGGTTTCGCGCTCTCCGTCAAGAGCCTGAGCATGAACGCCGGTGAGCGAGTAGCTCTGGTGGGCCCCAGCGGATGCGGGAAATCCACACTGCTCTCAATCGTGGCGGGACTCGCGACCCCCCAATCGGGCCAGGTGATGGTGGGCGGCCTAAACCTTGCAGAGTGCAGCGATTCCCATGTTCGCACACTGCGCGCCCAGCGCTTGGGGCTGGTGCATCAGGACTTTCAGCTCTTTGACGCGCTGAATGTGGTTGACAACATTCTGCTTCCATTTCATGTGAACCGTGCGCTGACTTTGGATGAAGGGGTGCGCCATCGCGCAGATGAACTCGCGCAGCGGGCTGGGCTGGGAACAAAGTTACGTCGAGCGGTCACCCGGCTCTCGCAGGGCGAACGCCAGCGGGTGGCAGTGTGCAGAGCACTTGTAGCACGCCCCGCGCTCGTGCTGGCCGATGAGCCCACCGCAAGCCTTGACCACCGAACGCGCGATCAGATCGTGGATCTGCTTCTTGACGAGTGTCAACGTGCCGGCGCGGCAGTACTGGCTGCCACACACGATCTTGAACTGGTGCAGCGAATGGAACGGACGGTGGTGGTGGAAGTGGATCCTCAGGGAGGGGCGCACGCATGAAGGGTGCGCTGCTACTTGCATGGTGCTCGATGCGCGCCAGTTGGGGGCGCAACGCGCTGCTGGTATTTGCGCTCGGAACGGCTGCGGGGCTGCCGTTGGCGGCGGGTCACGCATTGCAACAAGTGCAGGCAGCGCTCTTGGCGCGCGCTGAATCCACCCCCCTCGTGGCGGGCCCACCTGGCAGCCCGTTGGATTTGGTTCTGCAGGCCACAGAGTTCACGGGTGGCCACCTGCATGCACAGATCCCGTTGAGCACAGTGACTGCGCCAACCGCAGGTGCGCTGGTCATGGAACTTGTGTTGGGTGCTCATGTGCGGGGCGTTCCCGTGGTTGGCGTGCCGCACGAGTACATGGAGTGGCGCGGGCTTCACGCTCGGCAGGGGCGGCTCTGCGCATTTCTTGGCGAGTGCGTTCTGGGTGCCGACGCCGCGCGTGCGCTGGATGCTGGTGCACAGGACCTTGTGACCACCAGCCCCGATCAGATGTACAGCGTGGCGGGCACGTATCCAGTGCGCCTGACCGTGGTGGGAGTACTTGAACGCACCGGCACGGCTGATGATCGCGCTGCATTTGTTTCAAGGGAGACAGCTTGGCTCATCGCCGGCATCGGACATGGTCATCAGGAACTTGGTGCGGATGCTCCTGTGGACCTGCTTCTGAAAAAGGATGAACACAACATCACCGCAAACGCCGCGGTGCGACAGTACATCCAAGTCACCCCGCAGAATGCGGCCAGCTTTCATTTTCACGGCGATCCGCAGACATTCCCAGTGAATGCGGCAATCGTGGTGCCGCAGTCCCCGCGCCAGGCCGCGCTTCTTCTTGGTCGCGCCGATGCCGCCGCGAACGAGTTGCAGGTGGTGCGCCCCTCCGTGGTCTTGAAGGAACTCTTTGCCAAAGTGTTTCGCGTGCGAGACCTCTTGGCCCTGGTGTTTGCGGTGGTGTTTGGTGCCGCCTTGCTTTTGGCTGCTACGTTGGCTGCGCTGGTCATTCGAATGCGAGCCCCGCAGATTGCGCTGCTAAATCGGGTGGGAGCATCCCGCGGTTTTGTTGCAAGAATGCTCGGGGTGGAGTTACTGCTGGTGCTTGGGGCAGCCACGGTGGTTGCGCTTGCGCTGGCCGCAGCGGCACCGCTCCTGGAACCCTTGCTCCGTGCCCAGTTGGGATGAGTGCGCACGGCATCCCCCGTCTGGGATACGCTTCACGGAATGGTCAATCGCCACCTGCTGAAGCTCGAAGGGCTTTCCGCCATCGAACTGACGCGTTTGTTGGACGCGGCTGAGGCGCTGCTTCCTGTGGCTGAACGAGTAGCGCCACCCCGAACGTCGCTCAAAGGGCGATTGGTGGCACAACTCTTCTTTGAAGACTCCACCAGGACCCGGTTGAGTTTTGAGACCGCAGTGGCCCGATTGGGTGGCCGGTCGATCAGTCTCTCTGAAACAGGCTCTAGTTCCAGCAAGGGAGAGACGTTTCTAGACACCGCGCTCAATGTTGAGGCGTTGGGGGTAGACGCGGTGGTGGTGCGCAGCTCGATCTCCGGCGGCGCGGAACTTCTGGCGCAGCATCTGGAGTGCAGCATCTTGAACGCTGGCGATGGCAGGCACGAACATCCCACCCAAGGATTGCTGGACTGCCTGACCATTCGCCGTGCGCTGGGCAGGCTTCAGGGCATTCGGGTGGCGATCGTTGGGGACATCGCCAACAGTCGGGTGGCCCGATCTGCGCTTCATGCCCTCACAACGCTGGGCGCTCAAGTTCAGTTGGTGGGGCCGCCAACGCTTCTGCCGGATTCTTTTAGACACGTGGCGAATAGCGGCAAATTAGTGTCGATCACGCATGATCTAGACCACAATTTGAATGAATTCGACGCCATCATGATGCTGCGCGTTCAACTGGAAAGGGCGGCCGGAAGCGCCATTGCTTCAGATTATCGGTTACAATTCGGGCTCACTCGTGAAAGGGCGCAAAGGCTGCCGGATCATTGTGTGGTGCTCCACCCTGGTCCGGTGAATCGAGGGGTGGAGGTTGACGATGACGTTGCCGACGATGCACGCCGTAGCCAGATTCTGCGCCAAGTTACGCACGGCGTTGCCGTACGAATGGCCGTTTTGCAGCATTGCCTGGGTGTGGAGTAGGGCTCAACAGGCGGCAAAGGCTGTTTTTCTGGGCAGAACTAACTTTCAAAGGGAGAGCCCAAATGGGTTTAGGCCACGAACCCAGTCGCTGGGTCACCGTATGGCCCTGTGCGGGCTCAGTTTGAGCACGTGGCATTGGTGCAGGTACCGTGCTCCCCTTGCCGATAGCCCCTGCGCATGGATGCTCGGGGTAAGGCTGCGCTTTTTGAATCCATATAGAGGCTTCGTGGCAACTACCCCTTCTCAATCGCTGCTCCCTTCCGCCCGCGCAATCCGATCTGTCACCACCCGTCCGTTCATGTGCTGGATTCCGCGCGTGGCTTGGTGCGTGGGTGTGGGTGCGGGCGTGGCGCTCTCTGCCGGATGCGAAGTTGACAGTTGGTTTGACCCCAGCCGCACTGGCTACTTTGAACACACCCCCACCTCCATTCCAATCCTTCGCAGGATTGACGTCATTGAGGTTGAGACCGAGCCATTTGCAACAGAAGTGGGTGCTCCTCGAAATGAAGATCTGGTGTACGGAAACTCTGAGTATCAGTTTGGTTATGGCGACGTACTTGAAATCCAAATCAACGAGCTCTTTCAGGAGGGCAAGCCTGAGGGATTCCGGCGCACTGTGGACCAGGCAGGAAAGATTCTGCTCCCGGTCGTTGGGCAGATTGATGTCACCGGCCTAACCCACATGCAGGTGGTGCAGGAGATCTCTGACCGCCTGAAGAACATTATTCCCAATCCAGAAGTTGACGTGCAGGTGGTGGAGGCCCGCAACTACACCTTCACCGTCATTGGTGATGTTCGCAATCCGGGGCTGTACACGCTCAGCCGTCCAGACTTTGACGTGGTGGACGCCGTGGCCCTCGCGGGCGGAGCTGATCAAGGCACAAAGCGCATTCGGATCATCCGAGTGATTCCGGACACTTCTCTCGAAACCACTCCCAGCAACGAAGCACATGGGCACACTCCGAGCACCCCGGTCAAAGGTTCCGGTCCTTCCAATCCAGTAAAGCCGGCTGATCCGCAGGTCCCCGCGGCTTCGATTGATGACTTGATCAATCAGATTTCGCCGGCCACGCCGCCCGCAACCGTAGTGCCGCCAGCAGAACCCGGTGTGCCGCCAGTGGAACCCACCGCGCCGCCCGCAGAACCCACTGCGCCGCCCAGTCAGGCACCGCAACCGATCGAGCCTCCTGCGCCACCGCAGCCCATCGAACCTGCGCCACCCTCGGGGCATGTCTCACCAAACACACCCGCTCTAGGAGCGGTCAGGCCTTCAACGGTGGCCGTGGATGGAGAGCCGCTGCAAGTTCCAGCCACGCAGGACAAGTCTGTGGTTGATCCGGAAGCTGCCGTGCTGGTGCCGCCAAAGTCAGTACCGAGTACTGAAGATCAGTACGTCTTTGACACTCAAAAGCAGGAGTGGATCTTGGTTCCTGCGTCCCAAGCGGCACGGATGGAACGCGTTCATCAGCTTGCTGAACCCAATTCTCCAGACGGAGCAATCACGGGTGAACTTGCAGCCACGGCCAGCGCCTCAGCGCTCAAGCCCGCCTCCGAGTTCAGGCTGCCCAGCGGTCAGAAGACGCGCATCATTGAGATTGACTGGGCCAGCCTGAAGAGCGGCAACCTCATGCTGAACGCCATCGTGCGCCCGGAAGACAAGCTGTACGTTGAGGTGGAAGCGGGCGTGGTGTACATCGACGGAGAAGTGGCCCGACCCGGCGTCTACAGTCTGCCGGCCATTGGTGATCTCACTCTGAGTCGATTGGTGGCTGCCGCTGGCGGACTGGGCCAGATTGCCATTCCTCAGCGCGTGGACCTCATCCGCAAGATTGCGCCTGACCGCGAAGCAAACATCCGCGTCAATCTGGCCGCTATCCGCAATCGTGCCGAACCTGACATTCAATTGCGCGCCGATGATCACGTCATCATCGGCACCAACTTCATTGCCACGCCTCTGGCGGTCATCCGCAACGGCTTCCGCATGACCTACGGGTTCGGCTTCTTGCTTGACCGCAACTTCGGCAACGACGTGTTTGGTGCGCCGCCCACCAACATCGTTGGCAATTAGCCAGACACTCCGCCGCATCGCACACGCGCTGCGTCCAGGCGGCTCACCGCGTTTTCTGTACCCATGACTACTGCCGCCACATCGCCCCACTCGCACGCCGAGCCTCCTGCGGGAGCCACGGTGCGATTGTCTCAGCCGGTGATTTGGGCTTCCACGGTGTTTCTGGTCGCCGTATTTGTCGCGGTCTTTTGGGACTTCTTCTTGCGGCAAGTGCGATTTGCATACACACAGCCGTCGGACTGGGGTCATACCGCTGTCATCCCCGCGGTGTCTGTCTACTTTGTGTGGCTCTCGCGGGACAAGATCAAAGCCACCGGCATGAAGTGCTCCTACACCGGTCTGGTACCGCTGGTGATGGGGATCGCGCTGTACATGGTGTCTGCGTTCGGACCATCGTTCGTTCAGCATCACAATGTGAAGGGCGCGGGGGTGGGGCTTGCGGCATTTGGTGTGCTTGCCGTTCTCTTTGGCTGGCGCGCGATGCGGTATCTGTGGTTCCCGTGGGCCTACTGGATGGCCTTTGGTCAAACCATCAGCGAGCGGGCGTTGAGCAAGGTCACCGAGCGCATGCAAGATTGGAGCGCACGAGGAGCAGATGTCCTTCTCAACCTGCTCACCATCGATACGGATCGCGTGGGCAATGTGCTCACGATCCACCTGAGCAACGGCACGAGTTGCCCTCTGAACGTGGCTGAAGCATGTTCGGGCATGCGGATGCTGGTGGCCTTCATGGCACTGGGTGTTGCGGTGGCGTACCTAGGTCTAACCAGTTGGTGGCAGCGGAGTGCCTTGGTGGCCATCGGCATTCCAATCTCACTCTTTGTCAACGTGCTGCGCGTGTCTTCGTTGGGTGTGTTGGCACTCTTTGATGCCAACTTCACGGCGGGGCAGTTTCACGCGGTGATCGGGCTGATTTGGCTCATTCCCGCGCTCCTGCTCTTCTTGGGAGCCATGTGGATCATCCGCAACCTGGTGACTGATGCGCCCACACCCCGACCAGCGAAGTCACAACCAAAGACAGGGGCGAACGGTGGTCTTTGATCGTCGCATCCGAATCGCGTACGCGGTCAGCGTGCTCACTCTCATTGTGGGCGGGTTAGGGCTGGGCGCCACCGTGAACTACTTGGGCTACCACCTGCAGAAGACGCCTGTGCCGCTGCGCAAGGATCTCTCCACCATTCCGCTCACCCTCGGAGATTGGAAGCGTTATGGCGAAGACGCCGTTGAAAAAGAAGACGTACTGCAAGAGTTGGGCACCAAGTTCTACTTAACACGCACGTATGCGCGCAATGGCATCCCGCGCGACGGCGCCATTCAATTGCACTTGGCCTATTACACCGGCATGATTGACGCGGTTCCGCACATTCCGGAACGATGCATGTATGCCGCAGGGCTGTTGCCGCTGCAGGAGCCCACAGTGGTGGCACTGGATGTGAAGTTTGAGCCGGACGGCCTTGGGGGCGGCCCCGTGAATGTGGCCACCGGGCTCCCCTATGCGTTCTCAATCGTTGAAGATCCCGTCACCCGCAAGATCACGCGTGTGGCCATGCCTGTGGACGACATGGCGCTTACGTTGACACGCTTTCAAAACCCCAAGGATTCTCGCATTGAGGTGGATGTTGGCTACTTTTTCATCGCCAATGGCCGGGTGACGCCCACCGGAGACGGTGTTCGCAGCCTTGCGTTCAATCTGAGCGATGAGTACGCCTATTTCTGCAAGGTTCAGCTTGGCATCACCTACCCATTTGGGGAGCCGGAAGTGGTGGAACTCTTTCGCAAGGATGTCAGCAATTTCATCCATCAGCTCATGCCACACTTGATGCGTGCACTTCCGGATTGGCCCGAATTGGAAGCTCAAGAAGCGGCCAAACGCAAAACCAAGTAACTCACGACAGCACCGTACACCACTTTCCAAACACACACCATGGCCAACAAGATCAACAAGAAGTTCATTCTCGTCGTCACCGGCTTTGTTGTCGCCGCAGCGGTGCTCCTGGTGGGCGCCGGCATCGTCTACTCAAAGTATGTCAAGGACGCAGAGCGCCACATTGTGGCGGGCGATCGCTTGATGGCCGAGGGCAAGACCCGCGACGCCTACAGCATGTACGGACGAGCGCTCTCAAAGAAGCCAGATGATCTGCGATTCGTGGAGAAGATGGAGTCTGCGCTTGAGAAGTTTGAGGCCAAGACCGCCACGCAGGCCATCGAGGACTACAACATGATGCTGCAGCTGAAGGCGCAGCGCACCCGCGCCCAGCCTGAGGACCCCAAGCAGTGGCAGCTGTACATGGAAGCGCTTGAAGACGAAGCCAAACTCTACGGATTGGGCGAAGGTTGGCGCCGAATTGAGACTGTGGCCAAGGAAATGGAGAAGGCGGTTCCAGCCGACGCGCCAGGCGCCGAGGTGGGCAAGATGTACTTGGCCGTGGCGCGCTCTCACGTTGAGTCCGCGCTCACCCAGCAAGAGCGTGCAGACACCGTCAAGCTTCTTCAGGAACTCTCAAAGACCATGCCCGGACAGTGGCGTGTCTGGCAGGCGCTCTTTGACATGCAGGTGACCGACGCGCAGCGAGCGGGGCGGGCTGGACAGTTGGAGATTGCCGCCGCGCGTATGAAGGAATTGGCTGCCACCGTGGCCGCCAGCGAAGCCGCACTTGCGCAAGCCGGTCCGGAGGCTGCAGCGACCGCGGCGCGATTGAAGTTGGAGTTGCTGACGCTGGATCCCAAGTCGGGGCGCGATCTTCCCGCCACCAGCATTGATCCGCTGGCATTGAATGCTGCCCTGGACATGGTCTATTCCACGGCTTTGAACAGCGGAAGTGGCACCGCCGTGCGCGACGCATCGGCACAGTTAGCCAGCGCGGGGAATGTCCGTCGGGCCATGGAATTGCTTGATGAGTGGGTTGCCAAGAATCCGCAGGACCTTCGCACCAGAACAACTGGCGTGATGCTTCGAGGGCAATTGGCCGAGATGGATTCCAAGGAACTTCCTGCGCTGCGTGTGGCCGCCAAGAACGTGGTGGATCAACCACAACTCACCACAAGTCTGAACGCAAGATTGCAGGACACTTTCCGTTCCAACGCGCTGAGTGCACTCCTGAACGCTGAACTACGCCGCGTGATCACCGATGTTGGCGCGGACAACCGCGCTGAGGCGCTCGCCGAGCTGGGCAAGCTTCGTGACCAACTGCTGCTTGCGGCGCAAAACGATCCCACCGCTCCGGTGATGCTCGCCGCCGATGCCAAGTTGGCGCACGTGAAGGGAGATCTTCCCGAGGCGCAGCGCAAGTGGGAGTCCTACTTTGCCAAGATGCCTGCTCCGTCTGCGGATGCCTATCTGTGGGCGGTGATGACTGCGCGCGAGCGGCGCGAGAACGGTTTGGCTCTGCAGTACGCAACCAAAGGCTCGGAGAGTTTCCCCAGCGACTTAGCACTGGCACTCCAGCGTGCGGATCTTTGCATGCAACTGGGCAGAATCGGCGAAGCTGAGTCACTGCTCTCAAGGCTGCGCGAGGTGCTCCCTGGCAACCAGGAGATTGAACGCGCCTGGCAGGCCATGAACCGCCGAGTGCTCGCCGCGCAGGGCGTCAAGCCTGCGGATACAGAATCTGACGCCATTCAGGCGGCAATCGAGGCCAAGGATTACCCCAAGGCCCGGCAATTGGTTGGTCAAATCATCCAGCGGCTTGGTGATTCTGCGCAAATGCAAGTGGCGCTCGCTCGGCTCGCGATGCTTGAAGGCGATCGTGCAGCCGCCTCGGAGATTGTTGAAAAGGCTCTTCAGTCCTACGAGGGTCAGATTGAACTGTGGCGCATCAAGGCCGAGCTCGCCACAGAGGATCCCGTGGAACGGGTGGAGATGATGGTGAAGGGAGTGGTGACCGATCCTGCTAAGCAAGCTGGCGAGTTGCTCAACGCGCTCCGTGCGCTGCGCGTGGAGATGGCCTCGCAAGAGTCAAGACTCCGCGGACCCGATCCCACCAAGGCCGACGAGATCAAGAAGAAGATCGACGCCTTGAATGTGAAGATCGCCGACGCAGAGAAGTCGGCCATGACGCTGGCGGCAGATGACCCCACGGTGATTGAATCGCTCTTCTTTGAAGCCGTGGGCGACTACCAGCTTGCGCTTCAGGAGAATCGCCAATCCGATGCGCAGTCGGCGCTGGCACGTGCGAGCGCCCAGCTCGCGGTGAGCCGCAAGGTTGCCAATGCGCCTGAACTACCCGTGGTGCTCGAGAGCGTGATGCTGGAACTGCAAGGGCAGATTCCGCAGGCCTTGGCCATGGTTGAGAAGGCGCGTGCTGCGGGGCGAACGGAAGGTCGTTTGGCGGTTCGCCTCGCCAATCTGCTTGAACGCGTAGGCAAGGAACCCGAGGCGTTTGAAATCTGGAAGGACGCCTACGGACGCCGCCCCTCTGATCCTTCCACCGTGCTTGGGTACGCCCGGGCACTGGGTCGCCAAAGCAAGGGCGTGCAGGCGCTGGACATCTTGCGCCAAGCCACCGAAGTGAATCCATTGGAGCCGCGACTTCCGCTGCTGTTGGCTCAGTTTGAAACGATCTACGGCAGCAGGTTGCGCGCGATTGAAGTGCGCGAGGAACTCGCCAAGCGGCTTCAGCCGATTCCTGAGAACCTCGCTGGCCTCTACGCACTGCTGTACATGCCACCGAGCTTTGATGGCATCCGTGGCCCGGATGGAAAGCCGCTCTCCGCCGCTCAATGGAGCGCCATGAGTGGCGAGCAGCGCGGGCGCTATCTCAGCGACACCGCGCAGCAGTTCCAGGCGCGCGCCGAAGAACTCTATCGGACAGCGTTGAAGGCCAATCCCCTGGACATCGGGTTGGCGGTTCAGAAAGCGCGCGTGATGCGCGAGCAGGGGCGTGCCGATGAAGGCACGCGCGCCATTCAAGCGGTGATCGATGCCGCGCAGGCCAAGGGTCCAGTGCCAGCCGGCATGTATCTGGACCTCGGCATCCACTTGTTGGGGATGAACCGTATTGCCGAGGCTGAAGCGGCATTTGCTCAAGCGCGCAGCCTGCAAGATCCAGCCAAGCGTGAGGCAGACCTCATGTTGGTGGAGATTGAAGTTCAGCGTGGACGGATCAAAGAAGCCGCCGCCGCGCTGGAAGATTTTGCCAAGGCCAATCCGCGCGTGGAGGTGTACGCGCGTCTGAGCGAGTTGCTGTTGGGCAGCGGAGATTTTGAGCGCTCGCAACAGATGCTTGAGAAGGCCAAGTCCATGGCAGGCAACACAGCCTCCCCATCGCTGCAGGCGTCCTTTGAATTGCTTGCGGCCGGTGTCCTCTCAGCGCGGGCTGAAAGTGCAGATCGCGCGGGAAACTTGGAGGAGGGGCGCAAGTTCCGCGAGGGCGCGCTCGCAGCGCTCTCACGTGCGGAAACACTTCAGCCCAACTCGCTCACCGCGCCACTGCGCCGCGTGAGTGTGCTGCGTACTCAGGCCAAGAGCGGTGGCCGGTTGGACCCTGAGGTGTACGCCATGGCCGTGGCCGAAGCGGACAAGTTGCTTGCCAGAAACGCCGCGATGTACGAGGCCGCGGCCTTGAGGACAGCACTTTCGCTCGACCGCGGAGATAAGCAGGGGGCGATCGGTGTGCTGGATCGCTTCTTGGTGGCACAGCCATCCGATGACTCGGCACGCTCGCGCCTGATTCAGCTCTACCTCGAAACTGGCAATCTGCCCAAGGCCATCGCCGCATGCCGTGCGGCCTCTGATCTGGCGCCCACGCGCGCAGACTGGCGTGAACGGCTCGGTGACCTGCTCAGCATCTCGGGCGACCATGAGGCCGCCGGTGCTGCGTACGAGCGCGCATTCTTGGTGCAGTCTGAGATCTACATGCTGCTGGCCAAGTCCATGGATGAGCGAACCCTAGCCAACAAGCCCGACGTTGCTCTGGCGATGCAGCAGAATGCCGGGCCGAATGCCAAGAGTGATCCCGCGGTGCGCGCGGCGCAAGCCGTGGCATTGCAAAAGCAAGGTAAGACTGCGGAATCTTTGGCCGTTGCGCGCGAAGCCATTACGGCGGCGCGAACCGCAGGTATCGGATCGCCTGCCATGCAAGAAGTGTTGCCCAGGCTTCGCTCAATGTTCCCACCTGAAAAGACTGAGGACATGGTGAATCTCATCCTCTCCACCGGTACCCCCAATGCCGCGGAGAAGGTGCTCATCTCAAACATGTGGACGCAGCAAGGATTTGCCTACGCCGATCAAGTGATGAAGTGGGCCGATGCAGCGTTGGCCGAAGGCGATTCAGTGCCTGCGGGTCTTCGCGCTGCCGCGCACACGTCCCGCGGTAACGCGCTGTATGCCAAGGGTGATAAGCCCGCCGCCATCAAGGCGTTCCAGCAAGCCGCGGAACTGGAGTCAACAAGTGCACCAGCATTGAACAATGCGGCGTACCTCGCAGCGGAAGCAGGCGTCGATCTTGAACGGTCGCTGCAGTACGCCGAACGGGCAGTGGCTTTGGCCCCAGAGACTGCCGAGTTTCTGGACACGCTGGGCTACGTGCTCTATGTCATGGGCAGCAAGAACTCTGACGCCAAGGTCTTGGACCGTGCACAAGCCGTGCTCTTGCGTTCGTTGCTTATGGCGGAGAGCCCCACAGCACTGCTGCACCTCGGAATGACCCAAGCCATCAATGGCAACGGAATGGAAGCCCGCAAATCTTTGGAGCGTGCCAAGAAGTTGGCACAGGAAGCGCCCAAGCCGGACGCAGATCTGATCTCCAAAATTGACGAGGCAACAAAGGCATTGAAGTAAGCCACACATCGCCGATGGGCGCGCAAGGAGTACAGGAATGAGCCAAGCACCAACCACAGGATCGCCAACCGCTGGACCGCGTCGACCCGCCGCCGCACCAGCCCCTCGCGGGCGGCAGGGTGGCGTCACCATCGATCCCATCCGCGTTCTTCGTCAGAACGTCAAGTTGCTGGCCGCTGCAGTGGTGGCTGGCGCGGTGCTGGGCACGGTGGTGCACTTTGCGCAGCTCTACATCTACCCGGTGTGGTCGGGCACCGTGGTGTTTGAAATCAACCCAGACGTCAAGGATGCCAAGAGCGCCATGACGGAGAACATCGTGAACGATGAAACGGTCTCCCGAATCGGGCAGACCGAGAGCAAACGCCTGTCTTCCAAGTCTGTGCTGGAAGCCGCGATGCGTGCGCCAGACATCAAGACCACGGACTGGGGGCAGGAGTACCCAACGGTCGACGAGCGCGTGGAGGAGTTGGAGAAGACCCTTAAGGTGGGACACCTGCGCGGCACCAGCAACTTTGCGCTCAGTTGGAGCACGCAGAACAAGGCTGATGTACCGGTGGTGCTCAACCGAATCGCCTATACCTACATGGACATGCGCCGCACTGAAGACGACGAGCGATTTGCGCGCAGCCTGCAACAGTACGAAGCCAAGAAGGCGACTCTCGACGAAGACATCAGGCGCCAGTCGGAGGCCATTCAGACCTTCATCGCCACGCAGAACATCACGGACAACTCGGACGTGAATGCCAATTCGCAACTGCGAACCAAGATTGAAAACACAAGCAAGGCACGTGACGACGCAATCTCGGAAGTCGCGGCCTTTAAGTCGCGAATCATCGCCGTGGATCGAAAGATCGAATCCGGAATCTTTGAAGAACAAGATCGCCGGCAAGCCATGGACGACTACTCCATGCGTCAGTTGCAGCAATTGGCGGAATTGGCGCAGACGCAGTGGAAGGCCAAGGGCCAGCGATTTGGCGCCGATCACCCCGCGCTAAAGGCATTGGAAAATGCTGCTATCCAGGCCAACCAGCAGTATGAACAGAAGCTCAAAGAAGCCATGCAGCGCAACCTGCTCGCGGACAAGATGGCCTTTGAACAGAGAATTGCCTCAGCCGAGGCGATCGTTGCAGAGTTCACCACCCAGTTGGCGGAAGACCAGCGGCGATTGGAGGACCTGACGGCTCGAGCCACCGAGCTCACCCGCCTGAAAAAGGGATTGGAAAACCGAGAGGATGAACGTAAGGACATCCAGCAGATGATCATTCAGGTGGAGTTGCTTCGGGTGCGTGAAGACACGCAGCGCGTCAAACTGCGTCAGGCCGCCGTCACACCGCGTGAAATCAGCTTTCCCAAGCTTCAGTATTACATTCCGCTGGGCGCGGTCATGATGCTGGGATTGGTCGCGGGCATCGTGTTCCTGCGTGAATTCATGGACCAGCGGGTGCGCCAGCCAAGCGACCTGATGGGGCTCTCCGGATGCCGATTGTTGGGTGTGGTACCTGACATCTCCGACGATCCTTCTGATCCAGGTCACGCGGAACGCGTGGTGACCAAACATCCCAATTCAGTCACGGCTGAAATGTTCAGGCAGGTGGCCTCGCAGGCGCGCAAGGCGGTGGAAGGGGGCGCCTTGCGAACCATCGCCGTGGTGTCCGCGCATCCTGAGGGCGGCACATCCACGCTGGTGACCAACTTGGCCGCATGCTCAGCGTCGGCCGGGCGCCGCACGGCAGTGGTGGATGCCAATTTCCGTCGGCCCAAACTGGCCGAGCTGTATGGCATTGACCCAGAGTCACCAGGTGTGGGCGACATGCTGAAGGGCGTCGCTGTCAAGCCGCACATGGTCGACGGTGTGGCGGTGTATCCCGCCGGCACGTCCGCCAATCGAACACTTGAAATGCTTCTCGGCGGCGAAATGGGCAAGCTTCTCTCGCAATTGCGAGAGGAGTACGACTTTGTGCTCATCGATCTGCCTCCGGCGCTGGTGGCCGGCGAGTCCATGGTCATTGTTCACGCCTCCGACGCCAGCATGCTGGTGGTGCGGGCGCTGGAGGATCACCGCGGCCTCGTGGGCAAGATGGTGGGACAACTCCTTGACACCAGCGCCACACTGGTGGGCTGCGTGCTCATGCGCCCCATGCACACCGCGGGTGGATACTTCAAGAAGAATGCCGAGCTGATGGCGGAGTATTCCAAGGAACAGAAAGCAGCCTGACCGCACACAGTGGCCACTTCTCTCTCACAACGCAAGGTCCTCGTGACAGGCGGTGCAGGCTTTATCGGCTCGCACCTCTGCCAATGCCTGCTGGCCCGTGGTGATCACGTCACCGTGATCGATGATCTTTCCACAGGTAGTTTGGAGAATCTTGCTCACGCGCGACGGGAAGGCGGCGAGCGTCTCAGCGTGGTCACGGAGCGCGCTGGCATCGCTCTGCGCGCCGAACCCGAAGTTGCGTACACCCAGATTTATCACCTGGCTGCCGCGGTCGGTGTGCGCCTGGTGGTTGAAGAACCTGTCCGCACCATTGAAACCAACGTCATGGAAACCGCGGCGGTGCTGGAGCATGCGGCGCGGCACCACACGCCCATACTCATGGCCAGCACCAGTGAGGTGTACGGCAAGGGCGCACGAACACCATTCGCAGAAGAGGATGACCTCGTCTTCGGCGCATCCACGGTGTCACGCTGGTGCTACGGCATCAGCAAAGCTGTGGACGAACACCTGGCGCTTGCGCACTTCCGAAGGGATGGTCTGCCAGTCGTGGTGGCGCGGTTCTTTAACACGGTCGGCCCCCGACAGACGGGGCAGTATGGAATGGTGCTCCCCCGATTTGTGCAGGCGGCCATCGAGGGCTCGCCCTTGCACGTGCATGGCGATGGCCAGCAAGCGCGCTGCTTTTGCGATGTGCGAGATGTAGCACCCGCGTTGCTCAGCATGCTGGGCACCCCCTCGTGTTACGGCCGCATCTTCAACGTGGGCAGCGACGTGCCCATCACTATCGCGAGCTTGGCAGACACGGTCATTCGGATCCTCGGTAGCCGCTCAACCATTCAACACGTTCCCTATGAAGAGGCGTATGGCAGCGGCTTTGAAGACCTGCGCATTCGCCAGCCCGACCTCACGCGCATTCGCAAGGCCATCGGCTTTGCTGCGCGGATTCCCATGGAACAGACAATTCTTGACATTGCGCGCGCTGTTCGTCACGCCCAGCCGGAGAGCGCAGCGTGAATTGCGACGACCTGACAGCCACGGTGCGCTGGGAAGCCGCGCTTGAACTTCTGCTGCAGGCACTACCCGCACTGGTGGTGGCATTTGTGGTGACAGTGATTGCCGTTCCCGTCGCGCGTGCCGTGGCTCACCGTGCCGGCGTGGTTGACAAGCCAGACGCCGTCCGAAAGTTTCACGGCCGAACCGTGGCGTACATGGGTGGCGTTGGGGTGTTCCTCGGGGTGTTTGCCGGCATCATCGGAGGAGTGATCTTTGCGGGCCCCCGTCTCTCCGAACTGCCTGCGGTGCCGCTGTCGATCATCCTTGGAATGATCGCCATCACCTTCACCGGGTTGGCAGACGACATCTTTAAGTTTGATGCCCGCCTCAAGATCGCTGGGCAGCTGGTGGCTGCGGCGGCACTGGCGCTGGACGACATCGGCGTGAATGTGGCGGTAGGTGTTCTGGCGCCCTTGATGGGCGGACCTGAGGAACACTTCATTCACATTGGCTCAATGGCCATTCAAAACGCGGCCATCTTCTATTGGGTGGGCACCGCGCTGGTGGCAATCTTTGTCCTGGGTGGGTGCAATGCCGCAAACCTCATCGACGGATTGGACGGGTTGCTTTCGGGTGTGACGGCCATCATGTGCATTGGACTGCTGGCGCTGTCATTGGCAATTGTCTTTGCCCTTCCACCGGACCCCAGCAACCTAGACCACGCCGCACACTCCATGGCGGGCGCGCGCATCGTTCTGTGCCTTGCCCTCTTTGGCGCATGTTGTGGGTTCTTGTGCTTCAACTTCAATCCGGCATCCATTTTCTTAGGCGACGCAGGCAGTTTGCTGTTGGGCTTTCTCTCCGTCACCATCATCATGACCTTTGCCAATCTGCAGCCGTACAGTTGCCCATGGGTTGATCGAAGTGGGCTCAACCTTACGGATGCCGTCCTGAGTCCTGCGCCGGTGGTTTCAGGAGCGCGCACGCTTGGATATCAGGGGTATCCCACGCTGCTGGTCATGAGCGGGCTGGCCATGTTTGGGCTTCCCATTTTGGACACCAGCCTGGCACTGATCCGCCGCCGGCGCGCCGGCGTCTCCATGAGCACCGCCGATGCCAATCACCTTCATCATCGCCTCAAGCGCCGAATGGGGGGCTCGGTCCGCAAGGCGGTGCTGACGCTCTATTCCTTTGAAGTGGTGCTGCTCATCATCGGCACAGGCGCGGGGCTGTACTTGCTGCTGGTGGGGGGCTCGCTGCGCGTGCCATTCATCGCGCTCATCTTGGCGTTCATGGCGGCGCTGGCGTTGGCGATGCGAGGATCCACCGGCAAGCCCCCGGGCACCGGAACCACGCTCTCTGCCAGTTCACAATGAGCGAAGGTCCCCAGCCACCTTTCGAAGGGGTTTCGCCCGGGCACGCCCCGGTATTGCCGGTTGGAGTGATGCAACTGCTTGAACCCAAACCGGGTCAGTGCGCGGTAGACCTGACCGCGGGGCGGGGAGGTCACGCTGAACTCTTGGCCCACGCAGTCGCGCCTCTCGGACGATTGGTTCTCATGGATCTGGATCCGGGCAACTTGCAGTTTGCGTCCGCCCGCGCAACCGCCCATCTCAAGCAGGTGGAGAGCATTCACGGCACCTTCGCGGATGCCGCCCGGCTTCTCTCAGAGCGCCATGTTCAGGCAGACGCGGTTCTTGCCGATTTGGGCTTTGCCAGCAATCAGATGGACGATCCCGCGCGGGGCTTTAGCTTCTTGCGCGATGGCCCCCTGGACATGCGCCTGAATCCTGGTACCGGAGACTCCGCGGCAACCTTGCTCGCCCGGCTCTCAGAGCGGGACCTTGCCGACGCCATCTTTCAGCTGGGTGAGGACCCTTTTTCCAGGCGCATTGCACGCGAGATCGTGCAGCGGCGAGAGCGGGAGCCCATCGTGACCACCCGCCAGCTGGCAGAAGCCGTTCGTCATGCGTACGGGTCTCGGGCACGGGATTCGAGGATGCACCCTGCCACGCGTACGTTCATGGCTCTGCGCATTCTGGTGAACGATGAACTGGCGGCGCTTCATTATTTGCTTGAAGCCATCCAGCAGGCAGCGCGCGCGGCGCACGCCGGCGCTCCCACATGGCTGCGCCCGGGAGCGCGAATCGCCATCATGAGCTTCCACAGCCTTGAAGACCGGGCCGTAAAGCATTGCTTTGCCGCTCTGGAAAGCAGCGGATTGGCTGAACGGCTGACCAAGAAACCCGCGGTGGCAACAGAGTCCGAAATTGCGGGCAATCCCCGCGCCCGATCCGCCAAGGCGCGTGCTGTTCGGCTTGTATGAGGTGTGCGGGCAGTGCGGGGCGCCCAGTGGCCTTAGGCGAAGCCCGGCCGGTGCTCTGGCATGTCTTGAATCGTGTTTATTCGGTTTGAAGGTTTTGTGCGCATGTGCCGATGAAGGGTCCGTTGACCTTTCGCAATCTCAAGTAGGACCGGCCTCATTCGGCCAAAGGTGGGCGTCATGACGCGCGAGAACAAGTTGGCTCTTGTCATCGGATTTGGACTCATTCTGTTTGTGGGAATCTTGGTCTCTGACCACTTCTCGGCCCAGCGCCTGGACAGCGCCGAGCTCACCCGTGCCAAACTGGCCGAGTCTCAGCCTGAGCCCCGCTTGCAGCCCCTTACTCCGCCTGAGGAGCTTCTGGCGCAGAATGGGGAAGGCGTCATCACGCTCGTGCAGACCCCGGCGCCCGGCCAGCCCCAGAATCCAACGATTACCGATCCGAGCGGTGTTCAGTTCCCCACGATGCCCGAGCCGCTTCCTATCTCAGTGGCCACGACAGATGACCCGGACGGCACTCCCGTTCGGTTTTACAAGGTGGTGCAGGGAGACACTCTGTGGAAGATCGCGGCACGCGAGTATGGCGATGGTTCACTGAGCCGTGAACTGGCTGAGTACAACAAGACAGCGCTCACCAATGGCATTCAGCTCTCGTTGAACCAGGAGCTGCGCCTTCCCAGCCTTAAAAAGCTGCGCCCCACTCGAATGGCCACCAGTGTGGCTGCCGCCTCAGTGGGTACCAAGGAACCTGCTGCCGCTGCCGTGGCCGACGCCCGCACACACACCATTGCCAAGGGCGACACCGTGTACCAGTTGGCGCGCAAGTTCAACGTGAAGCCTCAGGCCATCATGGCCGCCAATGGCATCAGCGATGCTGCGTCGCTCAAGCCTGGGCGCACGCTCAAGATCCCTGCAAGCAACTATTGATCCCGCCCCTTGCTGGAGCCGCCGTGCGCCTCTTTCTGAAGCTTGCCCTGTTGATGGTGGCCGTCGGCGGCATGAGCCTTTCGTTGCTGGCGCTTCGGCAGCAGCGATACGAGACCTCCAGCGAGATCAGCCGAGTTCACTGGCGAATCTTGGAGCAAGAGCGTGCGCTGTGGCGGATGCGTGCGGACATCGCACGGCGCTCGCGCCCGCAGGACATTCGCACCGCTGCAGAGAGTCTGAAACTGGATCTTGAACCCATCCCCCACCGCGTGGTGCAGACTTCGCAAACAGAGAGCTCAACCAACTAGCACCGCTCAGCGCTGCTGGAGGTCTGCATGGAATCGCTGACCACTCCGCAACCACCCATCTCAGAGGCCGGTCAGTCCCATCGCACAAATCTTTGGACACGCGGCCTCGCCGTAGGTTGCGCCATTGCACTTGGTCTCACCGTGCTGCGCGTGGCGCAACTCAAGGTGTGGCCACATGAGAATCTCAGCGCGGCAGCCGGCAGTCGCACCAGCACGGCACGTGAGATTGCTCAACGCGGGGACATTCTTGACCAGCGCGGGCGCCCCTTGGCCGTGAGTCTCATCGGGTACCGCTTGTACTGTGATCCCTCCTGGATTTACGAGAAAGGCTGGGAAGCGGCCAAGAAGGCGTCTAAGCAAGATCAGAATGCCCTGGCGGAGTGCGACCCATTTCGAGACGCGGCCATCGCGCTCGCCCCCGTGCTCAAGCAGCCTCCGCAGCGTGTCTACGAGACCCTCAAGACCAATGCGGATCGACGCTATGTGGTGCTGGCGCAGGACCTCGATGATGCGCAGATCGATGCGCTGAAGCAGATTGCGCTTCCAGGAATTGGTCTGGAGTCCAAGTTGGTTCGGGACTATCCCGCAGGTCAAACTGCGGCGGCCATCATCGGCAAAGTGGGGTTTGAGCACACCGGGCAGGCAGGGGTTGAGTTCAGCCAGAATCGCCGGATGCTCCCTGTTGATGGCGAGATGACATTCTTGCGCGATGTACAGCGGCGTCCGCTTTGGATTGATCGCCAGGATTACATACCCGGCGATCCTGGCGACGACGTGCGCCTCTCTATTGACCTTGTGGTGCAAGAGGCAGCCGAACGCCACATGCAAAAGATGGTGCAAGAGATGAACGCCGCCGGCGGGCGCCTGGTGGTCATGGACGTCGAAACCGGCGACATCTTGGCCATGGTTGACACGCTTCGGCAGCGCAAGGGTTGGCACGAAGTCACCTCAGATCCCGCGCGAAACATTCACCCTGCGTTGGGGCGTAACCGCTGCGTCACCGATCCCTACGAGCCCGGATCAACATTCAAGGCGTTCGTCTGGGCGCGCGCTACCGAGCTTGGCAAGGCCCGCCCGGAAGAGATCATCGCCACAGGCAACGGGCCGTATCACACGCCTTTTGGCCGCGTGATCCGAGACGTGAAGTACTACGGCCCGGTGAGTTGGAAAACGGTGTTGGTGAAGAGCCTGAACGGCGGAATGGCCATCGTTGGTCAACGCATGAGCAGTGCAGAGATGCAGCAAGCACTGCGCGACTACGGCTTTGGGCAACGTGTGAACATCGGCATCACAGGCGAAACCGCAGGCTTGGTTACAGCGCCCGCGCAATGGAGCAAGTACACGCAGACTTCTGTCAGCATGGGGCATGAGATTGGTGTGACTCCGGTGCAGATGGTTCGCGCGTTCAGCGCGTTCTGTCGCCCAGACGGCACCATGGTGACGCCCCGACTCATTCTTCCAGCTTCGTGGGATGGCCAGCGGCAGTACCAGCAGAACAACACGCGTGTGGTTGATCCCAAGATTGTTCAGGTGGCCCGCGACGCCATGGCGGGCGTCGTGGAAGAGGGCACCGCTCGCAAGGCGCAGAGTCAGAAGTACCGCATGTTCGGAAAGACCGGTACAGCGCAGTTGCCCAAGCCCAAGGAGATGGGCCGTGGTTACTTTGAGGATCGTTACGTTGCCAGCTTCATTGCCGGTGCCCCCATGGACAATCCGCGAATTGTGGTTCTTGCGGTGATCGACGACCCCGACAAGGCGAAGGGGCACTTTGGTGGATCCATCGCAGGCCCGGTGGTGCGCGACGTTGTGGATGAGACGCTGGAATACCTGGGCGTTCCCTACGACCAAGAGGGTGCGGTGGCCATGAACAGCACCGCCTCAAAGAAGGTGAAGTTGGAACAGCCCACGCCCGCTCCGGCAGCGGCATCCAAGCAGAAAGCGCCTCGACAAAAGTCCTCTCGGTAGCCAGACTGCAGGCGTCCACTCATAGACTCGCCGCGTGGCCAAGACACGCACCAGCTTTGTTTGCCGGGATTGCGGCAATGTCCAACCCAAGTGGATGGGCAAGTGCCCAGACTGCGGAGCGTGGGACGCGCTAGAAAAGTTCGTGGAGGCGCCTCCTCTGGCTGACGAAGGAGTGGGAGGTTCTTCCACGTTCACCGCTCGCCGCGCGCAACCCATTGCGGAGGTAAAGCCGCTCTCCATTCCGCGTGCCCCCTCCGGAGTGAAGGAACTCGACCGCGTGCTCGGCGGTGGATTTGTGCCTGGCAGCGTAGTGCTGATTGGTGGAGATCCAGGAATCGGCAAGAGCACATTGTTGTTGCAGTGCGCGGCGGCACTGGCAGGGGCGGGCAGTCGCGTTCTTTACGCCAGCAGCGAAGAGAGCACCGCGCAGGTGAAACTGCGCGCCGAACGGTTGGACGATGCAGCCAATGCCCTTCGCGGGCTCAACCTGCTGCTGCTTTCCGAGAGCAACCTTGCTGTACTCATTGAGGAGGCGCGCCGCATTCGCCCCGCACTGCTGGTGGTGGATTCGATTCAATTGGTTTCGCGTGGCGACATTGAAGCCGCCCCGGGCAGCGTGGCACAACTTCGAAGGTGCTGCCTTGATTTGGTGGCCTTCGCCAAGACCACAGACACTGCTGTGGCTGTGGTGGGGCATGTGACCAAGGATGGTGACTTGGCTGGTCCAAAGCTTCTGGAACATCTGGTAGATGTGGTTTTGGCCTTTGAAGGGGACCGCCATCATGCCTACCGCGCGGTGCGTGCGGTGAAGAACCGCTTTGGCAGCACCCACGAGATTGGACTGTTTGAGATGACTGGTGTTGGCCTTACCGAAGTAGAAGAAGCGGCGTTGGCGCCGGAGGCAGGAGTCAAAGGCAGCCGCAGACCCGGAAGCGTTTTCACGCCAGTGCTGGCTGGCTCGCGCGTTCTCTTGGCGGAGATTCAGGCGTTGACCGCCACGGGTTTTCTTGGCGCGGCCAAACGTCGTGCGGGTGGATTGGATCCCGCGCGCTTGGCCATGCTCATCGCGGTGCTTGAAAAGCACGCGGGGCTTCGATTGGCCGACCAAGACGTGTACGCCAGTGTTCTGGGTGGTCTCAAGATCAGCGAACCCGCTGCCGATTTGCCCGCGGCGCTTGCCATCGCCGGTGCCTTTTATGACCGCGCATTGGAATCAACATCAGTAGCCGTGGGAGAGATCGCGTTGAGCGGTGAAGTGCGTTCGGTTCGTCAATTGGAACAGCGCGTGCAAGCTGCGGTGCGGCGCGGCGCCCACAATCTGCTGGTGCCCGCCATGCAGAATGAACTGGCCAAGTCAGTTGTCGCCGCAGCCGTCAAGCAGGGGGCGTCTCCCATGGCAACGGTGATACCCATCCGGCACATCCGTCAGGCGATGGACTACCTGGGTTGAGTGCCAGTTTCGAAGCGCTCGGCGTGGCCTCCCGCATTCTGGCGCAGGAACTCTGCGATGAGTGTCCGAGTCTCTGGGTGGGATGATTGCAGTGAGTTGTGCGCTCCACCGGGGTACTCCGCCATCTCTCCCAAGGGCGCGGCCGCATAGATCCTGCGCCCGTGGCTCACAGGCACGATCGTGTCTGCGCCGCCGTGCACCACCAGAATTGGGCAGGTAATGGCAGCTGCGGCATGCTCGGGTGTGGGCACCCCGTCCACATCATCGCGAATCAAGAGCCACGCCACGGCCTTGGCAAAAACATTCGGAGGATCGCCCCCCAAGGCGTTGGCGGCGACGTCTCGCCAACTTGCAAAGGGTGACTCCAGCACCACGGCACGCAGGCCGCTCTTGCGTTCGCACTCTTCTGCCGCCACCAGTGTTGCGATGGCTCCCCCCAAGGACTGGCCAAAGAAGGCCAGCTTGTCCCCGTCTACCTCGGGCCGTGCGCGCACCCACTTCAGCGCTGCACGGGCGTCTGAGATCAACCCCTCGCGAAAGCGGGCATTGCCCTCACTCTCCCCGTAGCCGCGGTAATCAAACATGAACACGTTAAAGCCTTCGCGTGGCAACCACTCCACAAAAAAGCGATGCCCCAGCATGCAACCCGCGTTGCCGTGCATGTGAACAACGGTGATTGCTCCATCAGCGGCGCCGGACACCGCGGGAATGAACCAGCCGCACAATTTTGTCCCGTCCTCAGCGGCAAACGTGCAGCGCTCTGCGCGCGGAGAGATGTCCAGCGGTGCCGGGGTGTTCTGGCGAGTGGGGTGGTAGAAGAGAGTTTCAGCGCATCCAAACAGGCTCACACCCAGAATCGTAAGGGCCACTGCGCCGTACGCTGCCACACGCCACCAGCGCCGTTGTGTCATGCGTTCGGTCATGGTCAAAGAGTAGGGGGGTCGCTATTGGATTGCACAACCGGAATGGCCGATACTTCTGTCATGATGTCCGCCTGCCTCTTCCGTCGCGCACTGCGCGCCACTGCCACGCTACTCATGGCCTGCGCTGCCCTGGCTCCCACGATTGGCCTTACGCCGGCGCCGCCCGCCAACTACTCGCTTCCCATTGTGGACTCAACAGGGTTGGCCGCTGGCAGCCACACCGTGTATGTGGTTGGCTACAGCGTCGCGTCGCTCCAGCAACTCCAGTTCACGGGTGACACAGGAACCTTCGTGGCATACACGCAGGCGTCAGGAACGCTGCCCGTGTACACGCTGACCGCCTCGCCAAGCTCCCTGAGCTTGCCATCCGATGTCGCCATCACGGGAGCCCGCGTCTACTTCTTCGTGGACACCGCGGGTCTCGGTCCGCCAGCGATCTCTTACTCCGGCAGCGGCGCTTCCGTCACGCAACCAGGCAATCCGCCCAATTCCACGGTTCCGCCCTACAGCTTTGTGGAGATCACCGTTCCCACCGCAAGCGGCCTACCGACGATTGACATTCAGACGGTCGATGGATTTGTCTTTCCGCTCTCAATCACTCTGAATGACAGCTTGGGTCAAGTGGGACAACCCACCACGGTGGGCAGTAGCGTTACGCGCACTTCAATTCTCGCGGCATACGCGCCATTTATGACGGCGCTGGGCACCATCGGAGACCCCTACCAAAAGTTGAAGTTTTCTCAGGATGGCGGGGGGCTGTTGAATCCCTTCACCTATCTGCAGGCTCAGACCAGCACTGGTGAGTTGACCAACCTCGGCAGTTCATTGAATGACGTTTTTGATGCTGAGGTTGACACACTCTTTGCCAATCCTCACCTAAGCATCCAGGGGGTGAGTTCAGGGCCGATTCCTGCCCAGACTTACACGGTTTCTGCGTACGGATACGCCATGTACCCGGGAGCGTCAGTACCTCACATGGCACTGCAACTCTCTGGCAGCGCGGGTGATGATTTCAAGGTCTTCAATCCGGTGGGTATGACTGTGATGAACGCAGTGCAAAATGGTGTACGCGCGCCGATCTACGGCACCATCAATGGAACAACGCTGCACTTTTCAGCCCCGCTTCCGGCAAACTCGTTGCGCCCCGGACTGTTTGTCAACGGTGCGGGAACCGATCCAAACACTACGGCCATTCAAAACGTTCAGGTGGGACCACTCGGTGTCATTGTGGGAGTAGTGCTGAATCAAAACCTGGGGCATCCCGCGCCCAACTCGCAGTACCTGTTTTCCATCGCTCCTGGTCTCTATCAAACCAGTGGTGCGATGGTCTTTGGCAATTCCGGCGTCTTTGCTGATTCTCATGTGCAGGAATCAAATGCCGACCGCCAGACCGTTCTGGCAAACATTGAGAATCAACTTGTGTCTGCGCTCAATCGAGGAGTGGCCAACTTGGGCCCCACCTCGGGCGCGGCCGGCTACTCATCAGCCTATTGGGGCACGGAAACCTATTGGTATCCCTCCACCACTACGCAAAACCTCTTCTCGCTTTTCATGCACACAGGCGTTGTCACCGTCGACGGCATCTCCACTCCGATCTTCCTTCAGAACAATCCGGTCAACTGCGCCCGAAACGTGGCCATGGGTCAGGCGTACGGATTTGCGTTTGATGAGAATCCCGGGCCCGTTCCTCCTGCGCCCAATGGCCAGCCTGAAGTCCCCTCCAAGTTTGACCCCGTTCCCGAGAACACCACCACCATGACCATCACGCTCGGCGCGTGGGGGGGCCAGACGTCCGGGGCGCAAGTGGTGAATGGCTCGGTTGTTGTAGTGGGCACCGAAGGCGACGATGTCATTCGCGTGGTCTTTGTCAACCGAGGCAAGTTCCTCGTGCGAATGAACTCTGCGGAGTACGGTCCGTTTGACATGACCACCACAGAAGTTGTGATCTACGGGCTGGAGGGCCATGACCAGATCCGCGTTGATGGCAGGATTCCCGTGCGGGCGGTGATCGATGGCGGCCCTGGAAACGATCGAATTTGGGGTGGCGGTGGAGCTGATTCTCTGGTGGGCGGCGATGGTGATGATTCGCTCTTCGGCCGGGGTGGGCTCGACGAACTGTTCGGTGGCGGCGGAAGGAATCGGCTTCGTCAGTAGCCCAGCAGCGCTTCAGATTGGATTCGCGCAAATGTTGTGTGTGCAATCGGTTCAGGGGCTCCCTGTGGTAGTCCATGGCGGTGGTTCTGCGTGCAAGATGCGCGCTGTGCCCCCGTGGGTGGGGCATCTACTCACTCCGTGCTCAGGAGCAGCCGCCTCCCATGAATCGTTCAACGACCCTTGGATCTTTGGCACTTGCAACACTCGGCGTTCTTGGTGTGACACCCTCCGCACTTGCTCGCGTGGATGAAGAAGCGCTGCAGCGCATGCAGGCTGAGATTCAAGCGCTACAGCAGGCCAATCAGCGACAAAGCGAAGAGATTCAGTCCATGAAATCTGAACGCGGCGAACAATGGCTCACCGAGCAGCGAGCCGCGCAGATTCGAGGCGTGGTGGCGGACGTGCTGGCGGACGCGGACACGCGCGCCATGCTCCAGACCACGGGCGCCACGGCGGGATACGACAAAGGCTTTTTCCTGGCCAGCGCCGATGGCAACTTCAGACTCAACATCAAAGGCCAGATTCAGTCGCGCTTCGCCTACAACCACGTAAGCAGCGGGGCCGCAGCAGTTGCTGGTTCAAATCAATCGGAGAACGAGTACGGCTTCGAACTCCGCCGCGTCAAACTTGGGTTTTCGGGGCACGTGATAGACCCCACCTGGCGCTACGAAGTAAAAATGGCCTATGAACGCAACGGAGGTGCCACAGGCAATGGGTCTGGACAGGTGCAGTTGGAAGAGGCCTTCATCGACAAGGAGTTGGCCAAGGGGGTCTTCCTTCGCGGCGGCCAGTGGAAAAACTGGTTCAACTACGAAGAGTTCACCAGCAGTAGTGCGCAGCAGTTCGTTGAACGGTCCATCATCAACCAGTACTTCAGCACCAAGTTCGTGCAGGGAATCGTTCTTGGCGTGCAGCAAGATTGGTGGCGTGGATGGGCCAGTTACAACGATGGCGGCGGCAATCGATCCATCCAGGTGATTCAGACACAGAACTTGACGGAGTGGGCGCTCACCGGGCGTGTGGAGTTCATGCTGGCTGGAGCCTGGAGTCAGTTCAAGGACATGCAGGGCTGGGTGGGCAGCGACTTTGCCGTCATGCTGGGCGGCGCCGTGAACTGGCAGCGCGGAACCGGAGTGCAAGGCATCCGCAATTCCGTGGGTAACGGAACCATCCCCGGGGCTCCTGGTGGTGGCGAACAGGCCAGTCTGGTTACGTACACCGCGGACCTGAATGTCCGTGGTCCAGGATGGAGCCTCGTTGGAGCATTCCTGGGCAATACCGTCTATGCATTCGCGCCAACCGCTTCATTGCCCAATGACCCCACCAGCCTAGGAGTGGTGATGCAAGGGGGAATCTTCGTCTCAGAAAACCTAGAGTTCGTGGCCCGTTATGAAGGACTTTGGGTGACCAACGGACGCACGGGTGTCACTGCCGCCAACGCCCTCAATTCTCAGACACTCAACATTCTTACCTTGGGCGCAAACTGGTACTTCGCCAAGAACTCGCTGAAGTTCTCGTTGGATGGCGCATACGCCTTCAATGCCGTGGCCTTTAGCAACGGGTTGTACGGTGAGAGTTTGTCAGGGGCGGATTGGCGTTCCACTGTGAACGGCACTGACAATGGCAAGGGCGAGATTGTCATCAGAGCCCAAATGCAGCTCCTGTTTTGACCGACATTTCCAAGACTTGTTCGCGTGGATGGGGTTGGATTCGCTCCCCAACCCCGTCCGTGCGCCCTTAGCCGCTATTGTGAGGTGAGTGTTTGGCTCTCTCACCATTCCTTCGGCGTGCGCGTGTGCCGCCGCCGTATGCGCGGTAGCCCTTGGTCAGGATGCCGCAGACTCCGCCGCGGCGCTCCAGCAACGCATGCAGCAGATGCAAGAGCAGATTGAGGCGCTCAAGAAGCAGAATGAGGTGCAGTCTGGCGAGATTCAACAACTCCGCACAGAACGGGGTGAACAGTGGCTGACCGAGCAGCGTGCAGCGCAGATTCGTGAGGTGGTCACGGATGTGTTGGCCGATTCGGTGACTCGCGCCTCCTTGCAAGAGTCCGGCGCTGTGGCAGGTTGGGACAAAGGTTTCTTCCTGGCCAGTGATGATGGCAATTTCAAACTGTGGATCCGAGGGCAGATTCAGGCGCGCGGGTCGTACAACCGAGTTCCTGCCGCGGCCACCACCACGGGATCACATCAATCGAGCAACGAGTACGGGTTTGAGTTGCGCCGGGTCAAGCTTTTCTTCATGGGCAACATCGTGGACCCAAGCTGGCAGTACCAGGTGGAAGTTTCCTTTGAACGCAACGGCGCCGTTGCTGGCTCCAATCAGGTGGTGCTTGAGAATGCCTACGTGCAAAAAGTGTTTGACGGGGGAGTCTTTGTGCGCGCGGGCCAGTGGCTCAGCGAGTTCAATCAAGAAGAGATGGTGAGCAGTTCTGCGCAGCAGTTCGCTGAGCGCTCCATCGTTAATCAGTACTTTTCAGTCAAGTGGGTGCAGGGGGTGGAGCTGGGAATCACGCAAGAGTGGTGGAACATGTGGCTCAGTTTCAACGATGGCGGGGGCAATCGAAACATTCAGGTCATCCAGACTTCCAATCTTGTGGAGTGGGCCGCCACGCTGCGAAGCGAATTCAAGCTTGCCGGAACATGGGCGCAGCAGCGGGCCTATCAAGGTTGGATCGGCAGCGAGTTTGGCGCCATGCTCGGGGCAGGTGTGAATTGGCAGCGTGGAACCGGAGTGCAGGGAATCCGCAACGCGATTAGTAATGGCACTATTCCAGGGGCCCCCGGTGGTGGTGAGCAGGCCAGTTTGCTTACCTACACCGCTGATCTGGGTTTGCGTGGAAGCGGGTGGAGCGCAAACGTTGAAGGATTTGGAAACGTGCTCTACGGATTTGCACCTACCGCAGTGCTGCCCACGCAGCCCACCAGTTTGGGAGTCGTCGTGCAGGGTGGAGTGTTTCTTTCCGAGCAGTTGGAACTCATCGCTCGTTACGAGGGCCTGTGGGTATCAAGTGGAATTGCCAACGCCACTGTGCCAAACGCGCTCAACAATCAGACGCTCAATATCGTGACTGCGGGGTTCAATTACTACTTCAGTAAGAATCAGTGCAAGTTGACGTTTGATGCGGGATACGCATTCAACGCGGTGAGATTCAGCAGCGGGTTGTATGGCCAAGGGCTCAGTGAAGCAGATTGGCGTTCAACGCTGAACGCGGCCACGGCATCGGGGGGTGGTGAGGGTGAAGTGGTCGTGCGCACGCAAATGCAATTGATGTTCTAGGGGCCCATGGCTGCAGCACCTTTGCGGCGCGTGGCATTCGAACAAGGCTCGTGAAAGCGTTTTTCCTCCGGAAATTTGCGCTTTTCCAGACAGGGGCCAAACAAACCGCTCACTCGGAAAGGGTTTTGTACGGCTCTATGACTGTAACCATCGGTCACACATGGAGTTATGGCAGGTCGTCCGGGTTGATTTTGAGGCCCGAGTTTGAGTCCATTATTCCCATTATTCAACCCACTAGACAGCCCCGAAGACCTCGCTATGATTCCGCCTTCAACCTTGCGGTCATGAATGGCCGATAGGGTTTGAATCCCGTTGAGTCGTGGCCTCGGTGGTCACGACACTCGAACACCGGGATCTCGTCACTGGGACCTGCGGTCCAACCTCGGAGCCGCAGCCCGAAACAAGGAGCGAACGCAAATGAGTCTGACCAAGTTTGTTGGGCTCCTCGCGGGCTCGACCCTCACGCTTAGCGGCGTGAGCTACGGCGCCAACGAGGTGAACAACGACACCGCCACCCAGATCAGTGAAATGAAGGCCGAGATTGCGGCCCTCAAGGCTGAGAAGAGTGAGCAGTGGCTGACAGAGCAGCGTGCGGCACAGGTCCGTGGCATTGTCCAGGACGTCCTGGCCGACGCTGATACCCGAGCCAGCCTGCAAAACACGGCCGCGACGTCGGGCTACGACAATGGGTT
>CAZXGD010000029.1:1199-37421 GCA_964640485.1 uncultured Isosphaeraceae bacterium | reverse complement strand
ACGGTGGGAACGCGGTATCGGGCCCGTAGTCGAGCCGAAGCTCATCGCGAAGCTGTTGAGTCGATGGCGCCGGTCCACCAATCATCTACCGCCGCACCAAGTACACATCAATCCGCGACGTCCTCCCGCTAAACGACAGATCGGGAGCCCCTGCCGCTTCGAGCGGCGGTGAGTCGTCCGCGCGCTTCACCAGCACGCGCCGCAACGCGCACGCCCGCGCGACGGCAAGAAGCTGCGCCTCATCGGAAGTGCCGCCACCAACGGCCGCCGTGTCCAAAGCCGCCGCCTCCGCAGCCGCACCCACCAAACGGATCTCCTTGCGTGGCAGCGCGCTGGCCTTGCGACGCGCCGGAAACATGGGATCAAGCAGGACCGCGTCGGGCGCAGCTAGCAGGGGCAATTCCTGGCACGAATCGCCGCACCTGAAGCTCAAGCGTTTCAGCGCCTCTTGGTCAATGCGCGCATCTTGGCCAGCTCGCATCAATCCATCCTGCACCAGCTGCGCAAGCAGTGGTGATCGTTCAATCGCGGTCACCTGACACCCCAAGAGCGCCAACAGATACGCGTCTCCGCATAGCCCCGCAGTGGCATCAATGACAGTCTTGCAGTCGCCCACAGCACGCCCGAGCGGTGTGTTACGCATTCCCTGCCGGCGCACGGAACTGAGATCCACGCTTACCCCCGTGCCAGGAGCATCATGTGCACCGCGCAACTCAAGGCGATTATCCACGCGCTGGATCAACAAGTCTTTGGGGTCATCGGGAGGATCCCAGCGCACATGCGCGTTCTACCCGGCGGCGGCCACCTTGGTGCCATGCCCGTAGACTGCGTAGCCCCCATGAAGCATCCCACTGCGCCAGTCTTTGGAAATGTGCTTGAGATGATCGGCAATACGCCCATGCTTGAGCTGAAGCGCATGGACACCGGCCCCTGCCGCTTGTGGGTCAAGCTGGAGAGCCAGAATCCGGGCAATTCCATCAAGGATCGCATTGCCGTCACCATGATCCAGGCGGCGGAGAAGTCCGGACAATTGAAGCCAGGCGGTCATATTGTTGAGGCCACCGCTGGCAATACGGGTCTGGCACTGGCGCTGGTGGCGGGTCAGAAGGGCTACAAGCTCACGGTGGTAGTGCCGGACAAAATGAGCGATGAAAAGATCAGCCATCTGCGCGCGATGGGCGCCACCGTGCTCATGACCCGGAGCGATGTGGCCAAGGGACACCCTGAGTACTACCAAGACGTGGCGGCGCGCATCGCCAGTGAACAGCCTGGCACCTTCTATGTGAATCAGTTTGGCAATGAAGCCAATCCACACGCCCACTACACCACCACCGGCCCCGAGATCTGGGAGCAGATGGAGGGCAAGGTGGACGCCTTTGTGGCAGGCGTGGGCAGCAGCGGAACACTCTCGGGCGCAGGGCGCTATCTGAAGGAACGCAATCCACACTGCCAGATCATTCTTGCCGATCCTGACGGGAGCATTCTTGCACCGCTGGTGAATGAGGGCAAGCAGGTGGAACCTGGAAGTTGGCTGGTGGAAGGCATCGGCGAGGACTTTGTGCCTTCCATCTGCGATCTCACGCTGGTGACCAAGGCATACTCCGTGACAGATGCGCAGGCGTTCCACACCGCACGTGACCTGTTGCGCGTTGAGGGTGTGCTTGCCGGAAGCAGCGTGGGCACGCTTTTGCACGCCGCGCTGGCCTACTGCCGTGAACAGACTGAACCCAAGCGCGTGGTGACGCTGATTTGCGATAGCGGCGCCAAGTACTTGAGCAAAATGTTCAATGACTTTTGGATGATTGACAACGGCTTCATCGATCGCCCCAAGAGCGGCGATCTGCGCGATCTGATCGCGCGACGACACTTGGACCGCGAGGATTACACGCTGACCCCGGACTTGCCGTTGGCGCAGGCCATCAAGCGCATGCGGCTCTACAACGTGAGCCAGATGGTCGTACTGAACGAGCAAGACCAAGTGGAAGGCATCATTGACGAAGGGGACATTCTCATCGCGCTGGTGAAGGACCCCAAGGGTGTATCAACCCGGCCCGTGCGCGACTTCATGACCAGCCGGTTGAAGACCGTGCACCCCAGTGAGAGCGTGCAGAGCCTGCTACCCATCTTTCACGCCGACTTGGTGGCCATCGTGAAGGACGAGACCACGTTCTACGGCATCATTACCAAGATTGACCTTATCAACTACCTGCGCAGCCAGCTCCTGTAGAGCGGTTGGGCGGCAACTCGTAACACTACCCATGGCACACGGACCACTGCACCTGGACTCACGCGTCATTCACGGCGGACAAACCACTGACCCCACAACCGGCGCGGTGATGGTGCCTATCTACACCAGCTCTACATTCGTGCAAGAAAGCCCCGGCGTGCACAAGGGCTTTGAATACAGCCGGAGCCACAATGTGACGCGCTTTGCGCTGGAGCGATGCCTCGCCAACTTGGAAGGCAGCCCCCTCACCAGCGAACAGGACACCACCAATGGTGGCTTTGCGTTCGCCAGTGGCTTGGCGGCCACGGCCACTGCGTTAGAACTGATGGACAGCGGTGATTGCATCGTGTGCATGGACGATGTGTACGGCGGCACCAATCGCCTGCTGAATCGAGTGCGCCGCCGCAGCGCGGGGTTAAACGTAGTGCACGTGGACATGACGGACATCAAGGCGTTGGAAGCTGCAGTGGCCGCCAATCAACCGCGCATGATTTGGGTAGAGACTCCCACCAACCCCACACTCAAGATTGTGGACTTGGCTGCAGTGGCACACATGGGCACGGCCGCGGGCGCCATCACCGTGTGCGACAACACGTTCGCTACGCCCATGTTGCAGCGCCCATTTGAGCACGGCATTGACATCGTGATGCACTCCACCACCAAGTATCTGGGCGGCCACAGCGATACCGTGGGCGGCGCACTCATCACGCGACACGTTGAGTTGGCTCAGAAACTGCGGTTCATGCAGAACGCCATCGGCAGCGTGATGGGACCATTTGACGCTTACTTGACCCTGCGTGGAATCAAAACGCTGGCCGTGCGCATGCGCCAGCATTCGGCGAGCGCCATGGCCTTAGCCCACTGGTTGCAGAAGCACCCCAAGGTGCAGAGCGTGGTGTACCCAGGTCTGCCATCGCACCCGCAGCACGCACTGGCCACCAAGCAGATGAAGCTCGATGGCGGCGCTGGATTCGGCGGCATGATCACCATCTTTCTGAAGGGTGGCCTGAAAGAGAGCCAGAAGTTCCTGGAGTCGGTGCAGATCTTTGCGCTGGCCGAGAGCTTGGGAGGCGTTGAGAGCCTGATTGAGCACCCCGCCATCATGACGCACGCCAGTGTTCCCCCGGAACAGCGGGCGCAACTGGGAATCAGCGATTCACTGGTGCGGCTGAGCGTGGGTATCGAGCACACCGCAGATCTTCAGGCGGATTTAGAACACGCGCTGAAGCAAATCTAGCCTTACCCGGTATGTTGGATGGCGTCATGTCTTACCCCCTGCTGCTTGCGCTTCTGCTGCTGCCCACTCCTCCCGCTGCTCCCCTGCTTTCGGGCCCTTCGGTAGCCACCACCGCGGCCAAGCCAACGTTGGTGGAGCGCGGTTTGGACGGGCGCCTGACGCGCCTTGACGAAGAACCAGAGACCGCCGCAATTCTTCTGCTGGATCTCTCTGCGGTACAGCGCAAGAGCATCGACGCACTCATTTCGGCACGCATCAGTGCGTTGGACAAGCTCATTACCACCAACTACGCCAAGATTGTGGAGGTCGGCAGCAAGCTTCAGAAGCTCTCCACCGCCGACGCCCAGGAGCGCGTCGCCATTCTCACGAGCTACGCCCAATTGCTTGAGGCCATGAAGTCTTGGCGCGATCGGGGCACGCTTTTGGATGAGGCCGCAAAAGTGTTGACACCCGAGCAAGATGCGGCGGTGCGAACGTTGGCCGATGAGTACAAGGATGCACTTCGCAAGGACACCGCGAAGGACGCGGGCCCAACCGTCTCCGCCATGCAGGTTCAGATACGGGCGAACTTGGAAGAGTTCGGCCGCCTAGTGAAGCAATCAATTCAGCGCAGGGCAGACTTTGCCCAAGCGCAGTTGAAGGACTTGGTTCAGCAGCTTGACTTAAACCCTGAACAGACTGAGAAGGTACGCCAACTTTTCATGGAATACGCCGTGGGCGTCATTCAAGGCACGCGAGACAAAGTGCTTACACCGGCAGAGCGGCGAACAATTGCCACGGGGCTCGCAACCATCCTGACTCCGGAACAGCGGCGCAAACTTGGCGATTTGATGGTGGGCGGCGCCGTTACGGAGAAACCTTCGGACGCTCCGATGGCAGAGTGACGCCAAAGAGCGCGGCTGGGTCGCTCATGTCAAAGTCCACCAATGGGTGCGGGCCGTAGAGCGCCAGTGATTCGCTCCACGTGCGTGGCTCGGGTGCCAATGATGCTGAGATCAGCGCAATGAGCGCATCTTCTTGCGCCGCCGTCATGAGCGGGGGAATGCCATCGCGCATGGCCGCGCAGTCCGCGCGAAAGCGAGCGCTGCCGCCCGCGAGCAGTGCGGGGTGCGCATCCAACAGTTCTGCAGCGCCTGGCGTGTCGAGCGCCGCGCGGGCGCGCGCAGCATTGCCCCGCTTGTAGGCCGTGAACGCTTGCGCGAGGCCCAACACCGACGCAGGCTTCGGCACGCTCGACCTCGCCACCTGCGCACCACCCAGCACTTGCGCCAGGGCCGCCATGCGGGCGCGCTGCACTGGATCTCGAGACACATCCAAAACAAACAGCGCTGCGCTACGCCCCAAACCGGCAAAGTCAAGCGCCCCTGCCATGGAAGCCAACTGCACCGCCTGTGCACAGTCGGCATCCCCTGAGGCATCACGCGGAGCGCGATCGGCGATCTCTTCGGCCAACAGCAGATACTCCACGGGCCGCTCTGGGCTGAGCGCTGCGACACGTTTGTCGCGCACATCTTGCCATCGTTCTGTCGAGACCGCTCCAGCCGCGAGCATCGCCGCCATCAGCAGACCCGCGCAAGCACGGATCATGGCATTCCCTCCGTGAAGGTCACCCCAAGTGAGATCGCCGAAAGATCAGAGAGCGCGATCGCGTTTGAGTGCATCTGGCCCACGATGTCTGCCGCTTGTGCGCGAGATGCCCCTGCACGCTGAAGAATGGCTTGAATCTCAGCACGGCGCCTGGGCATGCGTTCGGCCAGAAGCGCGGCTTCAATCTCCAAAAGCAAAGTCTGATCTGAAGCAAAGAGTTGTGGAAGCCCCTCTGCGGACTTTCGGCGTGCAACCGCTCGCGCCAGAATGGGCTCCAGGGCAGCTGAGGGAACGGTGCGCGCGGCCTCGGCGGCGCGCGCCACAGCCCATGCATGCATGGCTTGATGAGCGTTCATACCGGCGACGGCGTCTCCGCCCAACAGCCGCGCGCTGGCCACAGCACTTAGCGACAGTTCCCGCGTGGCTGCGTCTACAGCGTGGCGTTCGCTGGCCGCTAACCCGCTCACCAGATCCGCCAGCATGAGCGCAGCCGCCGCACGCATGGCTGTGTCATTGCCGCGTGGGGCAGGAACTCCAGAGAGCGTTGCTGCCAGCTGAGCCGCCTCGGCACCGCTTGATGCACCTGCAACTTCAGCAAGCAGCGCACGCAGCACTTGCGGACCCTTGTCAAATGAATCCACCACAACGCCTTGCGCCACGGTGCGCATCTGCTCCGCGGGCGCACTGAGCGCTTCGCGTGCGAGGGTTTCGGCGTCCAGCGGTCCCAAATCTCGAATTGGACGGGTTCGCAAACTCCGCAGCACCGATTGGCGGTCTTCAAGTGAGCGGCGGCTGCGCAGTTCGCCCTCCAACTTTCCGTCCACGGTGGGAACCTGCGCCTGCACGGCGGGCTTGCCCTCCCGCCAAAGATCCGTCGGCGCAGGAGTGAATCCCTCCGCAACTTCAAGCTGGCTGATCCGCGCATCGGCATCGCTTGAGCGCCCACGTTCCAGCATGCGCGCAGCTTCAACAAGTGCCATCCACTCAGCGGCGCGCGCAACCCGGGCGGGCATGCCGGTGGCGTCACTCTTGGCGGCCAACGCGCGGCGAGCGGCGCCCCACCTTCGCAAGAGTTCAGGATCAACGCCGCGAATTGTGGGCGACGTGGGATTCACACCACCGCCCTCTCCCGCGAGTGCAAGTGCGTAACGCTGACCAATCGCGATGCGCTCGCTGGCGGTTGCACGTGCATCGGCCACCAACCACGGATCCCACCACGAGCCAGGCCGGCGGGCAGACAGCACGCTTGTCAGACCATAGAGCGCGCGCGAAGGCACGGACGCGTCCGCCATCCACGTACCAAGCGTTCCGGCCAGCCGTTGACGGCGCACTGATGTTCCCGACCAGGGGAGCGCGTCAAGCAACGTTCCCGCGGCATCCGCAGGAATTCCAGAACGGTCGAGTGGTGCACCGGATCTTAGAAGCGCTTCAAGCGCTCGGTCCACCGCAGCATCGCGCGCAAGCAATTGCGGCTCGCCTCCGGAAAGTGCGGCCGCGCTGTCAAGGGCAGCAAGCCAGGCTTCGCACAAGTCTGCGGCCAAGCCCGGATCCGCTCGTACGGCTGACTCTGCCACTGCCGGCGCACGCAAGGCAAGCCACGCCAATGCCTCTTGTGCAAACTCATCGGCGACGCTTCCGGTTCCAGACTGTGCTTGCGCGGCAACGAGACCGGCAGCACCGGCACCCAACCACCATGCGCGCGGCGTGGACTCCTGTGTCGCAGCCAGCACGTCGAGCACCTGAAGCCAATCTGCGCGCGCGCTTTCACTCAGGCGGCTGCCGCCGCGAACCAGCGCGTCCAGCACAACCGCTCGGCGCGCGGGGTCGAGTACAGGCCAGCAATCGAGAAAGGCGTCGCACACTCGCCGATACGCGATGGCTTCGGCATCGGTAAAGACAGTGGAAAGCGTGGTGGACCGCTCGATCCATGCTTCTTCGGCACTGAGCGTCTCTAATGACCCACGGAGCCACGCGGTGGTCAAATCTCCCAAGAGCAACGGAGGTTTCACAAAGACTGCAGGCGCAGGGGGCACCGTACGAGAGCTACCGCTCGCACGCACCGGGGCCACAGGTCCAGAAGAATGGGGTGATGAGTTGGCGTGTTGAGTGGTGGCACCGTCCACGTTCGCAGGATTGGCGTCCGTACTGCCCAGACCTGCGCCGAGCGTTTGGGTTGAACCTTCGTTGGCATTCGACTTTCGAGTCTGCTCCACCCGCTGTAACGCAAACCACACCATGCCCGCGGAAACGGCCAGTGCAGCGGCAAACACCAGACTTGCGGTGAGAATCCCGCGCATGGCATCTGACTGCACGCCAGAGGCGCTGGGCAGAGTGGACACATCGCCAATGGTCGCCGTTCCTTGAGCCCGAGACTGCGTTTGTGCGGCGCTCAACGCAGTCGGCGCTGCCGCTGAAGGCGCGCCCACACTCGGCTCACCCGACACCCTGCGCACCGCCGCCACGATGCGCCACGCTTCCACCTTCTTGGCCGATGCAAAGTACGCCAATCGGCTCTGCGCGCGCGCGTTCCAGCCACCGCTTGCACGAATGATGGCCCACACGTGCTGCTCAATGATGCGCTGACGTGCGTCGATTGCGGGATCACTGTTGCCTTGACTCATGGGGCACCCCTCGGCAACTTCTGGTCTAGCACCAAGAATTGTTGTGCGGTGGGCCCGCTTCCAAACCCATTGGCCAAGCTGCGCACCTGCTCCAGCACCTGCCGGGCTCTCACCGGGTCTTGCCCCGCAAGTGACTGCACCTGCATGAGCTTGGCGCTAAACCACACTGCGCTGCCCGCCTCAACTTGCGCCAACAATTCTCGCAGCACTTCTGCCGATCCCGGACGGTCTCCGCGAGCCCAACGAAGCTCAGCATCAGCCATGGCCAAGTCCGCGTCGCGGGGGCGTGATTTCCGCGCGGCAGCAAGAGCCTGCGCTGCTCCGGCAGGGTCTCCCGTCTGCTCGGCCGCAGTGAGCAGCGCAGATTCGGCGGCGCACCATGCCACCAGATCTTCACTGGGCGCATTGGCAGTGTCGGGCCATCCCAGCACCACGGCGCGCGCCACCATCGCGCGCTGTGCCGCAGAAGCTGTGGTGTCTCGCGTCAGCGCCTCCCCCGCCGCCCGCCAAGCCACGCGCCCCCACACGGCGCTGGGCTCCAACGACTGCGCGGCAATGATGGCATCTGCCGCACGGTTTCCCAGAGCGGCAATCTGCGCACGGCGCGCCGCGAGTTCATCGTTCAGGGCGCGCGCCAACTCTGGATCGCGCCCAGTTCGTGCCAGCGTCGCCGCGAGCGCATCGGCCGCTCTTCCGCGGTCACTGACATCCACGGCCATTTCAAGCCTACGGCGGAGTTCGGCGGTGCCTTCGTCACCGGCACTCACTGGTTCACCATCGCTCACCGCCAGTGCGCGTCGCGCTGCTGCCAATCGTTCGTCACCCTGCAGCGATCGAAAGCGCCTGTACAGACCCTCAACGGCAGCCTTGCGAGCTGCTGGTGCAAGATCAGCGGGCGTACTCGGCGCCAGCAGCGCGTCAATATCACCCACGTCAGGAGTGCGAGAATGAACCACTCGCCACGCGTGGCCCCGCACTGCGGCGGCTGTCTTGGGGTGCTCACTCACCACCTGATTCACCAACTCATCAGCGCGGAGTGCGGCACCGCCATCGCCTTTGCGGGCGGCTTCGTCCAGACACAGCACGGCATTCCACAGCGTGTCCGCGGCACGATCACCGCTTGAAGCCTGCGCGCTGGCGATGAACGCCTCAGCCGCTTCTGCCGGTTTGCCAGCACCCCGCAGTGCCCACCCCTGCAACGCGCGCGCACCCGCAGCGATGGCGGGCGGAGCGTCAAGCGAAAGCACATCCTGCAACGCCTTGGCCGCGTCCCCCCACGCTTTGGTGGCATCGGCCTGACTACCTTCTTGCTGAAGCCGCTGCGCCAGAGCAGCAAGTCGAACTCCTTCAAAGAGTCCCGCGCCTGCACCGCCGTGAACCGCTTGCGCAACGCCTGTCATGGCCGCCAAGTCAGACAGGCGGCCGGCGCTGGCGATTCGTGCGACGGCTTCCGTCAACAACTCCGCGCTTCCCGGCACGGAAGAGTCACGGGCGGCTCTGGCTGCGGCGATGAGCGCCATTGGCCCACCCTGTGGGCCATCGCCGTTTGTCTTTAAGAGCTCCAGTGCACGCGCGAACTCGCCTCGATCAAGAAGGGAGGCCATTCGCCATGCTGGCAACTTCAGCCGGACCGATTCATGTGTGCCCGGCGCTTCAAGCAACTCCAACCACGCATCGGCGGTGGAACCAGTCTGCACCAAACTCGAAACCAGTGCCGACCCTAACACAGCGCTCGCAAAACCTTCATTGCTGCGAAGGTCCACTGACACTTCGCTTGGGTTCACCGCAGCCTGCCCCGGTTCAATCAAGCGCGCGAACGCGGTGAGACTTTGTGCAGCCACGTCGTTCCACCCACTCTGACCTAACTCACGCATCAACCACGCGTGATAGTAGAGCGCCCATGCCTGAAAGAACTGTGAACTGCGAGCCACTTGCTCCTGCTGCGACGCACGCTCGGCCAGCAGTTCCGCTTGCAATCCGGCGGCGCGTGAGACGTCCCCTTCGGTGCGATGGCGCGCAGCATCGGATCGCTTGGAAAGCGCGTCAAAGGAACGCACCAACTGCTTGAACTGCACTGAAGCCGCCTGCGCCGCTTCATCAGTAGCACGCCCAGCGCGACGATCCTCTGTCACGCGCTGTGCCGCCCGGTGTTGTGATCGCAGTAACACCATTCGCAGCGGTTCGCTCCCTTCGTCAAACCGGTCCACCACTCGTGTGCTGCGCGAGAGCAACGCGTCACGAGTGGCCGCGTCCGGTTCGCTCTCAAGTCGCCCAGCCAGAAGCAGCGCCAATCGTGCCACGATGTTGGCGCGATCTTCGTCGGTGCGCGCCGTTTCAAGTTGCGTCTCCAAGTGCGTGGCCAGCAGGTCCGTGTGCCCCATGGACTCCAAAGTTTGCGTCACGCCTTCTGCCATATCGCGTGGCACGGCATCTTCAACTCGAACGGCGCCGGCGTGCACCGTGCCTGCTGCGCGGACGGGCCCGGTCACACTCTGAAGTGCCTTCACCGCACGTTCAACTCTGGCGTGCGCAGAGGTGGCCAACGCTAGGTGCGCGGAAGGGTCCACGGCTTCCACGCTCACCAGCAGAATTGCGCCGCGCTCCTTGGAAGTCACATTGGACTCCAGTAGCAAACTCTCCCCGAGCGCATATCGAATCCAGACATCAGCCCAAGGCGGCAGCGCGTTTCGCAATCCCTGCAAGTTTCGGCGTGCCTGAGCACGCGTGGCTTCATCGCTACTCTTCGATTCTCGGAGCGCAGAGAAAAGTGCGATGCCCTGATTACTCTCGTTGGTGGACCGAACACCGCGATCGGCGGTTGGCAACGCACCTCCGTCGAGTGCCGCCGCATACGCCCCGGCCGCGTGTGAAAGCGGAGCGTCTGAACCCGCGGACCACGCACGCAATGCCGCGGCAGACGCGGCCGCGGAACTCGAATCTAGCGCCATGGGCGGTATGGCCACCGGAACTCCCCGGGCGCTGTCAATGTGCGCCAGCGCAGCAGCCGCCCACTCCGGCGGCTGAACCCCAGCGCGCGCATGGCGCATCGCTTCAAAGGACCACACCAACGCCTCTTGGAGATTTCCAGCAGTCACCAGCGCATGCGTCAGCGCCAACGACGCGGCAAGTCCGTCCTCACAGGGTGCGGCTCCGAGCCACGCGGGGCCGGCCTGCTTGAGCGCCGTGAGCGCAAACGGCCAATCTCCACGAAGCACACGAGTGCGCGCGCGCCACAGAGATTCGCCAGCCGCCAGCCACGCATCAAGACCGGCAACTGCGACCTCGCCCTCTTCAAACTCAACCGCCCGAATGTCACTCCACAGAACCGTTTCTTGGCGTTCGATGCCTTTTCGCTGCACGCGCAAGACCAACCCCGCTGGGCCGGCGCTCACCACGGCCCCTTGCACGTGATCAGCGGTCCCTCGGCGCTCAACAACGGCCGCCTCCGTCGGGCCTGCTGTGCACACTGCAAGGAGCGCCAACACTATTGCTGCGCTCGCACACCGCCACGCGCTCATTGGCCGCCGCCCTTCGGACGCACATGCCGGAACTCTCCGCCAGAGTCCTGTGCCACTCGGCGCAATCGCGCGCCTCCAGCATCGTCGCCGAAGGCGATGGTGTTGACGGTGACCTTCCGGCCCGTGGCGTTCAACCTTCGAATCTCAGTCACGCTCTCTTCAGGAATCTCTCCATCCGACAAAAAGAACACCACGTCAGGGCGGACATCGAGTTCAAACACCCGGTGAAACGCGCGCGTGGGTTCTGTCCCTCCTGAAGGGCCAACATCTCTCAACCAGCGGCTGAGCCGCGCCATGGTTGAGGTGCGTACGCGCTCCCAGCGATCGCTAAAGTTGATCGGGTCACCACTGTCATAGAAAATGACATAGATGCTGGCATAGTCGGGCAGCGCAGCAATGCTCTTGCGCAGTTCTCCCTTTGCTTCCTCGATGAAATTAGCCATGGAACCGCTCTTGTCCACCACAAAGGCAAAGCGTTGACCCGTGCCGCCCACACCAAAGAAAGAAGTGGTGCCTGAGCCACCGCCAAGGCCCCCACCCCCACCGCCGCCGCCGGTGCCCGTTCCCCGCGCGCCGCCCGCCAGCGATCCATCCAACCCAAATCCGGACGCGCCCCCCTCGGCAAGGCCCGTCCCCTCGCCGGGTGAACCGTCAAGAGGGCCGAGAGTGGTGCTCACCATCGGGTCGCGCTGTGTGCTCTCAACACCGGGCGCTTCCATGGCATCGGCACCCAAACCTCCAGGCGCCTGTGCAGGCAACCCATCAGCCGGAAGCGACGAGATATCCATCGTCACCATGGATTCAAACTTGGGATTGCCCGGCGTCTGCACCAACGTAGCCGCGAGCCACGCCACAGCCGCCGCATGAAAGGGCAGGCTGCACGCCAAGCCGATGAGAATCCAGCGAAGCGTGCGCATCCAACCCAACCTCTGGCGGTCAGCAGCCGTCGCCAAGGGGGTCATGCCGCCCAGATCGCTGCGATCGGGCTGGCTAGGCAGGGCTCCGTGCACGGAAGAATGGTACGGGGGTCCCAAGGAGGTGATCTCTCAACACATTGCAGAAATCAGCAGCAACTCTGCTTCTGATAGCCCTTCGCGGCACTTCCCCGCAGGGTTGCGCTTCCATCTACCATGCCACCGCTCGGGCCCCACTTGGGGGTCAGTAGCCCCCCTTGGAGAATTGAAGTGCCCAAGCGTTTCCAACGAGTGGTCTTAAAGGTGAGCGGCGAAAGCCTCTCCAAGCCCGGAGAGTTGGGAATTGACCCAGACGCCTTGGCCTTGTTGGCTGAAGAGGTAGCGGACGCATACCGGCACGCCGCGCCTCTGCAGTTGGCGATCGTGGTGGGAGGCGGCAACATCATTCGTGGCGCTCGCCTGGCTGAGGCCGGCACCATTGACCAATCCACCGCCGACTACATGGGCATGTTGGGAACCGTCATCAACGGTATGGCGCTCAAAGAAGCGCTGGCCCACGCGGGAGTCGAAGCCCGTGTCATGAGCGCCATCAACCTGCCGGCCGTGGCTGAACCCTTCATCCGGGCCCGCGCCATTCGCCATCTCGAGAAGGGTCGAGTGGTGATCTTGGTCGCGGGAACGGGCAATCCGTTCTTTACCACCGACACGTGCGCTTCCTTGCGCGGCATCGAATTGGGTGCTCAGGCCATTCTCAAGGCCACCAAGGTTGATGGCATTTATTCCGCCGACCCCAAAAAGGATCCCAAGGCCACTCGCTTTGAGAACCTGACATTTGCCCACGCCATTCAAAAGCAGCTTGCGGTGATGGACCTTACCGCGCTCACCATGTGCATGGAGCACAACCTGCCGGTGGTGGTCTTTGACTTCCGCGCCCACGGCAACATTCAAAAAGTGCTCAACGGCGAAAGCAGCGTTGGCACCGTTGTTACCAACTGACTTCCTGTATCGAAGGACTGACCCAATGGAACTTGATCTTGACACCGTGTTGCTTGAAGCCGAAGAACGCATGTCCAACACCGTGGAGTATTTTCAGCGCGAGTTACGCGGCGTGCGCACTGGCCGAGCCACCACTGCCCTGCTGGAGCACGTCAAAGTTGACTACTACGGCTCGAGCACCGACCTGCGCGAGCTTGCGGCAATCAACGTTGCGGATGCCACCACGCTGTTGGTCAAGCCATTCGACCCGGGCAGCAAGGCGGAGATTGTGAAGGCCATTGAAAGCGCCGGCATTGGAGTGCGTGCGCAAGCCGAGGGTCCTGCCGTGCGCGTTTCGGTACCCGCGCCTTCGGCAGACCGTCGCAAGCAGTTGGTGGGCCAGGTGAAAAAGATGGCCGAGGAAAGCAAGGTGGCCATCCGCAACGAGCGCCGAGATGCCAACAAGCATGTTGACACCATGGAAGCGGACAAGAAGACCGGCGTGACCGAGGATCAAGCCAAGTCTGCCAAAGAATCGGTGGACGAACTCACCAAGCAATTCACCACCAAAATCGACGAGACGCTCACCAAGAAAATCGCAGAGATCGAGGAAGTGTGATGATGCTGGCCGCCGCGGCCATGTGCGTGGTGGCTCTGCAAGAATTGCCTGTGGTACGGGTTGACCGCGATGACATCGTCATCGCACAGTCATGCCGTCTCATCTTTGACGGCCCGGTGCAGGATGCCAATGGCAATGGAGTCATACACGTGGCGGCTCCCAACGTCGTGCTCGATCTGGGGGGCGGAACGCTGCGTGGTGCGCCCGACGGAACTGCACTCGACACTTGCAAGGGGGTAGGCATACGTGCGACTGCTCCCGGACTCACCATCAAGCATGGCTCAATCCGCGGATTCATGGTGGCCATTCATGCCATCGGCGCCGACGGTGCATTGTTTGAAGATCTCAATCTGTCCGACAACTTTGGACAGCGGCTCAAGAGTACCCCCCACCAGGAGGATTCCGGAGACTGGCTTTGGCCCCATGCCAACGTTGGCCATGAGTGGCTCACCAAGTACGGGGCTGCGTTGTACGTGGAGCGCAGCCACAACATTCAGATTCGGCGCGTGAAGGCATGGCATGGGCAAAATGGAATTGTGCTCGACCGAGTCAATGACTCCCAGGTGTACGACTGTGATTGCAGTTTTCTCAGCGGCTGGGGGCTGGCCATGTGGCGCAGTTCCCGCAATGTGATCTGCCGCAACGCGCTGGACTTTTGCGTGCGTGGATACAGCCACGGTGTGTACAACCGCGGCCAGGACTCCGCTGGAATCCTGTGCTTTGAGCAGTGCTGCGACAATCTCATTGCGCTCAACAGCGTGACTCACGGAGGGGACGGCTTCTTTGGCTTTGCAGGGAAGGAGGCTCTTGGAGAGGTCCCACCTTCAGACCTGAGTCAGGATCCTGACGTACTCATGGAGTGGTGCAAGGGCCGTGGATGCAATGGCAACATTCTCTACGGCAACGACTTCTCGCACGCGGTGGCGCACGGCATTGAGCTCACCTTTAGTTTTCACAATCTGCTCATCAACAACATCTGTAACCACTGCGCCATCTGCGGCGTGTGGGGCGGTTACAGCCAGCGGATGCAGGTCTTGAACAATGAGTTCAAGGGATGCGGCAGCGGTGCGTACGGCGCGGAGCGAGGTGGGGTGAACATTGAACATGGAATGGACAATGTCATTGCGCGCAACACCTTTGAACGAAATGCTGCAGGAGTGCACTTGTGGTGGGACGCTGACGAAGCGCTCATGAAGACTCCATGGGCGCGGGCCAACGTGGGTGCCAGCACTCGAAACACCATCGCGGGCAACTCCTTTACGGGCGAGCAGGTGGCCGTTGAGTTGGTTCGCACCACGGAAACCACACTCGTTGGCAACACCTACGCGACGTGCGGTAAAGATCTCGTGGCGGACTCCGAGAGTTCGCAATCACTCAGCACTGCCAAGGCAATGCTCTCGGCGGCTCAGATCGAGGACGTGCTCGCCCGAGTTGCACGGTGTCCTGGCAGCACCAAACCGGTTGGAGCACGCGCCGCCTTAGGAGGGCGTGAGGCCATCCTCATCGGCCCTGCCGGGCCCTATGACTGGAAGCAGCCGCGCGCTGAGTTTGATAAGGCGATGACCGCGCTCTTGTCGCCACTTCCGGCCGGCGTTGAAGCCATCGGCCCGTGGAAGGTGAGCGCCTTTGCCACCACCGCCGACCCGCGCACGGACCTGGCTGCGTTTCGCGCCGCAGCAGCGGCCGCCCCCAAGGGCGAGACTTCATCGCTGGTGTTGCGCTTTGGCGCCTCGGGGCCATCCACACTCACCATCGCGGGCAAGCCCGCGCTGGGATCTGCCATCGCGGCCGCTGGGATCCCTGCCGATGGCTTTGGCCTCATCGCCACCGCCAAGTTCCGTGTGGATGCTGGCTGTTGGCGCATTCTGGTGACCAGCGACGATGGCGTTCGCGTGACGCTGGATGGAAAGACATACATCGAACGTTGGAACTGGCACGCTCCCACGCAGGACTCGGCCACGGTGACTCTGGGCAAGTCCACCGTTTTTGAGTTGGGGGTGGAGTATTTTGAGCTCACGGGACACGCAGAACTCAGCGTGACTTTGGAATCCTGCGATCCCAAGTAACATTCACCTTCCGTGCGATGCCCGTATTGCCATGCCGATCAGGACAGCGTGGTGGACAGCCGTCCCAGCGAGGAAGGTGAGTTCATCCGAAGACGCCGAGAGTGCATGCGTTGCAAGAAGCGCTTTACCACCTACGAGCGCATCGAGCGAACCGAACGACTCACGGTGGTCAAGAAGGATGGCGCACGCGTCCCCTTTCTGGCTGAAAACGTCATGCGCGGACTGGTGGCCGCCTGCGGCAAGCGACCTATCTCAACTGAAGTGAAGGATCGCATCGTTCGCGAAGTTGAGGACGAATTGGTGCGCGAAGGCGAACGCGAAGTTCCCAGCCGCGATATTGGCCGCCGCGTGGCCGAGAAACTGCGCGCGGTGGACCACATCGCGTACATCCGCTTTGCCAGTGAGTACTACCAGTTTCGCACACTGGACGAAATGCAACGCGAGATGCAGGAATTGCGTGCGCGACCTGCCCCCACGCCGGGGCACCCTGAACTCTTCGGCAGCGCCACATAATGGCGCAGGAGTCCGTGCAACTGCTCGCTGCCGATGGGCGCACCGCTCTTGGTACGGCCGACATGACGCGAACATCTCCAGCCATGCGCAAAGCGTGGGCGATTATGGTGTTGGTGGTGGGCTTTGCGGCGGGCGCGGCGAGCATTCTGATCCCCATTCTTCACTTGTTCTCCACCTGGATCTTGCCGCTGGCGGCCATTGTGGTGGCCCGCAAGATCTGGAGGCGAGAGTTTTCAATCACATCGCTCCATGGCGAATGCCCCAACTGCGGTCAACGCATCTCTCTTGGCGGACGGGCCATGCACAACTCGCCCATGCAGGAGTGTCCGCACTGCCCGGCGGCCTTTCAGGTCGTGCCCCTCCGCACCAAATGAAAAGGGCGGGACTCCTGCGAGTCCCGCCCGTTCATGTCAACTCAAACCGCTTACTGCGTAGAGATATACACACCGCCGCTGTCCACGGCCGTGCTCTTCTTGCTGTGCGGCACGCCTACCTTCACCATTCCGGTGGAACTCCCTGCGGCATTGGTGGCCGTGAAGTACACGCGGTACACCCGGCCGTTGCCGTTGCCTGAGCGCTCGGCGCGCAGCAGCACCTTGCCGTTGGGCTTGATGATGGCATCCACTGCCGTGTCGCCGTCACCCAGACCATTGGTGGGTTCATCCTGAGTGACGCTCGTGATGGTGATGGAAACACTTCCACCGCCACTCTGAGAATTGGTCACGCCCTCGATGCTGATGCATTCAAGCTGATGGTTGGGTGGCCAAAGCACGCCTTCCGAAGGTCGAGCATCCGTCACGATGGGTGGCTGTCCAACATTCTTGATTTGGATGCACACATCGTCGGTGTCACTGCCGCCATATCCGTCATTCACGGTCAGGCGGAACTTGACCGTCGCGCCGCAACTGTTCACGGAGGGCGCCAAGAAGGTTGGCGTGGCGGTGGACGCACCACTCAAGGTCACCGCCGGACCGCTGATCTGCACCCACGAATAGGTGAGCACATCTCCATCGGGATCAGAACTTGCAGTTCCATTCAGGGTGCCCACCGACAGCTCATTCACCACGGCGTTGGGCCCGGCGTTGGCGACCGGAACACCGTTCAGATGCGTGATGTTGATGGTGACCGTCGCAGCCACATTGGAAAGCTCGTAACCGGCAGCTGGAGCGTCCTGTGGATAACCGTCATCCACACGCAACTCAAAGACGAGCGCAGCACCACCGGAGCCCACCCACGGGGCTACAAACGTGGGATTCGCTGTGTTCGCACCAGCCAACACCACGGCGGGGCTTCCACCCACTTGAGTCCAGGAATACGTGATGGTGTCGCCGTCAATGTCAAAACTGTCCTCGCCGTGCAGAGTGACTCCTGCACCTTCGGCAACGGTTTGGTCATCACCCACGATGGCCACGGGAACATGGTTGATGTTCACCACGCTCACGCTTACGGCATCGGTGGATGACTTGCCATTGGCCGTCACGGTGAGCTGGAAGCTCAGCGTTTCGCCACCAAATGCCACGGAGGGGGTGGTGAATGACGGTGTGGCGGTGTCATCGCCCAGCAACGCGACGGTTGGTCCGCCCGAGAGCTGCGTCCAGCTGTATGTCAGCGAGTCGCCATCGGGATCGACGCTCAGCGTGCCGTCCAGCATGACGGTTTCGCCCTCGTTTGCGCTGAAATCAACGCCGGCATTGGCAATTGGATCCTGGTCGGTATCGCCCCCGGCGATCGTTACTCCACCGTAGTTCACAATGACCGTGGGATCAAAGATGCCCACGTCCACCATGAGAAGCCCCTCAACACTTCCACCGTTCGCTAGTGTGCCGCTGAGTAGCCAGATGTTGCCGTCAAAGCCGTTGGTGTCCACACCCATGAACTGCGCAACAATTCCCGTCCCGGAGAAGATCACTCCGCTCGGAACCGTACTCACAAACGAGTAGGGAAGACCGTACGTTGGCGTGCCAAAACTGCCGCCGGTGACGTGAATCACGCCTCCGGTGCAACCCACACTTTCCGTCACGGTTCCGCCCGTGAGATTGATCACACCTCCGCCCGAGCCCAGAAAGCCCACAGTTCCACCGGTCATGTTGATGACCGCTGCGTCGTACGTTACGAGCGACAGATACGGATTGACGCCGCCGTTGTAGTTGATGGTGCTGGTGTCATGCGCTTGCAAGTCAAACCCAAAGAACGTGGCATCATTCAGATACACCACGCTGTCCGACCAGGAGTACACCGAGTCAAACGTCTTGCTCACTGTGTTGGTGGCGATCACTCCGGAGACCGCGGTGTAACCGGCAGCGACTCCGGTAATGAAGAACGAGCCATCTGGATGAGTGTCTAAATTGTTGGGCCCAGGCGTGTCAATGTAAACTTCGCTGGCCAACGACACGCAGGCGCAAAGGCCGGCTGCCGTCATCGCAAGTGCGCGGAGGTGGGAATGAATCAACATCTCGTGTGTGCTCCTGTATTGAGGTAACGATCAGACGCCGACGGGAATAGGACGGTGCGCCAAACCCGCGCGCTCCCTTCCTTGGGCCGCACGGTCTCGATTCAGTTCCATCGGTTGGCATTAGCCAAAAACCCCAAAATTGGATCTCTGTTCCACCTGTGCCGTTGCCCGGCGCCGCTGGCGGCCACACCAATGCCCGTGGAGGGCCGCACCCCCGAGCGGCGGAGTACCCTTTGCACCCCATGCCACGAATCACACTCCCCGATGGATCGGTCAAGGAGTACTCCAGCCCGGTCACCGCCGCTGCGGTGGCGCGGGATATCGGGGCAGGTCTTGCCAAGGCCGCCCTGGGAGCCAAAGTTGACGGCACGCTCTGTGACCTCAGCACGCTCCTCACCAAAGATTGCGCACTCAGCATCGTTACCCCTAAAAAGCGTGACGGCGGAGTTGACCCTGATGCCTTGTTTCTCTTGCGTCACAGCGCCGCGCATGTCATGGCTGAAGCGGTGCAACGGTTGTTTCCCAAGGCACAATTGGTGTACGGCCCACCCGTCGAGCAAGGCTTCTATTACGACATTAGTTTCCACGGCGAACGCTCCATGTCCACCGAAGACTTTGCCGCGGTTGAAGCGGAGATGTCCAAGATCGTGGCCGAGGATCGCCCTTTTACACGGTATGAATTGCCGGTTCCGGATGGCCTGAAGCGCCTTCAACTTGAAGGCAGCAAATACAAACTTGACAATGCTCAACGAGCCGCTGAAGTGGGATCAACCGCGCTCAGTTGGTACGCCACCGGCGAGCCGGGAAAGAACTGGGACGATCTCTGTCGAGGGCCGCACGTGCCTTCCACGGGACGTCTGGCGGCATTCAAGCTCATGAGCTTGGCCAGCAGTTACTGGAAGGGTGACGAGACCAGCGATCGACTCACTCGGGTGTATGGCACAGCGTTCACCACCAAGGAAGCGCTCGATGCCCACTTAACGCTCCTTGACGAAGCGAAGAAGCGCGATCACCGGGTGCTGGGCAAGCAATTGCGCCTCTTTCACATCGATGAAATGGTTGGCCAAGGACTGGTCTTGTGGACTCCTGCGGGCAGCGTGATTCGCAATGAATTGCAGTTGTTTATTGGCGAAGAACTGCGTAAGCAGGGATACCACCAGGTGTTCACACCGCACATTGGCAAGTTGGCGTTGTACCGCACCAGCGGGCACTTTCCGTATTACCGCGAGAGCCAGTATCAGCCCATTGTGGAACATGAAACCCTCTCTGCACTGGCACGTGAAGGATGCACCTGTGCTGACCTGATGAACCGCATGAATACCGGTGAAGTTGACGGCTACTTGCTGCGGCCCATGAATTGCCCGCACCACATTCGCATCTTTGCCAGCCAGCCTCACAGCTATCGAGACATGCCCGTGCGACTTTCAGAGTTCGGCACCGTGTATCGGTGGGAGCAATCTGGCGAAGTTGGCGGCATGACTCGCGTTCGCGGATTCACGCAGGATGACGCGCACCTCTTTGTGCGCGAGGACCAAGTCGCCGCGGAGTTGGAAGGTTGCCTAAGCCTAGTGAAGCTCATCTTCAACACGCTGGGCATGAACGAGTACCGAGTTCGCGTGGGCTTGCGCGATGCCTCTGAGGGCAAGTACATCGGCGAGCCCGCAAACTGGGACAAGGCGGAGGAAGCATGCCGCGCTGCCGCCACCACATTGGGGGTGCCCTTCACAGAAGAAACCGGTGAAGCCGCCTTCTACGGACCAAAGATCGACTTTGTGGTGAAGGACGTCATTGGCCGCAGCTGGCAGCTGGGCACGGTGCAGGTTGACTACAACCTGCCCATTCGCTTTGACCTCACCTACGTGGGGGCGGACAATCAACCGCATCGTCCGATCATGATTCATCGCGCGCCATTTGGCAGCATGGAGCGGTTCGTGGGCTGCCTCATTGAACACTTTGCGGGGGCCTTCCCAGTGTGGCTAGCCCCGGAGCAAGTGCGTGTGCTGCCCATTAGCGAAAAGTCCGCCGAATACGCCAATGAACTTCTGGCGGCGCTTCAGGCCGCGGGTCTGCGGGCCACCCAGGATGACAGCAATGAGCGTATTCAGGGAAAGATCCGCGCGGCCAGCGAGATGAAGATCCCGTATCTGGCGGTGGTGGGACCGCGCGACGCGGAGTCGCGTCAGGTGAGCGTGCGAGCGTTCGGTACCGAATCCAGTCTGGGCGAGGTGCCCTTTGATCAGTTTGTGCAGGGTCTGGTGGCCGAGTACCGCTCACGCGGTAAGAGCACGCTGAAGGGATCGTTGAGCAAATAGGCCCACAACGGGGAGGGACCGCAGGGATCAGTTTGGACCTCCCCTCTCCCATCCGCCAATTTTCCAAGCGTTTTTTCGCAGTTTGTTCCTGAATCGGCACGATGGGTTACCCTATGCCGCCGGAACCTACGCTGGTTCACCCCCTCCACTCGCACGGCCACTGAGTCTGGGGAGCATTCGCAGCAACATTTGCCGCTTCAACTTTTCCAAGGACAACCCTATTTCCAGCTTTCCTCCTCGACGACCCCCGTTCGCACGCCCCGGTGGACCCGGTGGCCCTGGTGGAGACAGACCGCGACGGGACGGCCCAGGCTCGGGCCCGCGAATGAATGAGCGCATCCGGATCACGCCCATCCGTCTCATTGATGAGACCGGTGAGATGGCTGGCATCGTTGAAACCGATGAGGCGCGCCGACGCGCCGCAGATCTGGGGCTCGACCTTGTGGAGATCTCGCCCGACGCGCGTCCGCCCGTCTGCAAGATCATGGACTATGGCAAATTCAAGTATGAGGAAGCCAAGAAGCAGAAGGCAGGCAAGAGCAAGGCCAGCGAACTGAAAGAGGTTCGCCTGGGTCGCTCCATGAAGATTGATCCGCACGATGTGATGATCCGCGTGCAGCAAGCGCGTCGATTTCTCGTGGAAGGCCACAAGGTGCAGTTGGTGGCCAGCTACAAAGGCCGCGAAATGGCGCATCGGGACATTGGCGAACGCATGTTCAACGACGTCATTCAGCGATTGATGGATTTAGGCAAGTTGGAAATGTCTCCACGCCTGAATGGAAAGCGCTTGAACGCCATTGTTTCCCCTGATCGTCACAAGATCGACACGTGGAAGCGCAAAGAAGAAGCTGCGGGACGCAAAGCGGAGATTGCCCCCGTGGTGGTGCCTGACGAACCCGATGAGGGCGATGACGAGTGAGCGACCAGCCAAGCGGCGAACTCATGCTCAGAACGTTCGCCTTCCCTCGGGATGCCAATCCCGCGGGTGACATCTTTGGCGGATGGCTGCTGGGGCAGATGGACTTGGCTGGCGGCAACTTAGCCGGTCGTCGCGCACGTGGCCGAATTGCCACCGTGGCGGTAACGGAAATGTGCTTCAAGCTCCCCGTGTATGTGGGAGACGAAGTCTCGTGCTACGCACGTCTCAAGAAAGTGGGCAAGACGAGCGTGACCGTGGCGGTTGAGGCGTGGGCTCGGCGACGCGAATCTGACGAAGTGGTTCGCGTAACCGAGGGCGTGTTTACCTTTGTGGCCATTGGCCACGACCGCAAGAGTCGGCTCATTCCTGCGGAGTAACCAACCGTGCGTTTCACACCCAAACTCGCGATCTGCATTCGCGAAGGGTACGGGTCACGCACGTTTCTACGCGACTTGATGGCGGGCCTCACGGTGGCAGTGATCGCCCTGCCGCTTTCGATGGCCTTGGGAATCGCGTCAATTCCACAAAGCGTGGCCGCGGAACTTCAGGCGATACATCCGTGGCTCACCCCCCCTGCCATGGGCCTCTTTACCGCGGTCATTGCGGGATTCCTCGTGTCCGCACTCGGCGGATCGCGGGTTCAGATTGGCGGCCCCACGGCAGCGTTTATGCCGCTGGTCTTTGGAATCTGCGCGTCACACGGCTATCAAGGGCTCGTGGTGGCCACCTGCATGGCGGGAGTGCTGCTCATCGCCATGGGGGTGTTTCGCTTTGGCGGAGTGATCACGTTTGTGCCGTACCCGGTGGTGGCAGGCTTTACCGCGGGCATCGGTGTGGTGATCATGGTCTCGCAAATCAAAGACTTCTTTGGTCTCACCCTCACAGACGCGCTCGGTCACTCCGTGAGTGCACCCGCAGAACTCCTTGGAAAGTTGCACGTGTTCTGGCAGAACGCCGGCACGGTGAACTGGCACGCCACCGCCATTGGCGTGGGCACGTTGGTGGTGCTCGACATCATGCGACGCGCGGCGCCACGCGTTCCAGCCGCAGTGTTTGGAGTGGGTCTCAGCGCAACGGTCGTGTGGTTCCTTGGCTGGTCCACCGTGCCCGCAGATGCCACGCACCCTTTGGTGGAGACCATTGGCACACGGTTCGGCGGCATTCCCTCAAGTCTGCCCGCCCCACACTTTCCCGGAGTTTCATGGCAACTGGTGCGCGAACTATTGCCCAGTGCCGTGGCCATCGCCTTTCTGGGCGCCATTGAGAGTTTGCTTTCTGCTGTGGTCGCCGATGGCATGACCGGACATCGCCATCGTTCCAATCAGGAGTTGGTGGCACAAGGCACCGCCAACATTGCAAGTGCCCTCTTCTTTGGATTGCCCGCAACCGGGGCCATCGCACGCACGGCCGCCAATGTACGCAGCGGCGGGCAAACACCTGTGGCCGGCATGCTCCATGCGGTGTTCATCCTGCTCTTCATGGTGGCTTTGGCTCCCTGGGCCTCGCTGATTCCGCTTCCAGCATTGGCTGCTGTACTGGTGTTGGTTGCGTGGAAGGTGAGTGAGTTGCAGCACTTCGCTGGCATGCTGCGTGGGCCCCGCAGCGATGTCATGGCGCTGTTGGTGACTTTTGCGCTCACGCTTCTCTTTGACCTCACCGTGGCGGTCAGCGTGGGCATCATGCTCTCCTCCATACTGTTCATGAGGCGCATGGCGCAACTCTCCACGGTTCGGGGGATCCGCGATGAATTGGAAGACCATGATGAATCCGCGCCCGATCTCAAGGACTCGGGTGTGGTCGCGCACTCGCGCGTGCCTGCTGGTGTTGAGGTCTATGAAATCAACGGCCCGTTCTTCTTTGGGGTGGCCAACAAGTTGCGCGATGCGCTTGACCAACTTGAGCGTCCGCCGATCGTCATGATTGTGCGAATGCGCCATGTGCCCCACATCGATGCCACCGGTCTCAACGCACTACGAGAGTTTCACCGTACCTGCACACGGCAAGGCACGGTTCTGCTTCTGGGTGGAGTGCACGTGCATCCGTTGTTTGAAATGGCCAAGATCGGTTTGGATCAACAGATCGGCACCGACAACATGTTTGAAAACCTTGAAGACGCCCTCGTTCGAGCCCGTCAGATCGTGGCGGCCCGCTAACCGGGTGCGCGGCGTCGAATCACAGCCCGGCCTTCGCACAAGTTCACCAACTCGTGCAATGCGTACACCGCGGATCGTTGGCCGGCGGGGGGCACCAACACAAGCAGCTCGCCACCCACGCGCAACGCGCGCAATAGCTCGGCCAGCGTGGGCTTGCTGGGAAACGGCCCTGACCACATGATGTCCGTGGGCTTGAACACAGGGCGCGCGAACATGAAATCCAGCAACGGCACCGCAAACTGACTGTTGGTTCGTGACAGCAGGCGTTGCTTCAAGTCGTTGTACAACGCTACGGCTTGCAGTGCGCGCGCCCCGTTTTCTTGCGCCTGTTCCACCACGCCCTTCAGAAAGAACTCACACCATTCATTCCACGCCATGGGTGATGTGCCCAAGTTCCGAAGCCGGTGGTAGTACTCCTCGCGGTGCGTTTCCAGCCAACTTGAAAGGTAGAACGCGGGCTTGCTGAGTACGCCGCGTTCGTGCAAAAAGAGCGGCACCAACATTCGCCCAAGTCTGCCGTTGCCATCCAAAAAGGGGTGCAAGATCTCAAACTGAGCGTGAACGACCGCCAATTGCACCACCACATCTCGCTCTTGGTAGTGAAAGTACTTTTCCCAAGCTCTCAAATGGTGAGGTAACTCGATCGGCGAAGGCGGAATGAACTTGGCCTGCGCCATGGTGGCTCCCGGAGTGCCGATCCAGTTCTGCGTGGTGCGAAAGCTCCCAGGGTGCTTGTCTTGACCTCGCACGCTGGTCATCAGCACGTGGTGCAGTTGCAGCAGGCGATTCAATCCAAAGGGGCGCTCCTTGGCATCCGCTGCAGCTTGCTTGAGCGCTTTCCGGTAGTTCAGAATCTCCGCGATGTCCAGGCGCCGAGCGGTGTCTTGCGCCATGCCGCCCCCCTCATACTGCAGAACTTCGCCGATGGTGGCCTGCGTGCCTTCAATCTTGGAACTGAGCACTGCCTCACGGGTGGCCAACGGGGTGAGCAGCAACTCAGGGTTAGGCAGTCCGGCCAGAATCCCGTCGTATCTCGCCAGGCCTCGGTTGGCTGAAGCGATCAACGGAATGAGCGGCTCCCACTGAATGCTCTGGATGGGAAGCGCTTCGGGAATGAATGGAACGGGAGCGGTCATTGTGAGAGGAAAGCCAGACACCAATCTACTTGTGTATGGTCAATGTGCAATTCAGCAGACGCAAACGCGCGTTCCCACACTCGGCGGGGGCGTCACCAGCTCCCAAAACAGAGTTATAAGACGTTAAATCAAGCGATGTGCTTGGCCACCCAGCGCGACTCAGCCAAACAGGTTTCCACCGCGGGCAAGAGCACGGTGTCCTGGTTGGCGAACCACACCCGGTCTCCGCCCACGGGGCGCCGAAGAACATCGCACAGGTCACTCGAATAGGTTCCGGGGGGTGCATAGGGCATGGCATGGCCCCAGCGTGTCATGCGAATCTCCGCAACATCCTCCGGCAACAAATCAACGGCATGAAGCAATCGCACGATCTGCGGCGCCGCCCGAGTGACATAACTCATAAGCGAGTCACCCGTCACCAGCGTAAATCGCGCCGTGTGCCATGGCAACGGCCAGTAGAGCGTGAGCACGTCGCTGGTCGGATGCGGTGAGACCACTGCAAAGCTGCCATTCACAGCGTCAGTAATCCTGCTGTCGAGTTCAAACGCATTGTCATCCATCGGGAACTTGTCATCGTGGATGGCGAAGAGGTCGTAAAACTCTGGGCGCACTTTCTTGGTGAGCAAGATGTTGGCCACCACGTATGCGGTGGTGTTTACTTGATCCAATGCGGCGAGTTTGTCTGGGTCTTCTGCTCCCAACGTAGGCATCATGTGCGGAAAGATCTGCTTGGCGCCGGCGTAGACCACACGCTTGGCCCCCAACGTGTGCGTGTTCCCGCGCACATCTCGCCATGCCAGTTGCACTCCCTGACTATCCATGCGAACGTTGGTCACCATGCACCCCGCGCGCAGTCGTGGGCGACCGCTGGGCAATGTTCCGCGCGACTTCAACTGCTGCCACAACAGCGAGGCCAATCCGGCGTTTCCACCCGGCAAAACGATCCGTCCAAACTCCTCCGCTGCTATGAAGTTCCAGCCCGCAGCCGCCGAGAGTTCGTCCCAACCCACCCCAAAACTTGAGTAGCAATATGCCTGAATCGCCTTGGCCAGAAGCGGCGGCGGCTCGCCCTGACAGGCGGTGCGTACGGCATCGTGAAACGACTGGGTATCTAAACTCCTGACCAACTTGAGAGAGCCGGGTTCCGACCAGGGAATGTCGGGATACTCACGATTGGCGTAGTGGTCGACTGCAGCCTGATAGCCCTTCAACGCCGCCATTTCAGATGGCGTGCAATCTTGGCACACGTCGTCCAGAATTCGGCCCGCGTACTCAAACCGAAACCCGCCCCCTTCGTCTACTTCCGCAAGGTCGTAGACCCCCAGCTTGCGGTAGAGGCGATCGTCTGCGCTGTCATCATCTGGAACAATGAAATACGCGCTGCCCTGTGAGTATGGCAAGCGATTCCAGCGCTCGCCCTGCGCCACGCCACCGAACCGACTGCGGAGATCAAACAGCACCCACGGGCGGTCCCCCAATTCATTCGCTGTGGACAACCCAGAAAGGCCGCCGCCGATGATCGCGACGTCGACATGTTCTTCCAAACTCGCCCAGCGACGGGGCGACTCAGGCACGTGGAATGGGAACCCCCCGGAAGGGAAGTCATCTCCAAACCAAGCAGGCGCGAATGGCAATCCACCCACCTGAATCACGGGATTGGTGAGAGGAATCTGGAGGATGGGACCGCTCAACGGCACTGGCGTCCACAGGGGCTGGGAATCCAGTGCGCTGTCACCCCCTGCCCAACTGAACTTGGACGATCCAGCCAGCATGGCTCCAACCGCAGCGAGGCCGGTGTTCAAGAACGCTCGTCGATGGATGGGTGGAGCCACTTCACCCCAAGGGTAGGTCGTAAAGCCGGGCGCACCAGAGTCACTTGAAATAATGTGATCAATGGCTTGCATAATCATTCATATATGTGTATAATCATGCACATGCCATCGGTCATTCTCACCCCCCTTCAGCGACGCGCGCGGATCGCCGCGCACATTGCGGCGCAGCAGATTTGGAGCCAACAAGAATTGGCTGATCTGCTGAAGCGCCGCGATGGCGTTGCGGTGACCCAGGCCACGCTCTCGCGCGATCTGACAGAGCTTGGCGTCGTGAAGGGGCCATTGGGGTACATGCTTCCCGGGGCGGCATCGGACGCCCTTCCCGAAACTCGTCAGGCCACCTTGGGCGGCGCGTTGCGGCAGCACCTTGTTTCCGTCGTTCGCGGAGGCACAATGGTGGTCGTGCGCACTCCCGTTGGGCACGCGAACTCCCTGGCGGTTGAGTTGGACCGGGCGGGAATGCCGGGCGTGCTGGGCACCATCGCCGGCGACGACACCATTTTTCTTGCCACCCGAGATGTTGATTCGGCCGCGCAACTGGTGAAGTCGCTTGAGCAGTTGGCTCGTGCCTCCAAGCCCGCGCGCGGGGATTCCCGCAGCGTTTCGGCCGCCTAGGCAAACCCAAACATACACACCATGCACACCCCCCTTCGTATTGTCATTGTTGGCGCACCTGGATACTCGGGCGCTGAGCTTGCTCAGTTGCTGAGCGTGCATCCAGATGTGGAGATCGTCGGCCTCTATGGCAGTCACAAACGTGGCACGGGTGGTTCCACGGCTGCCGAGCCCCTGAGCTCACTCTTCCCGCGGCTACGCGGCGTTGTGGATCTACCCGTAGAGGCTGCCGATCCGGCCGCAATTGTGGCACTTGAACCAGACGCGGTGTTCCTCGCCACTCCGCACGAAGCAAGCGAACAACTGGCGCCCGCGCTCTTGGAATCGGGGGCGGTCGTGTTGGATCTTTCGGCTGCCTTCCGATTGAAAGACCCCGCGCTGTACCCAACGCACTACGGATACCAGCATGCTCACACAGCGCTGCTGGCGCAATCCGTGTACGGACTGCCCGAACTCAACAGCGTGCAGATTGCACAAGCGCAACTCATCGCTTGCCCGGGTTGCTACCCCACATCGGTGATTCTGCCCGTTCGCCCCCTGGTGCTCGAAGGATTGATCGACCTGAACCGCCCTGTGATTGTGGACATCGCCAGCGGTGTGAGCGGCGCCGGCCGCAGCGCAGCACTCAAGAGCCTGTTCTGCGAGGTGAGCCTTCAACCCTACGGCGTCATGACACACCGACACCAGCCGGAGATGGCACAAGAAACTGGAGTTCGGATTCTCTTCACGCCACACTTGGTGGCGCTGCAACGCGGAATCCTCTCCACCATTCACGCGGAGCTTTCTGCAGGATCCACCCTTGCTCATGCACGGGCGCTCCTAGCGTCCACGTACAAATCTGCGCCATTTGTACGAATCCTTCCGCCAGGCCAATGGCCAAGCATTTCCGCCGTGGAACGCACCAACTTCTGCGATATGGCTCTCGCTACCGATGACACAGGCACGCATCTGGTGATCGTGAGCGCCATTGACAATCTTGTGAAGGGCGCGGCAGGCCAAGCAGTTCAGTGCTTCAACGTTCGGTTTGGACTTCCACAGACCACAGCGCTCGGTCTGGCTCGCACCGCCATTCAGGAAACGGTGATCTCGTGACACACGCACACCCACTCGTCGTGAAGCTGGGGGGCGCCCTCCTTGATGATGCCGCGCAGTTTGGCGACGTCTTCAACGCACTTGCGGAACTGCATGGTTCGCACCCGGGCGGTGTGATCGTGGTCCACGGCGGCGGCAAGGCCGTGGACCGCCACCTGGACCGCATGGGCATCGTGACCGAACGCCGAGACGGCATTCGCGTCACTCCTCCTCATGCGGTGGAGCAGGTGACGGCCGTGCTCGCTGGATCGATGAACACCCAACTCTTGGGTCTGCTGCTCTCTCGCGGCGTACCCGCAGTGGGGCTCACCCTGTGCGACGGACATCTGGCCCATGCGAGGCGTGCCACGCACTACTCCTTTGACCCTGGCTGCGTGGGCGAACTGGCGCACGGGCGGGGCCACTTGTTGCATCACCTGCTCGCCGGGGGATACATGCCAGTGCTGTCATCCATCGGCATCGATGCAACAGGCGGATTCTTAAACATCAACGCAGACGATGCCGCGGCGCAGGTCGCGGGCATCGTCAATGCAAGCGGACTGTTGCTGCTCACCGACGTTCCCGGCGTGCGCAACGCCGAGGGCGCCATTCTGAGTGAACTCGATGCCGCACACGCCGAGCACCTCATCGCCCAGGGGGTGATTTCAGGGGGAATGATCGCCAAGGTGCGCGGCGCTGTGGCCGCTGCCAATCTAGGCGGAGTTCCGGTGGTCATCGCCAGTTGGGCGGACCCTCAAGCGCTACGCACGCTCGGATCCGGAGGGTCCATTGGCACACGCGTCCTTCCCACCGCGCCGCTTCCAAAGTCAACCGCATGCACCAACACGTTGCCACAGGAGTTTGCACACCATGCCTGACGCCACTTCCGTCGCCGTTCCATCTCGCATCGCAACTGCGCAGTCCACACAGCCTCAACGGTTCGCGCCGATCGGCGCGAAGGATCTGCTACGCATTTCAGACTTAGCTCGACATGAGATCGTGGACATTCTTGAAACCGCCGCGGCCTTCAAGCGCAAGCCCTCTATGGCTGCTGGGGCGTTGGCGGGCAAAAGCGTGTGCATGCTGTTTGAAAAGCCCAGCTTGCGCACTCGAATGAGCTTCGAGGTTGGGCTCTTTCGCATGGGTGGACAGGCCATCTACTTGGATCACCAAGGTGCGCCCTTGGGAGCCCGTGAGTCCGTGGCTGATTATGGCCGCAACCTAGAACGCTGGTGTCACGCCATCGTGGCACGGGTTCGCACGCACTCCACGGTGGCTCAGCTGGCGGAAGCAACCCGAGTTCCAGTGATCAACGCGCTCTGCGATCTGCACCACCCATGTCAGGCGCTCGCCGACTTTCAGACTCTCTTGGAGCGCGGCTTTGACCTTCAGCACTCGCAGCTGGTGTGGGTGGGAGATGGAAACAATGTGTGTCACTCGCTCATGGAGGCCGCCTCAATCCTTGGGTGCGGTATGACAGTCATCACACCCAAGGGGCATGAACCTGATGAACGCATACACGCTGAGTGCACCGCGCGGTCCATGCGCACCGGCGCGCGCATCTCCGTCACGCATGACATTGCCGCTGTGGCGGGGGCATTTGCCGTGTACACCGACACATGGGTAAGCATGGGCCAGGAATCCAGCGCCGGCAAGTGCGCGGCCTTTGAGCCCTACCGAGTCACCTCAGAATTGATGTCCAAAGCGGGCACCAAGACCATCTTTATGCACTGCCTCCCCGCGCATCGGGGTGAGGAGGTCACCGATCAGGTGATCGATAGCCCCCAGTCGGTAGTCTTGGATCAAGCGGAAAACCGTATGCATGCGCAGAACGCTCTGCTGTGTCACGCGCTAGCACCCAGCACCGTGCTGCCCGTGGACCACTCCCGAGTAACCGTTTCACTCTAGTTGTCATTTTCACAGGACCTTCCATGAATTCTCCTTCGTCATCCAATCGCGCAACCACTTCAGCGTCCGCCGCAACACCTGCGAAGGTTTGTGTGGCCTACTCGGGAGGCCTCGACACCAGTTGCATCATTCCGTGGCTCCGCGAAACCTACAACTGTCAAGTTGTTGCGTGCGTGGCAGACGTTGGTCAAGGCGATCGCGAACTGGTGGGTATTCATGAGAAGGCACGGAACAGCGGTGCATGCGAGTGCATCGTGGTGGACTTGAAGCAAAGATTTCTGGAGGAGTTTGCGTTCCCAATGGCCATCTCAGGAGCGGTGTACGAAAACCGCTACCTGATGGGAACCTCCATCGCGCGCCCCATCATCGCTCGCGCACAAGTTGAAGTGGCGCTTGCCACCGGCTGCGATGCACTCTGTCACGGTTGCACCGGCAAAGGCAATGACCAGGTGCGATTTGAGTCCACCTACGCGGCACTCGCTCCACATTTGCAGGTGATCTCTCCTTGGCGCCTGTGGAATCTCAAAAGTCGAGAAGCCATGCTGGCGTACCTGAAGGAGCGCAAGGTTCCCACCACAGCCAGCGCTGAAAAGATCTACAGCCGGGATGCCAACATCTGGCACATTAGCCATGAGGGCGGAGAACTTGAGGATCCGTGGAACGCTCCCCCCGAAGACGTGTGGATGCTCACCGCCAGCCCCAAGGATGCGCCCAATGTGCACCAAGATGTCATGCTGACATTTCGCCGCGGTTATCCCGTGGCGCTGAATGGAACTCCCATGGAAAGCGTGCAGTTGATGACCGCACTGAATGAGGTGGGTGGCAAGCACGGCGTAGGCCGGATTGATCTGTGTGAGAACCGGCTGGTCGGCATGAAGAGTCGGGGTGTCTATGAAACTCCGGGTGGAACCATTCTGACGGAGGCCTTGCGCGGACTTGAACAGTTGGTACTGGATCGAGAAACGCTCCACTTCCGCGAGCGCCTTGCCTTGGACTTTGCCAAGATCATTTACAACGGCACCTGGTTCAGCCCCGTTCGAGAGGCTATGTGGCAGAGCTTTGCGGCGATTGCACAGGTGATGGATGGCGAGGTGGTGGTCCGCCTGTACAAAGGTCGAGCCGAGGCTGTGAAGCGACGATCCCCCAACAGTCTCTTCCACGAAGGTTTTGCCACCTTCGGTGAAGACGAGGTGTACGACCACAAGCACAGCGAAGGTTTCATCAGGCTCTTCAGCCTGCCCATGCGCATTCGTGCGCTGCTAGGGTTGAGTCCGGATGCGCGCCGAACGCAACAGGACGCGGCGCAGATGGTGAAGAAGAGTGGAACGCCGGGCTGCGGCGAGGGGTGCGGCTGCGTTGCAGGGCCTTCCGCTGCCAAATCCCAATCCTCTCAGGGAGCGCGCTAGTTCCATGACCACCGCAATCTGGGCCGGACGCCAAACCGGGCAATCAGACGCACTCTTTAGGCAGTTCAACGACAGCCTGCCCATCGACCGCACGTTGGCACGAGAGGACATTGAGGGGTCCATCGCGTGGAGCAAAGCTCTCGGGCGCGCGGGCATCATCGCCGCCAACGAGCAGCAGAGCATGGAGCAAGCCCTGGGAGAGATTCTCTCCATGGTGTCGCGTGAGCCAAGCCAACTTGCTGAAGTTGATGATGAAGACATCCACAGTTGGGTGGAGCGGCAGTTGGTGCTGCGGATCGGTGATCTGGGTAAGAAGCTCCATACCGGGCGCAGCCGCAACGATCAGGTCTCAACAGACCTGCGGCTGTGGACGGTGCGCCAACTTCGCGCCCGGCAAGCCGAACTGAAAGGCGTCATGGGCGCGCTTGTGGATTTGGCAGAACGAGAGAAGTCCACGCCATTTCCCGGATACACCCACCTGCAGCGGGCGCAACCGATTCTTTTCGCGCACTGGTGCCTTGCTTACTTTGAAATGCTCCGCAGGGATGCGGAACGACTCAGCGACTGCCTGAAGCGCGTGCGTGTGTGTCCGCTGGGCTCCGGTGCACTGGCGGGCACGGCATACCCCATCGACCGTGCCGCTCTTGCCAAGGACCTCGGCTTTCGCATGCCGAGCGCCAATAGCTTGGACGCTGTGAGCGACCGGGACTTTGTGGTGGAAACACTTTCCGCCACAGCGCTCTGCGCCCTGCATCTTTCGCGCATGGCTGAGGACCTGATCTTCTATTCAACAAGCGAGGCGGGCCTCGTGGTGCTGCCCGATGCATTCACCAGTGGCAGCAGCCTGATGCCGCAGAAAAAGAACCCGGATGCGTGCGAACTGATTCGCGGCAAGTCCGGCCGTCAAGTGGGCAACTTGGTCACCATGCTTGTGACCCTGAAGGGTTTGCCACTGGCCTACAACAAGGATTTGCAGGAAGACAAGGAACCGCTCTTTGACTCCATGCATCAGTTGAGTCTGTGCCTGCGGGTACTGCCGCCTATGCTGGCCGGACTGGTGGTGAATCGCGACGCTGCCTTGCGCGCGGCCGCTGAGGGTTACTCCAACGCCACTGATCTGGCGGACTACCTGGTTCGGCTGGGAGTGCCATTTCGGGAGGCTCACCATCAGGTGGGCAGACTGGTACGCACTGCCATTGAGCAAGATCGAGCGCTTGAAGACCTACCCCTTGACGTGATTCGTCAGCAGGCGCCACGGGCGAATCAAGATGTGTACGCCCAGCTCACTGTCGGGGCCACATTAGAAAAGCGCTCCGTTGAGGGTGGCACATCGCTCAGCGCAGTGGAGGACTCCATCGCACGGGTGCGTCGTCTGCTTCGTGAGCGCGCCGTGATTGAAGGATCCGCCGGAGAGGCCGAGTTCCGGCAAGCGCGCGCGGACGATCTTGATGCCATCGCGTGGCTGGTGGATCACTGGGCCACGCACGGTGAGAACCTTCCGCGAAGTCGCGAAGACATTCTGAAGGCCATCTTGGACTTTGGCGTGGCGGTGCTCGATGGCAAGGTGGTGGGCTGCGCCGCACTTTGGATTTACACGCCGCAGTTGGCGGAGATTCGATCCCTAGGGGTACGCCCCGACTTTCACGGAAAGGGCATCGGTCAAGGGTTGGTGAAGTACTTTGTAGGGCTCGCAGGACAGCTCCACATTCCCAAAGTTTTTGTGCTCACGCGCGCTCCCAAATTCTTCTCAAACGTGGGCTTTCGGCAGGTCAGCGTGAACAGTCTTCCGGAGAAAGTGCTGAAGGACTGCAGCGGATGCCCCAAGCGTGAACAGTGCGATGAACACGCGTTGGTGCTGGATGTTCCACTGTCACTGAACGGTGGCAATCGATGACCGCGACTCATACCGTGGGTGAACGGCCGACGGCCGCACCTGCTGCACCCCAACTTCCCGCTGGATTCACATGCGCCACCGCATCGGCAGCCATCAAGAGCGCGGGGCGACCCGACATGGCGCTTGTGCGCTGTTCCGCAGGCACCACCCTAGCAGCGATGTACACCACCAATCAGGTGTGCGCCGCGCCGGTTCAACTCAGCCGAACCAATCTGGCCACCAGCGGCGGACACTGCGGCGCGTTGCTCATTAACTCGGGTTGCGCCAATGCCGCCACTGGATCACTTGGACTGCGAAATGCTCAAGCGCTGATGCAAGCCGTGGCCCAAGCGTGCGGAGTAGAAGGCAACCGTGTGCAGCACAACTCAACGGGGGTGATCGGCGTGCAACTGCCCGTTGAGCGGATGCTGCCTTGCGTGGATCCGCTGGCTCGGGGCGCGACCGCAGGATCCGCGGAGGCGCTTGCTCGCGCCATCATGACCACGGACACCTATCCCAAGATGGCGAGCCGCGCCGTGCACCATCAAGGCCGGCGCTACTCAGTCGTGGGGGTGGCTAAGGGCGCGGGAATGATTCACCCCAACATGGCCACCATGATTGCGGTGCTCATGACCGATGCCCAGTGCACGCCAGATGACCTCGATGGCCACCTGCGGCACGCCACTGAGCGCAGCTTTCACCGGATTTCCATTGACGGCGATACCAGCACCAACGACTCTATCTTTGCGCTTGCCTCAGGAGCAGCGGGTGAGTGTGCGAGCGAGCCGCTGCGGCAGGCGTTCATCGAGGTGGCTCGAGTCCTCGCGCTCCAGGTTGTGGCGGATGGCGAGGGGTTCGAGCGCGGCATTCATGTGCGCGTGACCGGCGCAAAGTGTTCTGCAGACGCTCTGACCGTAGCGCGGACCATTGCCAGCAGTTTGCTGGTGCGGTGCGCCGTTACGGGGGGTGATCCCAACTGGGGTCGCATTCTGGCTGCCGCAGGCCGGAGCGGCGTGACCATGAATCTCGATCACCTCGCTCTCAGCGTGGGGGGAGTCACTCTCTTCGCGCATGGGTCCCCCTCTGAAACTCCGCTCGCCGATCGGGCCCGCGCATTTCAGGGAACCATGGTGGAGGTCTGCCTTGATCTTGGTCAAGGTGCTGAGTGCGATGAGTTCATCTCGTGTGGCCTCACGAAGGCGTACGTGGAACTGAACGCCGACTACACCACCTAATGAGATCAAGGTGCGTTGGTCTCGCCGGCAGAGCGGTCCCCGCCAATGTAGCGCGAGAGTTCCCGGTCTAGTTCCGATTCAACTGCGGCGTTTTTCGTCACCACTCCCGGAGGTGAAAGGTACTCAATGGTGGTGGGTTGGTACCACACCCCACTCACCGCTTGAGTCAGCGCAACCCCGCCCGAAGTGGGCTCTGGCGGTGGAGGTGGAACCTCCAGTTCCCCGTATATGACCTTGAACGCATTGGCAGACGGAGCGACGCGAATGGTGCCAGGGTGATTGGTGTGCAACTCGTACATGCGCATGAGCGATCCCACAGACATGTCGAAGGCTGTGAGGCCCGACGAATTCACCAACAATGAGTCGGCCTGATAGGTGGTTCCGTTTACGGTGGACTGAAAGATGACATCGCCCCCCGCCCGGCTGGTGATCACGCAGTCCCCCGAAACCTGCAAGGCGCTACGCAGCGTGAGATCGCCCAAACAACTCACACTGCCCTGCAACGCAATGAGCGCCGGCGTACCCAGATCAAGTGCGCCCTCCGTCCACAATGCGCCGCGAAGTGTCAACGTGTTGACTGCGTTGAGTGAAAGAGCTCCAGCGCCAGAAATGGCACCCGCGAGGGAAACGTTGGCGCCCGCAACTGATGCTCCTGAGCCAAAGTGCAGCTGCGGCGCGGTCAGAGACAGATTGAACAACCCAGCATTGGCGCCGGAACTCAGGTACATCGTGCCGCCGGACTGCATCACCGTGTGCGCACCCATGCTCACGCCGCCCAAGAATTGCATGTCTTGGCTGGTGGCCACGAAGCCACCGTTCACCATGGTTGCCCCCGTCACGGTGAGCGACTGCAGTGCAGATGTACCGCCGACCACCCCCGCAAAGGTGGTGGTACCGGCGGCTGAAATGGTGAGGTCTCCGGGTCCATCAACCGTACCGCCAAGCAGCACCTGCCCCGCGAGTGACTCAATGGTGCTGCCGCCAAAGAGAGCCATCACGTTGTCTAGCAGCGAGATGTTGCCGGAGGCTGAAA
>CAZXGD010000029.1:0-1099 GCA_964640485.1 uncultured Isosphaeraceae bacterium | reverse complement strand
GCGGTGGTGTTTCCTACACTTCCTGCAAAGGTGGTACCCCCCGCCGACGCCACCGTCAGGTTTGACGCGCCGTTGATGGTGCCTCCAAACCGCACCGTCGCCCCAGTGGATGTCACTGAACGGGCCGCGCCGGTGAGCGTGGTGTTTCCGTTCAGTTCGATCGCTCCCATCGCAGAAATGTCTGCATTGAGCGCGTTGCTCCCCGCGACATCGGTCTCCAGCGAGCCCAGCCCGCTCACTGCGCCCTGAAAGACTGTGGCACCGCTGGTGTTCACTACGAGTCCCTGTGCCGCCCCACTGTTGACCGTTCCGCCGAACGTAATGCTTGATCCGCCTGTTGATGTCAGAGTGGTCGCCGTATTCAAGGTCACATTGCCGTAGGTCTGGGCACCGGTGGTGCGCACGCTTCCGCCCGCCATCACTACAGATCCATTGGCTGTCAGAGAGGTCAGTGCGGTCGCTTCCCCAACGGCTTGATTGAATGACGTGTTGCCGGATGTGACTACTGCGCACGTTCGCGCGCCGTCCAGCGTGCCATTGAAGTCGATGTTGCCCCCGCCCGTACTGGTGAGAGTTGTGTTCGCTCCTAGAGTCACATTCCCGTACGACTGTGCACCCGAGGTGGTCACCGCCCCCGTATTCAGCGCGACCGCTCCGCTTACGACGAGCGATTCAAGCGCCGCAGTTCCGCCAACCGTACTGCCAAACGTGGTGACGCCGGCGGCCTCTACCGTGAGCGAGGCCGCGCCATTCAGTGTGCTGCCGAACGTAACTCCACCCGCCGTGGAGGTAATCGTGCGTGCACCAGCCGCCATAGTGGTTGCGCCATTCAGAACCACGTCTCCGCTGGCGGTGATGTCTGCGTTCAGGACATTTGAGCCACCAGAGTCCGTCGTGAGTGATGCCACATCGCTGATGACGCCGCCAAACGTGGTCACCCCGCTGGTGTTCACCACGAGCGCAAACAGGCCGGCGCCGCTGAGTGGTCCCGCCAACGAGATGTTCGCGCTCGAGGTGCCGGTGAGCGTGGTGTCTGCACCTAGGACCACGCCGTTGTATGTTTGCGCGCCGCTCGTGCGCACGCTGCCTCCGTTGATCA
>CAZXGD010000028.1:0-42602 GCA_964640485.1 uncultured Isosphaeraceae bacterium | reverse complement strand
GACGGACGCAAGTCCGTCGATCAGGCGTGTCCACGGAAACTGGGGAGGCTCAAGTCATGGCGTTGTTTTCGGTCATGACGGAGTCATCGAACCCGCCATCAACGCTACGGTTCGGACCAACGCGAGTACCGGTGACGCGATCATCGTTCTGGCGACCGGTAGCAAGTCCATCGCGTCGCAACTCGGCGGGGAGTGAGTGTTCTGGCACACTGGCGTCCCGGACATTCTCACTATCCCTGCAGAGATCCGCAACATTGTGCCGGCGCTCATTGCGGGCTCTTGTGGCATCGTGCTACTTGGGTTCGTGCTCAACGCACGCGAGCGGCGCAGGCGTGCCCAGAACCCTATGTACCAACATGCATAAGACACTCCGCATCGCTGCGGACGCAGCAGGGCGACGAGGTGATTCAGCTTGGCAGATTCAGGCACAAATGGCCCCATTCCGATGCTTGGCGGCGCAAATCGCCGCCGAATCTCCGACAGTGAGATGCTGCGCATCCTCTGGAGGCGGCGGTCGGAAAACTCGCAAGTTGCAAATCCGCCCATGGGTGATGGCAATCGGAGTGTGGGAGCAGGCCAGATATGGGGGATTGCCTGTGCGCCGTCGAACAATAATGTGAATTCCGCTTGCATCGTTGCCTCGCCGGGCTATGTTAGGTGCGGCCTCTGATGTCTCGGGGTGAGGCCTTGTTCGGGGCATGGTTTGGAGTGAGAAAGGAAGATCGAAATGACTGAGACACTTTCGGGCTTCGGGCTTCGGGCTTCAGCGACGCTTTTTGGAGTCTGCTGTTGCGTAAATGCTTCTGGAGTTTGTGCGGACGACTGCCTCCCCTACCGCGCATTTTGGATCGATGACATCGATCCGTCGCCCATGGATGCCGAGTACATCAACGGCGCTGAGCAGCCCTTCCCGCGACGAACGCTGCGCTTCCATCTAAACAGTCAGAAGCTGATCGCGGGCACTGCGTTCGTAGTTCGCGACGACGGCTCGACGACGCAGGAATTGCATCGCGCGAGCGTCTGGAGGTTCGATGGGGGATCTGGCTCGCTGCCCTCTGGGTGGCGTCGCATTCCCATGGAGGCCGAGCCGGGGGATCCGGATGAACTCCTTGAGGATCCCTTTGAATCGCTTGTGGGCGATCTCAATCACCAGGGCGTAGTCGGCGGCGCGAAGTCCTGGCATCCAACCTATGAGTGGTTGGTGACGCCAGCCGCGTGGTCCTACGACATCACGGATGACGGCGTTGACACCCACCGCCTTGGAACTACCGGTTCCACGGGCCAGCAGCAGTTCTATCAGGACAACTACTGTCCGGGCGTGGTGTGCGCCGTCGCTAGTGGAACCACGCCGCGCCTTGGCGGCTGGATCGGCACGCGGTGCTCCGCCTCCGCTCCAGCGCCGTTCACGGCGTCGCTCACGGACTCGACGCTTGCCATCGCCGAACTCGACAACCTGATTCCGGGATTGCCGGGACTAGATCCGCCGAAGCGACGAGTCAGCGCCCTTCCGGCCCCAAGCGGATCGGATCCTGTGCGTGCCGTTGGGTACGCACACGGCGGCGCATGCTTCGGCCCATCGTTTGGCCTCTGCGCACCGGATGTACAGTTCAACTCGTGGCCGACGCGGTGGGAACTCAGTGGATCATCGTGGGGACTCTCCGCCGTCGCCACCCCTTTTCACGATGCAGACGGCTTCGACTTCAAACTCTTCGATTCCACATCCACGCTGGGTGGCGGATACGTCCGCTGGTTCGGCACCCCCGAGTCGGACGAGTGCGAGGATCACGCTGTGGTCTTCTACGACCCGCTGAACACCGACGACCTCTCCTACGACATCCATGACGCGCTGCCGTTAGACGAGGACCGTCCCCGCTCGCGCATCGCAAGCGTGGTGGATGTTGGCGCTGGCGGCGTGCTGTGGCTGGCGGTGGGTTCGCAATATCAATATGCAGAGACGGGTTCCGCAAGTACATACGACCTTGCTCGCGGCGTGATTTGGCAGTCCCGCGAGGGCGAGGAGGAAGGATTGGTCGAGTGGTGCGGACGAAAGATCCAAGACATCACTCGCAATGTCCCTGAGCGCGTCCTTGTATTCGCTTGCACGGATGTGCTTCCTGGCGGAGCGGTCATTGGCTTTGGACGCCTTCAAAGCGGCGGCACGCAGCCGTCCGGCTGGGGAGATCCCGGAGGGAAGCTGATTCTGTTCACGGCGGCCGCAGACTACAACGGCGACCTGAATGTGGATGGTGCTGATCTCGGCACACTTCTTGGGGAATGGAACACCAACAACTCCGACGTCGCCCTCGAGTGCGAAAACGATCTCATTGACGGCGCCGATCTTGGATTGCTGCTCGGGGCGTGGGCTTCAGGTAGCAACATCGCAACGATCGGCTGGGACTGCAAGGGATGGACGACAGGCACTCTGGTCGAGGCCGCCGAAGAGGCCGCGCGGAGCATGGGCTTCGACGACCTCGACGACATGGGCCTCTACCTGTCTGTAGTGTCGAGCTCCACCGCGACAGACACTGCGGAGATCGCGGCGATCCTCACGCAAGCGCTGATTGGAGGTGGGCAGTGACTCGCCGACATACCGCTGGTTCGCTCTCCATGATTCTGTCGGCAGCCGGCGCCTGCTCGCTTGCAACTGCTGATGAAGTTGGATTCTGGTCCGAGTTCTCGAACTGGCAAAGCGCCATGAATGCCGCAGGGGCGCCGATCAACGGGTTCCGCACCAGTGACGTTCTTCAGGGGCAGCCTGTCGGTACCCCCGTTTCTCCGGAAGCCTTCGCGGATTGGGGTGTTCACATGCAGAGCACGAGCCCGCTTGAGGTCTTCCATCAATCTGCGACGATTTGGAACGTCTGGGGAGGCCCAAACGGGCCGAGCATGGACTGGGACCTGACTTTGGACACGGCCGTCTACTCCATGTACATCCGCGCGGATGGCTCCTGCCCCATCAGCCTGTATCTGGGTGAACAGTTGGTGTCTCAGCCGCTCGGAAACAACCCAGTCTTCAACTTCACGCATTTCGGCGTTCAACTCGACACTCCGTTCGACCGGATCAGAATCCAATACCAGGGCGCGCCACACGTAACGATTTTCGGAGGTCTTCACGTCGCGATGCCCGTACCCGGGCCGGGGGCAGCTGCGCTGGCGATGATTCTTACGCCGTTAGTCTTGGGCGCACGACGCAAGGGAAGTCTCGCCGCACGATGATCGGCGCCCGCGCATCGTTCCAACGCACCCAACAGTCAGAGAGTGGATCGACAGATCAAACGTGGAGGCCGTGGAAGGACGGCTAGACGCTGGCCCAAATCGGCCTGGCGTTCAGAAGGAGCAGTTGTTCGGTGCACTGGATCCTTGCGCGGCACGGCGGCATCGCGCCGCCGATGCGCAGGCAGTCGTCTACCACCACCCGTTCGATCTCCGCCGTGTGCTTCTTCCCTACTAGGTCTTGGCTCCTGAACTGCGCTGAAAACGTTCATTCCGGCTGGGACGGTTTCAGGGGGTAAGGTAAGTCCCCGCGGCGCCCCGGGGCCTAGTCCAGGTCTTCTTCCGCCAGCAGTCGAAAGCGCTTGCGCAAGAGAATCTGCCCGGCCAGGTGAATGTCGTCAACCGCCATCACAACGCCCGGGCGGTCGCCTCGGAGCAGAAGCGGATACACAAAACGAATGTTGAGTTCCGCACCCAGCAGATATGAGCAGAGGCTTGAGAGCGTCTGGTTCTCACCCAATTCGGCCACCACGATGTCCGTCTCGCTAAAGGTGTAGTTGTTGCGGCGGAGCATTTGCCGGGCTGCGTCCGCGTTGCTAAAAACCGCACGCACCACCGCGTAGTCGCTGCTGTCAACGATGGAGAAGGCGGCCACGTGTGCTGCGGCGTTCTCGTCAAAGATGCGAACCAGTTCCAGAAGCTTGCCAACCCGATTGTCCAGAAAGACGCTGAACTGCCGCACCATCGGGGCGGCGTAACCAAGTTCTGTGTCCGTTGACGGTGGTGTGGCCTGACTCACGGTGAGAGCCGCGCCGTAAAGGGCGCCGCGGACGGGAGAGCATAGTGCCGCGCTCAGCTACACGCCGGCTACAAACTCCGGGGCTGGTACGTGGGGCAGGAGCCCAGCGTCCGCCGCGCGCCTCAGCAACTCCTGCACCGCGCGCCGACCGGTGGGACCGTAATCCAAGGTCCACGCGTTGACATAGAGCCCGATGAATTGGTCCGCCAGTTCCTGAGTCATGCCCTCGGCAAACCGAAGCGCATATTGAATGCTCTGCGCCCGATGTGCCATGGCGTAACGCACGCTTTGCTCCAGCAGCCCCGCCACGTGGGTGCACGTACCCGGGCCGTGCGTTTGATCAAGCGATCGAAGAATGCAATTGGCCCCCAGCGGCAGGGGCAGTCCGGATTCCTGCTGCCACCATCGCCCCAAATCCTCCACCAAGCACAGCCCGTGATCGGCAAAGGTGAGCTGGCCCTCGTGAATCACCACACCGGCATCAAACTCACCGGCTGCCACCGCTTGCGGAATGCTCTTGAATGGAATGGTGCGATGCGTAAACGCATTCGCGCCCAGCATGAGCGAGGTGGCCAGGAAGGCGGTGGTGCCTGTACCGGGGATGGCAATGCTCTTGCCCCGAAGCTGAGCAGGTTCCATGGGTTGACGCGCCACAATTTTGGGGCCGTACCCGTCCCCCACTGAACTTCCGCAGGCGGTGATGGCGTACCGCTGACAGATTCGCGGGTAGGTGGCCACGCTCACGGCGGTGATCTCAAGATCGTCATGCCCCGCGACGGCCCGCTCGTTGAGTGCTTGAATATCGGCTGGCTCTGCGGTGAACCTAAACCGGGCCGATTCAAGGCACGGCGGACGAGAATCCACCGACAAGAGCGGCCACCACATGAAGGCATCGTCCGGGTCCGGCGAATGACCGAGTCGAAGCACGGGGCGGCAGTCCATATGTGGAGGGTAGCGCGTATGGTGAAGCACCATGATCGCCCCCTGCACCTACGCGATTGCCGCACTGTGGCTCGCGCTCACCGCCGCCGCGCCTTCCATCGCCGGGGGCGCTGCGCACACGCCTCAAGATGCATCCAAGTTCAACGCCATCGTCGACGAATACCAGCGTTGGCGCGACTACGCCTACCCGGAATCTGCGCTTGCTCAGGGTCGCCCCACCGCAGCGGATCGAATCACGGATCCATCGCTTCGTGGCATCGAAATCCGAATGTCTCAAGTGCGGAGCTTTCTGGAGGACCTGAAGGAACTGAATGGCGCCGCGCTGCCTCCGAAGGAGCGGCTGGAGTACGCACTCTTGGTGCGCGACCTTCAAGAGAGCGTGGATGGCCACCGCTTTCGCTCCTTCTTGATGCCAGTGAGTGGGCGCGGCGGACCCCAGCAGGACATCCCCCAAATGGCGGAGAACGTTCCTTTCAACACCGCGGAGGACTACCGCAATTATGCCAAACGGCTCAGCGCGGTGCCCCAGGCCATTCGCGATGTCCGTGAACTCATGGAGATTGGAGTCAAGGAAAAGAGGGTGCCCCCGAAGGCCACCATGACGGACCTGCCCGCGCAGTTTGAAGCGGTGCTGCGAGGAAACTTAGAGGCGCTTCGCGCACCGTTTGCACGCATGCCCGCCTCGATTCCACCGCAGGAACAGCGGGCGCTCCGCCAGCAGTTTGAGGCTCAGATTCCGGCCATTCTGGAGGAACTCGTGTCTCTACGCACCTACCTCATCCAGTCCTATCTGCCAGCGTGTCGAGAGACCGTCGCCGCCGCTGACTTACCTGATGGCGCAGCGTGGTACGACTTTAGCGTTCGCGTACACACCACGACGCAACTTACTGCCGCGCAGATTCACGACATCGGGCTCTCAGAGGTGGCGCGCATCCGCGCCGAAATGCTTCAAGTGATTCGGCGCACCGATTGGTACGCCGCCGACGCCGCGCACGCGACGCAGGCGGATGACGCCCTCTTTGCGGCGTTCCTGCACTACCTGCGCACGGACCCCCGCTTTTACGTCAAGACTGAAGAGGAACTGCTGGCCAAGTATCGGGACATTTGTAAGCAGATCGACGCCAAACTTCCTGCGCTCTTTGGAAGGCTCCCCCAAAACCCATATGGAGTTCGAGCCATTCCCCGCTTCATGGCGCCCACGCAGACCACGGCCTACTACCAGCCCGGCTCACTGCGCGCAGGCAACCCCGGGTGGTTCTACGCCAACACCTATGCCCTAGACCAACGGCCCACCTATGAAATGATTCCTCTTTCCCTTCATGAGGCGGTGCCGGGCCACCACCTGCAAATCAGCATCGCGCAAGAACTGACCGACCAGCCTGAGTTTCGCAGGCAAATGGGTTCCACCGCGTTCGTGGAAGGGTGGGCGCTTTACTCCGAGCGGTTGGGCATTGAGATGGGCTTCTTTGACAAGGATCCCTACGCCGATTTTGGCAGACTGCTCTATGAGATGTGGCGCGCCACTCGATTGGTGGTGGATACGGGAGTCCACGCATTCGGCTGGAGCAGGCAGCGCGCCATCGACTACATGAAGGCCAACACGGCGCTGAGTGAACTCAATATCACTCGCGAAGTGGACCGCTACATTGACTGGCCCGGCCAAGCCACCGGATACAAGATCGGGGAGTTGCGGATCCGCGCCCTGCGCAAGCGCGCAGAAGACGCGCTGGGCGCCGCCTTTGACATTCGGGCGTTCCACGACATGATTCTGGGTTCCGGAGCGATCCCATTGGACGTGCTGGAACAGCAAGCGGACGCATGGATCGCGCAGCAGTTGGCGAAGTCGGGGTCCGACGCGGCCGCCCCCTCACCGAGCCCATGAACTGTCGCGCAGCCAAGGATTGCCGCGCCTCTCCTGGCCGATGGTTGTCGACGGGCCATGCCCCGGATGCACCACCATTTGATCAGGCAGCGTCATGAGCACCTGGTGCAGAGATCGCTCCATCTGAGCTGGATCGCTGGTGGGAAAATCCACTCGCCCGATAGAGCCCGCAAAGAGGGTGTCCCCCACGATGGCGGTGCGCGCGGCGTCGCACACAAAGGTAAGGCCCCCGGGGCTGTGACCTGGCGTGTGCAAAACGCGCCATGAGGTGCCGTTCAATGTGAGCTCTTGCAGGTGCTCGAGCCACTGGGTTGGCTGCCGAGTGGTGAAGGGGGCGCCTACAAACGCGCTGAGATTGAGCTGCGGATCTTGGTAGAACTGCTGCTCCGCTCGGTGCGCGAGGACCGGTGCGGCTGGACATGCGCTTCGAACTTGCTCCAGCCCTGCGATGTGATCCGCATGAGCGTGCGTGAGCAGAATGGCCTCTGGAACCAAGCCGTTGCGTGCGCAATGTTCAAGAATGCTCTCTGGATCCTGCCCCGGGTCGATGATCCAGCACCCAGAGTCAAGCGGCGCACCCGGCACCGGGCGCGTCGCCACCACGTAGCAGTTGGTCTCATAGGACCCGAGCGGTTCACCGTGCACAACGATGCTTGGCATGGCGAGAGACTAGTGGACGGGAATCGCACGCCATGCCAGCGCACCCAGCAACCCTCGCCAAGACCCAAGCATCCGTATACTTCCGCCGTGCCATCGGAAGGGATTCCGCGCGCCGTTCTCGCTGCGCTCGCGCTCTGCGCGGGCGGGTTCTTCATCGGCGGCTGCGCACAGATGAGTTCGGATGTCAGCAACATGGGTTCCGGGCTGTTCCCCCCTTCGCCCAGCGAGGCCGCACGATGGGCGTCGGACCAGACCAATCCCGAAAATCAGCGCCGAGGCATCATGCTCTTGGGCAACTCCTCCTTCGGCGGCAATCCCACATACGTGGAACTCTATGTTTTCTACGTGGAGGACAGCAACGACCCATTGGTGAAGGCGGCTTCGATCGAAGCGCTGGCGCGCCACGCAGAACCTAAGAACGCTCCGCTCATCGCGTTGCAGTTGGACAGCACCTATGCGCAAGTGCGCTTGGCCGCTGCCAAGGGGCTTCAGCGTGTCCACGCTCCGGGGGTGGCCGATGCCATGTGGAAGCGCTTGGTGGACGCCGACGAGGACTCTGACGTGCGCGTGGAATTGGCCATCGCACTGGGGCAATACCCGCGCGACGATGTGTTTCAGGCGCTCTGCACTGCACTCGACCAACGAGAGTTGGCGGTCAACCTTGCCGCCGCAGACAGCCTTCGACTGCTTACGGCCGTGGACTATGGCCTTGATCGAAGGGAGTGGCTGGGGTGGTATCGCTCAGCGCAGAAGCCCTTTCGCAATGAAGTCCCCTACTACTACCCGACCTTTCAGCGTGCGCTGGGCATTGGCGACTACTTGATGTTCTGGGCCATTCCCACCTTTGAGGAGCCGGGCCTGCCGGCGGGGGCACCCGGAGCCAATGCAGGGCAAGCCTCCGTTGCTGGAACGGACACGGTGGTGGTGCCGCTGCCCACTCAGCCGGCGACTGGATCCACCGCTCCCGCAAAGTAGCGCGCCACCCGGCCTACACTTGGCCCCTTGCGCACTCCCACCGCTGTTGATGAAGGAACGTTCACAGATCCATTGATGGCCATCGCGGGTGCCGATGGTGCGGTTGACGATGAGCGCATCATTCGCAGCGGTCGTCTGGCGGGCAAGACACTCTGGCAGTCCATCTGGATCCTTGCCATGCCGGTGATGATCATGCAGATGACCGCCGCGCTGGTGGGCACCACTGACACGCTCTTGGCGGGCAACCTGCCGGCTCCGATTACCTCGGCGGCGCTGGACGGTATCGGTTTTGGCGCCAGCTTCATGTGGATCGCCACCATCATCATGGCTGGGTTGGGTGTTGGGACACAAGCAATCGTGGCACGCGCCATGGGTTCGGGCAGAATTGCAGAGGCCACGCGCGCGGGGGGCAACGGCGTGATCGCCACTTTGATCGCCGGCGCGATTGGCGGCGTGGCGGTCTGGATCTCTGCACCGTTCATTGCGCAACTGGTGGGTTTGACTCCAGAAGCCAACCAGTACGCCACGCAATTCGTGCGAATCATTTCTCTAAGCATGCCCGCGCTGGGCGTGATGACTGTGGGCGGCATGACTCTGCACGGAGCAGGAGAAACCACACGCCCTTCTGCCATTGCCATCGGCGTGAATGTGATCAATGTGGTGGCCAGTTGGGCGTTAAGCGGGGTGATCGTAAAGTTGGGTTCACCCGAGAGCGCACTCTTGGTGATTCCCAACCCCTCTCCGCTCAACCCGGCGGAGTGGGGAGTCTTTGGAATCGCCGCCGGCACGGCCCTCAGTTACATCACCGGAGGTGTGCTCACGTGGTGGGTGATGCATCGTGGCGTGAAGGACTTTCAGGTGCGTGGCCCTGATCTTCGCCATGACCGGCTGATGATGGGGCGAATCTGGTCCATCGGCATTCCAAATGTGTTGGAGGGCGCCATCATGTGGCTCACCACGAGTATCGGCGTGGTGTGGTTCATCGGTCAGGTTGCCGTGGCGGAGGGCGGACCCGACGCGCCCAAGCAGGGCTTGGTGGGCGCGCACTTGATCGCGGTGCGGTGGGAAGCGTTTAGTTTCTTGCCAGGGTTCGCCATGGGCACCGCTGCTGGGGCACTGGCCGGGCAGTACTTGGGTGCCGGTTCGCCCACGCTCGCCAGACGCGCCATCTGGGCGTGTTTTTGGATTGGTGCCGCCATCATGGCGCTTCTGGGTGTGTTGTTCATGGTCTTTGGGCATGAGCTTGCCTATCTCATGACGCGAGATCCGGTGACGCTGCAAGAGGTGCCCAAGTTGCTCTGGATTTGCGGGCTGGTGCAGATACCGTTTGCCATGGGCATCGTGCTGCGTCAAGCGCTCAAGGGGTGCGGTGACACCCGATGGACGCTAGCCATCACGTTGATCTCCATGGTGTTCATTCGACTGCCGCTTGCCTGGATCTTTGGCGTGGCGCTGGGGTACGGGCTTGCGGGCATTTGGATCGGCTTGTGCGTGGAACTCACGGTGCGTGGATTCCTCTTTCTGGCCCGCTTTCTATGGGGGCGATGGAGTGAACTCACGGTCTAGTGTTCGCCTGCGGCGGTCCACTTACAATCTGGAGCCCCGTCATGAGCTCGCGCATCCACGCCACTGCTGACCCCCTGACCGACGCCCACTTCATGCGGGACGTGGTCTCTGGCGATGTTCGGCTGACCGCAGAGCAGGCCCTTTCCATTCTGGTGCAGATGCCCCTGAACGATTTGGGCATGTGGGCGGACTTGCGTTGTCGGCACGTACACGGCGATCACATTCGTACTTATGTGATTGACCGCAACATTAACTACACAAACATTTGCACCGCCAAGTGCACCTTTTGCGCCTTCCGCCGGGATGCAGATGACAGCGACGCGTACACACTGGAGTTTCCTGCCCTGCTGCAAAAGGTTGAAGAGTTGGTGGCCATCGGGGGTACACAGATTCTGATGCAAGGCGGAATGAACCCCGCGTTGCCACTGGAGTGGTATCTGGACTTGCTGCGCGAGATCAAGCGCCGCTTTCCTGCCGTGCATGTTCACGCCTTCAGTCCGCCGGAGTTTGTGGAGTTTGTCAACTTCTTTAACCCGCCGGGAGACACCTATGCGGAACAAGTGCGCGGCGTGATGACGCGCATGCGTGAGGCCGGGCTGGATAGCGTGCCCGGCGGCGGCGGCGAGATCTTTGCTCCCGCCGTTCGCGCCAAGATCGGTTTGGGCAAGTGCGATGCCGATGCTTGGCTCACCACCATGCTTGTTGCGCATGAACTGGGCATGAACACCAGCGCCACCATGATGTTCGGTCACATTGAGGGGCGCGCTGATCGGGTGCACCATATGGAATTGGTGAGGCAGTGGCAGGACCGCGCCATCGATCGCTTTGCCAATCACGGTGGCGGCCGATACAAGGCATTCATCAGTTGGCCTTTTCAGCGCGAAAACACACCGCTGGGCCGAGCCAAGGAGTGGGGCATGGCCGAAGGCGACGATCTCTCACTGCCCTTCCCCGGTGACTCCATCGCCAAGATCGACGGCTCCGGCACCAAGGAGGAACACCCACTCTTTGGGCGCCGCGTTCGCATGGCGGGCGCAACTGAGTACCTGCGAACGCAGGCACTGAGCCGCCTGTACATGGACAACATTCACTCCATCGGGTCAAGCTGGGTCTCCATGGGTCCGCATGTAGGCCAGGTGGCGCTGCGCTACGGGGCGAACGACATGGGCAGCGTCATGATGGAGGAGAACGTGGTGAGTAGCGCAGGCACCGTGCATTGCCTGAATGAGCCCATGTTGTGCCGACTCATCCGCGATGCTGGGTTCCTGCCTGCTCAGCGCGACAACGCCTACAACTTGCTCCGCGTACACGGCGGGCCCGAGAGCCCGGACCTCTGCGTGACCGACTGGAGCACGCTGCGCGCGGTGCCGCTCCACCAGCAGGCACCGCGCGCCGGCAAGGAAGTCACCCCGGTGCGCCATACGGTTCCCTCGTCCAAGGTCGCCGTCTCTCTTACGGTGACGGCGGGCCAGGATCGATCGCTGTAGTCGCAGCGCGCGGCGCGCTTCGCCAGTTCAACTCCAGCGGCACCAACGCTCCGCACTCCGGGCACACAGGCGCCTGCAGGTGATGGAGCAGGTACCCGCATGCGCAGCGAGGCTCTTGCACTTCAATCCGCAGCTGTAACCCACACCATGTACAGGCGCCTGGCTGGTTGGCTCTCAACTCCACATGCTCGCTGCAGCGCGGACACCGCAAGGGAACGGCGAGGTGTTCGCCACTCACACCTCCCTCCACTGCTTGTAATGGCATGCGATCCAAAGACTTCATGATCGGAAGCGCCAGAAGTGACGCGGCCGCCGCCATGCCGGCCACCCCCAAACTGCTGGAAAAGGCCGTCCATCCGACGTATCCGGCTAGTTGTTCCACTCCATCAGGAGTGATCGCGGTGAGTACGCCAACGCCAGCCAAGAACGTCACAAGGGCCACAGCGGTTGTGGGAACCGTGTGCCACCACCAAACTCTGAATCTCACATTCAGGGCCGTGACCGACAGAATGCAGGCCACCACAGCGGCCGCCGTTCCCGCAACGGTGCGTTGCGCTAACTCGTTGACATGACGCGAAAACATTGGCTCCATCCAGATCAATCCGACCGTCGCGCAGACAACCGCTACGCCCATGAGAAATGCCACCACCAGGAGCCCGCGCAATCGACCTTGATCGTGCGCCCACGCCGCCAGCAGTGACGCCACGCACCCAGCCACCACGACTCCGCAGCTGGCAAGGAGTCGCTCGTCGGCCCCCAGAAGCAATCCAATGATCGCCACAACAACACTCAGCCCCACTACCGCAAGCACGGCGCGGAGTGCTTTGCGCTTCACACTCGCGGGGTGCGCTCTCACTTGCGCTCCGATGGCGGCGTGGGGTCCATCTCTTCCTCGGCGCCTTCAGGCGTTTCGGTGCCACCGGAGTCTTCCGTTACTGGCGGAGCATCACCATTCACCACCGCAGGAGCCAGTTGGACCTGCACCGCTGGGGCAGGTAAGGGCCCTCCGCCCATGATCTGCGTAACGATCATGACGAACGCGACCAAGCCTCCAACCGCGAGCAACGCCACCGTGATAGGCGGAATAGCAACAGAAATGATGATGCGCGCGGCCCCCGAGTGTGTGCACCGACCCAGCATAATGCCCGCCAGAATTGGGGTCCATACCAAACACGCCGCCATCATGCACCAGGGGCCGAGGCAAGGAATCACTCCCAGCACCAATGGGGAGGATGCAAAGGCCCACACGGCAAACACTCTCTTGAACGGGACCGATCGATCAGCCATCCGCACAATGAGCCAGCACACCACCGCCGCGCCTATCAAACACACCCACACCGAGCCCGTTGGGACCATGGTCTGAATTGCCATGTCGATGGCCAAGGAGATCAAATCAGAGGCCGAGGGCATCCCGCTTCCGCGCCCTCCCCAGAACACAATCTCTATCAACCACTTGACCACGGTTGAGAGAAGGGCCGAAACAAACATCGGTATGCACAGCAACAGGAGCCAGCGCGCCGCATGAGGGCTCCGAGGATTCCGTAGCGCAAGACCCACCTTGCCTGGTGACCCGATGCACATCTTGAGCGTCCGCCACGCCGCGCGAACACGGCCGATCGACGCTCTCCGTATCCACGGCAACTCACCCACTTCAACTTCCGCCTCGGCCGCACCCGGCGCCAGACGGCAGAACATGTCGCCCGCCATGGAGCAAGGCTGGCCACACTTGACGCACACAAACTCTTGTGGAACCAACAGCCCATGCGCGTCAGTTCCGTAGTAGGGCTGTTCGCAATGAACGCAGCAGAACTCCACCATGTTGGGAAGAAAGCTGTGCTCCGCAGGATTAAATTGGTGGCCGCACTCCGGGCAGGTTCGCCCGCGCACGTTCCACAGCGAGTAGTCACAATGTTTGCACCGCATGGGTACCCGCTAGTTCTCCGGAGCCCCTGCCGCGATGCGGCGCCTGAACTCCGCTTCTAACGACTTGGTGATAGGGCCCACGCACCCCGCACCGATCCGCACGTTGCCGATCGCTGAGACTCCCACGATTTCTGCAGCAGTGCCGGTCAGGAACACCTCGTCCGAGGTCTCAAGATCCTTCACGCTCATGGTGGGCTCAGACACCTTCAGCCCCAGCGCTGGTGCGAGTTCCTCCATCACATACTGCCTGGTGATTCCGTGGAGTAACCCTTCGCTGGCGGGTGGCGTGAGCAATTGCGTGCCCCTCACGGCAAAAATGTTGTCCCCGGTACATTCGCAGACGCGCCCCTGGGTATTCAGCATGATGGCTTCCAGCACGTCAGCGTCGATCGCCTCAATCTTGGCCAGAATGTTGTTGAGATAGTTAAGGCTCTTGATGGCAGGGTCCAAACACTCAACTGGAATGCGCGGCCGTTGCGCCACAATGATCTTCATTCCGCTGTCATACAGCTCCTTGGGGTAGAGCTGAATGGTGTCCACCACGACAAAGACACAGGGTCGGGGGCACCGAAACGGGTGAAGCCCCAACGTGCCCGCGCCGCGCGTCACCACCAGTCGAATGTAGCAGTCCGTCATGCCGCACGCGGCCATGGTGTCCTTCACGGCAGCACTCAATTCATCAGCGGTGTATGGAATGTTCAGTCTGATGCGTTCGGCGCTCTCGCGCAATCGCCGCAGATGCGAGGCCAACTTGAACACCCGCCCACCGTAGGCACGCAGGCCCTCAAAGACGCCATCGCCGTAGAGCAATCCATGGTCATACACTGAAACGCGCGCCTGAGCGGCGGGCACGAGCGTTCCGTCAATCCAGATGCTGCGGCGTTCGGCCTGGGGCATTTTGGAAGTGTAAGGGCGCGACCGAAAGCAGACGCGGGCTCCGCTCACCCCGCATGAATCTTGCGCCGACGAGCAACCGGAACTCCAAGTTGCTCTCGATACTTCATGACGGTTCGCCGAGCAATCTGCACCCCCCGCTCCTTCAGTTTTCCAGCAATCGCTTCGTCGCTCAGCGGCGCGGACTTGTCCTCGGCGTCAATGACATCCTGAACCATTTGACGGATCGCCCCCCAACTCGCGCTCTCGCCCTCGCTGGTCTCAGTGCCGCCGCTGAAGAATCTGCGAAGTTCAACAACCCCTCTCGGTGTCTGCAGCCACTTGCCTGACACGGCACGGCTCACGGTACCCACATGGAGTCCCAGAGTATCCGCCACTTCGGTCATTTCCAGCGGCTTAAGTGCTTCTGGACCCTCGTCAAACCAAGCACGTTGCTTCGCCACCACTTCTTGAACCACGCGCAGCAGAGTGCTCTTGCGTTGATGAAGCGCTTCAATCAGCCATTCCGCCGTGCGCACGTTCTGCCCCACAAAGGTCCGGGTGGAGCGATCCAACCGTGCATCCGTGGCCATTCTTCCGTAGACCGGACTTACGCGCAGGACAGGCAAGCCTCCGTCTGAAAGCGCAGCCACGTAGCGGTCCTGATCGGCGTCGTACTCCACCACTGCATCGGGATGCACGGGCGTTGGGGCTTCGTCCACCACATCTCGGCCCGGGGCCAGGCGCAAGCGCCGCATTGCGTCCTTGGCCGCGTTGATGCGCGCCATGGGAATGCCCGTCCGCTGCTCAATGCGGGGAAGCCTGTTTTCCAGGAGATCTTGCCACTCGCGCTCCACCAGAATCCGCGCATCCTGCCATGTCTGAGGTGAATGACCGCGACCTCGGTCGGTGTCGCGCCCGGTGAGAATGGCGTCCATTTGCAGCAGCAAGCTTTCGCGCGCATCCCGAGCGGCCAGCCCGGGTGGCTCAAGATTGGCTTGCAATGCCTGAAGCGCGCGCTCCAACAGCGGAAGGGACCATTCCCGGCCTGCAGCGCGTGTTTGCTCAGCGATTGTTGTCAACGGAGCATCCAGAAGTCCATCGTCGTTGATGTACTCCGTGAGAGCCAATCCGGGCGCGCGCAATTCTTCTGCCACATCGGCAAGCCGCCACTCATGCTGCAAGCGCTCCACGAGCGTCTGCGCACGCGAAGGCGTGTTGGCCATGGCCGCCATCTTGGCGTCGCGTTCGCCATCGTGCCGGACATGACGCCCTGAGTGCTCGTCGGCATCCAGCAGTTCGTCGTAGTTGCGCTCCATCTCTCGCAAGCGCTCAAAGCCTTCCGCCGAGCCGTCTGTGGTTTGGTCGGAATGCGTCAATGAGCGCTCGTGTTCAGCGCTGGCCGTGTCGGGCTCGTTCTCGGGTTGGTAGGTCTCCAACGCAACGTTGGTTTCCAACTCCTGCAGAATGCGCTCCTCCAGCGCCGCGGCGGGAAGCGCCAGAATCTCCATGGACTGGATCATCCGGGGCGCAAGCTTGAGTTGCTGCGTGGTCTTCAGATGCTGTGCGGTCTGAAAGCGCACTACAACTCCTGCCTGCACGCAATGGCGTCGGCCAAGACGGCCTTACTTGCAAACTCGATCTGCCCCCCTGCCGGCAAACCTCGCGCCAACCGAGTGACTTTCACTCCCCGTCGCTGGACCTCTGCCGCAATCTGCAATCCGGTGGTGTCCCCTTCCATATCGGGATTGGTGCCCAGAATCACCTCTCGTACCGCCACCGCGCGACAGTTGGACGCCGGCGAGTCGATCCTCTTGAGTAAATCAGGAACCGTGAGCTGATCGGGGCCCACGCCGTCCAACGGATCAACGCGACCCATGAGCACGTGATAGACACCGCGATAGAGCCCTGCCTGTTCCAGACTGATGAGATCCTTGGGCTGCTCAACCACCAACACCTGACCGGCATCGCGCGACTCTGAGCGGCACACCACGCAGGGGTCCGCATCGGTGAGATTCCAGCAGATGCTGCAGTGACGAATGCGTTGCTTCACATCCTGAATCGCCTGCGCCAAACGCATGGCTTGCCCTTGAGGACTCTTCAGCATGTAGAAGGCAAGGCGCTCAGCGGTCCTTCGACCGATTCCCGGCAGCGATGCAAACTCATCGATGAGTGTGACCACGCACTGTGGATATCCCGCGTTGGTTCGTTCTTGCGCCACGCGTGCAGTGTAGGCCGATCCACGGCAGAACCCGTGCTATTGAAGATGCTGAAGAATGCCGGGCGGAAGTGGAAGCCCCATCTGCTGGGCCGCGTCGGAAAGCCGCTGAGTGGCCTCCTTGCGTGCATGCGCCATGGCATCATTGGTGGCCTGCAGGATGGCCTCCTGCATTTGGCACCTTCCTGCTTCTGTGACTGCCATTTCGGCAACCGCACTCTCCACCGAAATGGAGACCATGCGCATCTGGCCATTCACCACCACGCGCACCCGCCGGCACTCGCTGTGACCGGTGCACTGCAGGCGTCCCAGTTCTTCCTTGGTCTCCAGAAGCTTGGCCTTCATCTGTGGCAGATCCTTCAACATGGAAGCCACGCCTGCTACAGCTTTCAGCTTGTCAAACATTCATCTCTCCAGTTGAAGGGTCGTCCGACTCGTCCGCTGCTGCGCCAGGTGTGGGGGCGGCACCATGGGTCTCCACGCGCACGACTGATGCATCAAAGAGCTCTGCGATGGACAGCACCAGCGGATGCGAGCGGATGGCCTCGTCAGTGACGGCCGCGCGCACCGCAGGCCGGGCGGTTACTGCGGGCGCTGTGGCCTGAAGCGCCACGCGCACGGGGCGCCCAGCGGCTTGAGACGCCATGGCCGCCACCTGTTCAGCGCGTGCCGCCGCGAATCCGCCGTGTCCTCCCTCTGTCCGCACCCGTACCTGCAGCACTCCGGCCTCATACGCCACCGGCTCAAAGTGTTGGAGCAGTGCAGCCTCTCGAGGAACGCTCACCGCATGCGCCTCCATCGACTCCCAGAGTGCAGTCATATCCGCCGGCGCCTTGGGGGCGGCCGGCGCCGGCGCCGCTATGGGCGCGGCGCTTTTTTTGCCGGTTGTTCCTCTGCGCGGGCAGCCTCCTCCACGGGCGCAAATCGCGCCGCCAGTGCCAGCCTCACCAGCGCGGCATCAAACAGCGTGCGCGGTGAACCGCTCTGCTTGGCGGAGCGAAGCACCGCGTCGCATACGGCAATCATGTGGGCGAGCGTGGCCGCGTCGAAGGGGGCAGCCTCTTCTGCGGCGTCCGCCCGAGCATCGTCAGCCAACTCCACAAGTTCACTTTGCGCACCGCAGGTTTGCACCAACATCAACGTGCGGAAGCGATCGGCCAACTGTTCCAGCGCCTGCTCTACGCTGCATCCGCTTTCCAAGAGCGCCGCGCTTGACTGAAGCGTCTCGCGCGCAAGCCCCTGGCCGATGGCGCGCACCACGCGGGACACCAACGCCGTGTCAGGAACACCCAACACTTCTGCAAGCAGTTGCCCGGTCAGGTGCGCTTCTCCCGCAGCCGCGGTCAGGCGGTCCAGAAGGCTCAGCGCATCGCGCATTGATCCGTTGGCCAGCCGCGCCACCTGAACCACCGCAGAGTCATCCGCCTGGAGGCCCTCTTGCTTTAGCACGCTCCTCAAATGTTCGGCGATCTGCCCCGAAGGAATGTTTCGGAAATCGAACCTCTGGCAACGGCTTTGGATGGTCGCAGGAACTTTGTGCGGTTCAGTCGTGCACAGAATGAACTTGACGTGTGCAGGCGGCTCCTCCATGGTCTTGAGCAGCGCGTTAAACGCCGGTGTGGTGAGCATGTGCACTTCGTCGATGATGTAGATCTTGTAGGGGCTCCGCGCCGGCGCGATGCCCGCTCCCGCAATCAGGTCGCGTGCATCATCAATGCCTCGATTTGAAGCGCCGTCGATCTCAACGACGTCGATGTCTTCGCCGCGCAGGATGGCGTCGCCGATGGCCTCAGACTGCACTTGGTGATGAGCGTTAAGAGCGCGCGCAAAAATGCGTGCCATGCTGGTCTTGCCTACGCCTCGGGTGCCGCAGAACAGGTATGCGTGCGCCACTCTCCCCGCAGCGATGGCGTTCTGCAGTGTTCGCGCGATGGTCTCCTGCCCCACCAGTTCTTGAAAGCCGCGGGAGCGATATCGGCGGGCCAGCACGGTGTAGGCCCGCACGGGCTCATCGCCCAGCAGGCTGGTTTCGGGGGCGCTTTCCTGCTTCTTCCGAGTTGTGGCAGCCACGGTCACCTCGCTTCAAGGAGCGAACGCCACGCACCTTCTCCCAACTCGTCAGGTGCGGCGGTGGCGCTCTTGCAAATGTTTCGCGGCGGCAGGGAGGACGACCAGGCTGACCGACGCTTGGCCGACGCCACTTATGGCTGCTGCGGTCAAGCCCTGACCAGGTTCGCGGGCCGACCAACATTGGGGCCCGGCCGTCCTCCCAACCGCCGCGAACTTGGAATGTTAGCCGATCGGCGCGATGGCTAGAATTGCCCGCATGCCGCACCACGCGACCGGAGAAGAGGGCTCCCCACCGGAACGCGAAGTCCCACCCGCTGAGGTGGGTGCACGCCCCCCGGCCGCCATCCGTCACAATCGCACAGCCGCAGACGATGCGCGATCACACGCGCTGTTGATGATGGTGCTGCGCTCCATGTTTGTGGTTGCGCTCATTTCGGTGTTCGTTCTTACGGTGAGCGGCGCGCGTCCAGAGGGGCCGAACTTTGGGTTGAGCACCATTGTGGGTCTGGCCATCGCGTCTGCAGCTCTGGGCGGAATCATCATTCTCATCGACGCGCTCACACCCAACAAGCGCCTGGCTTGGCTGGTGGGCATCTTTGTGGGCACCATGATTGGCCTGGTGGGGGCCGCCGCACTGGGTTTCGTGCTTGATCTCATGGTGAGCGTCTGGGGCACGGATAGCAATGGCCAGCCATTCATCAGCGATGAGACCCGCGCGTACCTCAACTTGGCCAAAATCACCATCGGTCTGGTGCTAATTTACCTGAGCATCAGCGTGGTGCTCACCACCCGCGACGACTACCGCTTGGTGATTCCCTATGTTGAGTTTGCCAAGCAAACGCGGGGAGCGCGGCCGCTGCTCTTGGACACCAGCGCGCTGGTTGACGGCCGAATCGATGAGATTGCCAAGACTGGGATTTTTGATGCACCCGTGATTGTGGCGCAGTTCGTGGTGGACGAACTGCATGCGCTTGCCGATTCTCAAGATCGTCAGAAGCGCCAGCGCGGTCGCCGGGGTTTGGACGTGCTACAGCGCATGCAGGCCAATCCATACGTGGATTTGGAGGTGGAAGATCTGCGCACCGATGGCCGCAGCGTGGATCGAGCGCTGGTGGAGATCGCACGTCTGGAGAGGTACCGCATCGTGACCACAGACAGCGGTCTGGACAAGGTGGCCCAGATCAACAGTGTGGCGGTACTCAACCTGAACGGGCTGGCACTTGCGGCGCGATCAGGCCAAGCACCGGGGGACGCGGTGCGCGTGCACGTTCTGAAGCGCGGAGAGAACGCAGGCCAAGGGGTGGGCTACCTTGAAGATGGCACGATGGTAGTGATCGATGACGGTGCCGCCCTCGTTGGACAGCATGTGTCTGTGGTGATCACCAACGCCGTACACACCGCGGCGGGCCGGCTGATGTTTGCCCGACCAGAAACGGAACACGCGGGGACCACGGCGGCTGATTCCACAGCGAGTCCCCCCCACGTTGCGGCACCCGAGACCTCAGCGCCTCAATCGCAGGGCGAGGACCGCGCAACTCGAGCCGCGTCGATGGCGCGAGCGGCCACGCAGCAACCGCGCACTCCTCCACGGCCCGAACGCACGAGCGATGAGGATGGCCATCGAGGCCGTAACCCCCGTCGGTAGGTCTGTTCATCCTTACGCCGCGCGTGTGAGTTCTGCACCAACGGGCGGTTGGGTGCGATCGCCGCACTCCCACTGCAGCAATTGGCGACCCACTCGCTGGCACTCGGCGCGAACTGATGCGTGTGCCAACTGAAGCGCTGCTGCACCCCGATCATCGGACGCATGGGCGGCCATTGAGGCCTGCCCTCCTCCAACGCGGCACTCGATACGGACGGTGGCATGGCACACCGCGAGTCGAGCCAGCACTGTGCCTCCGTGTTGCCTTAGGAGCGTGCGAACCGCGCGGCGAATCTGCCGAACATCCAGTTCACTTGCCGCGTTCATCGCCCGCTCCTTGATTCTTGCCTTGCGCGGAATCCACCGCCTTGCGAACGGTTCTGTTGAGCGCACGAAAGTGCCGTTGAAGTTCGCCAAAGACACCGGCGATCATCTGTTCTTTGGTGGGCAACTCTGGATCCGCCTGGGGACTCTCTTCATCACCGGGGTTCGTACGCTCAAGCCGCTTCTCTTCCGCAGTCATGCCACACCTCGAGACGCGTACTCAGTGGGAGTGTCGAGCGTGGAGGTCTCACGCATCATGGCAAGTTCCTGCGTCAATGCCTCCGTGGCCAAACCCAACTCTCGGCCCGTGGGCGTGCCTAACTCGGCGAGCGCGATCGTGACGCGATTGACGTGCGTGGCTGGCAGCGCGCGGAGCAGCGCACCCGCGGCGCCTGAGTCCAACGCCACCACCAGATGCGCCACGCGCGCGTCGAAACCAGTTTCCAGCCAACTTCTAAGCACGACGGCCGCATGAGTGGGGTCCGCCCGCACCGCATCGGAGGCCTCTGCTGCGCTCTCCTCGTACGCCACGGTGCGCGGCGTCTCTTCAAACTGTTCGCTCGCGATCAGCTCTTGATTCAATGGCGGTGCAGCGACCGGCTCACCTTCTTCGGCCCCAGCGTGTGCAAGAGCGGCCTCCGCAGCGCGCCGTGAACGCCGCGAGGCGATCGCCAGTCCGGCGGCCACCGCTCCGATGGCCAGCGCAACCAAGATCAACGTTCCTGCATCCCACGCATTGGCACTTGCACGGGTAGGGCCCAAAGGTAGCGTTCGCTCCCGGTCAACTGAAGCCGCCACTGCAGAACCTGCGGCACCCTGGGGATGAGGGCTTTCCACGCGGGATGCAACGGTTCCATCGCGCTGCATTCCGGCGCTTGATGCCACCTGCGCACCCGAATCTGGAACACGGGCCACACTCACCGTCACGCGAGCGGCGCATCCTTCTTGGTTTGCCAGCAAGGTCTGCGCGAGCGAGCCCACTCGATCCTCTTCCACCAGCAGAGTTTCCTCCACAGCAGCGGATCCGCTGGACTCAAGCACACGCATTCCGTACGCATACGAGAGCGTCACCACGGCGTGCGGCGTGCCGCTGTCATCCATACGCACGGTCACTTGCGCATCGGACCCACCGGGCAGCGCGCTGCGCACAAGTTCGCCAAGTTCTCGCTCACGTTCACGGCGCTGGTCTGCAGCCTGGCGCGCGCTGGCAGATCGCGGCGTGCGTTGGCGATTGCTCTTGGAGTCAATCACCGCCACGCGATCCACGCTCAAGCCAGGCACCGACCCGCTCACCATGGCAGCCACCGCATCCACCAAGTCCTGGCTCATCTCACCAGACTCCGTGGTCACCGTGACGGCGGCGGTCGCGCCCGAGTACGCGGAACCGGGTGATCCCGGCCGCCCCGCTTCCGCGAGCACCACACGAGCGTGAAGCACGCCCGCTTGCGCCTCAATCATTTGTTCGACGGCGCTCATGGTGGCGATCAAGCGGCGCGCGCGAGCGCTTTCCGTGGACAGAAAGACACTCTCGTCAGCAAGAGCGCCTGCGGCAGGATGCTCACGACGCACCTGAACCAGCGCATCGGAGGCAATTTCCGCTGCTTTTCCCGCGTCTGCCACTTTCACCCATGGGTGACCCTCGCGCCACTCCACGCTTACTCCCGCATGCTCCACCGCCGCGCCTGCCGAGGCCGCGTTGGCGCGCTGCACCGCAAGCGGCAACCTTGGTTCACTTCGCAGAGCCGCCCACCCACCATAGGCAACGATTGCGGCCGCCAATGCCGCAGCGCCAATCCAGATTGCTTTGCGTGAAGGGCTCACGGCCAACAACGCATTCTCCTCTGCGCCATCGGCGTCAAGCTCATGATGCATGGCGATCTCGAGGGCGGGGTGGAGTGCGGTGTCCTGATCTGCGTGAGTGTCATCCATGAGTTCTCATCCAGCCTTGCACCAGAGCGTTACGCCCGCATCTCGCGGATTTCAGAATAGGCCTGCACCATCGCATTGCGAACGGCTTGAATCATCTGGAACGCTGCATCAGCTTTGCGAGTGGCGAGCAGCACACCCTCAACGTCAACTGTTCGACCGCTTTGGAGCGCACTCACGGCATCGCGCGCCTCTCGTTCAAGCGAGCGAGCTTCTTGAATCTCCCGGCCCAATCGCACCGCTAACGAATCGCCAGCGCCTGACGAAGCTGAAAGCGAACCGCTTTCGGTGGGGGCGACCGGCGCACCCATGGTCGAGTGCACAGCCGCGCACTGAGGTGCGGCGAGGGGTGAGATGGCGTTCAACACGGCGGCAGGAACCTCTGCACAGTTGCTTTGCGCCCCGCCAGGCACCACACCATGGGCCCGACCGATCCAAGGGCGCTCGCCCAGAATCGGCCATCCATGCTGAATATGTGCAGATTCTGCCGGTCAGAGCGTGGCAGGAACCAGCCCGGCAAGCTTCCACGCCCTGAGCTTCATTCCCAGGGTGCGCACTCCGATTCCCAGCGCACAAGCTGTCCGTTGCCGATGTCCACCGCATTTGTCCAACGTGGCGAGCACGGCATGCCTCTCGATGGACTCCAGCGTGATCGTTCCATCGCACGCAGGTACCTGATGAAGGTCAGCCGGATTGTTGGTGGCTGTTCGGTTGGGTTCCAGGTCTCTCACCAGCGCCTCAACGCGATCCACCAACTGGCGATGGGCATCTTCCACGCCGGACGCCACTTGCGTGAACGCCATCATGAGTTCGGCCAACTGGGGAGTTTCTGCTTCGGACGGCACCGCGGTGCTATCGGCCTTCATCCGCAACGTTCTTGAGCGGCTCTGCCGCCCCAGGTCGCCGAGAAATGACCGCCGTGCCGGAAAGCACTTCCCCAACCCCCCTCCCCCCGGGTGCCAGAATCACGAGCAAACCAACCACGGGAACCAGCAGAATCATTCCCTTGAACACGCTTCGCGCCAACACTTGCCACAGCACCGGCTTGGCCCCCGGCGGAACCATGCGCGCCAACCGACCGCCAACGATCCACTTGCCAAGGCTAGCCCCAGTGGTGACCTCAGAAAGCGCACACAGCCCCAACGTCACCAGCACCCAAATGGTCCCAGGTACCGCTGCTGCCGTACTGGGGCTGAACATCGGCAACTGCATAAGCGAGCGAAGCGGATAGCCCAGCACGAGCACCAATGCCGCGCCCGGAACCAGGTCAATAGCCAAACCCAAAAGGCGCCGGCGTAGCGAGAGCGGCACAAACCCATAGGGTGCGGCCAGCCGTGCTTGGGGGCCCACGTGCTTAATGAGAAAGATGGAGAGCAGCAGCGCTGCCAGAAGCATCCCCAATAGGGGAATGTGAATCCACTCGCCTGCTGGTGAAGGGGGCGATGCAAGCAGTTCTGCCTGCGAAATCTCGCCGTGAATGCCATCAATCACGCGCATGGCCACCGCCCCGTCGGGAGCGGCTTCAACGAGGGCAAACCCATCCCCCAATCCCGCCACGCCCCACGGTCCGTGCACCCGAGGCAGCGCCGCAATCGGTGCGGTGGTGTTTCCATTCACGTACGCCAGAACCGCCGTTCCGTCGGCTAGGGTCACCACCACCGCCGGTCGTTTGGTACCCGAGACCGCCGTGACGGTGGATCCGCTGGGCAGTTCTAGGGGCTGAGTCCGCCAAGACATGGGCTCATCCAGCACACAGACGGAGTACGGGTGCGATTGACTCAATAGAGCTGGTCTGGCGCCCCACTGAATGAGGCGACCCTCCTTGGGGGCACCCGGCACGGGTTGCCATCCCGCGGGAGCGAGACGCTCCAGCGGTGCGGGTGGCACCTGCACCAAGACCATGTTTCCATCGTTGGCGGCAGCGACCTGCTCCCCTTGTTGCTGCACACTGCCCAGCAGCCTGAGTCGATCGCTTGGCTGGTAGACAAATACTCCCGTCGGATCATGGCGCGAAGCCGAAACTGAGTACACCTCTCGACGGGGGCGATTGACGTCCATAGCAGGCATCACCAGCCAAAGCACGCCATCTGACGCCGAGAGCGCTTCGGGTGCGCTCTTCAGCACGAGCACTTTTCGTGCATATGGCCCCTTCATCTCAACGGAATGGTGAAAGATCTGGCGTTCCACACCGGTGGCCGTCAGGTGATCGGAAACCATCCACAAGTTCTTGCCATCACTGGCCAGCGGCAATGTAAAGGTGCCGGAAACCTGCGCCACAAGACAGAGCATGGTGGTGAGCACAAGATCAAACATCAAGGCTCGCTCTCCACCTGTTGCGGGGCAAACCGAGTGCGCAACTCGACTAGGTTGTACAAGGATGGCCGGTCCACGGCATCAGGGCTGGCGCGAGCGCTATCGAGAGCCACCACGAGTTGTGTCCATCGATCGTCAGTACCACTGGACACCTGCACTCGCCGAGAAATCTTTGGCCAGGCCCCCTGTGCGATCCCCGACGTGTCAACGGAGATCCACTCAGAAAAGCTAGATCGCCACGTCGTGCCATCTTTCAGTGTGAGCACAGCCTGAGTGGGCATCAACGTGCGCGAGTCAAACATGGCTTCAAGCTCAGCGCCTTCGGGCAGTAACCCCTGCGGTGTGGCCACAGCAACACGCAGTTCATTCTTCACGAGCGCAAGTTCGGCTCCTGAAGCGGGCACCAGCGGACGCAGACCGAGCAACCACGGAAGCGCGGGCGCAAGACCAGCCTTTGCACTCGTGAGTTTGCCAGTCCGTAGCACGGTGGGTTTCGATTTCAAATCAAAGCTCCACCATTGCGTGGCATCGCTGCCAATCCACATCCAGCGATCGCCCAGTTTGCTCAGGCTGGCCGCTAGTCCAAGCGAGGGATTCCAACGCACGTCCACGTCACCTTGGTCAAAGTGCTCTCCTTGGTGGTCTTTGGTCTTGAGTTCCGCCACCCCCCGTGCGTGAAGCCGGGTCAGTCCCCCAACACGTGCCAGTTCCGCCCGCTGAATGTCCCCCGCGGTGACGGCACTTGGTGCGGGCGACGGCGGGTCTGCTGGCGGTACGCAGCGGCAACCCACCGGGACCGCGCCAATCCACAAAGCAAACACCCCAAGGGCCAGGGCTCGTGGAACGATAAGGCTCACAGTTCGCTCTGCATCACTTCGCCCAGATGCTCGGCCAATTCCTGAAGATCTTCGTCTTTGATTCGCGGGTTTAGAACGCGAATCGGGGGCAGGTCATCGGCCGCGCCGCGCTTGCGGACCAGCCACCACTCGTTGGAGGCGTCTCGCTCCACTCGAACGTGCCGCAGGAGTTTCTTTCGAAGCAGGATCAAGCAGAGCAGCCAGCGGTATGCAACCCGCTGCGCCCTCTCGTCACCCTCCAATCGGTCAAAAAGCTCAAGCAATGTGTCATCATCCACCAGTAACCGCCTCTTTTGGTCCGGCTCGGGGGCGGTAGTCCGCCAAAAGCAAACCAAACCCGTGGGGCGCGCACCTTGGCCCCATGCCTGCTCAGTGAAGTCAATTCGAGCAAACTCATGAGCTTCGTTCCCCGCCTCGGTGGGTTGATCACAAAGCGTGGCCACAATCGGCTCGCCAGGTACCAGTGCCCTGCCGGTGGCGGCGCAGTGTGCGGTGGAACGACCCAGAGAAAAAGTGCCGGTGGCTCGTGACATTGCCCACCATCGTAGTGCGCTTGGGGATGGTGGGTCTATACTCGACGCACGATGCTCGAATGGCTCGGCCAACTTTTCCGTGGCAACGAGCCGGTCGCAATCGCGATCGAGCTAGCCATCATCTGGCTGGCGGTCTACCTAGTGCTTCGGTTTCTGCGGGGTACGCGCGGCGCGGGGGTACTCAAGGGCGTGATTGTCATTCTGGCCGCGCTCATTTTGAGCCTGCGGTTTGCGGGAACGGGCAGCGACACTTTTGCCCGTCTGCGCTTTGTGGCGGAGGCGTTGTTGGGCACATTGGCCATCGCGCTGGTGGTGATCTTTCAGCCCGAGCTTCGTTCTGCGCTGGTGCGGATCGGTCAGTCGCGCTGGCTCGGCGGCACGAGCGCGCGGTACCGCGAGGTGGTTGGCGTTCTGGATGAGGCCGTAGAGTTCCTGAGCCGAAATCAATTCGGCGCCATCATTGTTATTGAACGCAATGTTCCGCTGGGCGATGTCGTGCGCACCGGCGTCCCCATCGGCGGGGAGATTTCTGCACGGCTCTTAGAAAGCATTTTCTGGCCCAACAGTCCCTTGCACGATCTGGCGGTTGTCATTCGCGGTGATCGAATCGTTGCCGCCAATGTGCAATTACCGCTGGCCGATGCCTCGGTGGTACCCGCTCGCCTGGGCAGCCGCCATCAGGCCGCACTCGGTGCGGCGCTGGACACCGATGCGGTGGTGGTGACGGTGAGCGAACAGACGGGTGAGATCCGCATCTCCTCGGCGGGCAGATTGAGCGACCCCATCGCCTACGACGATTTTGCCAGCGAACTTCGACGTGCGCTGGTGACCAATGCCGAGGGTGCTCAAGGAGCCCCCGCCGAGGGCCACACGCCAGACTCCGCGCCTGAAGGTGCACCGCGCAACACCGCCCGCCGCGCAGGTACGCAGGAGGCTGCATGAGCACCGCGCGAAGCGACTGGCGTTCAGAGCTCTACAACGCCATTGCGGCGGCGGTGATCGCGCTTTTGGTGTGGGCGTACGCCAATGATCGAACTCAGGAAAGCACCACCGTCACGGGAATGGTTCGTTTGGCGCCCAGCGATCCGCGCGAAATGTACGCCGAGCCCACCGGCGCATTCACCGTGAGTTTGGAAGTCCGCGGGTCGCGCCGCGCCATTGAGCGAGTTGAGAACACTCTGCGTGCCGGGCTCTCGATGCAAACCGGCAGCGAAGGTGTGCCGGGCACCGTCGGCACTCATGAAGTCGAGCTGGCGGACGCCATCGGCAATGACGCAGCCATCTCAAGCACAGGCGCGGAGATCACGCGAGCCACACCGCGGATCATGCGCGTTGAAATCGGCAGACTGGTCACCGACCAAGTTCAGGTGACACCGGTGCTGCCGCGTGCGGCGGTGCAAGGTGAGATTGTGGTGGACCCGCCCGTGGTCACGGTCACCATGCCCGAGTCCGCGCGCAACTCGTTGGGCGCGATCACACTCGACGCGCTCGTGGACACCAAAAACCTTGAGCCCGGTCGTACGCACTCAGTGGACGTTGAACTGAAACTTCCAGAGAGCCTAAGCCGTTGGAAGGAGCTTGCGCGCGTGGTTCCGCCGCGGGCAAAGGTGACCTTCGCGCTCTTAGCCACAAAGGCCGAGTTCACGCTCAGCAGCGTGCCCATTGAAATCGCAATCGCCCCTGCGGCTATGGAGTTGTATCGCGTGAGCGTGCCCCCTGGAAACGCGTACCTTCAGAATGTGGTGGTCACGGGGCCATTGGCCAGCATCGATCGATTGCGAAATGGCAACTTTCTGCCCGCCGCAGTGGTCTCGTTGGACTCGCGAACGCTCACATCGGGGGTGCGCCGTCTGCCCGTTACTTCGTGGCGGCTGCCCGAAGGCGTAACACTCATCAGCGCCGCGGGGATCAAGGCGGGCACGGGAAGCGATGCTCCAATTGAAGTTCCCGTCGAAGTGGAATCACGTTCATCGCGGCCCTAGAGCATCCCTCCGGCGCGGGCTTACCAGTGAGCGCGTGCAGGAAAGTTTTTGCAATCCACCACCAAGTCAATTCCAGCGCGTGCGTACGCGGGGTCTTCAATACTCAGCACCATCAGGTGGTTGGGGTCGTGGCGATCGAGCCAGGGACCAGTTTCCTTGGCACCAATCGCCCGAACGGGCGTGACCACATAGGTGCTGTGCATCCGGCCAAATGTGCAATCCGGTCCCAGATACACCACCGCTGGTGGTCTGATGTCCGAGCGCGTCATCGAACTTTGGTGGGTCATCACGATGGTGTTCAGCGTTCGGGCGTACTCCCACGTGAGAGCAAAGTGATAGGCGCGACTGCCAAGTCCGTACACGCCTGAAAGGCCCAGCGTTACTGCGGCCGCAATCGCAATTCCTCTGCAGAGAAACCGTTCATCCGCAGCACTCGGCCACCAGAGCAAGGTGAGCGCGCCCACCACCCAAATGCCTGAGCCAACGTTGGCCCCAAAGCCATAAAGCTCGGAGACTGAGCCCATGGGTATGGTGACCGCCAAGCTCAGCACACCCGCGCCACCACACACGAACACTGGCGCCACTGCAATCGCTCCCGCCTGTGCCCGGTGCAGCCAGCGGAATCCAGCCGCAGCGCCGATCGCGCACACCGCGAGGAGCACACTCACCAAGGGAAGCACTCGCAGCACCGCCAGTGCGGCATCGTCGCGAATCAAATGGAGCGGACCGTTGGTCAATACACCCGCGAGCGAAAACGCACCGTTCAAGAGCAGGTTTTCACCCAGCGTTACGGAGTAGCGATCGTGACTGCCATCCGGTGAGCCCAGCCCTCCCCACCAGTACCGAGCCGCAAGGTGCACTGCGGGAAGCACCACCACCGGCACCAGATACACAAGCACACGGCGAGCCGCAGCGGAATCCTTGCGCCACATCCAAAGCGCCGTCACTCCAAGCGCGGTGCCGACTCCGGCGCTCCACCCGTAGAAGATCTCCTTGATGGTCAGGCCCACCGCAAAGAGGATCAACAGCGCCACCCACGCGACCCAATCCATTCGACCCTCTCTGGCCCGCATCACCGCACGCCACGCGGCCACGCCGGCCCATACTGCAAGAGCCGCACTCCACGTCTGCGATCCAGTATCCATCTGCCAAAGCGATGCCGTGGTTGCGGGAGAGAGTGCCAGCCACATCAGAAGCAACGGTGCCGCCATGGGATGCCCGGGCACGATGCGCCGAATGAGCACAATTGCGCCCACCGCAAGTGTGCCAAGGCCGACGGCCTGCACCACCAACACCCAGGGGCAGGTCAACGTCACCGGGTCGCAACCCATCCCCATGAGTATCTCCATCGGCCGGAATGCACCGCTGGTGTTCCAAGCGGCGCGCACACTCTGAACATACGTGCCGACGATCTTGTCCCCGCGGACGAACTTGATGTCATCATCCACCGCCACCATTCCGGCGTACACCGGCCATGCACACAGAAAGACAAGCAACAGCGTGGCCGCACACCACGCCATCGTGCGACCCGCATTCGCCGTGGTCATGGTTTCTGCCGGATGGCGTGCCAAAGCTTTTTGCCCCTGCGTAGCAGCGCCACACGGCCGTGCAACAAATCGCTCACAGTCAGGCGGGTATCCGCTTCCGACTTCCGCCCATTCACGTGCACCGAACCCGCCTGCAGAAACTCTCGCGCCTCACGCTTGCTGGAGGCGAGCGTGGTTCGCGGCAGCAGGTCAACCAAGGCCACACCCGCCGAAAGTTCTTCGCTCTCCAATTCGGTGGTGGGCAAGTCATCCGCAACATCCTGTACCGTTCGGGCGTCAAGCCCTGCAACTTCACCTGAGAAGAGCGCTTTACCGGCGGCCTCGGCCTGCGCACGCTCCGTGGTTCCGTGGAACATCTCCGTCATCTGATCGGCCAGTGCGCGCTGTGCGTCTCGATCCTGCGGCTTTGCGGCATGGCGATGCGCCAGTTCGTCCACACGATCCTTGGGGAGAAACGTGAACCACTTCAGGTACTTCACCGCGTCTGCGTCTGACGTGTTCAACCAGTACTGGTAAAACTTGAACGCACTGGTGCGGTCTGCGGTTAGCCAGATGGCGCCCTTTTCAGTCTTTCCAATCTTGGAACCATCGCTGGCGGTCACCAGCGGCGCCGTTACACCGTGAGCCTCGCCGCCAGCCATGCGGCGCACCAGGTCGATGCCGCTGACGATGTTGCCCCACTGGTCAGCGCCGCCCATCTGCACCGTGCAGCCCATGGACTTATGCAAATGCACAAAGTCATACGCCTGAAGCAGCATGTAGCTGAACTCGGTGTAACTGATCCCCTGCTCGCGATTGTCCAATCGGTTCTTCACAGAATCGCGAGCGATCATCTGGTTCACGCTGAAGTGCTTGCCCACATCTCGCAGCATTTCTAGGTAGCCGATGGAACACAACCAGTCGGCGTTGTTCACCAAGGTCGCCTTACACGATCCCTTTGCGGAGAAGTCAAGCACCCGGTCAAAGGCGCGCTTCTGCCCCGCCACATTGTGCTCCACCTGGTCGCGCGTAAGCAGTTGACGCTCCGAACTCTTTCCGCTGGGGTCGCCGATGAGCCCTGTGCCACCGCCCAGCAGCGCCACTGGACTGTGGCCAGCGCGCTGAAAGTGTGCAAGCATCTTGAGCGGAATGTAATTGCCGATGGTGAGGCTGTCCCCCGTGGGGTCGAAGCCTGCGTACGCCACTCGGCCTGGCGTGGCCAAGTGTGCGGCCAAGGCATCGCCCGTTGTCTGATGCAGCATTCCGCGCCAGGCGAGTTCGCCAAGGAACGGATCATGGAGCGTGGCGTGGGAGTGACCTGCGTGCGTCATGCGCGCGAAGGGTAGAGCAAACCGCTGCGGCGCTTCGGGCGAACGAGGAACGCCAGTGAAACCAGCGTGGCCCCCAGCAGCGGAATCACCACTGGCCAGTACCACCACAATCGCCATACGGCGCCCGGCCGAACGCCTGAACTGGTGCCAAAGAACGCAGGTCCGCCCACCAAGCGGCTTGCGTCATCCGCCGTGGGTGGAAGGGTGCCTGCGCGACCCTTGAGCGCCACGCAAATGGCTTCCGCCTCGCCACGGATGCCCGGCTCGGGTGGCAGGTGTCGCCTCTGTGACTTGACTGGGGGCATAGGCGCGTCCACGTTCACGCCTTGGCTCTTCATCCACTCGAGCACGAAGTCTGCGTCGAGCTGCCCGCTCACTCGTGGCCCAATATGCCCCGGAGGCAGGTATGAAGCATGCAGCCGCGGCGTGAGTACCGTCAATGGTTCCGTCGAGTTGGCCATTCCACCACCCGGCACCAGGTGCACCTTAGCGACGCCCCGGGACCACCCGAACACCGTGACCCACTCCTCCTCGATCTCAACACCCGCGTAGAGGCCCGAACTCGGCGACGAGTACGACTTGCTCGCCTGCCCGCCGAACCACGCCTGAAGCGCTTGGGTCGAGTCAATGACAACAGCGGCTCCCAGAAGCGGATAGACCGCCACCAGCAGCATGACGACTATGCGCCAGCGCCAGGAGAAGGGAGCCGGGGCACCATCCATAAGCACCGCATGCGCTCGGCGAAGGTTGGCTCCGCACTCGGGGCATCGGTCGCTTCGGCATGACTCAAGCGAATAGCGGCACGTCGAGCAGCGCGGAGCACTCCCACGCCGGTTCGCCCTGACGGTGCGCACCCGGCGGATCACCGCGTATACGACGAGCGTTGCCATCACGAGCGCCCATACTCCCCCCGCCACCATCACCACCACGACCCCAAATGGCACGAAGAAGCCGACCATGAGTGCTCCCTTCGGCGCTGAACCCTCGGGTCTGCTCCCGCGCGGACTAGCGCTGCGCCAAGGCCCCTGCCTTGTTCTTGATCTCTGCCATCAGTTCGTTCCAACTGGCGTCGAACGACGCGGCGCCTTGCTTCTGAAGTTCCATCGCCGTGGCATCAATGCCATGGCCCGCCTCCTCGATCTTGCGCAAAACCCCAGCGGCCGCCATTCCGTCAATGGGCAATACTCCGCTCACCTTGCCCGACTCGTAAAACGTTTTGAGCGTGGCTTCTGGCACCGTGTCCACGGTCAAGGGACTGGCCAAGCCCTCCACGAACATGCAGGGCGGCATGGCTGGATCCTTGGTGCTGGTGCTGGCATAGAGCAGCCGCTGCGGGCGCGCACCCTTGGCCTGCAGTGCAAGCCAGCGTTCGCCGGAAAAGAGTTTCACGTATTCCGCATAGGTGGCACCGCCGATTGCCAACCCCGCCTTGCCCCGCAACTCTGCGGGAAGCTTGCCGTCAATCAGCGTGTCCCAACGGGACACAAAAAGGCTGCCCACGCCTGAAACGTCCAAACTCATGCGTTCGGCTGCACGCCGTTCCAGGCCCTTGATGTAGGCCTCTGCCGCCGCACGCCACTGGGCGGGGGAAAACAGCAGAGTTACATTCACAGAAATGCCTCGGTATGTCAACTCTTCAATAGCGGCCAAGCCCTCAGTGGTGCCGGGGACCTTGATGAACAGATTGGGGCGATCAGCACGGCCGTGCAGATTGACGGCTTGATCGATGGTGCCTTTGGTGTCATACGCCAGCAGTGGGCTCACTTCGAGCGAACACCAGCCATCCACTCCCCCGGAGCGCGCATAGACCACGCGGAACAGATCGCACGCCTTCGTTAGATCCGTGAGCGCGATTTCAAAGAACACTTCTTCGGGTGACTTTCCAGCGCCAGAAAGTTCATGGATCTGCGCGTCGTAGTCTTTGCTTCCCTTCACCGCCTTGGCAAAAATCGTGGGATTGCTGGTGAGCCCTACCACGCTCCACTGTTGGATGTAGGTCTGCAACTGCCCCCCCAGCATGGCGCGAGTGATGTTGTCAATCCAGATTGACTGCCCGCACATGGAGAGAAGTGCGGTAGCACGAAGCGGCGCGGTGGATGCGGTGCTCATCGCTCGTATCCTAACACCCCCGCATGAACACACCAATGAACAAACGTCCGGAGTACGCCGCACTCGCACAGCATGCGCAGACCATGGCACCGCGCCACCTGCGGGAGCTCTTTGCAGAACTCCCCTCGCGCGGAACGCAACTCTGCGTCAGTGCCATGGACATCCACATGGACTACTCCAAGCAACGAGTCACGCCTCACACCCTCACGTTGCTTCAGGCACTCCTCAATGCCAGCGGGTTTCAAGCACGGCGCGCCGCTATGTTTGCTGGCGAGCACATCAACACCACCGAAGACCGCGCGGTGCTGCACGTGGCCTTACGCGCACCACGCACGGCCGTCATCACCACCGGTGGCGTAAACGTGGTGCCAGAAGTTCATCGCGTGCTTGACCGAATGGCGGCGTTTAGCGATCAGGTGAGAGCAGGAACCTGGCTGGGCCACACCGGCAAGCCCATCCGCAACATCGTCAACATCGGCATTGGCGGTAGCGATTTGGGTCCGCAGATGGCCGACTCCGCGCTGCGTCACTACGCGCACCCAAACATGACCTTTCGGTTTGTAAGCAACGTTGACGCGGACGACTTTGTGTGGAAGACACAGGATTTAGATCCAGCGGCCACGCTCTTCATCGTGTGTTCCAAGACATTTACCACCCAGGAAACCATGACCAATGCGTCCACCGCTCGAGAGTGGCTCATGCGCGGTCTCAACCTCACTGGGGGCGCGGCCGCCAATGCTGCGGCTACGGCCCGACATTTTGTGGCCGTATCCACCAACGCCAAGGCGGTCAGTGAATTCGGTATCAACACCGACAACATGTTCGGCTTCTGGGATTGGGTGGGTGGTCGCTACAGCATGGACAGTTCCGTAGGGCTCAGCACCATGCTCGCCATCGGTCCAAACGCCTTCACTGAAATGCTGAGCGGCTTTCATGAGATGGACGAACACTTCCTCACCGCTCCGGTCGAGCGCAACATGCCGACGCTCATGGCGCTGCTTGGCCTGTGGAACGGCTGCATGCTGCAGATTCCAACGCTGGCGGTACTGCCCTACAGCCAGTATCTGGAAAAGTTCAGCGCGTACCTGCAGCAACTTGAGTTGGAATCAAACGGCAAGCATGTCATGCTTGATGGCTCACCCGTGGGCGTGGACACTGTGCCCGTGCTCTGGGGCCAGCCCGGCACCAACGGTCAGCACGCCTTCTATCAAATGATCCATCAGGGCACCCGCCATGTGGCGTGCGACTTTATTGTGTTCGCACAGCCGCTCAACCAACTGCCTCCGCACCAGGACATGCTTCTCAGCAACACGATGGCGCAGACTCGAGTCATGGCATTCGGACAAACTGAAGAAGAAGTCCGCGCTCAAGGCACTCCTGCACACCTGGTGGCGCACAAAGAAATGAAGGGCAATCAACCCTCCACCACGCTGCTCTGCAAGAAACTTACCCCCGCCATGCTTGGGCGTCTGGTCGCCCTCTATGAACACAAGGTCTTTACGTTGGGCTGCTTGTGGGGCATTGACAGCTTTGACCAGTGGGGAGTTGAGCTGGGCAAGAAAATGGCCAACATCATTCTGCCCGACTTGGCGCCCAGTGCTCCACAGCCCAAGCACGATTCCAGCACCAATGCGTTGATCGCGCAATACCGCCACTGGCGAGACGAATGAGCAATCGAATGTGGGTGCTGTGTCTAAGGCGCGGCCTGACTGATGGGCGCAGGTGCCGGGGTGTATGCGCCCCCGCCGTAGCCGCCGCCCGCACTCACGCCCTGCTCGCGCGATGATTGCTGCTGCAACTCTGATTGCTCATTGGCAGCCCATGCGCCGGCGTTTTGCGCGCTCCACGCGCTGACGGGTGGGTTGTACGCGTCCATCTGCTGTGCCAATGCAAGGCGTTGTGACTCGCCAGCTTGATACACATTGAGCAATTGCTGTTGCCTCGCTTGCGCTTGCGCCATCGTCAGCCCCTGCGTTGGCGGAACCGGCCTCCACGTGGGTGCCTGCGGCGCCTGAGGCGGCATGGGAGCGTGAGGCGGAGTGGGCGCGGTGGGCGGCAAAAGCCTGAACTTGTTGCCCAGCGGTTGCGCGTCACCAGTCAACTGCGGCGCATATGCGTTAATCGCTCCCTGCGCGTTGCCTTGCGCAACACCGATAGGTGTCATGACAAACTGAATGGGTTGCGCGGGGTCAGGATTGGCGCTGATGGCGGCCACCATCTCCTTGGGCAAGCTGTAGTCGCTCTCCCCACGCCACACGGTGTGCTGGGGAATGTGAGGCATCAAGTTCACGTTGCGTGCGGTGGGAATCATCCACTGCCACACATTGGATGCAAAGAGTTGCGCCTGCGGAACGATGGTCCACTCCCACGCAGGCAAGTCCACCGGTCCACGCACGATTTTCTGCACGCCCGGGCCACTTGGAGGCATCGGAACCCACGCCACGTACCCCTCGCCGTAGGCCCACATGACAAAGCCCGGTCCCCACTGTTTGTCGGGAATCCACACCCAGCCAGTATTGTCGATCCACGCCCAGCGACCGTAGTGGTAGACGGCCCAGCCAAACGGCTCGTTGCTCTGCCAATACAGACCGAAACCCTCACTCACCACCCACTTGCCGTAGCTGTACGGGCGCCACCCTGGCCCCACTCCCGTTGGCTGCCAGTACCAGCCCCACTGCTCATTCGATTGCCACACGCCGTAGTTGGCCAGTTCCGTCATGAACTGTTGCACCGACATCGTGGTTTGGCCACCCACAACGTCCTGAGGCGCGGCACGTGAGCGCGCAGCAAGGTTCCACGTGCCTGCACACATCAAAAGAAGCGCGGCAACAGCGACGCGAATGCGTGGAGAGTGCATACAACAATCCTACGCCAGAAACGGTGCCCCCCTCCGCGCTACCAACTCTTGCGCAACACTGCAATGCACTCCGCCACCGTCGGAATGGCCCATTCCACTTCTTGCGCTGTGGTCAGTCGACTCAGGCTCATGCGAATGCTTCCATGCGCCACCGCTTCGGGCACACCCATCGCCAGCAGCACCGGGCTGGGATCCAGACTCCCGCTACTGCATGCGGCGCCTGCGCTGGCGGCGATTCCGCGCTCGCTCAGAAGTAGCAGAATCGCTTCGGCCTCCAAGTGCGGAAAGCCCATGTTGGTGGTGTTGGGCAATCGTGGGGCACTCGCGCCATTCACCACCGCGTCGGGCACGGCCTTCAGGATGCCACCCTCCAACTGGTCTCGCAAACTCTCAACGTCGCGCCACCCTTCATGCTCAAGCCACTCCCGCGCGCATGCAGCGGCCACTCCCATACCTACCGCACCTGCCACATGCTCCGTGCCACCTCGGCGGTCCCGTTCCTGCGGTCCACCCACCAGTTGGGGCTCCACGTGCACTCCCCGACGAACATAGAGCCCGCCAATTCCTTTGGGTCCGTGAAACTTGTGCGCCGAAAAGCTCGCCAAGTCAAAGGGCATGCTGCTGAACTCTGCGGGCATCCGCCCCACCCACTGCGTCGCGTCACAATGAAAGCGCACGCCGTGCGCCCGGCAGAGTTCGCCTACCTGTTGCACCGGCTGCACCGCGCCCGTCTCATTGTTGGCCCACATCACGCTCACCACCGCCACGCGGGGCGCATGCGCTCGCAAGAGTTCCTCCAAGTGCGTGCAGTCCACAAGTCCGTCTGCTCCCGCGCGCAGCCACTCCACTTCCGCCCCGCGCTTGGCAAGCGCTTGCGCTGCCTCTCGCACCGCGCTGTGCTCAGTGCGCGCTGTGATCACCACTCGGCGCGTGGGTTGCGAAGCCAAGCTGCCCGCCAAAGCCAGATTTGCGGCTTCCGTCCCACCGCTCGTAAACACCAATTCGCGCTCGGTACAACCCACCAGCGCGCAGACCTGTTCACGGGCCAGTTCGAGCCGCTGTCGAGCCGCCATCCCCGCACGGTGCACACTGCTTGGGTTGGCCCACTCCTCTTCCATACATTGGACCACCGCCGCCACCACTTGCGGGAGCGGCTTGGTTGTTGCGTTGTTGTCCAGATAGGCGCGCATGGTCATGCCAAGGGTGCGCCGTGCAGCAATGCGGATGAGAGGACTTGAACCTCCATGGGTTTTACCCCACTAGAACCTGAATCTAGCGCGTCTGCCAATTTCGCCACATCCGCGTAAGGGCTGCAAAGTATAGCCGTGCTCGCCGTACGATCAAGCGGTGACATACAGGCCTCCTTTCATAGATCCGGCATATGTCATGGTTGACCCACCGCACCCGGCCACCATCGAAGAAGAAGCACTCATCAAGCAGTGTGAGTTTGAGTCAGGACGAGTCTCCGGGCCAGGAGGCCAGCACCGCAACCGTGTAGAGACCGCAGTCTTCATACGGCACACGCCCACGGGCATTGACGCGCAGGGAACCGAACGCCGTAGCCAACGCGAGAATCGTCATGTGGCGCTGAAGCGTTTGCGCAAGAAGCTGGCCATCAAGGTTCGTACGCCCTCCAGCCGAGATCGACACGACTGCACCCCGCTCTGGATTCGCCGCCGCCAAGGAGACAAGATGACCGTGAATCCTGAGCACGAGGACTACCCCGCGCTTTTGGCCGAAGCGCTCGACGTCGTGGTGGCTCGCCGATATGACTTGGCCGGCGCCGCAGCTCTACTGGGAATCACCATGAGTCAACTGAGCCGACTCATTCGCCATGAAAAGCTCGCCTTTGCGCAAGTGAACGCGGGGCGAGAAGCGTGTGGGCTCCCCAAACTCCGCAGTTAGAGGTTCGGGCGCGCCTGCCCCCACCCAGCGGCTACCCTTTGAGCATGCCCTTCGATCGCCTGCGCACACTGATCGCCGAGGAACTCCCCCACTTGGTGGAGATCCGTCACGACCTGCACATGCATCCCGAAATCATGTATGAGGAACACCGCACCAGCGGCGTGGTCCAACGGGAGCTCGAGGACGCGGGACTGGAATACCGCGCCGGCCTAGCGGGCGGTACTGGCGTTCTTTCTCACCTTCCCGGCCGGGCAGAACGGGCCACCGCGCTTCGAGCGGACATGGACGCCCTGCCCATCTTGGAACAATCCGGCAAACCTTGGGCCAGCACCATTCCTGGCCGCATGCATGCGTGCGGCCACGATGGCCACACCACAATGCTCATCGGCGCCGCGCGAGTACTGAAGCGGCTCTCCCTTGAGCAGCCGCTGCCGCGACCAGTCACATTCATCTTTCAACCCGCCGAAGAAGGCGGCTCAGGTGGTAAGCGCATGGTGGATGAGGGCGCGCTCACTGGTAAGTTGCTTGGCGCTCCCGCGGAGATCATCTTTGGCGTGCACGGCTGGCCCGACATGCGTCAGGGCGAAGTGGCCTCGCGCGTGGGTTCGCTTCTGGCCGCAAGCGACCGCTGGGACATTGTGATCCGCGGCAAGGGTTCCCATGCCGCCTGGCCACACTGCAGCGCGGACCCCATCGTCTGCGCGGCAGCCATCGTGCAATCGTTGCAAACGCTGGTTAGCCGCAATGTTGATCCGCTGGACAGCGCGGTGGTGAGCGTCACCATCATGGAAGCGGGCAGCGCCTTCAACATTATTCCTGACCGCGCCACGCTCAAAGGCACACTGCGCACGCTACAGGAGAGCACTCGGCAGCAATTGCGCACGCGCATCGGCCAAGTGGCTGCGGGTATCGCCGCGGCGCATGGTTGCACCGTGGACTACGAGTTCCGCTTTGGATATCCCGTCACGGTCAACGATGAGACCGCCACGCAAACGTTCTTTGGCGTGGCTGAGCGTGCGTTTGGTAAGGAGCGCACACGCGTCGTGGAACGCCCCGTCATGGGGGGCGAGGACTTTGCGTTCTACGGACAACAGATCCCCGCCTGCTTTTGGGTGCTGGGGTTGATTCCGCCGGGCCAGGACACCTTTCCCGTGCTGCATGCCCCTGACTTCGACTTCAACGACGACGCCATAGCGACGGGCGTAGAGATGTACTGCCAGCTCGCTCTTCGATAGGTCAAGCGGCGTATTCCTGCAGCACAGTCCGATTAGCCCACTTTCTTGGCGTGTTGCCGCTTCCATTTGGGCGTCTGAGTCGTACAGTCCACCGAACATGCTCCGATATTTACTCCCACTGATCGTGGCTCTCGTTGCAGCAGGCACGGCCGCTGCGCAAGTTGATCCGCTCACCCTTTCCTCTCCAATTCAGCGGGCCGAGCTTGCGGTGCTTCCGCCGAGCCTTTCTGGGGTGGCAGCAGCGCTCACAAGCAACGAGCAAGCATGGCAGGCGATGCGCAGCGCTCAGGCCGTACGGCTGCTAGAGGTTCCTCTAAGCCCAACAAAAAGCGCAACGCTAAACCTCATTCGTGTGGAGCCATTCACCGCAGACGCTGTCATCGTTGAAGTGGTTGACGGTCCCGGCGGCAAGCCCATTGAACGTGTGCTGCCTCGCCCAGAAGGGGAGTTCTTCAGCGGCTCTATCGAGGGCGCACCAGATTCTCGAGTAATGCTCTCGCACAGCGCCGCTGGAGTGCATGGTTACGCACAAGACTCAACCGGCGTGTACGTCCTGAGCAGTGGACCACCCACGACCAATCAGCCCATCCTGTGCTACCGGCTCTCCGACCTACCCGAGGGCGCCATCACATGGCACACCTTTCCCTGTGATGCGCGTGAGGGCGGCAAAGTTTTCATGAATGCATCTGAAGGGGGCGTGGCCGGAGAGATGCCTTGCAGACAAGTGAAGGTGGCCGTGGAGACTGATTACGAATTCACCGGGCTCTTTGGCGGCAACACCACCGCTTCTGCCGCGTACGCGGGAACAATCTTTGCGGGCGTGTTAGACATCTACAAGCGTGACCTTAACGTTCTCACGCAAGTCTCCTATCTGCGCGTGTGGGCTACTGCGGCGGATCCGTGGACTGCCAGCAACAGCGGCTCGCAACTTGATGAGTTTCAGGGCTATTGGCTGGCCAACATGACCACCGTGGTGCGCAACACCGCACAGTTCCTTAGCGGCCGCAGTTTGGGCGGGGGTGTGGCATACCTAAGTTCGCTCTGCAACAACGCAGCGTTCGGTGTGGAAGGGAATCTGGGTGGTTACTTCCCTTACCCGGTCCTAGACAACAACGGTCAGAATTGGGATCTCATGGTGGTGGTGCACGAAATGGGACACAATTTTGGTGCACCCCACACGCACAACTACTGTCCACCTGCAGATAGCTGTGCACCAAGCGGCTACTTCGGCTCCTGTCAGACTCAACAGGTTTGCATCAACACCGGAACCATCATGAGCTACTGCCACCTCTGCTCAGGCGGAATGGCCAACATGCAGATGCGGTTCCACGATCAGAGCATTCAGTCCATCAGCAATTACCTCTCAGGCGGAGGCGCGTGCAACATGCTGGGGACCTCTGTTCCGCCCGTGGGGGTCTATGACTATCTCACGGTGCCGCGCGGCATCGTCACCGATTTGGATGTGATCGCCAATGAGCTCCAGATCAACTGCGAGGCTGTCACCATCAGCAGCTATGGCGCGGTCACCGCCGAAGGTGGCAGCGCGGAGTTGATCACCGGCGGTGGGCCCGGCGGCCGCGATGTCATTCGGTACCTCTCACCCCCAGGATTCACCGGGCAAGACATCGTGTGGTACCGGCTCACGGATACCTCACAGCAGCAGTCGCAATTGATCTTTGCGTACTTGGATGTCCAAGCGCTGCGATACCCCGACAATCCAATCGGCGACTCTCCGGCGCTCGACGCCAATTACTACGTGCTCTCCAGTCCGCAGGTGGTGCCCAACTTCACAGCGCTCACTCCATACTTAACCACCACGGTGCCGCAAATCAACTATGCAAGCACCAATGGAAACTTTGCCAACAGCAATCGCCCGGACAATGTGGGCGCTCGCTGGACCGGCTGGGTGAACGTGGATCAACCCGGCTTCTACACCTTTAGCGTCACCAGCGATGATGGCAGCATTCTCAAAATCGGCACCCAGTCCGTGGTGTTGAACGATGGGCTTCATGGCATGGTGGAAAAGGGAGGAGTCATCGGACTGCTTCCCGGCAAGCACTCCTTCACCGTGGATTTCTTTGAGGCTGGGGGAGGTGCAGGTTGCATTGTTCAACTCTCCGGCCCAGGAATGGCCAAGGCGCCCATTCCTCCCAGCCGGTTCACCCGAGGCGGCACGTCTAATAGATACGACATCAACGGAAGCGGCACCGTAGACGGTGCAGATCTGGGCATCCTGCTGGGACTCTTTGGCACCAGTTCAGCCAATGCAGATTTCAACAACGACGGCCAAGTGGACGGTGCTGACTTGGGCGCCCTCTTGGGAGCATGGGGCTCGTAGGCGCCGGTGGGTGTTACCGAGTTTCCCCCGTTTTCGCCTAGGCATACCCCACGTGGTTGTGGACCGATCAGGTCCACTCAAAGATTTTCGTACGGCGCTGCACCATGATGTTTTGAGCGGCGCGAAGATGCAGATTCACCATGATTCACTGGGGACTCCTGCGCTTCGCGGCGCTCGGTGCCGCGTGATGCTGCGGAGCGCATCACCACCGGCGTCACCACCTTTTTGACAGAGTTGTCACCACCAGTGACACCACCATTTCGGCCGGTGATGGCGGCGAAGGTGGTGTCGGTGGCGCGGAGACAGTGCCGCGCGGCCACCACGCGCGAGTGCCCCATCCAGGCGGCGACATCGGCGATGGGGTGTACTGCAGCCCAGTCCGTCTCGCAGCTCGCCCGAAGTGCATGAAATGTCCGGGGCCACGGCTCTACGCCTGCAGCGCGAACGGCGCGCAACACCGGCAAGCCAGCTGCCCAGTCCTTCACAATGGCTCACCGCGCGTCCCGAGTGCGGTGCGCAACGGCTAACAAGCCGAGCTGGAACTCATGCTTCGAAGCGCGTATCACTCGCCTCCGAGGAACCACTCCAACACATCAGTCATGTCTTCAAGGCTCAAAGCAGTTAGTGCTTCCACGAGCTCTTCGTTGGTTTCGGCGCCCATGAAGGCCATGAGGAGTTCCATTGGCGATGGTCCCCCTTCGCCGTAGCTCATCATCATGGAGTTGCCACAGGATCCCCACGCACCTAGAAGCGCCCCTAGATCAGCCCCATCGACAATGCCGTCGCATCCGACCAAATCGGCAAAGCACTCTCCACCGCAGGAGCCCCATGCTCCAAGCAGCGCGCCCAAGTCGGCGCCGTCAACTCCCCCGGACTCCACGAGATCGGCAGGACACGAGGAATCCTCTTCGTGCTCGTACGCGCCGATATCCATGAGGGCGCCCTTCACGCGTTGACTTTCCCTGCCGTCCAGATCGGTGGAATGAGCCTCTCCGAAAACTTCATCGTCTTCATCCAAGTCAAACTCATCAACTTCGGGAAGGAGCAACGGATCAGCGATCCCCCGCGCAGGTGAACACCAGCGCAATCTCAACTCACTGTCCGCAAAGCAAGGAT
>CAZXGD010000027.1:0-43671 GCA_964640485.1 uncultured Isosphaeraceae bacterium | reverse complement strand
CAGGGATCGCTGCGCTGGTGTGCACAGCAGTGTTGCTGCCGTGGATGGTGAGCAATGCGGTCACCACGGCAGTCACAGGAGGCAATCCATTCTTTCCATTTGTGCCGGAACTCTTTGGCCACGGATGGTGGAGCGCGCAGCAGAGCGAGCGATTTGCTCACGCACACTCGGCGTGGGGTTCGCTCTCTGAGCGGCTCGTGGAGTTTTGGTATCAGGGGCCAGCATTTGGGCTGGCGCGTTCCCCGTACGGCGGTGAGCCCTGGCTTCCACAGTGGAGCGTGGCTTGGTGGGTTGCTGGCGTAGCGTTCGCGGTGCTCTTGATACGGGGCCAGCGTCGCATCGCATGCGCGGCGGGGTGCATGCTGCTGGCGCAGATCGCCTTCTGGTTACTGGCCACGCATATGAAGAGCAGGTTTCTCCTTCCCTGCGTGGTGCCCATGGGAATCATGGTGGGCTCCGCTGCTGCCGCATGTGTTTCCACGGCTAACGCTGCGAACCCCCAAGCCATGGCGCCCCGATGCCGCACGTCTTGGCAGACGGCAGGGTATCTGGCCGCCCTTCTCGTGTTGGTGGTGTGGTGCATGCAGCCGCTCAATTTGTTTTTCTACGACCCTCGAACTCGCGGTCGGTTGGATCTTGCGAATGCGTTTGGCTACGACGGACTTCGCGGAATGGGTGGACCGGCGGAAGTCACTATTGAGATTGCCAATCCAACCGCGCAACTGCCATTCGCGTGGGCAGCAAACTACGCCGTATCACCGCAAAGCATCATCGCTACCGAAGGTGAGGCCGCCGTGTTTTGGTGCGCCAACACGCCAATGTACGGCACGGTGTGGGACGGGGGGCCGTTGACGCAGTTACTTCGCCGCAATGACGATCAGCCCATGGAGACCATCCGGGCGCTCGGCGCCACCGGTGCCACACATCTGGTTGTGAACACCTCCATGCTGGATCGCTGGCAGCAGAGTGGTTGGCTCGATCCTGCTGTCACGCCGGGGCGGCTGCAGAGCATATTGTCTCGCTTGAAACGCGTGAGACCACTTGTAGACAGCGGCACGCTCTTTGAGATTCCCTAAGACCGCCACCTACACTCCTTGCATGATGACCTGCATCGCCTTCGTGGTGGCGGCCCTGGCGTGCGCGCAATCTGAATCGCAGGGAGCCCCGCCCCCCAACTCCTCCACGGTTACGACTGAAGTGGGTATCGCCGCCATTTGGCAGCAGGACACCATTTCTTGGAACGAGCTTCGCCCCATTCTGGCCGAGCGCGCGGGTGCTGCCGCTCTTGAAGAGGCCCTGCTTGACAAGCGGATCCGCGCGGCTGTTGCCACCAAGTCGATTGACATCACCGAAGACATGATGCGCGCCGAAGAGACCGCGCTCCGGGAGCAGCTCTCGCCCGATGCCCAGCGCGCGGATCGATTGCTTGACGAAGTTCGCGCACGCCAAGGGCTCGGCCCCTCCCGCTGGCGCGCCTTGCTGTGGCGCAACGCAGCTCTTCGCGCCATGGTGGCGGTGGATGTTCAGATTCTGCCCACACAGATTGACGCCGCGCTCGACGCGACGTACGGACCCAAGAGACGGGCGCGCGTGATCGCCGTGCCTGATATGCGCACGGCTCAGCAAGCGACTGAACGTTTGAACGCGGGTGAACAGTTCGCGGATGTGGCCGCAGAGATGAGCACCGATGCAAGCGCTGCACGTGGCGGTTTGATCGCGCCGGTAAGCCGATTGGATCCAGGGTTCCCCGGAGCCTTTCGCGAGGCACTCTGGGCGCTGGCCACGGTGGGCAGCGTGAGCCCGCCGGTGATGGCAGGCTCAGGTGTGATTCTTGTGCGGTACGAGGCGGACGTACCTGCAAGCCCCGGCCCCCTGCCCGCCGATGCCCGCGTGAACGCAGAACGTGCGGTGCGTCTAGCGCAAGAGCGTGGGCGAATGGAGGAACTTGCGCGCGACTTTGTTCGCGGCGCCAAGCCCACGATCTTTGACGACTCATTGGCCGACAGTTGGAAACGCACCAACAACCGCTAGCAATACCCCCGTGCGCGTGGATTGTGGTGCACCTACGAAGGTAGCCAGGAAAGCCGTGCGGCGGCGATGGGTACCAGCACCGCCACAGGCAACGCCACCATCACGGTGGGCGGAAGTCCGGAGACGGGGGCAGCCATCAAGATGGCGCTGACGATGATGGCAGGAACGCAGACCGCAGCGCATGTGACACTCTGTTGAAGCATGTTGGTGGGCCCGCGCTGTAGGAAATACGGCACCGCCATCGCCAGCACCAAGAGGTTCACCAGAATGCTCCCCCATCGACCGATTTGCATGCGCCTAGCCAGTGCCGGATCAATCGCGCCGGCCGCGGCGATTTCAGAGAGCTCCGGAGTGGAGAGCAGTTGTGCAAAGATGCTGTAGTGCCTTGCGGTGAGCACTTTGGGAGAGAGGTCGGTGGCATACCGCTCCACCGGGATCGCCTGTCGTTGCACCACCACACGTTCCGCCCCGGCGGGATCGCGATCGAGCGCTGCTCCCTGCGTGAGCACCCAGGCGCTGGCTGCGGCATCCCACGTGGCACTGTCCGCGGTGGTGCGCCTGAGGAGGCGTCCTTGCGCGTCGCGTTCAAGGGCCAGAAACCCCTTGATGTCCTGTTTATGCGGATCAAACCTGCCGGCATAAAGCAGGTTTCCCGACTTGTCTCTAGTAAGCGGCACCGTGAAGGATGCCGGGTCTTCGCTCGGCTTGGCGGAGTGCCCCGTGATCAAGCGATCCGCAAGTCTGGGCAGAATGACTTCCTGATTCACGATCTGAGCAACATTCAGGCAGAATGCTGCCGCCAATACGGCCCACACGCATCGACGCAGCGGTACCCCGGCCGCCATGATGGCCACCAATTCTCGGGTGCGATGCATCTGCGCAAAGGTGAACCCCATGGCCCCCACGCACAGCAGCCCCATCATGAATTGAAAGAACTGAAAGATGCGCGGACCATGAAAGGCACCTAGCAGGGTGATAAACCCAGTCACTCGATTGGAGTAGAGCCCATCTCGCGCACCAGCGATGGCGGCTTCAACGTACTTGTCCATCTGCAGCACGGTGTCTACCGCCGCAGCAAAGACGTACAGCAGTGCGAACAGAATGAAAAAGTTCCAGAAGAAGCGGACGATGATTTCTCGGTCCAGTATTCGCACGGCTTCAGTTCTTGCAGAGCTTTGTCCAGGCCCACACCAGAATTCCACACAGGAGCACATTGCCCCCCCACATGAGCGCGGTTCCCGTCAGCAGGTGACCGTCCCGCATCGCCTGCTGCCCACCGGCGATCAGCATGATGTTGCCGACCGCTGGCAGAAACGCAAGCATGTACACGGTGAGCGGAAGCGCACGCCTCAGCCACACCGCCAGTACCGCCCCCAGCAACAGAACCAGTCCCACGCTGAAGGTCTGCGCGGTTCTGTGCATCAAGTGAGAATCGCTCTCCCACCGCACAAAATTGCGCTTGAAGCGCAGTTGCGCAGCCAGTCCATCGGCCTGCGCTCCAAGTTTGGCGAAGGGGGCGCGCTCATCCTGTCTGGCAATTGACTCGGCGCGAGCCAGCACTTCTGTGCTGGGTGCCCTGCTCCAATCGCGCTGCAGGCAGCCTTCGGGAATCAAGTCGTCGATCCGCGGCGCCCACCGCGCCGTGGTATTGGCCAACAGATCGCGAGTGCCGTGCGGGGAGGTCACCGCAAGGCTGAAGGCCGGCTGGAACCCCGCCTCGCTCACCGCACTCAACACGGCGCTTGAAGTTTCAGTGCGTCGGATGGGCTTGCCGTCAGCCACTTCTGTCACCACCACAGATCCACCCTTCCGCCGTGGCACCACCGCGCCCCCGATCATGTCTGCGCTCTCGAGCACAAAGGTCCGGCCGCTGCTCCGTTGAGTGAGTCGCAGGTAGTGAGATTCATCCAGTTGGCTCAAGCCGCAGTTCCACAGTTCAGCCTCCCCAACCACCAGCGCCAGATCTTGCTTGGCCAATTGCACAATGGATGCCAGATCGACATTCCTGCGCAGTTCGAGCAACTCCCACAAAGGCAGAAACTTGGGTCCCCGGTAGAAGTTCTTGTCCAGCGACACTGCCTCGGGTTCCGCAAATGGCACCGTGGCAATCGCCCCTTCAGCGGGGCGAAAGACCGTGGCATTCATCAGCGCGATCTTGGCCACACTTCCGCCGCCTTCCATGATGTGAACATCCACGGCAGCAGATTCAGCAGTGAACTCAGTTGCGGGCGCGGAACTGGCGCCCTTACCCAGTTCAATGGCTGCCACGCCGCGAAGCATGAGACGCCTCTGTGCTCCGGTGTCTTCCGGGGCAGGCACCACTTCCACGGAATCTGCATAGATGAGCATGTTGTCCACTTCCACCGCCTCACCGCGCTGCACCGCAGCTACGAGCAGTTGAGTGGCGTCTGCAGTGGCCAGCTCCTTCAGCCGCATCCAAAACTTGGGTACCACAAACGCCACCAGCAGAAACATAAAGATGCCTAAGAACACTCCCAGGATCCCCACGGGCATCAGGATGCGCCGGTAGGACATGCCGCACGCGCTCATGGCGGTGATCTCATTGTCAGTCACAAATCGGTGCAGCACCACAGTGGCGGCAAACCCGGCCGCAAATGGCAGCGCGTACTGCAGCATGGGAATGATCGCCAACGCCACATACTTCGCCACCATGTCCGCCCCGATGGCGTTCTCCGCCAAGGGCTTGGCGGCCGCCCCAAAGGCAATCACTGTGACAATGACGCACGTGGTGATGAGTAGGGTCTTCACCACTTCAAAGAGGAGATGGGTCCAGAGTGTGCGTGGCACGAACGGTTCGGTCAGCGCAGACCGTACTCCTTGAGCTTGCGGTAGAGGGTCCGTTCACCAATCCCAAGAAGTTGTGCCGCTTGCTCCCGGTTTCCGGCAGTCATGGCCAGTGTCTGCCGAATGGCTTCTTTCTCAAGTTTGTCCAGACCCACGCCCGCAAGGCTCCCCAGCCCCCCGCCGTTCGCGCCGTCTGCTCCGTTGCCCGCCCCCTCATCTGTTCGGCGAATCTCCGCGGGCACATCGCGTGGCTCAAGCGAAGGCCCTTGCGCGGTGACAGTCATTCGGTGAACCACATTGAACAGCTCGCGCACATTCCCCGGCCAGTCATAGCTGACCAATCGCATCATGACGGGCTGGCTGACCTGAAGTCTGGGTCGCCCCAGTTCAACCGCAAACTTTCCTACCGCATGATTCACCAGCAGCGGAATGTCTTCTCGCCGTTCACGAAGCGGAGGGATGTTGATCACTGCGCCGCAGATTCTGTAGAAGAGGTCTTCTCGAAACTTTCCCTCTTTCACCATGGTCGCAAGGTCTCGATTGGTGGCGCTGACAAAGCGCACGTCTGATTTGCGCTGTTCGTTGCTTCCCAGCCGCACCACCTCGCCAGTCTCAAGCACACGCAAGAGCTTGGGCTGCATGGATTGGGGCATGTCGCCGATCTCGTCCAGGAATAGCGTGCCCTTGTCGGCGTACTCCACCACTCCTTCGCGGTCCCGGTCTGCCCCGGTAAAGGCCCCGCGAACGTGTCCAAAGAGCTGATCTTCAATGAGGCTCTCTGCCTGACCTGCAGCATTGAACGTGACGTACTTACGCGCAGCCCGCTTGCTTGCCTTGTGAATGGCCGCCGCCACAAGTTCCTTGCCGGTGCCGCTCTCCCCCCGAACAAGCACCGGAATTGAGCTGGGTGCAACCTGCCGAATCAACTGAATCACGGTGCGCATGGCCGCGCTGTCCCCGATGATCCCCTCGAATCCGTAGGCGGCGTCCAACTCCCCCTTCAGCCGGCTATTGCGATGGCGCAGCACCACGGTCTCGGCAGCCCGTTGCACCAGATTCCTAAAGACCACCATATCCAACGGCTTCTCAATAAAGTCGTAGGCCCCCCCCTGCAACGCCTGCTTGGCGGTGGGGATATCCCCATGAGCGGTCACCATGATGGTCTCGGTATCGGGCTGCAATTCCCGGCTGAGCGCAAGCACTTCCAGCCCAGAGGTGGGGCTCTCCATCACCAGGTCGGTCACGATCACGTCAAAGGCACCATGGCGCAGCTCTTGCTCCGCCGCTTGCTTGGAGTTCACGATGGTGCAAATGTGCCCGGGCTTGCGCAGGGCATCTGCCATTGAGGTGGCGTGTTCTTGGTCGTCCTCCACAATCAGGACTTGTGCGCGGAATTCAGGGTTTGCGCCCATAGGAACGGATTGTAGGGATCGCACAACTTTTGGCGGTGGCTATGCCGATATCGTGCAACGTGAACGACATTGACATTGCCTTCGTGGCGTCCACCTCAATCAGCACCAAGCGCGCCCACAAAGACGCCGGCTCCGCCGGGACGGATGGATCCGTGAGCACCGCCCCAACTCTATTTGAAAGCCCAAGCCCCCGATTGACCGAGCTGCCCGAGCCCGACTTTGTCGGACGCCGGATCTGGTTGGTAGGGATCGGTGGCTGCGGTATGAGTGGTCTGGCCCTCATGCTGAAACAGCGCGGCGCCGAGGTGCGCGGCAGCGACATGGCCCAGTCCCTCACCACAGACCTGCTCGAGGAGCATGGCATTCCCGTCACGGTGGGCCACGACCCCGACAAGGTTCCCGCGGCGTGCGACCTGGTCATCGCCAGCGCCGCGGTAAAGCACGATCATCCGGAACTGTTAGCCGCCACTCACCAGGGCATCGAGATCATCAGTTACGCCGAGGCCGTGGGACTGGTGCAAAAGGGGCGCACCGGCGTTTCAATCGCCGGCACCCATGGCAAGAGCAGCACCACTGCGATGCTCGCTCACGTGCTCATCCAGAATGCAACTGATCCCAGCTTCATCGTGGGTGCCACGTGTGATCAGATTGGCGGCGGCAGCCGAACTGGTGCGGCGATCATTCCAGTGGGCGAGCTCCGAAATCGCCCGGGCATTCTTCTCGCGGAGGCGTGCGAGTTCAATCGCAGCTTTCATCACCACAATCCGGTGCTTGGACTCATCAACAATGTTGAGGAGGACCATCTTGAAATCTATGGAACGCTTGAGAACATCATTCAGGCGTTCCGCGATTTTGCTCGGCGCATTCCCCCTGCGGACGCTGGCGGAAAGCTGCTGATCGCCCATGAGGGAGCGCATTTGCGAGAGGTGGCGAGCGATCTTCCCTGCCGCGTTTCCACCTTCGGGTGGAACCCCAGCGCTGATTACCAAGTCAGATACGACAAACGAACGAGCGAAACCAATGTGCTCATTGACGGCCAGCCCGTCTGCTCGTGGATTGGCACCCGGCCCGGCGACCATATGGCGCTGAATGGCGCGGCGGCCGCGATTCTGGCACATTGGTTGGGGCTTGACTGGGCGGGCATCGGCGCGGCGCTCGGCGGCTTTGCCGGCGTCGATCGGCGCATGCAGAGGCTGGGAGAGCGAACGCTGGCCAGCGGTGGAAAGGTGACCGTGTATGACGACTACGGCCACCACCCCACGGAATGCGACAAGACGTTGCAAGCGCTGCGCACTCACTTGGACCCCAAGCGACTGATCTGCGTCTTTCAACCCCACCAACACAGCCGCACCCGATTCCTGCTTGAGCAGTTTGCTCACAGCTTTAGCAAAGCGGACGTGGTGATCGTGCCGCACATCTACTTCGTTCGGGACACTGAAGAAGAGAAGCAGAAAGTAAGTTCAGCAGATCTGGTGGACCGCCTGCGACAGCGCGGCGTGACAGCCATGCACCTCTATCCATTTGACGCCATCGTTGAGCAATTGGAAGTCATGGGCCAGGATGGCGATCTGGTTGTTGTGATGGGCGCAGGGCCCGTCTGGCAGATTGGCGCTGAGTACCTGAAGCGCGGCCAATGATGGAGACTCCCGCTCACCTTCCAGGCACTCCGGTGCCCGGGCCCATCGGCAGCACCACACTCTTTGCCGACTTGGACGTGAGCGTGGAACTCGATGCTCCGCTGGCCCAGCACACATGGTTTGGCGTTGGCGGCCGAGCGGATGCCTTGGTGCGCCCCCACTCCATGCGTGCGCTTTCCACTCTCTTGCAGCGGTGCAGTCGGCAGGCGGTGCCAGTGCGCGTGCTGGGCAGCGGTGCAAACCTGCTCGTAGACGATGAGGGTGTGGAGGGAGTGGTGCTGAAACTTGACACCCCCGAGTTCCAGGGATTTGCCCTCAATGCGCAGGGAGTGCCCTACGCGGTGCGCGTGGGTGCAGGGCGCGACATGAGCAGAACCACCAATGATTGCGTCCGTCAGGGGCTGGCTGGATTGGAGCAGATGACGGGAATCCCGGCCAGCATCGGCGGCGCACTCAAAATGAACGCCGGCGGCAAATACGGTGCCATTGGAGACGCAGTGCACAGCGTGGCCTTGGTCACGTGGCAGGGCCAAGAACAGGTGTATGCCCGCGCAGAGATTCCATTTCAGTATCGGCACAGCGGCATTCCAGAGGGAGTGCTGGTGTGGTCAATACTCTCGTTGACCCCTGCGGACCCTGTGGCACTGCGTCAACGGGTCAGAGAGATCAGCGCGTACAAGGCCAGTGTGCAGCCCTTGGCCGCCAGTTCTGCTGGGTGCATGTTTAAGAATCCCTTGCACCCAGTCTCTGGCGAGCGCGTGAGCGCAGGAAAGCTCATTGACGAGGCTGGATTGAAGGGCCTTCGAGTAGGGAACGCCGAAGTGAGCGCCCAGCACGGCAACTTTCTGGTGGCCAATCCAGGTGCCCGAGCGAGCGAATTGATGAGTCTGGCGGCACAAGTAGCCGACAAAGTATGGGAGCGCCTAGGCGTCCGGCTGGAGCGCGAAGTAGTCTTCTGGAAGCGCGGACAGTAGAGTTGTTGCCTGCGCTCAATCATCGGAGCTCGCCACCGGACGGCGCGCTGCACGCAAGGAGCAAAGTGCCATGGAAGTTCTGGTTCTCAAGGGCGGCCCCGACGCCGAACGTGAAGTCAGCCTGAATAGCGGCGCGAATGTGGCAGATGCCTTGCGACGGGCAGGGCTGGCGGTGAACGAGATTGCGATCCAGCAGCCGGGTTTGGATGAACTGCGCTCGATGCGCGGAACCGTCATTTTTCCGGTGCTCCACGGCGCTTGGGGTGAAGGCGGACCATTGCAGGAACTGTTGGAACAGGATGGAAGACCTTACGTGGGCTGCCGCCCCAAGGCGGCGCGTTTGGCCATGGACAAGATCGCCACCAAGGCCTTGCTGATGGAATTGGGTGTACCCACCCCCCGTGCGCAGGAATTGCGCGCCGGCACCGAGTTCGACCTGCCCTGTCCGGTGGTGCTCAAGCCTGCGGACGAAGGTAGCAGCGTTGACCTGCGAATCTGCACTTCCCTGCCTGAAGTGGTTCGCGCTCGGCTGGAGTTGGATCCGCGCCGTAGCCGGATCTTGGCCGAGGAGTTCATCCAAGGTCGAGAACTGACAGTTGGAATTGTGGACGGCGAGTGCCTTCCCATCATCGAGATCCGACCGAGAGACGGCACCTACGACTACGACGCCAAGTATCACCGAGACGACACTCAGTACCTGCTAGACCCTGCGTTGCCCCCCGGGGTGGCTGACGCCGTGCGCGGGTTCAGCCGCGCCGCATGGCACGCGGTGGGTTGCCGAGACGTGGCGCGGGCAGACTTCATGCTGGACGAACGCGGCCCGTGGTTCTTAGAAATCAACACCATGCCAGGATTCACCGACCATAGCCTGCTACCGAAGGCGTCAAGGCACGCCGGTGTGAGCATGGAAGAGCTGGTGGCCGGGCTGGTCCGCCGCGCGGCCGCTCGCAGTGCATCCCGTCGCGCTGCCGCGTAGCCACAAAATCGGCCCAGACTTTGGCCTGCGCTGCGCCCCACTGCCGATACATGGCAGTTCATGGCCAGCAAGAAAACCGAACGTTCTCCCATTGCTTGGAACCGCATTCTCACCTATGTCACCCTCACTGGATGGGTGTTTGGCATCGGTGGCATCATCGTGGCTGCTGCAGTGCTGGTGCCGCGGCTCGTGCAGCGCACAGCCTCCGCGCAACCTTCAGCCCCAATTCGAGTGGTGCTCACCAACGAACCATCATGGTTGCCCAAGGAAGACCGGCGGGCACTGGAACTGGGCGTGCTCAAGAGTCTGACCGGGGGGCCGCTCGATCGGGACGGCCTACAACGAGCCAGAGAGTTCGCTGAGCGTTGCGGCTGGTATCAAGACGTTCGGCAAGTGCGCCGACCCAACTTGGATGAGGTTGTGGTGGAGGGCATTTGGGCCAAGCCGTTTGCATTGGTCTCTGACGCCCACGGCGAGCACTTGGTTGATACCCAAGCCCGAATCCTGCCACGAACTTACGCCACCGGACAGGGGCCGGCCCTGCTTCGTATTCAGGGAGTCTCACAGCCCCGCCCTGCACAGATTGGCGCGGTTTGGACCGGCGCCGATGTCAACGCCGCTCTTGAAATGGCCGCGCTCATGAACGAGCGCGCGTGGAAGACGCAGGTGGCCGCCATTGACGTTGGCACCTTCGCGCAAGACGGGGTCGTGCGACTTCGCACGGAATCAGGCTGCACCCTGATCTGGGGCCGAGCTCCCGGCCAGGAGCGCGCGGCGGAGGTACCGGCGCACCAAAAACTTGCCGCCCTTGAGTACTTGTATGACCATTACAAGCGCATCGATGCTGGGTGCGAGCAGACTCTGGACTTGCGCTCTGACGTCGTGGGCGCTCGCTAGTCACACCGGCCGAGCCTTTTCGCCACTACGCTTGTCCGCGTGCCCTTACCCCGCGTGCTCATGTTGTGCGCCCTCCTGTGGAGCATGGTGTCCTTTGCGGTCACCATCGGAACGCGAGTTCCCATCCAGCCCACCACACTCTCGTACACACCTGGAGCGCGCGCGCTCATCGTCATGCTGGCGTTCGGGGCGTTCGCGCTCTATCCGCTCGGGCGCATCAGCACAGCCAGGGACGGGTGGCCCCCAGCGCGGGTGGCACTCGATGCGCTGTCGATGGGAACGCTGTTCACGATTCTCTTCTGGCCCTTGCAGTTGGTCACCTACTGGCCCCGCAGCACCGGAGTCGCCATGTGGCTGATGGTGCTTGGTTGGATCTGGGTCGCCGCTGCCATTGTGGCCCTTGCGCTGACGGTGCGCTCAACGTGGGTGCGAACCTCGCTTGCGCTGGCGTGCCCTGTTCTGCTGGCTTTGGGCGCGGTCTTCGACGCCATGGGCATGGACCGCCCGTGGCCAGCTCTGCTAGGTCCCGCTGTCGCGGTGCTTGATCTGGCTCCAAGAAACTCCTGGGAGAGTGCACACGGCGTTGTCGCTTTGACCGTGTTTCCGTGGAGTGTTGCACTTGTGGTGTGGTCGTGTGCCTGCAGCCGCGCTCAGCGCGTGTTTGCCCCTGCGCCGTGGGGCGGATACTCTGCGTGAGGCATGGAAATCATTTCGCCACATGACCGAGCCAAAATGGAGCAGCAACTGCGCGACCTGCATTTGCAGCGTCCGGTCTTGGCCACGCGCATTGCAGAGGCACGTGCGCTCGGCGACCTGAAGGAAAACGCCGACTACCACGCGGCCCGTGAAGAACAGGGGCTCAACGAAGCCAAGATTCGCCATCTTGAAGCGCGACTTCGCAGCGCACAGGTGGTTTCTGTCGAAAGCGATATGCCCAAGGACATCGTCTTCTTGGGAGCAGTCGTTCGCTTGAAGGACACCGCCGATGGATCCGAGCACGCGTACAAGCTGGTTGGCCAGATGACCGATGACGAATCCGACGACTACATTGAGGTGACCTCCAGCAGCCCCATCGGTTCATCGCTCATGAAGGCGCGGGTCGGCGAAGTCATCCGCGTGGATCTTCCGCGTGGAGAGAAGCGGTTCGAGATCATCGCCATTGACGACTAATCGGGCACCGCACGGCCCGGCGGAGGGGAGTTGCGCGGTTGGACTGGATCGTTGATCACATCATTCGGACTCAGTTGGGCTGGAACCGTGTGGCGGATGCCATCGCCATCGTGCTGATCGTTCTGTTCTTTGTGAACATCGCCCTCTCCTTTTGGATCGTCTGGTCGAAGGGCAAGAATCCCAACGCAGCGTTGGCTTGGATCGCCGCATTGTTCGCGTTCCCCGTGCTGGGGTTGCTTCTGTACGTGCTGATCGGCGAAAACCGGATCGGTGTCATTCGCAAGCGACGCCACCGCAGAATTGTGCAGCAGGTGCGATCACTCGAGCCCGTGTGGCAAGACCAGCGCGTGGCCGAGCGGCACATGAGCGCGGAGGATTCCCAGTTGGCTCGCGTGGCGGAACAACTGGGGGCGCCTCCGGTGCTGAATGGAAACACCATTGAGGTTTCAGGCGATCCGCATGAGCAGATTCAATGGATCGTGCAGGACATTGACGCAGCCACCCAGACTGTTCACGTGCTTTTCTACATTCTTGAGGGTGATTCCACGGGTGAACAGGTATGCCAAGCTTTGGAGCGCGCCGTGGCGCGAGGCGTGGTCTGCAGATTGCTGTTGGATGGCGTGGGCAGCAAGGCTTTCTTGCGAAGCGCGCGGCGGCGAGATTTGGCGGCTGCGGGCGTTCAGGTGGTCGAAGCGCTTCCGGCGCGGTTGTTGCGCGTACTCGTGGCACGGGTGGACATCCGCAATCATCGAAAGCTGGTGGTCGTGGACGGTTCTGTGGCGCAAACCGGCAGCCGCAACGTTGCCGATCCCAGCTTTAAGCAAACGGGGCGACTGGGCAAGAATGAGCCCTACGTGGACAGTTGGATCCGCGTACGAGGACCCGTGGTGCTGGACCTTCAGACCATGTTTGTGGAAGACTGGGAGTTGGACACCGGACAAGACCTTTCACCGCTCCTTGAGCATCAACCCGAGTTCATTCTTGGAGGGATCCCGGCGCAGGTGATTCCATCTGGACCCAACTTCAACAACAGTGTTGTGGCAGAACTCATCCAGGCCAGCATTCAACTGGCTCGCCGCGAAGTGATGTTCTGCACCCCCTACTTTCTGCCGGACGAAGCCACGATTTCTGCCATGGAGGTAGCGGCACGACGCGGGCTGCGAGTGACTGTCATCTTGCCGCGCGCCAATGACAGCCTGCTTTGCGCCTATGCAAGCCGCGCTCAGTTTCACCGACTGCTGCAGGCTGGCGTCGAAATCTGGGAGTTCAGACCAGGATTCCTGCATTCCAAGACCGTGACGGTGGATGATGAAATCGGAATCGTCACCACGGCCAACATGGATCGGCGCAGTTATGAAATCAACTTTGAAGCCAGCCTAGTGGTCTATAGCCGTGCCTTTACCGATCAGTTGCGTTCACTCCAAAACTGGTACGTCGCTCGGAGTGCCCGTGTGGAAGCACCAGCATGGATGGCTCGAAAGGCATCCACTCGGCTCGCGGAAAACTTCGCCAACCTGGTTAGTCCGCTGCTTTAGCGGGGGTGGAGGCCGCGGCTGGATGTGGAACCGCCCCCCGCGGTGCCGTGCGTCGAACCACCACTGCGGTTCCTCGTGCCAATTCGGGCACCACCTGCACTGCACCGTCCGGCCATGTGATCTCTGCAGAGAGAGGTCCCCAGCTCTCGGGTGCGCCAACATGCACCACGGGTGAGTTGGTGGATTGGAATGGACCGCCACCCCAGTACCAACGCGCCGCTTTGGTTGCACCTTGCGCATCCAGGATTCGCACGCGCGTGCCCACTCCGTGACGGTCTTTGGTGGTGGAATTCTCAAGCTTCAACTGAACCGACTGAAGCGGGTGCGCGCAATCGTTTCGAATGAGACGCAACGGCCCATTCAGTTCTCCCACTACCAGGTCAAGGTCGCCGTCCGAGTCGAGGTCTGCAACGACAGCGGTCCGGTCTCGGTGGGCGGACGTTAAGCCCGATCCAGGATTGGGTTCCACTTCAAATCGAGCGCCCTGCCTACGAAAGACAATCGGTGCCTGCTCGTAATCGCTATCCATGCTCTGCTTGGTGGCTTGTGGATAGACGTGGCCATTAAAGACCACCAGATCAGCGTCTCCGTCGTGATCAAAGTCTTCCATGGCCACAGCCCAACCCAGAAGTGTCCGCGTGGGGGCGCCCACTCCGTATTGCGCTGTGCGGTCATCAAAGAAGCGGCCGTCCAGATTCACAAAGAGCGTGTTGGTGTCACTCGAGAAATTGGTGGTAAGCACATCGGGGCGGCCATCCAGATTCACGTCTCCCACAGCGATTCCCATGGTGGCCTGAGTTCCACCATCGATGTTGGTGGCGATTCCCGATCGCATTGCACTTTCCTGGAACTTCAGGCTCCCTGATGTGCTCTTGTTCATGAGGAGCGAGTTTCCGCTGGAGTCGTTGCCCACAAAGATGTCGGGCTTGCCATCGCCGTCCATATCAACAATGGCCACATTCAGTCCGTACCCCGGTGGCGCCTCAAGAATGCCACTCTCCTTGGACACATCGCGGAACGTTCCATCACCGTTGTTCTCATAGAGCAGGTCGGGCAATGCCTGCAATCCTCGCGGACCCGCCATCACGGAAAGTCCCTTGAAGCTGGCAGGTGCTGGCGGACTCGCCGGATCAAACTGCAGATAGCGCGCCACGTACAAATCCAGATCACCATCTCCGTCAAAATCCGCAAAGGATGCGCCTGTCGACCACCCCCCACCATTCACGCCGGCCTTGGCCGACACGTCTTCAAACGCCCCGCCACCCACGTTGCGCAGAAGCACGTCCGGGCCAAAACAGGCCAAAAACAGATCGTCCTTCCCGTCTCCGTCGTAGTCCCCCACGGTGCATCCAAAGGTCCATCGCGTGTGCTTTGCGCCCATGCTTTGAGTGACATCGCGGAACTTCAATCCACCCAAGTTCTCGAAGAGCCGAGCGCCGGGACCATGTTCGGTGTCCTGCAACGTTGCACCATTGGGCATGAAGAGGTCCAGATCGCCATCGCCGTCAAAGTCAATCAGTGCCAACCCTCCACCCTTCACCTCCAAGATTTGGGTGCTGGGCAAGGCGCCACTGGTCATGGTGGCGTCAAGCCCTGACCCAGCGGTGACATCGGTGAACTGCATCCCCTGCGCGGGATTTTGTTCTGGCGGAACGAGTTGCCCGCCCTGCGATGCAAGGCAGTGCAGGCACACGATGAGACATGCCACGCGATGTATCAATCTGGCTCCTTGCCCGACACTCTAGCCACGGCTGCCTTGTGCTGCTCTCGAGCCTTGTCAGCTTCGACGGTGCGCGCCTGTCGATCGAGAATGCGGGCGAGCTTCGCCCACGCCTCGTGGTGGTCAGGCCAGAGTTCTACAGCTTGACGGTAACTCTGTTCCGCTTCCGCACTCTTATCCATTCGCAGTTGAACGTCCCCAAGCCTGGCCAAGTTCTTGGCGCGTTCTCGCGGTCGACCCTTCTGTTCTTCGATCAGTTGCAACGCCGTGCGAAAAGAGGTCTCTGCCTCCGCCAGTTTGTCTTCATCCAACGAGACGAGTCCAAGGCCAAAGTGCGTGTCGTCGTAGTTGGGAAACTCGTTCATGTGCCGCTCAAAGGCATTCCGCGCGGCGGCCAAGTCGCCCAAGTAGTACGCGCACCACCCCAGATAGTGGTTGGCATGCGGACCCTCGCGAAACTCTTTTGATCGTTGGGCCGCCGAGGCCAAATGCGGCCGTGCTGCGTCGTATCGGCGGAGTTTGTGAAGGCACAATCCCAGAAAAAACTCTGCGCGCGCCAACTTGGGGTTGGATCGATACAGAGTCTCAGCGACCATGAGTGCGTCCGAATACTTGGCTCCCCGCATCAGCGCCTGAATCACGCCAAATCGCGGGTCATCGTTGGTGGCCGCAATAATCTCCCGTTTGGGAGGATCTGAGGCCGACAAAGTTGGCCCAGATGGCGCAGACGGTGCAATTTGAGGAGCCAATTCCGCGGAGAAATCCGCGCTGATGAGCGCAATCAACGCGCAAATGGCCAGCATTCTGTCGAGTATATGACTCCCCTGTCCCGGAATCCATTGGCGTTCACGATCCCCGGGATTACTTTGAGAATGAACTGGTCCGGTTCGTGTGACCGGCAATAACCTTCGATTCCACCTTTCACCGATAGGCGGCGACAGGTGGAGTCTTGTTTGGCGATGACAGTTTCAAGGAGCCATTGGCAAATGCTGATTCGAATGTTCGCCGTCGTTGGTGTCGCTACGTTTGGGTCAACTGCACTGGCTCAGATTCAGCCGCAGCCCAAAGCTGGAGACCCGCTGGTGGGTCTGACTCCGGCGCAGTTGGAACTGTTCAACGCTGGAAAGGTGGCGTTCAGCACCCCCGTCGCGGCGGAGCAGGGTCTGGGCCCCATCTTCAACAAGGCTGGGTGCTTTAGCTGCCACACCAATCCTCTCGGTGGTTGGGGCTCAATCTCAGTGACACACTTTGGCATTTCTGACAAAGGCGCATTCAGCGTCATTCCGGGAGAAACGCAGAGTTTGCTCCAAGCATTGGCCATCAGTGAGACCTGCCAAGAAGTCATTAATCCGCTCGCCAATTACACCGCGATCCGCGTTACCAACAGCAGCATGGCCTTCGGTCTCATCGAGGCCATTCCAGACGCAGACATTGCCGCCAACGATGACCCCGACGATCTGAACTCCGATGGCATCAGTGGTCGCGTGCAGTGGGTCACCCCACTTGAGACACCGAAGGGACCCGTGCGCGCAGGTCGCTTTGGCTGGAAGGCCCAGGTGGCGACCGTGCTCACGTTCAGCGGCGATGCCACTCGCAACGAGATGGGCGTCACCAATCGACTGGTGCCCGATGAAAACCCGCCCAACGGCAACTACGAACTGCTGGCGCAGTGCGATTCCGTGGCAGACCCCGAAGATGTGGAAGATCAGCAGGGATTCGCCTTCATTGATCGGGTGACTCACTTCCAGCGCTACTTGGCACAGCCGCCACAAACTCCAAAAACGGGAATGGCGGGCGAGGCGATCTTTAACGCCATCGGATGCAATCAGTGCCACATTCCTGCTTGGACCACGAGCAATGATCCCGGGCTTGAGGATTCAATCCGCAACAAGCAAATTCGCCCCTACAGCGACTTCATGCTTCACGACATGGGGCTGCTGGGCGATGGCGTAGCCCAAGCTGGAGCCAGCGAGTTGGAGATGCGCACGCCCACGCTGTGGAATCTGCGCACTCGTGACCCCATGCTTCACAACGGAGCCGCTGCGGGCGGAACCTTTACAAGCCGCGTGACAATCGCCATTCAGGCGCACGGACCATACGGTGAAGCCGCCGCCAGCGCTGCCAACTTTGACGCCCTCAGCGGGTCCGACAAGGGCAAGTTGGTGTCGTTTCTGAACTCACTCGGGCGCCTGGAGTTTGATGCAGACGGAAACGGATCCATCGTGCTCGCCGATTTCCTTGCGTTCAAGGCTGCCTATGGAACAGCCACCAACCCCAATCTGCCATCGGCAGTGTTTGACATCGACGCCGATGGAGACATTGACCTCGATGACTTCGCATCCTTCCAGATTGCCTATGAAGGAGTCAACGGCGATTGCAACAACAACAACCAGCCCGATTTGCTGGACATCCTGCTGGGGTCCAGCACCGATGCCAACAATGACGGGTTCCCTGACGAATGCCTGCTCTGCGCCGGCGATTTCAACTTCGACGGAGAGGTTGACGGCGCTGATTTGGGCATTTTGCTGGGATCCTGGGGCCAAAGCGATGTTCCTGCCGACCTGAATAATGACGGTGACGTGGACGGAGCCGACTTAGGGGCCCTCTTGGGTTCTTGGGGCTCTTGCCGCTGATCTGCGCTAACCTCCTCAAACAGTCCTTCTGAAGCCCTCTGGCTTCCCTCCGATTGATCACCAACCAGAGATGACCATGCGAAACACCACGATTCTTGCACTCGCCTCCGCCGGACTGGCCAGCAGCATTGCCTGCGCCCAGTGGGTGACCTATGTCAACGAAACCAGCACCCGCTTGGTGGCTGCCTCAAGTTTGATTGTGAATGACAACCTTGAAAAGGATTTCGCGTGGGCGGACTTTGACAAGGACGGGGACATGGACGTGATTTGCATGCGCAAGTTCCCCGGCAGCGTGCAGGGCGGAATGCGCAACATTCTGTTCATGAATGAAGGCGGCGTGTTGGTGGACAGAACCGTGGAATACGGTTCTGCGTCGGACGTGGGTGGCTATCAGGGCCTGCTTGACCCCTGCAACGACCGAGACGTAAAGGCCATCGACGTGAACAATGACGGCTGGCTGGACCTGGTGACGGCCACCACCATGAGCGACAATCTGAATGCGATTTTGGGTCAGCCCCGCGTCTATATGAACCTAGGCAACAACGCCGGAGGCAATTGGCTTGGCTTCCGGTTTGAAGACGCTCGTATGCCCGTCTTGGCGGCGCGCAATGGCAACGCTGCCAATCCGCGATTCTGCGATGCTGCCGTTGGCGATTACAACGGGGATGGGTACATCGACATCTTCTATACGGACTACGACACACCTGAGACTTCCGGGCAGACGCTCTGCTTGGATCTGAACAATGACGGCGACACCACGGATCCTGGTGAGTGCCAGTTCAGCCCCTCAGAGAATTCATCGCTCGACTTCGACAACAAGCTCATTCTGAACTTTGGTGCAGCCAATCCCGGCTTCTTTTACGACACCACCAGCACCATTCTCACCAGCGCACAGATGAACTCTGCGTTCGGCAACTCCGCCGTGGGTGCAGACATGAACGGCGATGGCCTCAAGGACATCGTTCGCGTGAACACCCTGACCGGCGGTCAGGATGTTGCCGTCTACACCAAGAAGACCTCGGCGCAGGGCTTTGACGGCCCCAAGCAGGCCGTTGCTGGAGCCCCCTACTTTGTTGAGACCGCTGACCTCAACGGCGACGGCCGTCTTGACATCGTGGTGGCTGACGATGGCAAGGACAAGTACCTCATCAACACCGGCAATGATGCCAATGGTGCGGCCAACTTCACCTCGTACACCATCTCACAGTCCCTGAGCGAATTCGGCAACACCATTCAGGTGGGCGACTTGGACAACGATGGTCGCATTGATGCCATCATCACCGACGTGGATGCCGACCTTGGGCCCTTCTGCCCGACCACCGGCCGCCGCACGCACATCTATCGCAATCTCTTCGCTGGCGGCACTCCCACGGACATCCTGAAGGAGAACACCCCACCGCTGCCCACCTCCTCGTTGGCAGCGTGGACTGACGTGGCCATCGTGGATATCAATGGCGATGGATGGTTGGACCTTGTGGTCGGACGTTGCGCCGGCATCGAGGTGTGGATGAATCATCCTCCCATCAGCCTCACCTTCAGCTATCCCAACGGCCGTCCTTCGACCACTCTTCCAGGCGTCGCCACAGTGTTTGACGTTCAGACCACCATTCAGGGTGGAGGAACTGTGGTTGCGGGAAGTGCCAAGATCAATTGGCAGGTGAATGGTGGTGCGTGGATGAACTCCCAGCTCGTAAGCACGGGAGCAAACACATGGCAGGCGTCACTGCCACCATTTGATTGCGGCCAACAGGTTCGCTACTACCTCTCGGGCCAGCTCTCGAACCTTGGCGGAACCATCAGCGATCCTTCGAACGCGCCCACAGGTGCATTCACTCTGGGCGTGCAGACGTCCACGAGCGATGCCTTCTATGACGACATTGAAGGATCCACCGCTGGCTGGACCGTCTCCAATGAGGGTGCTCTGACCACAGGCGCGTGGCAGGTGGCTGTGCCCATCGGTGCCACCAACGGAACTCAGGGCGCATCGGCTCCCAGTGCTGACGCCAGTGTGGTTGGAACCAAGGCTTGGGTGACTCAGAACGGCGCCTCTGGTGGCACGGCCACTGCGGCGGACGTTGACGGAGGCACCACTCGGCTTACCACGCCTATGTTCAGCCTGAATGGTGCATCGGGTGCCACCTTGAGCTACTCACGCTGGTACTTCTGCTCTGACGCCCTCGCGGGTGGTGTTTCAGGTGAGGTCGACTCCTTCGTGGTTGAAGTGAGCTCCAATGGTGGCGCCAATTGGGCCAAGGTCGAAGATTTGCGCACGGTGCCTCAGCCAAATGGCTGGGTCACCAACACCATCGATCTGAACGCACACTTCGCCAGTTACACAAGCACGATGCTGGTGCGATTCACCATCAGCGACTCCCCAGACAACTCCATCACCGAGGGCGGAGTTGACGAGGTGCGAGTCACGGCTACGTTCTGCGACAACCCGTGCTTGGGTGACCTGAACTCCGATGGCAATGTTGACGGTGCCGACTTGGGAGCACTGCTAGGCGCTTGGGGATCGCCAGGCCCAGCAGACCTGAACAACGACGGCAATGTTGACGGCGCAGACTTGGGCGCCCTGCTCGGTGTCTGGGGCCCCTGCCCCTAATCGGGCAGGATTCGCCCGACTCTAAGAACCCTTCACCAGCGTGCTGCGCTTCCCGCGCAGCACGCTGTATTTTTGGATCTCTCCATCGGGCCACGTCACGGTGACTTCAACCGGGTCAGTGCCAGAGGCAACCCCGAACCAAGCCTCTGCCGGCACTGAACTCAGGTAGCTGCGAACAGGCATCACGACCTGCCGCTGGGCACCGGAGGGCCCATCCACCTGGACCATTGCACCGATCGCATTGCGATTGCGCGAGCCAGGCTGCTGCAACTGGATGCCAATCCAAGAGCCTTCGCTCATGGCGCGATCATTGCGCAAGAGTGCGGGGGAACCCACGCTTTGTACGACCACCAAGTCGAGATCTCCATCGCCGTCAAAATCGCCCCAAGCTGCGCCGCGCCCAATGAGCGGCGTTGCCAACGCACCCGTCCCCTCCGGGGCGACCTCGACCAAACTAGGCCCCGCAGACTGGCCAGTATTCAAGAACAGCTGAACACGCTGTTTGTAGGACTGGTGGGCCTGTGCGCGCGCGATCTGGTCCTCAATGTGCCCGTTGGCTTGCACCAAGTCGGGGCGTCCGTCCAGGTCAAAATCGGCGAACAACACTCCAAAGGTCAGGAACGGGCGAGTGGCGGCGGAGATGCCCTCAACGATTGAATCGTCAGAGAAACTAAGCGACCCCTGCGGAGCGGAGTAGAGGCCCGAGGGCTCGTTTGCAAAGTTCCCCACCACAACATACGGAGCACCCGTGGAACGCAACCGCGCAACGTCAATGCCCATGGCCCCGGTGGCCGCCCCCACGCGATCAAAGGCGAACCCAGACTCAACGCCACGCTCCACAAAGTTGCCCTTGCCATCGTTGACAAACAGAAACTTGCGAGCCTTGTCATTCGCCACCAGCAGGTCGAGAGCGCTATCACCGTTGACATCGTCAATGGCTAGCCCCAAACCCTTGCCGGCGGGTTCCCCCGCCTCACCCTGTTTGCTCAAGTCAGAAGTGTTCACCACCAGTCCGCGTTCACGCGTTCGGTTAGTGAACTGCCACGGGGATGTCTGCTCGTAGAGGCGCAACTGTGCGCCCGGAAAGCCGGTCGGAGGGCCGTATGCACGACCCACTCCAGCCAAGCGATAGTCCACCTTGGCGTCGATTTCCGGAGACCACTTCACGTAATGCAACACCACGAGGTCAAGATCTCCGTCTCGGTCCAGGTCAGCAAAGCCTGCGCTGGTGGACCAGCCATCATCGGAACTCAAACCTGCGGCTTCGGTCACGTCGAGAAACTTTGGCGCACCCTGCTCATTCGCCGTGTTGCGCAGCAACCTCACGCCCCCCACTCCCGTGACCAGAAGATCGACGCGACCGTCACCATCTACATCGGCGGAGGCCAACCCCATGTACTGGGCAGGCACGGCCAGCGCAGGGTCCAGATGCTTGCGAAAGTGCATGGTGCCGTCATTCAGATACAGCACGACGCCCTGCCCGGCAGCGGTACCCGAGGGCGCATCCGGCCATGCATGGCCATCCGCAAAGGCGAGATCCAGAGAGCCATCGCCATCGAAGTCCGCGACGGCCACTCCGCCGCCCATCGTCTCGGGGAGCAACTTGCGCCCATCCGCACCATCCGTGCGTACAAAATCAATTCCAGCGGAGTGTGTGACATCGGTGAACGGAAGCGTGGGCGGTGTGGCGTCAGCGCTTGGCGCGTGGAGCGCGGGACCGGTGACCTGGGTATCGCCAACGGGTTGCGCGGGTGCCGGAGATGGCCACAGCAACCAGACTGCTGCGGCAAGTGCTCCAAGACCAACCACTCCCACCAGCGAGATTCTGAGGGCGCGGCCGATGACCGCATCGTCGCCGTAGACGATGGGCTCGTCATCTTCGGGGTGCGGTTGCGGTGCGGGTGAGGGTGATTCCTGTGTCATGGAGTGCTCAAACGCTGCAGGTTGTAGATCACCACGCCCTCCGCGGCATGATTGGCCGCCGGATAGCGAATGCGCGCGGCGTTCACCGCGTGGTCACGAGCGTTGTCATCGGGGCGAAAGCGTTGGTACTCCGCAAGACCAGCCTGAGCAGCCCCCTGATCCCCCCGCGCTTGGGCAACGCGGTTCAGCACGTACCACGATGCAGCGCGCTGATCATCCAGCGCCAGCGCCGCCAGGCATGATTCGTACGCTTCATCCAAGAGGCGCCCGCGCTCCGCTGCAGAATCCTGATCATCTCCTCGAATCTGACGGCTGCGTTCCAACAGCGCCGTGGCCAGATCCACCAGCACGCGATCATCGCGGCTGAAATCAAATCCCTTGGCGTGAGCCACAGGAAACGCCGTGGTCGCCACCGCTCGGAAGCCATCGGCCGCGCGCTCAAACTCCCCCTGCTGCAGATCAATGTGAGCGCTCCAATACGCCACCATCCACGGTGGTGCACCCGCGGTTGCAGCTTGACGTAGATGGGCGCCTGCATCGGGTATGCGCCCGTCCTGCAGCGCCGCGCGTGCGCGCGCCACCCAAGCCTTGGATTCCCCCGCATCGGCCGCCTGAGCCAGCGCCCGGTCCACGGCGGTCCATGGCCCCTTGCCCTGCGCGCGTTCGGCTTCGCGGAAGAGTCCGATGCCCCAGTCATACAGTCGCTCTGCCGCAGGTACGGCGTGTTGAGGGGCTGGCGACGCACTCTCCGCCTGCCCAAGTGCGCTGGCTACCGGAAACACCAGTTCATCCTTCGCAAAGGTCACCACCGGAAGTCGATTGACATACTCCGGCCCAAAGACGTGGCGCATGTAGATGGCATCAAACTTGCGGTACTGGAGCGCCACCCGCAACGTAAGAGTTGAGCCAGCATTCTGCGGAACCTTGAACCGGTAGTGCGTGACGTCTGCTCCACCTGGAGGCACTTGGTGGTTGTACAGGGGCGTGAAAATGTCCTGCGGATTGCGCCGGTCGATCCGATAGCCGTTTCGATCCAGCATGAACACGTTGAGGAACTTGCTCCACGGATCCACCTCGCCCTGGCTGTTGATCTCACCGCTGCGACCCACCACGAGTCCGTCTGTCTGCAACGTGACATCAAGCCACACCTCATTGGAGTCAGCGGTTCCCTGGGTGAACTCGTGGCCGATCTTCACGGCACGTGTGGCGATGTCCACCACATACTCGCGTCCCCGCTCAAGCGTGGGAACCTCCGGGCGCAGCGGAGCCACCGGCTCTGCATCCAAACTCGCCCCTGCGCGCACGGCCACGATGTCCGTGCGCATGGTGGACTTGTTGAATGCGGTCACCCGTTCCACGGCCCCATCTGCGCCCGCCAGGCCGCTCATGGCCTGAGCGGCGGTGTTGGCCGAAACAAAGGTGTGATCGCGAATCTCAAACTCTCCCTGCGCCCCTCTGGGTTTGGCTCCAAAGTCAGCGCTGGGGAATGTTGGCATGTGGCAACCGTTGCAGTCGCGCTCCACACTTTCTGGGAATCGCCAGGCCTGAATGCCGTGTCCGCTCACGGCGCTCAATCGAAAGCTGTCGTAGTGATTCTGCCCCGGCAGCCAGTGATAGTCATTGAGTTCCTCGGGCAGGAAAACCTTGTGACACGTGGCACAAAACGCACCATCGGGCGCGCGATGCACATCTTGCTTCATGTACGTGTGCGCATGAAAGCCGGGCTTGGCCTTGATGAGCTGCCGGTTCACCCACTGCAGAAAAGCGTTCTGACTGAAGGTGAATGGGTATTGGGGGCTCTCCTCAATCACGTAATCCGCATTGCCGCGCGTACTGTGGATGGACACAATGGAGTGGCACGAGGTGCACGTGATGCTGGCCGATCCCAGCGGATCCTTGGAGACGTCGTAATTGGGGTCGTCAAAACGCGCATCTTGAAAGGCCCCCGAAAAGAAGGGAACCGGATCGTGGCAACCGGCGCAGAATCTGGCATCCTGCACTGACTGTTCGCGATCAAAGGCCTGCTTGCGCGTTTCACGAACGCTGAAGGCGTACGCTGGATTGTTAAAACTGCTGGCTGCGTGCACGGAATGGCTGTGCGTGCGGTAGGCATCCGGATGGCACTCCATGCAATACTCATTCATCATGAGCGAGCGCTCGCTGAGCAACGCGCCGTTGGCCGTGCGCGCAAGGCTGGGTTCGTAGTAGGCGGCGCCATCCTTGGGGCTCGGCCCAGGCAGGGAGGCCTGGTATTGATGCCACGCGCTAAAGCACACCGTGACCACGACTGACGCGGCAGCCCACATGCCACCGGTTCGCCACTTGATACGTCGGCCCGCCAAGCGATGAAGAATGAACGCCCACATCACCGCCAGCGGAGCCAGCACGTGAAGCCAGTAGAACACCACACGCAACTGTGACTGACGTAGTGCCAGCGTCACGCCCAGTATGTCCACCCGCATCAGAAGTAGCCCGGTGGAGAGCACCACGATGGCACCAACCAAGAGCACCCACCCCAGTGCAATGGCGCGCCTGTTGGGGTGAAAACGCGCTCGCCCGACATGCATCACTCCAAAGATCGACAGCGGCAAAAGGAGCGCTAGCCCCAATACCAAATGCCCCAGGAACATCCACAGGTAAAGCTGATTCTCAAGCCGGGCCCCGCCCAGCCACTGCTGAAGGGTGACCGCAGCCAAGTACGTGCTGTTCACCACCAGCAGAGCAAACAGCCCCAGCACTGCAGAGAGGAGCCACCGCATGCGCTTACTCACCGGAGGACGCAGCTTGACGGGCGCGCGGCCTTGACCCAATGATGCCGCAGATGCGGGAACTGAAGCCATTTTGAAAGTGTAATCGCCCCGCTGCTATTGACCCGCGGCGAACCGAGTGTTGAATCGCTTGTGAAGCTCGGCGCGACTACTGCCCGGTTGCGCACCTTCCCTCAGCGGCAGAGGTTCAAGCTCGTGCCCTGCACCGGTAAACCGATCCATGTCCTTGCACCATCCGTCAAGCTCCAAGACCCACGTTCTTTTCGTTCCAGCCGAGGCGGGCGGCACCTCCTGAAAGCGAAGCCTTACTTCCTCTCCGGCGCCGAAGATGGCCAGGGTGTCATCGGTTTCGGCCAACAATGGCGTGCACTCACCAAACTGGGTGTACCAACCCGGTTGTAGACGGCAATCCCACAGCGGGGCTCGCTTTGAATATTGATAATCGGGCCGACGTTGCGGCCGGTGAACGCGTTGGGGGAATCCTGCAAAAGCGCACTCTGCGGTATCCAAGGCAGCAACTGACTTCATCATGCCGGGGCACTCCTCGTGCCAGGCCAATTGAATGCGGTCAAAGTAGATCTCCATGGTGGTGAGCAGGCGCAAGCGGGTGCACCCCGGCGGAATTCGCTCAACGGGCAGAGGCAAGCAGGCCTGTCGGGGCATCCCTGCTGGATAGCCATACTCGCGCACAACATCCACCCACTGGCCGGAAGCTGGATCGAGCGCTTGAACAGTCGGCGCTTGATATGGCAACCCCGACTGCCACATTGCAAAATTGGTCTGGCAATACGGGTACTCCACCCAACCATCGATCAAGAGCATGGGGCTGCCCGCGTGAGAGAGCAACGATTCGGGAAAGCACAGTTCAACGATTGCCTCCTGCTGCAGGCGACCGATGAATTGTGAGTCTGCCGCTCCGAGGTGAGCTGCCACGCCGTCACGGGCGGTCAACGCACGGGTCGCATCAACCCCGTCCGCCGTGGCACCACTCGGCAGCATGACGTTCTGATATGGAAGGGGTTTTCCGGTGGGTGGAGGACCATTGATGCCCATGCGTTCGTCCACCGCCAGATACCAACCACTGGGCAGGTCGTATGCCACCAATCGGCACGCATCCAAGTAGCAGGCTTCCTCCATGGGTTCGCCGACGCGGATCTCATATCGCCCGTTGAGCGGCGCTAGAGCGGACTCATCACCCAGAATCACGCGTTCCCAGGGTCGAGGCGGCGCGTAAACGGGTGTGAGTGCGCCCCCTGCACCCCGCTCGACACTTACCAAGTACCCCATTCCGCCCACCCCTAGGCAATCGGTGACGAATGCGTGCTCTTTGCCGTTCCAGGCGAAGATCACCGGGCAACTTGAAATCTGCCGCTGCGTCTCTTGAATGACTTGAACTCCAGCCTTGAGGTCTAACTCTGACTGCACCACGCCGTCGGACCACTGGAGCCAAACGAAGCTGGCCTTGGAGTGACCTGCCAAACCAATAGACACCGGCTGCAGTGATTGTTGCACGCCGCCACCGGCAGTGGTGATGGGCAGCGACCAGCCAGCCCCCCAAGATCCCGGGGTCCTCACCGTGTATGCGGTGCCGATTCCGCTGGCATTGGATCGCATCTGCTGCGAGGGATCGGTGCGACCACGAAAGGTCACGACGGCAGAAGGCAATCGGTCGTCACCCGGAACAAGCATGCGCGGTGGAGCGCCCCGCTGCACGGCTGGAAGCACCACCACCAGTCCGCGCGAGTCCATCATGGCAGGAAAGGCACCGGAGACCGGCGTCTGAGAGGTTCCAGGGATGCGTTGCACAATCTCACCCCGCAAGTCCAGCACTCTGATCTCTGGCTGGCTGCCCCCTACGGCCGCCACAATGAGCGGTGTTCCGGTTCCTTCCACGTCACACACCGTAAGCCACTCCACATCGGGCATTGAGACCACAAACTGCTCTCGAACTCCGCCTGAACTCAGGTGAACTGATCGCACAGCGTCAGGCTTGTTGGACCCTTCGCTGAACACAATGCACGCCACATGAGGTGAACGCACGTCGCCCACCCAGAATGGCACCGCTTGAGCCACAGCACCTTGTGGTGTGAGATGCGGTGCGGGCTTCCAATCCCAGAGCAACCCCGATTGCCAAACCTCGGCACGGGGTCCAGCCTCACCCTGACGGATCAGCATCAAGTCCAGATCTAAGTCTCCATCCAAGTCTGCCACCACCGCACGTACGACGGGGGCTTGGAGTGGCTTGCTCTCGGCCCCGAGTTCGGAGTGTGCCGTCGCCGGTTCTTGAAGAGGCCTTCGCTCAAACGAAAGATCTGAGCGATTCATCAGCAGAACGCACACCCCCTGCTCCGACGCGACAACGTCGATATCCCCATCATGGTCTAGGTCCGCAAGGGCTAAGCATCGAACTTGGCCCCCCCCCAACAGTGGGTGCCGCACCCACTCCTGAGGTGAGCGTTGAATCATGGCAAAGCTCTCGCCGCTGGCCGCATTCACAACTGCGTCCACATGCCCATCATTGTTCAAGTCTGCCCAAAGCAGTCCATCGGCCTGAAGCGTGGCCAACGGGTGATCTGCATGCGCAGACCACATGCCGTCCTCATGCGCCAGGCACACGAGGCCGGGCGCGGTCTTGCCACCCGTAAAGACAAGGTCTTGTCTTGAGTCATCATCCAAGTCCACGGTGGTGCATTGTGTCAACCGGGGACTGTCAAACTCTGCGGGCAATCCTCTCACGGACAAGGCTTCCACGGCACCAAAGACCTGCCGCACCCCAGTTCGACCCAACTTCACACTGCGCGCGGCGGTGGCGCCATCTTCAACAACCACGGATGAGAGCGGACCCATTCGCGAGTACTTAAACTCGGCCAGGGTGGAACGCGGGTCCTCGGAGAGTGCCCGAAACACCGCCAGCGCTGCAGCCGCGCTTGGTCCGTCACCCGTCCGGTCCGCCGTGCGCTGCACCCCCAAGTATGAACTTCGCAGAAGCGGATCGAGCGACGCTGCGCGCTCATACATCTGCCGAGCCGCAGGAAGGTCTCCCGCCAACTCCAGACTTTGTGCTAAGAAGAACTGTGCGTAGGCATCCTGCTGATGAGCGGTGGCAAGCCCTTGAAAAATCGGCAGCGCCTCCGCAGGTTTGCCCAAAAACATGAGCGCCAATGCGGTGCAGTACTCCGCGCGCTGTTTGGCCTGCGGAACCTTCTTCAACGGCTCCAGCAGTGCAATCGCCCGCTCCTGCGCCCCCTCCGATGTCTGGTTAAGCACGGCGACCGCCACATTGAACTGGGGGATCCACCACGTGGGCGCTAAAGACTGAGCATGGCGGAACGCCTCCTCAGCGCGCTGGAACTCAAACTGCCCCATGAGCCCCGCTCCGCGCTCCAGTTCTGCCAACGCCTCCGGACCAGCGGGCGCATGAAGCGGCACTCGCATAGTGAAATCTTGCGTTGAGCTGCTGCCACCCAGACCCTGCGGTGTCCCCCCAACTCCCTTAGACGTAAGCACCCCCAACAACCAATACGTCACCCCGGCCACAACCGCCGCCACCACAAGTGTGAGGGCGATACCCGTCACACGTGACGACCTGCCCGCACTCAACCCTCCACCCGCTTCTTGGCGTCGTCGATGCGCCGATTGAGTTCTTCAACTGAGATTCGCGTGGCGTCCTGCGCAGGCTTCAGCACCTCACCGCGAGCGTAGGGGTAGAGCGATGTCCGTAGGTGTGCGCGCATGTCGTGTCCGCGGCGCCGTTGCCGCGCGTCTCGAAGCGCGCCGATGTCGATAGGCGCGACGACCACCTTCTCACCGGGGCCGGGGTCCGCCTGAGCCAGAATGCGCCCGTCAAAATCCACCACCATGCTGCCACCCGGCCAACTGAAGGGTGGGTATCCCTCAAAGCTGGCGCCCTGATTGGCCGCGACAACGAACGCGGTGTTTTCAACGGCTCGGGTGCGATTGATCAACGTCCACCAGTCCATGGGGGGTGTGGCACCCCACGGATCCATGTATGCGCTCACTCGCACCAAGACCTCGGCACCATTGAAAGCCAACTGGCGAATGGCTTCCGGAAAGAGCCAGTCGTAACAGATCGCGCAGCCGATCTTGCCGATGGGGGTATCTGCCACCGGAAAGGGGTCTTCGGAATACCCCGAAAGATCGTGAGGGCTGGCGTGCACCTCCCACGGAATCCAAGGATTTGTCTTGCGATACTTGGCTAGCACTCCGTTGGGTCCAATGAGGAGCGTGCTGTTAAACACCACTCCGGGCCACCGCGCATCTTTCTCGATGAACGTTCCTGTCTGAATGTAACAGCCGTGCTTGGCGCACACCCGCTGGTAGGCATCGGTGTGCTCATTGGGCAGTTCCACGGCTAGGTGGTGCAGCAATTCCTTGACCGTGGTGTAGACAGGCGCAGCGTGTGCAAACTCTGGAAACGCCAATAGTCGAACGTCAAAGAATGGCTCATACCCCACCACGGTCTGCTCAGCCATCGCGCACATTCGCGCCACCCGATCACCGATCTCAAGGCGAGTCTTAGGATTCTCAAACGCCGTCTGAATGGCTGCCGCGTGGTAGCGCATGGGGGTGCTCAACGTTCGTCCATCCAAGCTTGCTGAATGGCTTCCAGAATGCGCTCGTTGGCGGGGTGACCGGGCCTGGGCGCAAACAGGGGTAGTTCAAGCACCATGGCGCGCAACGCCGGAAAGCTCACGTGCGCAGGGTCCACATCCGGGTGAGCCTCGGACAATTCTTCTGCGATTCGCTGAACATCAAGCCAGTGAAAGGAATCCGGTTGATTGGAACTCAAGCCTTCGACTCCCTTCGCGCCACCGGTACTAGTGAGGAATCTCCTTCACAGCGTTCCGGTTCCATGCGGGCACTCGCACCACAATCGGCCCCTTGCCCTTGATCTCACACTGGCAACCCAGTCGGCTGGTGCGGCGGATGCCCGGAGCTTCTTCGACGCGATCTTCTTCTGCTTCTGTGGCTTCAGTGAGCGAGTCCATTCCCTGCTCAACGTAGACGTGGCATGTAGAACAGGCACACACTCCACCGCAGGCGTGTTCGATGTTAATGCCGTGGTCCATGGCCAATTCAAGCAGGCTCTCGTGCTCCCCCCCCATCACCTGCCACTCTTTGCGGTCAGAACCTGTGAGACCTTCAGGATCCTCAAGCACAAAGGTCACGGGGACAACGGGCGGGCCATGCTCAAGATCGGATTGCTTCAGATGCATGTATGTGGCCAATTCTAGGCCAGACCGAGGCGTCTGCCCACCAGCAGTTGCAAGAGGTCTTTTAGCCCAGCTGCTTGTGAGCCCACTCCACGCTGCGTCGAACCTCTGCCACGACATCGCCATGGGGGCCTTCAAATTCGATCACCCACACAGGCGAGCCATCGGCTTCCAAGCAGGCATCGATTTGGTCACCAAGCGGCAGGTCCCCGGTACCCAGGGTCACTGGCAACACTCGCGGACCATCTGCAAACGTCTCCCATGCCGCAGGATCCTGTGAGCCAATGCGAAAGTCCTTGATGTGCACCGTACAAGCGTGCGGGGCCAGCATGCGAGTTGCGGCCACCAAGTCTTGGGGCGCCCAAAGCAGGTTGCCTAGATCCAGCGTGAGCAAGAAATTCGGGTGCTGCACCGTAGTGAGCAGTTGATTCACTCTCACGGCGGACGCAACGAACAAGCCGTGGTTCTCGATGCTCGTTCTGACTCCCGCGTTGGAGGCGTGACCCGCAATGGAGCGGCACGCCTTCACCAACGGCCAAAGCGCGGCCTCCCAGGCGTCGTCGCTCATGTCATCGCCTGCGGAGCGCCAGGTGGCGTCATGACGAACACGGTCCACGCCAATGGTGGCCGCTGCGTCGACCTGCGCCATGACCGCGTCAACTCCCTCTTGAGAAAGCTGTCCATCGGGGGTGAGCAGGTCAGCCCAGAGCGCAAATCCAGTGATGGCCACGTCGGCGGCATCAGCCGCATCGGCCAACCGGGCGGCCAAGTCGGCGGTCAGTGCCGGACCCAACGTTCCCCCGGTGGCGATCTCCACACAGTCGGCTCCACACTCCTTGGCCAACTTGGGGGCATCCTCCAGGCGTGCAGAACCCTGCTTGACGAGGCGATGAAACGAATAGCTAGAAACTGCGATGTCAGTCACGCGGCGAAGCGTACTTCCCTAACTCTGCCATGTGTGGCTTTATCAGGCCCCCAATCTGCATGAAATCAAGAAATGCCGCGCACGCTCAGCCCCACAGATTGGCCAGTTTCTACATATCGGCGCGCACGAATTCCTTGGTTTCCCAGTTGTCCGCACGCAGCCATAGCGCTTCGGCCCTTGGTTCCCCGGCGCTTGCAGAACTGTCCATTGGAAACCGCTCGCTCCACCCATTCCTGAACGCTGCGCTCAGTGGGTGCCGGCCAGGGAGAGTTGCGTCGCGGGTTGTAGGGGATCACGTTGAGTGAACAGCGCAATGGCCTGAGCAATGCACAGACTTCGTCGCAATCCTGAAGCGAGTCATTCACCCCTGGAATAAGCACGTATTCCATACAGAACGCGGCGTTCTTTCTCTTGGGGAACTTCTGGAGCTCTTCCATAAGAGTGGCGATTGGCTCGGATCGTGCGATAGGCATGATTTGTTGCCGAACCTGATCATTGGGGGCATTCAAACTCACTGCCAGATTCAGACGGTGGAACCCATGTTGGGCCACCATTTCTCCAAACTTTCGGATGCCCGCCACGCGGCCCACCGTGCTCACCGAGATATTGCTAGGTGCCAACGCATAGGCATTGGTGTCGGTCATCACCCGAATCGCTTGCATCACCGCATCCAGATTGTCCATGGGCTCACCCATGCCCATGAACACGATGTTCTTGATGGCAAAGCCAACCCCCCCTTCAAAGGGGTTTTCCACCAGAAAACGTGCGGCGTGCAGTTGCCCGGCAATCTGCCCTGCGGTCAAGTTGCGCACCAGCCCCATCTGGGCTGTTTCGCAGAACTCACACCCCATGGCACACCCAATCTGGCTGCTCACGCACAGCGTGCGCGTGGACCCTCCGGTGCGGTGGTGCATGGGAATGACCACGCTTTCGGTCTCAAATCCATCGGGATGGCGCAACGTGAACTTCAGCGTTTGGCCATCCACCTGCACGATTTGCACGGGCATTCGCTCGTCAGCCAACCAATGCGCGTCCGCCCCCAGCAGGCCGGTTCTGTGAAACGTGCGATAAACCTCTCGACTGCGCAGGTGCGCAACCCCCGACTGGGCGGCCTGAGACTGAAACTGCTGGCAGGTGAGGCCCAGAATGGAAGGGTGCGCTTCCATCCATCACACCAACAGAATGGTGGGGGTCTCAATCGCCGTCTTGAGCGATTGCAGGTACTTGGCGGCCATGGCTCCGTCGATCACACGATGGTCCAAACTCAATGTGGCATTCATCTCCCAGCCCACGCAAAGTTGATGCCCGCGTACCACGGGCTGCTCAATGGCAGCGCCGCACGCAAGGATGGCGCTATTGGGGGGATTGATGATGGCGGTGAAGTTGTCCACTCCGAACATTCCCAGGTTGCTGATGGTGAAGGTGGCTCCCGACATCTCCTCCATGGAGAGCCCACGGGTGCGCGCCTTTTCGCCTAGCGCCTTCACTTCGTTTGAGATCTGCCGCAGGCTCTTGCGATCTGCGTCACGTACGACGCCCACCACGAGCCCTCCACCCTTCTCCTCGTCCAACGCAATGGCCACACCGATGTTCACCTGCTGGTGAATCAGAATCCGATCCACCGCCCAGCTGGCATTGAAGTACGGATTGCGCGCCATGGCCAGTGCACACGCGCGAATGATGAAGTCGTTCACGCTGAGCTTGACATCCATCGGGGCCAGCTGTTCATTCAGTTGCTTGCGCAAGTCGAGAATCGCATCCATGCCAAAGCGCATGGTCACCTGATAATGCGGAATGCTGGTCTTGCTCTCCACCAACCTTCGCGCGATGGTTTGGCGCATGTTGGTCACCGGCACTTCAACGCTCTGCGCTCCAACCACAAGTGCGCCCGCGGAGGGGCGCGAGGCCGCAGGAGCATCGCTTACAGGCGCCGCCGCAACCAGATCCTGCGCCCGCCCTCCGGCCTGCGCAGTGCGATTTTCTGAAGCCATCTGAATGTCACGTTTGATCACGCGGCCGCCCGGGCCGCTACCACGGATCTGCGCAACATCCACACCCATGTCTTGCGCCATTTTGCGGGCGATCGGTGAAATGCGCGCGGGAGCACCATGATCGTGCGCCTCAACATCAGCCACAATCTGGCGCGCCGAAGCATCCACCACAGGGGGTGCCGCACGTTCGCTTGTGACCGGTTTGGACCCGGATCGGGGAGTTTGCGCAGATGTGGATGCAGGTGCGGGTGTGGGCGTTGACGCGGGTGTGGGAGCCGACGCCGGCGTGGGCGCCGACGCAGGAGCAGCCACTGATGTTGGATCTTCACCTTCTTGTGCGATCACCGCAATCAACTCGCCCACTTTGACCGCCTTGCCCTCAGAAATCAAAAGCTTGGCCACCACTCCATCGTCAAAGGCCTGCATTTCCATGGTGGCCTTGTCGGTTTCAATGTCTGCCAGCACGTCGCCGGCGGCCACCTTGGCGCCCTCCTTGACATGCCAACGAATCACGGTGCCCTGCTCCATGGTGTCCGATAGACGGGGCATAGTCACGTTGATGGGCATTGGGGTTCTGGCAGCGATCCAAACGAAGTGGCGAAGTGAGGGCGGCTCACAAACTGTATGTGGCGCTCTTGACTGCTTGCATGATCTTGTGCGCATTGGGCAGGTAGGCCTGCTCCAACTCCGCCGCGTATGGCGTGGGCACATCCGCGCTGTGCACGCGGTGCACATAGTTGTCGAGGTCGTCAAAGCAGTGGCGATGCACCTGTGAGGCCAATTCGCTGCCCGGCGAGCCAAAGCTCCAACTCTGGTCCACCACCACGCAGGTATTGGTCTTCTTGACGCTGCGAACCACCGTTCCAATGTCCAGCGGTCGCACCGTGCGCAGGTCAATCACTTCCACGCTGATCCCCTGCTTTTGAAGTTGTTCTGCGGCCTCCAGCGCAAAGAGCACTGGGCGGCCCCAACCCGCAACGGTGCAGTCGGTGCCCTCTCGGGCAATGCGCGCTTGGCCAAATGGAATCACATATTCCTCTTCAGGCACGTCGCCCTTCATGCTCAGAAGGCGCTCGCTCTCAAGAAAGAAAACAGGATCATCGCCGCGCAGCGAACTCTTCAATAGCCCCTTGGCGTCATAGGGGTTGGACGGAATGGCAATCTTGACCCCAGGAACGTTGGAAAACAAACCCTCCACGGCCCAACTGTGAGTGCTCCCCAATTGGCCGCCGGCGCCATCATTGCCGCGAAACGTCACCGGGCAGCCGAACTGCCCGCCAGACATGTAGAGCATCTTTGGGGCGTTGTTCAGGATGGGGTCAGCGGCCACCAAACTGAATGACCAACTCATGAACTCCACGATCGGTCGAAGGCCCATCATGGCCGCGCCGATTGCCATGCCGGCAAAACCACTCTCACTGATGGGGGTGTCGATCACGCGGCGCGCGCCAAACTCTTCAAGCATGCCGCGGCTCACCTTGTAGGCGCCGTTGTAGTCGGCCACTTCTTCACCAAGCAAGAAGATTCGCTTGTTCCGGCGCATCTCCTCGCACATGGCTTCACGCAGGGCGTCTCGAAACTCCAATTGTCGAACGGTCATGCCAACTCCTGACTGTCGTCAATGGTGCGAGTGGTTGGCACGTTGGGCGCGCCCCCCAGCATCTCCGGCTGCGTACTGCCCGTATAGGGGCCCCACTGTTCCACAAACACATCGCGGTACAACTCGTCGGGGCCGGGTGGCGGGCTAGCTTCCGACCACGCCACCGCTTCGCGCACTTGCTCCTTGACGGAGCGCTGCATGTCCTTGAACTCGGCATCTTCGAGCACGCTTGCGGCCTGCAACTGTCGCTGTAACTTGCCGATGGGATCGTCTGCTTCAAAGACCTCTTCTTCAGCCTTAGTTCGGTACTTGCGCGGATCGCTCATGGAGTGACCCTTGTATCGATACGTGCGCATGTCCACGAAGGCGGGGCGACTGGTGGCGCGGCATTCATCAGCAATGCGCTTCATATCGCCGTACACCGACAACACATCCATTCCGTCCACCAAAAACCCCTTCACGCCGTATGCCTGTGCTTTGGCGTTTAGGTTGTGCGCCATGGTGGTGCCACGCGCGATGGAGGTGCCCATGGAGTATCCATTGTTCTCAACCACATAGATCACCGGCAGATTCATCAGGCCCGCCAGATTCATGGCCTCGTGAAAGGCTCCCTGATTGAGGGCGCCATCTCCAAGGAAGCAGAGTGTCACTCGCCCATTGCTGCCACCCGCAATGACTTCATCTTCATACTTGCATGCAAACGCCAGACCCGCTCCGAGCGGAGTCTGAGCGCCCACGATGCCGTGACCACCAAAGAGATTGTTGGCGCGATCAAACATGTGCATCGAGCCCCCCTTGCCCTTGGCGCAACCGCCGATGCGGCCAAACATCTCCGCCATGCACGATTTGGGATCCATGCCGCGAGCCAGCGCGTGACCATGGTCTCGGTACGCCGTGACAATGGGATCCTTGCTTTCCACAGCCGCGGTGCAGCCCACCGCCACCGCCTCTTGCCCGATGTACACGTGGCAAAATCCGCCGATCTTTTTCTCTTGATATGCCTGCATGCAGCGCACTTCAAACTCACGGATCAGCAGCATGTCTCGCAGCCAGCTCCGCGCCATGGCGGGAGGTACATCCAGCGCGCGGGCAGCATCGGTGCCGGCAGTCCGAAACGTGGCATCGCCAAAGACTTGGCGGCGCACGTCTTCGGGCAATTTTTCACCCGGTTTGTCCGGGGGGGATCCTTGGCTGCTGGCGTTGGACAACGATGTCATGGTTGGGGCTTTTGAACCTCTGGAAACCTCATCGGACACCACCGGTGCCCATCCAGCCAGCTTTGGCCAGACGGGTAGTTATAGGTGAACAACCACCTCCCCGGCAAGATGCCGAGGAGGTCTGGTTCTGTATCGGACCCGCCAGCGGCGTTCCTACAGCGGTGCCTTGGTGGTTGTGCCCTTGGAAGCCGTCGGAGCGGTGGGTGCGACATCCCGAGTAGGCGGATTGTTCAACGCTGCCTGTTGTTCAGCCGCCTTAAGACCACGGCCCATCAACAAGATCACCGCAGCCTCGAGCTGAGGATCCACCCCCTTCTCAATGAGCTCAGAGGGATCACGCTTGACTGCTGGACCCTTGGCTGCTGACTTGCCGTCGCTGCCACCCTCCAGAGGTGAGCTTGGATCCTCAAGATCGTCGGGCACACCATCGTTGGCGCTGAGCCGAATATTGTCAATCTCCTTGGCCTGCACCGGGGTCAAGCGCACCAAGTAATCGGGCACCACACCCCAATCCTCAGCACCTGGCTTCTTGTGAACCAGGCGGCCCTTGGCTTCGCCCGGCTTGGGGGGAAGCAGATAGTGCTGCACAGTGAACTTCACGTTGGCCTCTGAATTGGGGCCGCTGCCGCGGATGGGGTGCACCTCTTGCACACTGCCCTTGCCAAAGCTGCGCTCGCCCACCACCACCGCCGCGTCGTTGGCTTCAAGAGCCCCCGAAACGATCTCGCTCGCACTCGCGCTGCCCTCGTTGATCAGCACCACCGTGGGAAGATTGGCCAATGCGGCGTGAGTGGGATTGGCATTGGTGGAAGATTGCTCCTGGCCAAAGCGGTTCTCAACGCTCACAATTCGCCCGCTCTTCATAAAGGTGTTCGCCACTCGCACTGCACTCTGCATCAGGCCGCCGGGATTGCCGCGCAGGTCCAAGACCAGGCCATTCAGTGGCCGTTGAGAGTTCATCTCGTTCAGAGCGCGAAGGAAATCTGTGTAGGTGTCCTCGTTAAAGCTGGTCAAGTTCAGATAGCCAATACCACCGTCGGGATCGATGTACCAGTCCCACTGCGGCTCTGAACGCTCGTTGTAGCCCGTCTTGCGCCAACCCTGCACGGAGTACATCTTGATCTTCTGTCGCTGAAGTGGCACGTCAAAAGTGGATGGCTCACCTTCGCGCGCAATGGTCAAGGTCACGGTGGATCCCGCAGGACCGGTGATGGTTTCCACGGCGCGGTCCAAAGCCCAATCGGCGGTGGAAACTCCGTTCACGCCCACGATTTTGTCTTGTCGCTTGATGCCAGCCCGCTTGGCGGGTGAACCGTCGAGCGGATTCTTGATGACGATCTCGCGGTTGTCATTGTGCTGAATGAGCACTCCCACGCCCACAAAGTTGCCCTTGATGGCTTGGTTGAACCTGCGAATGCGGTCCGGCCAAACGATCTCGGTGTAGGGGTCCTCGTAGTCGTGAGTCATGGTGGCGATGGCGCCATTGCCAAACTCGCGTACCAGCACCTCATTGGGGAGCTTGATGGTGGCATCGTTCGCTTTGCGAATGGCGGCCATCACGCGACCAAAGGTGCGCGCGTCAACTTCAGCGGGCCGCATGGTTGACACCAGATCGCGCTGCTCCTGCACCGCCTTTGCAAATGCCGAGGTCGCTGCGGCATCACCGAGCGACTTAAAATTCTCCGTCAAGGCTGGCGTGGTGGCCAAGAGCTTCACCATGGTGAGTCCACCGGTAATCAAGGGCTTCCAGCCAACATTGTCCAAGTGCTGCTGCGCAATCGCGGAGAGCGCTTCGCCCAGCATTTGGTCATTCAAACCCTCCAGCCGACTCTTCCAGTCATCTGCCCCCTTTTCGCTGAACTCAGGAAACGGGCGCTTGCGATCGGCGGGATCCAGTCGGTCGTACTGGGCCTTTCGAAGCCCGTGCCACGTGCGCGGCGCGTACTCAAGAATGAGCATCACGCGCGGACTGATGTCTGTCTCCAGCAAGTCGTCGTATGACTGATACTTGTCCTTCTGCGGAGTGCCCTCATAGAGCGTGCGCAGACGAGTGAGCAGGTCTTCGGCCAACACCCAGTCGCCGGCGGCGCGGGCCGCGCTCGCCTTCTTTTCGGCAAATGAGATGAGGTTTTGTATGTCCGCGCTTTGAATGAGCGTCTTCCAGTCGTCGCTCAGGTACTTCAGGTAGGCACCGGCCACCAGCGCCTTGGCAGCCTGTCCCGCTGCGATCGCACTCTTGAGCTCCTTCAGCTTCTCAGTTCGCAGCTCCTCGGCGGCTCGGCGAGAGTCCACGCCATGCTGTTCGCGCAGCGCGATTGCGGTCCGGAGTTTCTCAATGGCTTCGGTGGCCTGGCCATCGGGCACGGTCACCAGCAGCGAGTCAACCGTGGATCGATCCCCGGTCTTGGCGGCATTCCACAGGGCGTCGCTCCAAGCATCCACCGTGGCAGGAGGATTGCCAGCCAAGGCCGCCGCCGACAGAACCAGTGGAAGAACGCACTGAAGAATCCGGGTGGAGAAGGTAGACATGCTGTTTCACGAGCTCCTGAGCGTAAGGGTCACTACGACTTATACTTGGGTTCAGTTCGGCAGGTACCAGCTTCACATTCCGGAAACCTGCGAGGAATTCGAGATTTCTTCACCCGACAGCCATTCTCCCGCCCCAGCGAGCCCCTCCGGAAAGAATGGTGGGGGTACCCCCAAGAAGGGGCGTATCGCCGCTTCGCTTGATCGCGCGGCTGCCAGCGTAAAGACCGTTCGACGTCAAACCGGGGCGCGGGTGGCCATTGACCTTCGGTGTTCCAAGTGCGGTTACAACCAGCGGGGGTTGGATCGCGCCTCCAATTGTCCTGAATGCGGCAATCCGGTGATGCACTCCCTTGCGGAGACGGCACAAGCTAGGGACGAAGCGGAGTCCATGCTGGAAGCCGCGCACACCTACGGAACTAGTCATCGAGCCACCATCGCATTTGGATTGGTACCGCTGATCGGCGGTGCGGGTTGCTGTTGCACCACGCTGGGTGTCGTTGGTTCTGCGATTGTGCTCATTGGGTGCGGCCAGCGTGTGTTTGCCCTGTACATGATGAAACGAAAGCACGCGCAGGGAGTTCCCGGGGATCTTCGCACTTTCAAAGGGGCAGTGGTCACCGCGTGTCTTGAGCTGGGGGTAGGCCTGCTGTATGTGGCCTCGCTCATGTGCGGACTCTCCAGCAGCGTGGCGGCCATCAGCCCTGCCCTTGCCGACTATCTGTGGCCCGTGCTCACCGTGGCGTGGGCATCCACGTTGGGTCTGGGGTTCATTGCGTCCGCACTCCTGGCAGATTCCTTGGCACGGCAATACTCATTGGATGTTGAACGATCTCGCGTGCCTTTGGTACTTGCCGTTCTACCGCCAGTGCTTCTTGCGATCGCCATGGGCGGAACACTTGTACCCGGATGGGAGAGCATTCGACCGCTGGCAGTGCTGATCGGTGGGAGCGGCCTGCTGTCGCTTGTTGCCTGGGTGCTGGCCGCTGCCGCTGCCGGGGCGTACTTCACGGGCGTGCTGGGTGTGCTGGCGTTTGTGCCGTCGCGCGCGAGCACGGCTCTAAAGCACGACCATGTGGTTGGAATGCAAGCGCCCGAAACCACCCCAGAGCAGAAGGCGGCGGCGCGAAGAATCCTTAATGATGACTCCCCCATTCCGTTGGATTAGGGGGTGAGCGATTGCTCCGCCACGTCGATGGCTCGGCCCAGCGCGGCCGCTTTGCTGATGGTTTCTTGATATTCCGACTCCGGATCACTGTCCAGCACAAGCCCGGCACCCGCCTGCAGGTCCACGCGCCACGGCGCGGTGGACGATGCTGATGCCGGAATCACCATCGTGCGCAACGCAAGCGCGATATCCATGTCCCCATTCCAACCAACTGCGCCAATTCCACCGGCGTAAGGGCCGCGGCGAACGGGTTCAAGCTCATCAATGATCTGGATGGCGCGAATCTTTGGGGCGCCGCTCACGGTGCCCACGGGCAGTGTGGCTCGCAAAGCGTCCCAGCAATCAAGTCCGGGGCTGAGTTCGCCGGTGACCGTGCTGCTGATGTGCATCACATGGCTGTACCGCTCCACTTCCATGCACTTTTCCACCCGCACTGAACCTTGCGCACACACGCGACCGAGATCATTGCGGCCCAGATCTACAAGCATGACGTGCTCGGCGCACTCTTTTTGATCCGCAAGAAGTTCTCGCTCGAGCGCAACGTCTTCATCGCCGGTGGCACCTCGGCGACGGGTGCCCGCCAACGGACGATTGACCACCTGCCGACCACGTACTCGGCAGAGAATCTCCGGGCTGCTGGCGACCAAAATGCACCCCTCCGCTTGAAGGTAGATCTGATACGGGCTGGGGTTCACCACTCGCAGCGCACGGTAAATGTCAAAAGGATCTGCGCGAGTGGTTCGCTCGAGCCGCTGGCTAAGCACCACTTGAAACGCGTCCCCCGCGCGGATGTACTCCTGCGCCTGTTTCACCGAGTGCACGAATTCACTCTTGGTGAATGTGCTGTGCTCCGGCACGACGGGCGCTTGGGCCATATCCAAGGACACCACTCCGGGAGCAAGGGCGGGACCGCCACGAGTAAGGCGATCACAAAACTCACCCATCTGCCGCTGGCCCTCAGCCATCGCGGCGCTATGGCTGGCATGTTCTTCCACAGGAACGGCCACGACCGCGTGCAGCAGTTTGGTGGCGTTGTCAAACAGAGCCACTTGGCGATAGAGGCCAAAGTGTGCATCGGGGAGATTGCGATCGTCTACAGGAGCGCTGGAAAACGGGAGCTTCTCAGGTTCCAGGTATCGCACCGCGTCGAAGGCGCAGTAGCCCACCCACCCGCCATGAAACGCTGCCGGAACGTCATTCAATGGTTGGGGCTGGTAGCGGGCTCCGAGCTCTCGCACCACGTCCAGCGGATTGGGGGACTCCCGCGTTTGCGTGCCCGAGGCACGGCGAATCTGCACGCGATGTCCCCGCGCCACCACCTGCAGTTCTGGCTGCGCTCCCAGCATGGACCATCGCCCCACGGTGGTGCCGTTCTCCACGCTCTCAAAGAGAAAGCTTGAGGCCGTTCGGTTATCTGGGGCCACCAAGCGCCGATACGCCAACACCGGCGTCAACTGATCGCTCAGAAGTCGGCGGCACATGATCAAGAGCGGTGACTTGCGTTCAGGCATGGGGCTGCAATGCAACGGCCGCGAGCGCGGTGAGCCTACGCGCCGCGGTCGCCGCGATTCCGATGGCATCCGCTACATCGGGCGGATCGGGCAGCGTGGCCAGCCCAAACTGGTGCATCACGGCGCGCTGCACCTGCGCCTTTGAGGCATGCCCCCGGCCCGTGAGGGCCTTTTTAACCTCTGTGGGTGCAAGTTCATCAATTGGAAGAGACCGCTCGGCCGCCGCAAGCAAGACCACCCCGCGGCCGTGGCCCATGATGACCGCTGTCTTCACATGCTTGACATGCGAGAAGATCTCCTCCACCGCCAACCGATCAGGAGAGGTTTCACTGATCAGCGCTTGAAGTTCCGTGTACAACTGGGCTAGTCGAGTGGCCACACAATCCTGGGCATGCAGGCGAATCACACCGGCTTCAACCAACTTGGGATCGCGCACTCCGGGGAGCAATTCCACAACGGCGTACCCCGCCACTCGGAGCCCAGGATCAATGCCCAACACGCGCATTAGCCTGCCTCCGCCAAAGGGGCGGCCTTCACCCTGCCCCCATCGCGATCGCTCTCAATGACTCCATCGCGCAGACGCACGATTCTCTCACAGCGTTCAGCAATTCTATTGTCGTGCGTCACCATGACGATGGTCAAGCCTCGTGCGTGTAAGGAGTCGATGATGGCCAAGATGGCATCGCCGGTGGCGCTGTCCAAATTGCCAGTAGGTTCATCGGCCATCAGGATGGTGGGATCTGAAACCAAAGCACGTGCAATGGCCACGCGTTGCTGCTGGCCCCCCGACAACTCCGCGGGACGATGGGTGAATCGATCGTGAAGCCCCACCGTTGTGAGCACCTCTCGTGCGCGAGCGCGGCGCGTGGCGGCATCAACGCCTTGATAAAAGAGGGGCACTTCAACATTCTCAACGATATTCAGTTCAGGAATCAGGTTGAACGCCTGAAAGATGAACCCGATCTTTCGACCTCGCACTCGGCTCAAGGTCTCGTCTTCCATCTTTGAGACGTCTTCGCCATCCAAAAGGTAGGAGCCGCTGGTAGGGCGATCCAAACAGCCGAGCGTGTTCATGAGTGTGCTCTTGCCGCTCCCTGAAGCGCCCATGATGGCCATGTACTGTCCACGCGGGATCACGAGGTCGATTGATTTAAGCGCTTCAACCAGTACCTCACCATCGGGCTTGAAGTAGGTCTTGCAGATGCCGTGCAATTCGGCAGAGGCGTGCTTGCCGTGCGAAGGGCGATGATCACCTGCGCTTGAAACCATGCCGCGAGTCTAAGGCGGACGCGAGCGACACCAACTAAAAAGGCCCGGCGGAGGCAAGCCTCACGCCGAGCCCTTCCGGGGGCACTTGAGATGCCCATACTGTAGGCAATGAACTGCCCCGTGGCAAGAGGGTGAACCCCACTTCACGGTTTAGAGGACATACTCTTGGAAGAATCTTTCCAAATGCCCCCTGCAGCGCGCCCATCGCCCCTTCCGGTCCGCCGCGCCATTCTGCTGTGCAGAGTGGTGAGAGCGGTGATTTTTCGGGAGACAGACTTGGCTCATTCGCGTGCTGTGGATGCAGGGCATTCCCCGTCACGATCGAACGGCATGCTGGGCTTGCCCGCGCTGGAAGGCTTTGGAAGTGTCCATGAGATAGAGATTTGCGTTTCTGGCGTGCCCGATTGCGTCACGGGGTACCTGATTGGAATTCAAGAGCTTGACGCTGTCGTTCGTCGGTGGGTGGTTCCACCGATGCAGCAGGCGTTCCTGAACCCAACCCTTGTATCCCCGGTGCAGGTATTGGCCAGCAGCCATGCGGCGGTTCAGAATGACCTGCCATCCGGCGCCCGCGTGCGCTCGCTCACCTGGCGTCCGAGCCCCTTTGCCAGCCTTCAATGGAGACCTTCAATGCCTAGCACCGCCATTCTGTCAGAACGATTTGAGTTTGCCGCGGCGCATCGGCTGCACTGCCAACAGTTGACGGATGAGCAGAACAAAACAACCTTTGGCAAGTGCAACAGCCCCAACGGGCACGGTCACAACTACCGAGTGGAGGTGAGCGTTCGCGTGCCCATTCACCAGGAGATTCCCACATTCACGCTTCGCCACCTCGAAGAGGTTGTGGCCACTACTGTGATTGACCGCTTTGATCACAAGCACCTGAACGTGGACACTCAGGAGTTTGCAACCGTGAATCCGAGTGTGGAAAACATCGCGGCCGCGTGCCATGCCCTGTTGCAAGCCCCCATTCACGAGCGAGGTGGCGAACTGGTGCGAGTCACCGTGTGGGAGACGGAAAAGACCAGCGCCACGTATCCCGCTGATGGGCCGTAGTGGACCTGTCGCAGACTAGAGCTCCCCAGCGCTGGTGGACACGCTCATCATATTAGCCAGCTCTCCTTGCAGCCTCGAACGCTTCGGG